>NZ_JBEZYY010000011.1:0-330420 GCF_040638975.1 Amycolatopsis sp. NPDC024027
GCCATCATCTCCTACCTCGTCTCCGCCTACTACTCCGCCGCCGTCCTCGTCCCCGACGCCCTCGCCGTGCTGGAAAGCGCCGAGATCGGCCGGGAAACACCGTGACCGTCACCGAGGAAACGGCGTCGGTGCAGCTGTCGCTGAGTGTCCGTGCGGCACGGACGCTGACCACCACCACCAAAACGCTGCCGCAGATGCGCGGCATCACCACCCGCTGGCTGCTCTCCCAGCTCCCCTGGGTCGAAGTCCCCGCGGGCTCCTACCGCGTCAACCGGCGCCTCACCTACACCCTCGGCGACGGCAAACTCTCCTTCTACACCACCGGCGCCCGCGTCCAGGTCGTCCCCGCCGAGCTGACCGAACTCGCCCTGCTCCGCGGGTTCGGCGACGAAACAGCGTTGGGGGCGTTGGCGGACGCGTTCGAGCAACGCGAATACGAACCCGGCGCCACCCTCTTCGAGGCCGGCGCACCGCTGGACACACTGTTCCTCCTCGCCCACGGCAAAATCACCCGGCACGGCACCGGGCCGTACGGCGACGAACTGCATCTGGGCACCGCCACCGACGGCGACCACTTCGGCGAAGAACTCCTCGGCCCCGACCCCGGCGCCTGGACCTACACCGCCCGCGCCGCCACCCGCGTCACCGCCCTCGTCCTGCCCGCCGCCACCTACGCCCGCCTCAACGGCCGCACCGAATCCCTCCGCACCCACGTCGCCGAAGCGCTGTCACAGCCACGGAAGCCGCAGAACGCCAAAGGCGAAGCCGCGATCGACCTCGCCGCCGGACACGACGGCGAACCCCTGCTGCCCGGCACCTACGTCGACTACGACCCCTCCCCCCGCGAATACGACCTCGCCGTCGCCCAAACGGTGTTGCGCGTCCACAACCGCGTCACCGACCTCTACAACCAGCCGATGAACCAGCTCGAACAACAGCTACGGCTGACTGTGGAAGCGTTGCGGGAACGGCAAGAACACGAACTGATCAACAACACCGACTTCGGGCTCCTGCACAACACCGACCTCAAACAACGCATCCCCACCCGCACCGGCCCACCCACCCCCCTCGACCTCGACGACCTCCTCTGCCGACGCCGCAAAACCCGCCTCTTCCTCGCCCACCCCCAAGCCATCGCCGCCTTCGGCCGCGAATGCACCAGCCGCCGCATCTACCCCGACACCATCCTCCTCGACGGCAAACCCGTCACCGCCTGGCGCGGCGTCCCGATCCTGCCCTGCGACAAAATCCCCATCACCGCCACCGGCACCACCTCGATCCTCGCCATGCGCACCGGCGAAGACGACGCCGGCGTCATCGGCCTCCGCCCCAAGTCGCTCCCGGACGAATACCAACCCGGGCTCAACGTCCGCCAGATGAACACCAGCGACCACGCCATCACCTCCTACCTCGTCAGCGCCTACCACTCCGCCGCCGTCCTCGTCCCCGACGCTCTCGGCGCCCTCGACGACGTCCAGGTCGGTCGCTGATGACGACCATGAACACGCGCACCGCGGCCCGTCCGCTCGCCGACGTCCTCGCGTGGAGCAAGGGGCTCGTCGACCCGGCGCTGCGGGCGGCCGCCGAGCGGCTGCCGGAGACGATGCGGCGGATCGCCGCCTACCACTTCGGCTGGCAGGACGCCGACGGGCGGCCGGCCGCCGCCGACGGCGGCAAGGCGCTGCGGCCGGCGTTGGTGCTGCTGTGCGCGGAAGCCGCGGGCGGGGAGGCGGCCGACGCCGTGCCCGCCGCCGTCGCGGTCGAGCTGGTGCACAACTTCTCGCTGCTGCACGACGACGTCATGGACGGCGACACCACCCGGCGGCACCGCGCGACGGCGTGGACGGTGTTCGGCACCGGGCCGGCGGTGCTGGCCGGGGACGCGTTGCTGAGCCTGGCGTTCGAGGTGCTGGCCCCGAGCGGGGCGGCGAACGCGAAGGTGCTGTCGGCGGCGACGCTGGCCCTGCTCGAGGGACAGGCCGCGGACCTGGACTTCGAGCAACGCGACGACGTCACCCCCGGCGAATGCGTCCGGATGGCGGAGGGCAAGACGGCGGCCCTGCTGGGCGCGGCCTGCACGCTCGGGGCGGCCTTCGGAACGCCCGGCGCGGATCGCTTCGGTGCGTTCGGCCGAGCGGTGGGCCTGGCGTTCCAGCACGTCGACGACCTGCTCGGCATCTGGGGCGACCCGGTCGTCACCGGCAAGCCGGTGTACTCGGACCTCCAGAACCGCAAGAAGTCACTACCGGTGGTGACGGCCCTGTGTTCGGGCACGCCCGCCGGCGCGGACCTCGCCAAGCTCTACACCCGGCCCGAGCCCCTGGACCAGGCCACGCTGGCCCGCGCGGCTTCCCTCGTCGAGGCCGCGGGCGGCCGCCAGTGGAGCCAGGCCCAGGCGGAGGCGTTGCTGGCCAAGGCCTTGCGCGACCTCACCGCGGCCGGCCCGCCCTCCCGCGCCACCGCCGAACTCGCCTCCCTGGCCCGCCTCATCACCACCCGAACCCACTGAACCCCGTGATGGAAGCGCCAACTCGCGTGATCAGAACGCCAACTCACGTGATTGGAGGGTCGACACACCGCGGGCCAGCCGGTGCGGCCGTGTCGACTCTTCAATCACGCGTGCCGGCTTCTCAATCACGCGTGTCGACCTGCTGATCACAGTTATGGAGTTGCCCCGGTGAGGCGGACACGGGGTTTTAGGCAGCTGGGGTTTGAACGTAGCTGGTTCGGGCTTCGGCTGGGGTGTTTTGGCCGATGGTGGAGTGCAGCCGTTTGTGGTTGTAGTAGCGCAGGTAGGTGAACACGTCGTGGCGGGCTTGGGTCCGGGTCCGCCAGATCGAGACCCCGATTTCGGTCTTGAGGGTGGCGAAGAAGGCTTCGGCGACGGCGTTGTCGTAGCAGGACCCGACCCGCCCAACAGACGGCCGGATCCGGTGTTCGGTGAGGGCGGTGCGGAACTGGCCGGAGGTGTACTGGACGCCGCGGTCGGAGTGGAACACCGCGTCGTCTTCGATGAGGCCGCGAGCGGCGGCGAGGTCGATGGCGTCGCAGACCAGGTCGGTGCGCATATGGTCGGCCATGGCGTGGCCGACGATTTCGCGGGTGTGCAGGTCGATGACGGTGGCCAGGTAGAGCCAGCCTTCGAAGGTGGGCAGGCAGGTGATGTCCCCGACCAGGCGCGTGCCGGGTGCGGTGGCGGTGAAGTCCCGCCGGATCAGGACACTGACTGGGGTGACCGGCCCGGCGGCCGGTCGGGTCAAAGCTCGGCGTTTGCGGCGGGTGATCCCGGCCAGCCCGTGTTCGCGCATCAGCCGCTCCACCCGCTTATGGTTCACGAGGTGGCCGCGCCGGTGCAGCTCCGCGGTCACCCGCGGCACTCCGTAAGCACCTCGATGCTCGGCATGGATCGTGGCGATCAGGGTGACCAGTTCTTGCTCGGCCTCCGCCCGCGCGGCCCGGGCTGTTTCGGTGGCGACCCATTCGTGGAAGCCCTGCCGGCGCAGCCCGAGGACCTGGCACAACCGCTTCACGCCGTAGGTGGCGCGGTGTTCGGAGATGAACCGGTAGCGGTAGATCATCGATCCATCTCGCGCGCAAAATAGGCGGCCGCTTTGCGCAGGATCTCCTTCTCTTTCTCCAGCTCAGCGACCCTTTTCCGCAACCGTTGCAGCTCCAGGTCCTCACCCGGATCCTCCGCCGGCGGCCCGGCCTCCGCGGCCTGCTTGGCGGTGTTGACCCACGAGCGCAGGGTCTCGTGGTTGACCCCGAGTTCGCGGGCGATCTGCCGCAACGGACGGTCACTCGAGTTGACCAACTCGATCGCATCGCGACGGAACTGCTCCGGATACTTCGACCTGCGCGACACCAGGACATCCTCCCTCCAGACCACTGTCTGGAATCAAGGTGTCCGGCCCCACGGGGCAACCCCAGTTACTTGCCGGGGCGGGTGAGGCCGGACTTGGCGGCGCCGAGGCTCAGGATGTTCTTGTCCGTGTCCTGGAGGGCCTTGGTGACCTGGGGAGACGGCGGGGATGTCGACAAGTCGATCAGGCGGATGGGGGCTTCCAGCCGGATCAGGGTCGGGACGTACTCGGCCTTGTCGACCTTCCAGCGGTCGCCGTCGCGGACGAAGCGGAAGCGGGCCGCCGCGCCTTCTTCCGTGTCGCCCTTGGGTTCGGAGTGGCGGGCGACGCTGTTGCCGAGCCCGTAGGCCACCCACTTGCCGCCGATCTTCTCGAACGGCTGGACCACGTGGGCGTGGTGGCCGACGATCAGGTCGACGTCGTCCGACGCCAGGATCTTCTTGGCCTGCGACCGCTGTTCGGCCGTCGGCTCGTGCTGGTACTCGACACCCCAGTGCAGGCTCGCGATCACGACCTGCGCCCCGGCCTCGCGAGCCTTCCGAGCCGCCGCCAGGACGTCGTCGACGTCGATCTGGTTGGCCAGCCACGGTTTCCCGGCGGGCACCTTGATGCCGTTGAAGCCGAACGCGTACGACACCTGGGCGACCTTGACGCCGTGGACGTCGAGGATCAGCGGCTTCGCGGCCTCGGCGGCCGACCGCGCCGAGCCGGTGTGCTTGACGCCGACGTCGTCGAGCTTGTCCAGGGTCCGGGTGACGCCCTCGGCGCCCTGGTCGATCGTGTGGTTGGACGACGTCGAGCAGGTGTCGTAGCCGGTGTCCTTGATCGCGTCGGCGATCTCCGGCGGCGCACTGAACGACGGGTACCCGCTGTACGGCCCGCCCTCCGGCGCCAGCGGCGTCTCGAGGTGGCAGATCCCGAGGTCGGCGCCGGAGATCAGCGGCTTGATCCCGGCCAGCAGCGGCCGGTAGTCGATCTTCCCGCCGCCGTCGGCCTGGGCCTGTTCGGTCAGCGCCGGATGGATCAGGACGTCCCCGGTGGCGACGACGCTGAACGAGCCCTCGGGGGCGGCGGCTCCCGCGGAAGAAGCGGCCGTCTCGGGAAAGGGCGTCGGTGCCGGCCCCTGCTGCGGCGGCGGGCCGCTGCAGGCCGCGGCCAGGAGAGCGATCCCGGCGAGCGCGGCGACGCGGTGCTTCGTCATCGGTCCCCCTAACGTGGTCCGGCCATCCTGCCAGCCGGGCGAATCCGGCAGAGACGGCCTGCCTGGTCGCGTGAAACTTCCACCACAGTCGACAACACCGATCAGAACATCGCTACGAGACAAAACCGGACAACGCGCAGCCCAGGACGGAAAAAATACGATAAATCATCCCCGTGTGGGTGATCAAGAAACTACCTAGAGTAGGTCTCACTCCGCTAACTGCGCCTTGACGCTCCTCGAACGGGTGTTTTGTAATACGAGTCACTTCGCGAACTACACCCGACCCACCCGACCTCGGCCCTCATGGGAGCACTCGATGTCCACATACCCGCACAGGTTTCGTACCTGGAGCGTTGTTGGTTGTTGTTTGATTTCCGGCGCTCTGCTGGCCTCCTGCTCTTCGGGCAAAGACACCGCGGCACCACAGCAGCAGGCGCCCACGAACGGCAAGGTCACCCTGTACTACCTGCAGAAACAGGGCGACCAGCAGTACTTCGTCGAGCAGGCGCAGGGCGCGCAGGAGAAGGCCAAGGAGCTCGGCGTCGAGCTCAAGGTCGTCAACCTCGGCCAGGACGCCAACAAGGCGATCACCGAACTGGACGCCGCGGTCGCGCAGGGCGCCAACGGCGTCGCCATCGTCGTCCCGGACCAGGCGATCGGCCCGCAGGTGATCGACAAGGCCAAGAGCGCGGGCATCCCGCTCATCGCCTCCGACGACGTCATCAAGGACGGCACCGGCGCCAAGGCCCCGTTCGTCGGCTTCAACGGCAGCCAGATGGGCGACTCGGTCGGCACCGAGGCCGGGAAGCTGTTCAAGGCCGCGGGCTGGGCCGCCGCCGACACCAAGATCATCAGCGCGTACAAGCAGGATCTGACCGTCTGCACCGACCGCGTCAACGCCGCGAAGTCCGCGTTCGCCAAGGCCGCGGGTGCCGACGTCCAGGTCATCGACGTCGGCACCGACAACTCCCCCGTCGACGCGCAGAACCGCTCCGGCGCGGTGATCGGCTCCAACCCGGGCGTCAAGCACTGGGTCGTGTGGGGCTGCAACGACGAAAACGAAACCGGCGTCGTGACCGCGCTGGCCAACTCCGGCGTCCAGGCGAACAACATCATCGGCGTCGGGCTCGGTGCGTACCTCACCTGCAAGGACTGGGCCGCGAGCAAGGACACCGGCAACAAGGCCGCGCTCTACATCTCCGGCGCCGAGGTCGGCCGCTCGGCGATCCAGGTGCTGGTCGACAAGGTGAAGAACGGCAAGGAGCTGCCCGCGGAGACGATCGCCAAGACCACGATCGTCAACAAGGACAACTACAAGCAGGCCGGCGTCAACTGCACCTGACCGCTGTCCCGCGGGCGGTGCCGGCCGCACCGCCCGCGGGCCTCCTCCGCCGAAGGGCCGCACATGTCCGCCTCTCCTCCCGCACTCGCCGTCGAGGGCATCGGCAAGCGCTTTTCCGGTGTCACCGCCCTCGACGACGTCTCGCTGGAGTTCCGCTCCGGCGAAGTCCTGGCCCTGATGGGCGAGAACGGCGCCGGCAAGTCGACGCTCCTGCGCGTGCTGTCCGGTGACCAGGGCCCGGACGAGGGCCGGCTGCTCCTGGACGGCACCGAGGTCACGTTCGACACCCCGCGCGCGGCGATGGCCGCCGGGGTGCGCGTGATCTACCAGGAACCCGAGATCATCCCGCACGTTTCCGTGGCGGAGAACGTCTTCGTCGGCGAACTGCCCGCGAAGGCCCGGGTGTTCAGCCGCCGCACGCTCACCAAGGCCACCCAGGACGCGCTCGCCGAGTACGGCTTCGAAGGCGTGCTCGACCCGGCGACGCTCGGAGTCGCCCTGTCGGCCGCGCAGCGGCAGATCGTCGAGATCCTCCGGGTCCTCACCGCGGCCACCCCGCCGAAGGTGATCGCGTTCGACGAACCGACGTCGTCGCTGTCGGAACACGAAGTCGAGGCGCTGTTCCG
The DNA here is from genome assembly GCF_040638975.1 of Amycolatopsis sp. NPDC024027. Classification (NCBI taxonomy): domain Bacteria; kingdom Bacillati; phylum Actinomycetota; class Actinomycetes; order Pseudonocardiales; family Pseudonocardiaceae; genus Amycolatopsis; species Amycolatopsis sp. NPDC024027. Next base: position 7,033 of record NZ_JBEZYY010000011.1, read on the forward strand.
GCTGATCGGGCGGCTGCGCGACAGCGGCGTCGCGGTCGTCTACGTCTCGCACCGGATGAAGGAGATCTTCCAGCTCGCCGACCGCGTCGCGGTGCTGCGCGACGGGAAGCTCGTCGGCGTCCAGCAGGCCGCGGAGACCGACGAGGCCGGCCTGGTCCGGATGATGATCGGCCGCGACCTGTCGGCGCTGGAACGCCGCGTCACCCAGGACACCGGCGACGTGGTCCTGAAGCTGGCCGACGTCACGACCGACGACGTCACCGGCATCTCGTTGCAGGTCCGCGCGGGCGAGGTCGTCTGCCTGGCCGGGCTGGTCGGCGCCGGACGCTCCGAGCTGGCCCGCGCGATCGTCGGCGACCTGCCGATCCGGTCCGGGACCGTGGAGCTCGCCGGCAAACGGCTGCGCGCGCACAACCCGGGTGACGCGGTCAAAGCGGGCATCGGGTTCGCGCCCGAAGAGCGCAAGACGGACGCGTTGCTCATGCAGCGGTCCGTACGCGACAACGTCTCCATCGCCGTCCTGGACCGGCTTCGCCGCTTCCGGGTCGTGAAGCGGGCGAAGGAACGCGCGCTCGTCGAGGAGTACGTACGCGAGCTTCGCGTGCGGACGCCGTCGATGGAGCAGGAAGTCCGCAAGCTTTCCGGCGGCAACCAGCAGAAGGCCGTCCTCGCGCGATGGCTCGCGCGACGGCCGAAGCTGCTGATCCTCGACGAGCCGACGCGCGGGGTCGACGTCGGCGCGAAGGCCGAGATCTACCGGATCATCGACGGCCTCGCCGCCGAAGGCATCGCGCTCCTGGTCATCTCTTCCGACCTTCCGGAGGTGCTGACGCTGGCCGACCGCATCCTCGTCATGCGGGCCGGGCGGCTCGCGGGCGAGATCAGCCGCGAAGACGCGACCGAGGAAGCCGTGCTGACCCTCGCCATCCCCGAAACCGAACCAGCCGTGGACGAAGCCCAGGAGATCGGCGCATGAGCACCCCCACGAAGGAAACCTCGGCCCCCGCCGCCCCGGCGCAACCGAGCACCGCACGCCGGGTCTTGACCGGCATCGGCGTGCAGAACTCGAGCCTGATCATCACGCTGATCGCGCTGGTGATCCTGCTGAGCGTGCTGAACGAGAACTTCTTCCGCACCAACAACCTGCTGCTGATCGGCAGCGCGATCACCATCATGGGACTGCTCGCGCTGGTGCAGACCCTGGTGATCATCCTGGGCGCGCTGGACATCTCGGTCGGCTCGATGGCCGGGCTCGCCTCGGTCATCTCGGCGATGGTGTTCACCTCGACCGGCAACGCCGAGGTCGGCATCCTCGCCGCGGTCGGCGTCGGCATCCTGTGCGGCCTGGTCAACGGCATGATCATCATCTTCGGCCGGGTCAACCCGGTGGTCGCGACGCTGGCCATGCTCGCCACCTACAAGGGCATCGCACAGGTCATCTCGAACGGCAAGGCACAGGGCTACACCGGCGGCGACGACCTGTTCATCTTCCTGGCCAAGGGGGCGATCGCGGGCCTGCCGTCGCTGGTGTGGGTGTTCCTGATCGTCGCGGCGCTGCTGCACTTCCTGCTCAAGTACACCGACATCGGCCGCAACGTCTACGCCATCGGCGGCAACGACACCGCCGCGCGGCTGGCCGGCATCAACATCAACCGGTACATCATCGGCGTGTACGCCCTCGTCGGCGTGGTCGCGGCGATCGCGGGCGTGCTGATCACCGCCCGCACCGGGTCCGGCCAGCCGACGTCCGGGTCCGAGGGACTGGAGCTGCAGGCCGTCACCGGCGCCGCGCTCGGCGGCACGATGCTCAAGGGCGGGCGCGGGTCGATCATTTCGACCGTGCTCGCGGTGGTCATCCTGGGCGTGCTCGACAACGGCATGTCCGGGCTGGGCATCAACCCGTTCTGGCAGAACGTCGCCCACGGTGCCCTGCTGGTGATCGCGGTCGTGCTGCAGCAGCTGCGCAGCGGGGAGCGGCGCGTCGGCCTGCCCGAGTAGCGGTGCGGAACCTCCATGCACGCATCGTCGACGAACTCGGCCGGCTGATCGTCGAAGGCGTCCTCGGGGACGGGCAGCCGCTCGTCCCCGAGGAGCTCGGCCGCCGGTTCTCCGCGTCCCGCACGGTGGTGCGCGAAGCGTTGCGCGTGCTCGAGTCCAAGGGCATGGTCACCGCGCGCCCGCGGGTCGGGACCTGGACGCTGCCGCCCGAGGCGTGGGACGCGATCGACCCGGACGTCATCGCCTGGCGCGTCGGCGGTCCCGGCGGCCGCGAGCACCTGCGCGAGCTGCTGGAACTGCGGCTGGCCATCGAACCGCAGGCGGCGCGGATCGCGGCCCGGCACCGGCGTCCCGACGAGCTTTCGGCGATGGCCTCGGCCTACGCCCAGATGGCCGACGCGGTCGAGCGCGGCGACGGCGAAGCGTTCCGGGACGCCGATTCGCGGTTCCACGCCGCACTGCTCCGGGCGTCGGGGAACACGCTGATCGCGCAGCTGCAGGTGCCCGTGGTCGCCGCGCTGAAGGCGCACGGCGAGCCGATGGAGCTCGTGGCGCATTCCCGGGTGCTGACGCTGGTGCTGGCGAAGAACGCCGACGGCGCCGAATCCGCGTGCCGCCGATTGCTGGAAACCGTTGCGGCGTACCGCTGATCGGTACCTTGACACGGCTACCGGGACGCGCTTCACTCGCTGCGGATCGACCGCCGCCATGACGTGCTGAGGAGAATGCTTTCATGCGTTTCCCGGGAATTCGCGGTTTCGGCGTGCTCGCGGCCACGGCGTTGGCGGGCAGTCTCTTCACCGCCCCGGTGGCGACCGCCGCGACCTGCACCGTTTCCGACGAAATGGTGGCCGCGGGCAACTACTGGGTCGCCAACGGGACGAACCTCGACGCGCCGGACTGGCAGAACGCGACGTTCCACGTCGGCAACCTGGCCCTGGTCCGGACCACCGGCCAGTCCAACCACAAGACGTACCCCTGGGCGCAGGCCAACAAGTACCTGCTCCCGGAAGACCCGAAGCGGCCGTTCTTCCCGGACAACCAGGCCGCCGGCGAGGCGTACCTGGACCTGTACACGTACTTCCACCCGGAGATCCCGCTCGACTCGATCCGCACCCGGATCAAGGCCGAGGTGGCTTCCGTGCAGGCGGGCCACCGCGATTACTGGAACTACGTCGACGCGCTGAACATGGCGATGCCGTCGTTCGCCCGGATGAGCCTGATCGACCACGATCCGTCCTATTTGGACACGATGCAAACGCTCTTCTCGTACACCGAGCACAAGCTGTTCAACGAGTTCACCGGCTTGTGGTACCGCGACGCGCGGTTCAAGGGGTCGGGCGTGTTCTGGTCGCGCGGCAACGGCTGGGCCCTGGCGGCGTTGACGAAGGTGCTCCAGGTGCTGCCGACGGACGACCCGCGGCGGCCGGAATACCTGCGCGTGTTCAAGAAGATGGCGGCCACGCTGGCTTTGGTCCAGCGGCGTGACGGCTTCTGGAACTCGGACCTGCTGAACCCGTGGGACCACGGCGGCCCGGAGTCCAGCGGCACGGCATTCTTCACGTTCGGCATCGGCTGGGGCGTCAACGCGGGCGTCCTCGACGCGGCCCGCTTCCGCCCGGTGGTCGATAAGGCGTGGACGGCGCTGTCGACAAAGTCCCTGCAGGCCGACGGCAAGGTGGGTTACGTCCAGCCGGTCGGCGACCGCCCGGCGACAGCTCACGCGACCGACACCGCGGCCTACGGTGTGGGTGCGTTCCTGCTGGCGGGCCAGCAAGTGGCGAAGCTGCAAGGCTGCTCAGCTGCCTAGGGCCAAACGCCCCAATAATGTGGCACTTCAGCGTAGGCAGTCGCCGGGGTCGCCGCGGGTCAGGGCCGGGTCGGACTGGAGGAAGGTCCGCGCGGTGCCGGGTCCCGATGACCGGTGCTCGAAGCGGACCGTCACCCGGCCGTGGCCCGCGCCCTGGACCCAGCCCGTGCCGAACTCCTCGTGGACCACATCGTCGCCCTGGCGCCACTCCGACGGCGGTGCGGCGGCCGTCGCCGGGGCGGTGGACACCACCGTCGACGGCGCCGAGGGCGCGGCCAGGGTGAACAACGCGTCCTGGTGGGGCACCGACAGGCCGCTGTAGGCGACGCCCGCCAGCCGGATGCCGCCGAATTCCGCCGGGTCGATCAGGAGCCGCTCCGCCGTCCCCGCCAGCTCGGCCAGGTCGTCCGTGGGCGCGGAGATCGTCTCCGAACGGGTCACCGTGTGCATGTCCGTGTGCCGCAGCTTGATCACCACCGTCCGGGCCACCCGGCCGGCCTTGACCAGCCGCTGGTGCGCGCCCACCGCGATCCGGCGGACCTCCGCCCGCAACGTCGGCAAGTCCTTGATGTCGGTGTCGAACGTCGTCTCGGCGCTGACCTGCTTGGTCTCGGCGCGGCCGGCCACCGGGCGGTCGTCGGCGCCGGTCGCGAGCCGCCGCAGGTCGCGGCCGACCACGCCGCCGAGCGTGGCCACGGCGTCCTGTTCGGACAGTGCCGCCAGCTGCCCGAGCGTCTGGACGCCGATGAACCGCAGCTTGCCCTCGGCGACCGGGCCGATGCCCCACAGCGCGCGCACCGGCAGCGGGGCGAGGAACTCCCGTTCGGTCCCCTGCGGCACCACCAGCAGCCCGTCCGGTTTGGCCTCGTCGGAGGCGATCTTCGCGATCTGCTTGCCGTTGCCCGCGCCGATCGACGCCACCAGGCCGGTTTCCGCCCGGATGCGGGCCCGCAGCGCGGCGCAGAACTCCGTCACCGCGTCGAAGGACGCGCCGAGCAGCGACGGCGGTTCGGCGAAGGCTTCGTCGAGAGAGATCTTCTCCAGCACCGGCGCCACCTCGGTGACGACGGCGAAGACCTCCTGGCTGAGCCGCTCGTAGACGCGGAACCGCGGCGGCACGATCACGCCGTTCGCCGGCAGCAGCCGCCGCGCCTGGGCCATCGGCATCGCCGACTTGATGCCGAACGCCCGCGATTCGTAGCTCGCGCCGGCGACGACGCCGCGGGGCCCGAGCCCGCCGACGAGCACCGGGCGCCCGGCCAGCGTCGGGCGGGTGAGCTGCTCGGCCGACGCGTAGAAGGCGTCCAGGTCGAGGTGGATCACCCAGCGGCCCACGTCAGTCCCCGCCGGTGGCGTCCAGCAGCTGGTGCAGCGCCTTGGTGTAGCTCTCGAACGCCGCCCGGCCGGCCGCGGTCAGCCGGACCAGGGTGACCGGCGTGCGGTGCTCGTAGGCCTTGGTGATCTCGACGTACTCGGCGTCCTCGAGCTTGCGCAGGTGCGTCGAGAGGTTGCCCGCCGTCATGTCCAGGAGCTGCTGCAGCCGCGGGAAGGTGATCTGGTCGCCCGAGCGCAGCCCGGCCAGCGCGACCGTGACCCGCAGCCGCGCCTGGGCGTGGATGACCGGGTCGAGCTGCGGCAGTTCGCTCATCGGCCGGTCTTCTCGCGGACGAAGTAGACGATCGCGCCGAGCAGGAACCCGCCGCCCCCGCAGACGGTGAGCACGAGGAAGTTCGCCGGGTACCCGACCAGCACGCTCAGCGCGGCCGACACGATCATCCACGCGCCGAGGCCGTACATGAGCTTGTCCTGCCACACCATGCCGCCCGCCAGGTACATCACGCCGGTCAGCAGCAGCCACGTGCCGGTCCACAGCAGCGAGACCTGGTCCGTGGACAGCGCCTGGAAACTCGTGATCCGGATGTCGACGACCATCAGCCCGATCGAGCCGAGCGCCCAGCCGTAGCCGTACATCGCCCCGACCGTGCGGGACGGCCCGCGGATCCCGCGGCCGGTGCGGATGCTGGTGAACGTCGTGTAGGCGACGGCGCCGAGGAACAGCAGCGGGACGACGAGACCGCCGGCGACCCAGCCCGGCACCCCCACGCCGGGCAGCGTCGTGACGTACGTGAAGCCCCAGCCGACGATCCAGGCGAGGGCCCAGGCCGCGAGCATCCGCGCCGGGCCCCCGCCCAGTTCCCGGCGCGTCCGCCGGTGCTGCTGGGCGATCAGGTTCAGCGACTCCTCGGCCGACATCGGCTCGTCTTCCACCTGGTTCGCCCTCCTCCCGTGCAGACCCCTCAACGCTGCACGGAAGCTAACACGCAATCAGAGCCGGGCCGTGTCCAGCCGGAACCGGCGCACCACGACCAGTGCGGGCACGACCAGCCAGCCCGCCAGCACGAGCACCGCGACCCACGTCCCGGAAGCGTGCGTCAACGGGTCGATGCCGACCCGGCGCAGCCAGTAGGTGGGCACGAAGTGCGCCACCGTCGCCATCCAGCCGGGCAGGATCTCCAGCGGGATCCACAGGCCGCCGAGCATGCCGAGCGGCATCATCAGGGCGCCGGTGACCGCGCCGACCGTGTCGCCCTTCCCGAACAGGCCGATCGCCAGGCCCAGGACGGCGAACGGGAGGGTGGCGGCCCACAGGAAGACCAGCTGCCTGCCCCACTCGGCCATGGTGAGCGGCTCGCCGCGCAGGAAGCCGACGAAGAAGATCGCCAGCAGCACCGGGAGGGCGACTGCCATCGCCGAAGCGACCTTGACGGCCAGGTAGCCGGGGCCGCGCATCGGCGTCAGGCGGAGCTGGCGCTGCCAGCCGTCCGTGCGTTCCTGCGCAACCCGGGTGCCGGTGAACAACGCACCGCCGCTGGCGCCGTACGCGGCCATGCCGATCATCGTCTGGGTGCTCGAGTGCAAGCCGCTGTCGAGGACGTAGTCGCCGAAGATCGCCCCGAAGAGCAGGTACATCGCGACCGGCATGCCGATGGTGAAGATGGTGAACTGCGGGCTGCGGACGATCCGCTTGATCTCCAGGCTCAGGTATGTCGTGTTCACGCGGCGACCTCCTCGGCGGTCAGCGCCAGGAAGGCCTCTTCGAGGCCGAGCGCGGTGATTTCGATGTCGGACGCGGCCGGGTGCGCCGCGAGCAGGGCGCGGATCGCGGTGTCGGAGTCGGCGCAGGCCAGCTCGGCGCGGCCGCCGCGCAGCTGGACGCCGGTGACGCCCGGCAGGTGCGCCAGTTCGGCCTCGGTGGCGCCCGGGACGGCGGCCTTGAGCACCCGGCCGGACACCGCGGCCCGGACCTCGGCGACCGGGCCGTCGGCGACGACGACGCCGTGGCGCATCAGAACGACCCGGTCGGCGTAGTCCTCGGCCTCGGCGAGGTAGTGGGTCGCGAACAGCACGGTCCGGCCGCCGGCGGCGAACTCGCGGATGGCCGCCCAGAACGCACGCCTGCCGTCGACGTCCATCGCCGCGGTCGGCTCGTCGAGCACGAGCAGCTGCGGGTCGCCGGCCAGCGCGAGCGCGAACCGGACGCGCTGCCGTTCGCCGCCGGACAGCTTGCCGCAGCGGCGTTTGACGAGCTTTTCGAGGCCCGCCCGGGCGATCACCTCTTCGGCGGGCAGCGGCTTCTCGTGCGTCGAGACGATCAGGCCCACGATCTCGCCGACCGTGGCGTCCGGCAGCAGCGCGCCGTTCTGCATCATCGCGCCGACGAGCCCCCGGTCGACGGCTTCGCGCGGGCTGCCACCGGCGACGGTGACCTCCCCCGCGTCCGGCTTGGTCAGGCCGAGCAGCATGTCGACGGTGGTCGACTTGCCCGCGCCGTTCGGCCCGAGCAGCGCGACGACCTCGCCGCGCGCGACCTCGACGGACACCCCGCCGACCGCCGTGACCTGCCCGAACCGCTTGGTGAGGCCGTGCAGTGCGAACGCCGGTCCCCCAGTCATGGCGTCCTCCTTTCCTGGACTTTGAATCGCAGAGTTGATACGCACTTTGTAACACAAAGTCCACGCGGACTCAAAGCCCCCGGCGTCGGAAAGCACGCGGAGCCCATAAAGAAGCGGGGTGCCGGGCAGTGTGCCCAGCACCCCGCTTCTCAGGGTTTACGCAGGTCAGCCGGCAAATCGCCCGGCCACCATGCCCTGCGTCGCCGCGACGTCGGCCTTGGCGGCCGTCGGCGCCGGCGGCGTCGGCTGCGGCAGCGGCGCGCACTCGACGTCGGCCGTGCGGCCCGGCTTGCGGGCCGGGAGCGCGCCCGTCGCCAGGTAGTCCGCGATCTTGTTGTCGACGCAGGCGTTGCCGCGCGGGGTGATCGCGTGGCTGGTACCGCCCGGCTCCGAGATCAGCGAAGCACCCGGGAACCGGCTGCGGACCTCGAGGCTGCCCTCGAACGGCGTCGCCGCGTCGAGCGTCTCGTCGATCATCAGGACGCTCTGGACGCCCCGGCCGTCGACCTTGGCCGGCTTCCCGGCCTTCGCCGGCCAGTACAGGCAGGGCGCGTTGAACCACGCGTTCTGCCAGGTGAAGTACGGCGCCTTGGCGAAGGTCTGCCAGTTGTCGCGCTTCCACTGGTTCCAGCTCTGCGGCCACTGGACGTCGGTGCACTGCACGGCGAGGTACACCGCGTAGCCGTTGTCGTCGCCGCGGCCGCCGAAGGCCTCGAAGAGCGTCTTCCAGTTCTGCCAGTCACCCTTGTTGACGAACCGGGACAGCGCGTCGCCCAGCAGCGTCCAGCGCAGCTGGTAGTAGCCGGCCTGCTGGATGACGTCGATGATCTCGTCCGGCCCGATCACGCCGCCGGCCGGGTTGAAGGACGTCTTGAGCAGCTGCTCGTTGACGACCCGCTGCACGGCGGCCTGGGTCTTGCCGAGGTGGTAGACGTCGTCGTGCTGGGCGACCCAGCCGAACCAGATGAGGATGTTCTTGTCGAAGGCGACGTCCTGGTTGAGGTTGGCGCCGTACCAGACTTCGCGCGGGTCGACCGTCGAATCGAGCACCATCCGGCGGACGTTCTGCGGGTACAGCGAGCCGTACACCTGGCCGAGGTAGGTGCCGTAGGAGTAGCCGTAGAAGTTCAGCTGCTTCTGGCCGAGCGCCTGGCGGATGGAGTCCATGTCCTTGACCGTGTCGGTCGTCTTCATGTTCTCCAGCAACGCGCGCGAGTTGTTCTTCGCGCAGGCTTCGGCGTACCCCTTGGACCGGTCGAGCCAGGTCCGCTCCAGCTGTGGGGTGAACGGCACGTACTGCGGCCGGTTGTAGTCCATGTAGTTCGGGTCGCAGCTCAGCGCGGGCTTGCTGGCGCCGACGCCGCGCGGGTCGAAGCCGATCCAGTCGTAGGCGTCACCGGCGTGGTTGGGCACGCGCGGGCCGCGGGTGGCCAGCAGCAGGCCGGAACCGCCGGGGCCACCGGGGTTCGTCAGCATGACGCCCTGGTACTGCGCGTCGGGCGCCTTGTGCTTGACGCGGCTGACGGCGAGCTGGACCTGCTCCCCGGCCGGCTTGCGGTAGTCGAGCGGCACGCCGAGGTACCCGCATTCGGCGCCGGCGGCGACCAGCGTGGGATCGGTGCACGGTCCCCAGGCGATCGCCGCCGGGGCGGCGGGCGCGGCGGTCGCGGCCGGGGCGGCCACGAGCGCGGACGCCGCCGCGGCGGCGGCCACCGCGGCGATTACGGCACGTCTCACTGTTTTCTCCCTTTCCCCTGCGTCTTCGGGCGGGAGAACCCTAGTCCCGGCCGGGGCCCGCGGGGACGGCATGACCGCGAATGCCCTACGAAAGGTGGAAATCGGGTGGCGCGGTCGATCCGGAATCCCGTACGGTCGGTTTCATGATCTTCTTCATCCGGCTCCGCCTCGCCTGAGACGGCGTGACCGCCGGACTCCCCGCCGACCGGGAGGGTCCCTTCACCTGCGCGCCGTCTGTTCTTTCTTCGTCTTGAAGGAGCACCATGCTGCGCAAACACATCGTCATGGTCGGCTGCACCGCGCCGAGCCACATCTACCCGTCGCTGGGCCTGATCAGTGAGCTGGTCCGCCGCGGGCACCGGGTGTCCTACGTCGTCGGCGCGCCACTGGCTCCGCTGGTCGCGCCGACGGGCGCCGAGGTCGTCGAGCACCCGACGACCTTCCCGCTCGGCGAGGCGGCGGTGTGGCCGGACGACCCGGCCGACGCGATGCGCGTCTTCCTCGACGAAGCCATCGCCGTCCACCCGCTGCTGACGGCCCGGTTCGACACCGACCGGCCGGACCTGGTGCTGTACGACATCGGCGGGCTGGGTGCGCCACTGCTGGGAGCGCGCTACGGCGTGCCCGCCGTCCAGCTGTCGCCCACGCTGGTGGCGTGGGAGGGCTACGACGAGGACATGGCTTCGGTGATGGAGCCGATCAAGACGTCACCGTCCGGTGTGGACTACGCGGCCACGTTGTCGCGGTGGCTTGCGTCCCACGGCGTTCAGGCCGATCCCTGGGCGTGGCTGGGGCACCCGGCGCGGGTCCTGTCGCTGATCCCGCGCGCGATGCAGCCTGAAGCCGACCGGGTGGGTCCGCACGTCCGGTTCGTCGGGCCCTGCCTGGATCCGGCGCGGCTGGCCGACCGGTCGTGGACGCCGCCGGCGTCGGGCCGGCGGGTACTGCTGGTGTCGTTCGGGACGGCGTTCAACGACCAGCTTCCGGTGTACCAGGCGTGCGTTTCGGCGTTCGCTTCGGATTGGCACGTCGTGATCTCGCTGGGGAAGCACGTCCCGCCCGCTTCAATCGGGCCGCTGCCGTCCTCGGTGGAGGTGCACGAGAGCGTCCCGCAACTGGCGGTGCTCGAAGCGGCGTCGGCGTTCATCACGCACGCCGGGATGGGCGGGGCGACGGAAGCGCTGTGGTTCGGCGTCCCGACGGTGGCGATTCCGCAGGCGGCGGACCAGTTCGGCAACGCCGCCCAGCTGGCGGCACTCGGGGTGGGGCGGCATCTGCCCGCCGATTCGGTGACGGCTTCATCGCTGCGCGAGGCGGTCGAGGAGGTGTCTTCGTCGGCTTCGGTGGCTTCGGTGGCTTCGCGGCTGGCGGAGTTGAAGGCGGAGATCCGTGGCCATGGCGGGGTTTCCTTCGCCGCGGATGCCGTGGAGTCCTACTTGGACTGACCGCGCAGGCCGGCCAACCCCATTCCGACGAAGACCGCGAAGACCACGACGAGCATGGTAGCCAGCCAGGCCGGGACGCCCGCCGCGACCACCCCGGCCACCAAGGCGAGGGTCAACGCGGCCGAGCCGAAGTAGAACGCGGCGTTCCGGCGGCGCAGCGCCCGCTCGGATTCGTTCAGCGGAGTCGCCGGCAATGGTCCGGCGGGGCGTGCGGATTTCGGCTGGGCCGGCCGCTGCCCGGCCGGGATCGCCGACGGTGATCGACCGGTTCCCGGCCGGGCCGGCGCAGCCGGTCCCGCGGTTCCCGCCCCCGCCGGAGCAGCCAGTCCCGCGGTTCCCGCCCCCGCCGGAGCAGCCAGTCCCGCGGTTCCCGACCCCGCCGGAGCCGCCGGCTTCGGCGGGGCGACCTCCTCCGTCGCCGGCTCGGCCGCGACCGGCTCGACCGGCCCTTCGCCCTCGGCCACCCATTCCCGCGCCGCGGCCGAGACCGTGCGGCTGTCGTCCTCCACCAGCCGCCGGATCTCGTCCGTCGTCCGCGCACGCACGACGTCGTTGCCCACCCGGTTCAGCCGCTTCAACCCCTCCAGCGCGTTCATCCGGTCCGAAGCGATCGGGCTCGCCAAGCCGTGCTTCACGTACTCCGGCAGCGCCCACCGCGGATTGCGCGCCAGCACGATGCGTCCCTCCACATCGGACTGGTGCTTCGGCCGCTGCCTCGGCATCTCCGCCACCACGCGCTCGTGGACGTAGCTGTACAGCTCGTCCACCGTCACGTCGCCGTCGCCGTCCAGGTCCGCGCTTCCGTCGCGCAGGCCCGCCACCAGGTGGCGGGTGAACACCGAGCGGGCCGCCGACCCCACCACCGCGTCGCCTTCGAAGGAGTACTGCGTCGCGTCCGACGCCGTGAGCACCGCGCGGCCGCGGCCCTGGAACCGCTCCAGCGTGTGCACGTCCGTGCTCGCCTTCGCCAGCTTTCCCGCCGGAAACGCGCCGCTGTAACAGCAGTCCAGCACCAGCACCTTCTGCCGGGACGGGCACCCCGCCATCGCCCGGTCGACCAGCTCCGCCGCCAGCGCCGTGAACATCAGGCTGTCCCGGCGGGTGTTGGCCATCGCCAGGTACAGGCTGCCGTCGTCGTCCTTGACGCCGTGGCCGGTGAAGTACAGCAAGGTCAGCTCGTCGCGGCGCCGGCCGCGGTAGAACTCGCCGATCGCCTCGCCCACCACGTGGTGGGGCTGGTCGACCAGGGTCGTCACCTCGAACCCCGCGATCGCCGGGTCGCTCAGCACCGCCGCCAGCTCCCGCGCGTCGCCGCCGGGTGCGGTCAGCCGCCGCAGGGCCGGGTCGGCGTACGTCTCGGTCGCGATCAGCAGCGCGTGGCGGCTAGCCATGGCGGCGGACGAAGGCGTCGATCAGCTGCTGGCGCTCGGCCGTCGTCGCCCGCTCCAGCTCGACCGTGTCGCCGTCGATCGTCACCTTGATCTTGTGGCGGCCCGCCTGGCGGCCCAGCCACTCGCGCAGCGTCTCGACGAGCCCGGGGAACACGCCGCCGGCCGCGCTGAACGCCACCATCAGCGAGCCGATCGTCACCGGGTCGGCGCCCTTCGCGCCCGGTGGGAGCTCGCCCGGGACCGTCAGCACGTCGACGTCCAGTTCGTCCAGCTCGGCACGCAGCCGGCGGGCCAGCAGGTCGAACTCCTCGGCGTCCGCCTCGCCGTCCGCTTCGAGCCGAACCAGGGCCCGCGTGTCCGATTCGGTCATGCGGGCCATGGTCCGCCCGGAAAGCGCAGGTGGCAAGGTCCGATCGGGCAGCGTCAGGCCCGGATCTCGTTGAGGTAGTTGTAGATCGTGTACCGGGTGACGTCGAGGCGCCCGGCCAGGTGGTCGACCGCGTCCTTGATGAGGAAATAACCGGCTTCGTCGAGCTCCCGCACCACGGCCGCCTTGTGCCGCTTCTTCATGAGGTCCACCGGGATCCCCGCCTTGGTCACCGCCCGGTCCACGAGGAACCGCTGCAGGCTGTCGACGTCCGGTGGGAAAGTCTCCGGCTCGCCGTTGCCGCCGGGGGACGCGGCCTCCTCGACGCTGTTGACGCACAGGCAGCCGACCGCGACCCCGTCGGCGTCGCGCAGAAACAGCGTCGAGGAGCGGATCGGCCGGCCGTCCGGGCCGTGCGTGCGGTAGTTCGTCAGGTCCTGGGTGGTGCCGCGGCGGACCAGGCCGAGCAGCAGGTCGGTCATCGGGCCGCCGACGTTGCGGCCGGTGAGGTCGCCGGCGATGGCGATGATCGAATCCGGCAGCCGGCTCAGGTCGTGAAGCAGGACTTCGTTGCCCGGCCCGAGCATCGCCGCGAGCCCCGGAATGGCCGGCACCAGGGCGGTGAGCACCTCGTGCGTCGTCGCGCCCGGGGCCGGGACGACCATCGGTTCGCGAGGCCGCGTCAGGGTCTCCAGCGCTTCCCGGAGCAGGTCCGCGGCCGCCGCCGGGGTCGAGGCGTGCGGCGAGAGCCGGACGTGCTCGGGACGCACGGTCGCCGCGATCCCGGCGTTGGCCAGCGCGGCCCCGACCTGCTCGGCGGGGTGGCCGGGCAGGGTGAACGCGAGGATGCCCGCGCGCCGGTCCACGGCCGACACGACCTCGGCGCCGCAGGAGGCGAGCACCTCTTCGAACTCCCCCAGCCGCTCGGCGATCCGCGCCGCGATGGGGCCGACGCCGGCCTCTTCGACCAGCTCGAGGGCCTCGGCGAACGCGCCGGAGGTGATCGGGCTGAGGTTGGAGATCGACCACGACTGGGCGGTACCGTCCGGCGGGTGGATCTCGTCGTCGAACAGGCCCGGATCGCGCGCTCCGGTCCAGCCCGACAGCACCGGGTCCATCCGCTCCAGCGCGCGGTCGGACAACACCGCGAAGCCGGTCCCCCAGCCCGCGCGCAGCCACTTCTGGCCGCCGACGACCAGGACGTCGGCGACCTCCCACGGCGCCTCGATCACGCCGAAGCCCTGGATGCCGTCGACGACCAGGAGGCGGTCGCCGACGACGTCGCGCAGGCCGGCGAGGTCGGCGCGGAAGCCGGTGCGGAAGTCGACCGCGCTGACGCTGACCGTCGTGATCTCCGGCGTCAACGCCTCGGCGACGCGCTCGGGCGTCACGTACCCGCCGGTCAGGCGCCGCAGCGTCAGGCGGCCCGCCTGTTCGGCACGCGCCCACGGATACGTGTTGGCCGGGAACTCCGCGGCCGACACGAGCACCTCGCCGGTGCTGTGGAACGCGGCCTGGAACAGCCCGAGGCTGGTGTTCGGCAGCAGGACCGCGTGGTCGGTGTCCGAGCCGGACAGCCGCGCGGCGGCGGCCTTGGCCCGCACCTCCTGCCGCATCAGCTCGTCCACTGTGGACGGCCCGGCCGTGGTGGCCTGGTCGAGCAGGGCGGCCGTGGTGTCGAGCACCGCGTGCGACGGCGGGCCGAAGCGGGCGAAGTCGAGGTAGCCGGCGGGCTCGTCGAACTGGAGCAGGTACCGGGGCGAAATCCTCCTCACGCGAGGATCCTCGCCAGGAATTGCCGCGTGCGGTCGTGCTTCGGCGCGCTCAGGACCTCCGAAGGCGGCCCGGTCTCGACGACGGCGCCGTCGGCCAGGAACACCACCTCGTCGGCGGCCTCCGCGGCGAAGCTCATCTCGTGCGTCACGACGACCATCGTCATCCCCTCCCCCGCCAACGTACTCATCACCTCGAGGACCTCGCCGACCAGCTCCGGGTCCAGCGCCGACGTCGGCTCGTCGAACAGCATCAGCTTCGGTTTCATCGCCAGCGACCGGGCGATCGCGACGCGCTGCTGCTGCCCGCCGGACAGCTGCGCCGGGTACGCGTTCGCGCGGTGGGCGAGGCCGACTCGGTCGAGCAGCGCCAGCCCCTCCTTGCGGGCCTCGTCCGGTTTCACGCCCAGCACCCGGATCGGGCCCTCGACGACGTTCTCCAGTGCCGTCCGGTGCGCGAAGAGGTTGAACCGCTGGAACACCATACCGATGTCACGGCGCTGCCGGGCGACGTCGCGTTCGCGCAGTTCGTACAGCTTGCCGCCACGCTGGCGGAAGCCGATGGGCTCGCCGTCGACCCAGATCTGGCCGGCGTCGATGGTCTCGAGGTGGTTGATGCAGCGCAGGAACGTGCTCTTCCCGGCGCCGGACGGGCCCAGCAGGCAGACGACCTGTCCCTTGTGGACTTCCAGGTCGATGCCGCCGAGGACTTCGGTGTGGCCGTAGGACTTCCGGACCCCGACGGCGCGCAGCAGTGGCTCAGACACGGGCACTCCTCACCAGCGGCACGCCGCGCAACGCCTTGCCGGCCCGGGCGAGCGGCCCGCGATCGGCCTGCCCGAACGCGCGTTCCAGGTAGTGCTGGCCGACGCCGGCGACGGTCACCACGACCATGTACCAGACGGCCGCGGCCAGCAGCGTCTCCATCACCAGCAGGTTGTTGGACGAGATGTTGTTGGCCGCGTGGATCAGCTCGGTCACGCCGATCACCGACGCCATCGACGTGCCCTTGAGCATGTTGATGAAGTCGTTGCCGGTGGGCGGGATGATCACGCGCATGGCCTGCGGCAGCACGACCCGGCGCAGGGTCGCGGCCGGTGTCATACCGATCGACTTGGCCGCCTCGGTCTGTCCGCTGTCGACGCTGTTCAGCCCGGCGCGGACGATCTCGGCCATGTACGCGCTCTCGTTCAGCGCCAGGCCGAGGAACGCGGCGCTGAACGCGCTGATCAGCACGTTCGTCTGCTCGTGGACGAGGAACGGGATGTCGATGACCGGGAAGACCAGCGCCAGGTTGTACCAAAGGAGGATCTGCAGCAGCACGGGCAGGCCGCGGAAGATCCAGATGTACCCGGCGGCGAACCACCGGGCGACCGGGTTGGCGCTGCGGCGCAGCAGCGCGATGACGATGCCGAGCACGATCGCGACGGCCTGGGACAGCACGGCCAGCACGACGGTGTTGAGGAGGCCGGTCGCCATCACCTTGTAGAAGACGAAGTCCGGGACCTGGTTCCACGCGATCTGCGCGTTGCCCAGCGCGATGCCCAGCAGCACGAGCAGCGCGAGGATGATCGCGGCGGCGACCCACCGGCCCCAGTGGCGCAACCGGACGATCGGCAGCGGTTCAGGAGCCGCCATTGACCGCGGCCTCCTTGATCGCGCCCTGCTCGACGCCCCAGGCCTGCAGGATCTTGCCGTAGGTGCCGTCGGCGATCAGGGCCTGCAGCGCCTTCTGCACGGCGTCCCGCAGCGGCGTGTTCTGCTTGTTGACGCCGATGCCGTACGGCCCGCCTTCGATGGGCTCGCCCGGGACGACCTCGAAGAACTTGCCGTCGCCCGCGGTGCGCGAGATGTAGACGGCGCTCGGGAGGTCGTTGAGGATCGCGGCGACGCGGCCGGTGCGCAGCTGGTTCTGGTTCTGGTTGTCGCTGTCGGTCGCGGTGACGGTGACCGCGGGCTTGCCGGCCTGCGTGCACTTGGCGCTCTGCGCCTCGGCGAACTTCTGGTGGCTGGTGCCCTGCACGACCGCGACGTTCTTGCCGCAGAGGTTGTCCGGGCCGGTGATGCCGTCCGGGTTGCCCTTGCGGATCATGATCGTGATGCCCGAGGTGAAGTAGTCGACGAAGTCGATCTGGGCCTGGCGGGCCTTGGTGTCGTTCATGCCGGCCATGGTCAGGTCGATGCGGCCGGACTGGAGGCTGGTGATCAGCGAGCCGAACGCCATGTCCTGGTGGGTGACGGCGACGCCGAGCTTGGCGGCGATCGCCTTGGCGAGGTCGACCTCGTAGCCGATCGGGGTCTTGCCGTCGGCGGCGTAGAAGTTGTTGGGCGCGGACTGCAGGTTCGAGGCCAGGTGCAGGCCGGCCTGCTTGACGGTGTCCGGCAAACCCGCGTTGAGCTGGGCGTCCTTCTGCACGCCCTGGACGATCGCGGCGGTGTCCGGGATGCCGGACGCGGGCGCACCGGCGGCCTGCGACGTCCCGCCCGCACCGTCCGGACCGCCACCACAAGCCGTCACCAGCACGGCGACACTCGCGAGCAACACCGCCTGCACGGCACGAGAACGGGACATAGCGGACCTCCACTGTTCGACTGGCCGGAACGCTACAACTCGCTGTTGAAGAGGTCAACCACCTGTTGAAATCCGGTTCGGTGCTAACTTCGCGCCCATGAGCCTGCGGATCGGCATCCTGGGGGCGGCTCGCATCGCCCCGGCGGCCCTGATCAAGCCCGCGTCTTCGGTTTCACCGGTGTCGGTCACCGCGGTGGCAGCCCGGTCACGCGACCGCGCGCAAGCGTTTGCGACCAGGCACGGCATCCCCCGGATCTTCGCCGGGTACGACGAGTTGCTGGCGGATCCGGACATCGACGCCGTCTACAACCCGCTGCCGAACGGCCTCCACGGACGCTGGACACTCGCCGCCTTGGCGGCCGGGAAGCACGTCTTGTGCGAGAAGCCGTTCACCGCCAACGCGGCGGAAGCCCGGGAGATCGCTGAGGCGGCAGCCGCTTCGGACCGCGTCGTGATGGAGGCGTTCCACTACCGCTACCACCCGCTGGCACTGCGGGTGGAGGAGATCGTGGCGTCGGGCGAACTGGGCTCTCTGCAGCGCGTCGAGACGGCGTTGTGCTTCCCGCTGCCGAAGTTCTCGGACATCCGCTACGACTACGGCCTGGCCGGCGGGGCCACGATGGACGCGGGCTGCTACGCCGTCCACATGGCGCGCGTCTTCGGTGGCGAGACGCCGTCGGTGGTTTCGGCCTCGGCGAAGCTGCGGTCACCTCGGGTGGACCGGGCGATGACGGCGGAGCTGGCGTACCCGTCCGGGCACACCGGGCGGGTGGAGTGTTCGATGTGGTCGTCCTCAGTGCTGAAGATCAGCGCGAAGGTCGTGGGTTCGCGGGGGTCGCTGTCGGTGATCAACCCGCTGATGCCGCAGGCTTACCACCGCCTGACGGTCCGCATCGGTGAGTCGCGCCGCACGGAAAAGTTCCCGCGGAAGTCGACGTATGCATACCAGCTGGAGGCGTTCGCGGCGGCAGTCCTCGAAGACGCACCGGTGAAGACCTCGGCGGCCGACGCGGTCGAGACGATGACCGTGATCGACGAGATCTACCGGGCCGCCGGGCTGCCGGTCCGCGAACCGAGCTGAGCGCGGCCGACCGTACTCGAACTGAGCAGCCCCGATTTCCACGATAACGCAAGGGACCGACAGTTTCTGAGCCACTCCGCGCGGCTCAAGCACCACTCGGTGCCGGTCAAATCCGGCGAATCCGCGCACCGGGCTGGTCAGCTCGTCGACACTGCGCGGGTGACCGGTCATGCCGCCAGTCTCACCCACGAGCCGGTCGTCCCGCCCCCGAAACAACCGGGCGCGGGACGACCGGAGACCTACGCGGCCACGTAGTTGCCGCTCAGGATGAGCAGGACCTGGATCGTGATGCCCGTCCCGTAGTAGTCCGTCGAGTCCGGGGACCACGACGAGACCGCCGTCCACAGCTTGTCCAGCCAGGCCTGGCTGCCCGGGTCCGTCATCGCGGCCACCGCGAACGGCGCCGTGAAGCACGGGTGCCGGCCGTTTTCCGTCTTCGAACCCGACAGCGAATAGCCGCTCTGGATCTTCGCCGGGTCACCACCCGTGGCCGACTTGATCCACGTGTTCATCTTGCGGACCTGCGCCACCGCCGCGCTCCCGGACGCCGTGATCGCGTCCGCGCCGAGGCGCCACGGGTCGCGGCAGGCGTTCCAGCTGTACTTGCCGTCGTACGGTCCCTCGAGGAAGTTCGACGGCGCCGGCTTCGGCGTCGAGTTCGTGTTCACCACGAAGTCCGGCAGCAGCCCGGTGTTCGGCGCGTACGACGACTGCAGCTGGCTCACCGCCGTCTCCGAGCGAGTGCGGACCGAAGTCCAGAAGCTGTCACCGGTCGCCGTGGCGAACGCGCGCAGGTGGCCCGGCATCCAGTCCGACGAGCGGGAACTGTTCTTGTACTCCGCGTCGTTGCCCCAGTCGCCGAGCAGGGTGAACTTCGTGGCGCCGTTGACCTCGCTCTTCTTTGATCGCGTTGATAATCCGGACGGCTTCGGCCTTGTAGTCGACCGAGCCGCCGCTGCCCCATTTCTTGTCCGCGATCAACAGACCGTAGGCGATTTCGAGGTCGCCGTCGGTGGCGGAGTCGCTGCCGTTGACGCTCTTGCAGTTCGAATCCTGCTCGGCCGCGTGCAGGTCCTTGTTGTTGACCGACGGGTGCGCCTTCACGAACTTCAGGATCCCGTCGACGATCGAGCGCGCCTGCGGGTCCTTGTCCGCCATCATCGCCGAGATCGTCATGCCGTACCCCTCGCCCTCGGCGACGAAGGAGTGGTCGGCGTCCTTGGACAGCACGGCGTAGGTGCCGGTGCCGCACTTGGTCGTCAGGAAGTTCTTCTTCCAGAAGTCGTAGTACTTCTGGAGCGCGGCATCCTGCGTGGCCTGCGAGACGGACGGGCGCAGCGTTCCCGGCACGTACGGCGTGCCGGCCGCGGACGCAGCCGCCGGCACGCTCACCAGCCCGGCGGTGAGCGCGGCCGAAACCACCGCCGCCCGGATGACTCTCTTCATGGCTCCTCCGTAGGGACATCGTTGGCTGCGGCGAAGGCGATCGAAGCCTGACAGAAGCTTCAAGACCAGGTCAAGAGGGTTAGGAAACTTTCCTTACTATCACCGTGAGTGGGTCCCTCGGCGCCCCGCCCACCCGGACGGACTAGCGTGGACGTCATGAAGATCGACCTCGACGGCCGCGGGCCGGACTTCCGCGCGTTCTGGACCGAGCGCCACCTGGCCACGCTGACCACGGTCCGCCCGGACGGCACTCCGCACGTCGTCGCGGTCGGCGTGACCGTCGACTTCGACGCCGGCCTCGCCCGCGTGATCACCTTCGCCCCCTCGGTCAAGGCCCGGCTGGTGCGCGCCGCGGGCACGGACGGCATCCCGGTCGCGGTCTGCCAGCTCGACGGCCCGCGTTGGTCCACTTTGGAGGGACGAGCGGTGCTGCGCGACGACCCGGAATCGGTGCGGGACGCGGAAAACCGGTACGCCGCCCGCTACCGGCAACCCAAGCCGAACCCGCAGCGGGTCGTCATCGAGATCACCGTGACCCGGGTGCTCGGCAACGCCTAGTGCGTTGACCACGAAGGTCGACCGGGCAGGATCCGATGGGGACCCCCTTGGCCGGCTGACGGAAAGGCCGGCGAGCACAGCACTTGTGTTCGCCCGAACGGACATTCCCCCATTCAGTCGCTCGTGCGCGACTGGGATGATGAACCGTGCCACACGCACGACCACCCCGTCGGTCGACGGCCACGAGCCCGAGCCGGTCCACGGGAGCAAGCGTGAACACCCTCTGCACACCCTCCAGACCGCAGCGGGCAACGCGGCGGTCGCCCGGCTGGTCGCCTCGGTGCAGCGCGACGACATGGACGACCCGCACCGGGGCCCCGACGTCCAGCGCGTTCGGCCTGGGGCAGTTGCTCAAGAGCACTCGCGTGAAGTACCTGGGCGCCAAGGCCGACTCGACCGACCCGGCTGACCGGATCCGGGCGTTCCGCGCCTACGTGCGCGACGTCTACAAGACCGCCGAGCGCGCCAAGCAGTTCTGGATGGCGACCAAGGCCAGGGACCCGAGCCTGGCCCCGAAGGACCTGCGTGTCCGCGCCGGGGCCTGGATCAAGAAAAAGTTCGTCGGCTACTGACCCCTGCCGCTCACACAAGGCGAAGAGACCTGGGAAATCATCGCAGGCTCGGCAAACCACCTTCCGGCCCGAACCAGCCGACGCGCAGCTGCGCTGTGGCCGCACCATGCCGGGGGCGGCTCCAACCACCTTCGCGGCAGAGCCGTCGAAGCCCGGTCCCGGCAACGCCTAACCCGCGCGGGAGTACACCAGCCGCGTGTACTCCGCGAGCAGCTCGGTCAGCTCGCCGTGCTCCCCCGCCGACGCCAGCTGCTGGTGCCCCACCAGCAGCGCCATCCCGAGCGACGTCAGCGTGCGGGCCAGTCTCCGGTCGCCGACGATGCCCTCGACCGCCTTGCCGACCGTGCGCAGCCGGGCGTCGTCGACGCGCTTCTGCGCCGCGCGCACGGTTTCGTCGTTCTTCGCCCACGCGCGGATCGCGGCTTCCGCCTCGTGGGGCAGCCCGAGGGTGAGGTCCATCAGCGCGGCGAAGTCGGCCGCCGGGCCGCCGGTGCCGAAGCCGCCCTCGCGCAGGATGCGCACCTGGCGGTTCTCCCAGTGCTCCAGCAGCTGCGCCACGAACCCCGGCCAGCCGCCGAAGTGGTGGTAGAACGACCCGCTCGTGACGCCGAGGCCGCGGCACAGCACGCCGACGTTCAGCTCGGCGAACCCGTGCTCCGCCAGCACCTCCAGCGCGGCCTCGAAGTACCCGCGGCGCGTGACCGGCGGCATCACACGTTCCGGTCCCGGTCCCGCCAGTAGGGCTCGCGCAGCGAACGCTTGAGGATCTTGCCGGTGGCGTTGCGCGGCAACGCCTCCACGACGTCGACGCTGCGCGGGCACTTGTAGTGGGCCAGCCGCTCGCGGCAGAACTCCACGATCTTCTCGGCGTCGA
Source organism: Amycolatopsis sp. NPDC024027 (assembly GCF_040638975.1). NCBI lineage: Bacteria > Bacillati > Actinomycetota > Actinomycetes > Pseudonocardiales > Pseudonocardiaceae > Amycolatopsis > Amycolatopsis sp. NPDC024027. Next base: position 28,609 of record NZ_JBEZYY010000011.1, read on the forward strand.
GCTGGTCGCCGGCGACGACGGCCTTGACCTGCTCGCCCCACTTCTCGTCCGGCACGCCGATCACGGCCACCTCGGCGACGCCGGGGAATTCCGCCACGACGCGCTCCACTTCGGGCGAGTAGACGTTCTCGCCGCCGGTGATGATCATGTCCTTGACGCGGTCCTCGAGGAACAGGAACCCGCCGTCGTCGAGGCGCCCGACGTCGCCGGTGCGGACCCAGCCGTCCACAATGGTCTCGGCGGTGGCCTCGGGCTTGCCGAGGTAGCCCGCCATCCGCTGCTCGGTGCGCACCCACACCTCGCCGACATCGGCGTCCTCCGCCGTGACCGGGTCGACGATCCGGATGTCCACTCCGGACAGTGCGGTGCCCGCCGAGGCCAGCCGCTCCGGACGGGTGGCGTCCCGGTGCGCGTCCGGGTCCAGGGCGGTGACCGCGCCGGACAGCTCGGTCATGCCGTAGACCTGGGCGAACTTGACGTCCGGCCAGGCGGCGAGCACCGTGCGCAGCAGCGGGAGCGGCATCGGCGAAGCGCCGTAGCAGAGGTACTTCAGCCGGGAGAACGCCTGGAGCGCGGCCTCGCCGGCCTGCGCGATCCCGGCCACGACGGCGGGCACCAGGAAGGCGTGCGTGATCCCGGCCCGCAGCGCGGCGAACAGCGATGCCGCGTCCGGCTCGCGCGTCAGGTAGGACGGCTCGCCGTAGAGGAACCCCGAAACCGCGTAACAGCTGCCGCCGACGTGGAACAGCGGCATCGCGACCAGGTTGACCTCACCCGGGCCGATCGGGAACGCGGTCCCGGCGGCGAGGCCGTGCGCGAGGACGCTGCGGTGGGTCAGCACCGCGCCCTTCGGGAAGCCGGTGGTGCCACTGGTGTACATGACCAGCACGCCGTCGTCGGTGTCGACGGGGCCGGCACCGGGCCCGGCGTGCGGCTCGGCGGAGGTCAGGAAGGCCTCGTACTCGTCGGCGTCCCCGCCTACGACGATCACGCGCTCCAGGGCGGGCAGCCGGTCGCGGATCGCCTCGAGCGCGGGCCGCAGTTCGGCGCCGACGAAGACCACCTTCGCACCCGCGTCCTTGAGCACGTAGGCCAGTTCGTCGCCGGAAAGCCGCCAGTTGACGACGGCATTGGCGGCCCCGAGCCCGGCCGCGGCGAAGGTGGTCTCCAGGCAGGCGGGGTGGTTCTTGTCGACGAACGCCACCCGGTCGCCGTGCGCGATCCCGGCCGCGGCGAGGGCCCCGGACAGCCGCCGGACCCGCTCGTCGAACTCCGCCCAGGTCCACGACCGGTCCGCGAAGATCAACGCGGTGTCCCCCGGACGTTCCCGCGCCCAGTGCGCCAGGAGCTCGCCGAACAACCGGACCCGCGGGCGGACGTCTTCGGACATGGGAGTCCCCTTCGGGCCGGCACTGGACCATAGACCGCTCTATGGTGCGCCGCGGCCCGGCGGCCGTCAACACCGGACAACCGGTCGCGAACCGGCCCGCCGGTCGGTGTTTTCGTGACGCCGTCAGCCGTCGAAGCTGCGCCGGGCGGATTCGATGTCCTCGATGAACCGCTGGGTCCAGCCGCACATGCTGTCGACCGTCGCGCGCAGGCCCTGGCCGGGCTCGGTCAGGGTGTACTCGACGCGCGGCGGGACGGTGGGGTACACCTCGCGCACGATCAGCCCGTTGCGCTCCAGCATGCGCAGGTTCTGCGTCAGCATCTTGTGGCTGATGCCCTCGACCTCGTTGCGCAGCTCACTGAACCGCAGCGTGCGCTCACCGAGGGTCTCGATGATCAGGAACGCCCACTTGTTGGCGACGTCCGAGAAGATCTCGCGCGCCAGGGAATCCGCGCGGGAAAGGTCCGTGTCCTGCTTGGTCACCATCTGGTTCCCCCGTCACCGAAAAGTGCCTTCTTCCGCATCCTTGCACACTCTCCTATGGTTCCTGAGTAACCACAAGAGAGCACGGAGGAAAAGATGACCGTCACCATGGTGAATCCCCCCGAACTGCCCGAGATCGACGTCTACCACCAGGTCGCCGTCGCCGAGGGGACGAAGCTCGTCTTCGTCGCCGGGCAGGTCGCCTGGGAGACCGGCCCCGACCTCGCCGACCAGGTCGAGCAGGCCTACGTCAACGTCGCCGCCGCGCTGGCCGCGGCCGGCGGATCGTTCGACGACGTGGCGAAACTGACCGTCTACGCCGTCGACTGGAAGCCCGAGAAGATGCCCGCCCTGCTCGACGGCATCGCCCGCGGCAGCGCCAAGATCGGGACCACGGCCAAGCCGCCCGCCACCCTCATCGGCGTCGCGGCCCTGGACGTCCCGGAGCACCTGGTCGAGGTCGAGGTGACCGCCGTCCTCTAGAGCCTGTTTCAATGCCGTAGCCACTCGTTGATCGCCGCGATGTGCACGGTTGCCTCGTAGCGAACCGCGAGTTTGTCGAAGCGCGTGGCGACGCCTCGGTTGCGTTTGAGCCGGTTGATGCCGCACACCACCGCGTGCCGTTGCTTGTAGATCTCTGGGTCGAATGCCGGTGGCCGGCCACCGGCCCGGCCGCGGTTGCGGCGATGCCAGACCTGATCAGAGGGCTGGGGAATCGTGCACGCGATCCCACGCCGCCGCAGATAAGCCCGGTTGGCGCGGGAACTGTAGGCCTTGTCCGCCAGGACACGGTCCGGCCGGGTCCGGGCTCGCCCACCACCAATCCGGGCGACCCAGGCCCTGGCCAGCACCGCCTCGAACTGCGGCGAATCACCAGGTTGACCGGCGGTCACCAGCATCGACAGTGGTTTCTGGCCTTGCTCGGTGGCCAAATGCAGCTTGGTCGTCCAGCCGCCCCGCGACCGGCCCAGCGCGTGGTCGGCCGGTTCGGGCTCGCCGGTACCGCCAGGCGGTTCTTTCTGCAGGTCGCCCTCGATGCGGGCGCCTGCGGCGTGCTGGTGCGCCCGGTTGATCGTGGAATCCACGCTCACCTCCCAGGTGATCAGCCCGGCGGCGTCGGCCCGGGTCTGCAACGCCGCCAGGATCAGCGCCCACACACCGGCGCGCTGCCAGCGCCGGAACAAGCCATAGACGGTTTGCCGCAGCCATACACGGGTGCGACGTCACGCCACGGCGAACCGACACGAACCCGCCAGCGGATGCCGTCCAGGAGCTGGCGTTTACTCCACAGTGGCGGGCGGCGCCGGGCTTCTTGCCGACGGGCAGCAGCGGTTCCAGGATCGCCCACTGCGCGTCGGTCAGATCGGCTCGCCCCGTCGCCGCTAGGCTCGGCACGAGGTCTCCGGTGTTCTTGATCAGCTTGGTCGTTGATCGGTCTACCGGAGACCTCGTCTATCTCCTCCAAGACACGCCGCACCCACAACACCGACCAGAAGCTCGCTGGTCAGCACATCGAAACAGGCTCTAGGCGAACAGCGCGAGCAGCCCCTCGGCGGAGCGCACCACCACGTGCGCCGCGGTCCGCTCGGCATGCGGGCGGTCCGGACGTTCGGCCTCGTGCCGCCAGCGCCGCAGCGCATCCAGCCCGGCGTCGTAGATCTCGTTCGGATCGGCGTCCGGCTCCAGCCCGAGGCGGTCCGCGGGGGCCGTGCCCTGGGCGCCCAGCAACCGGACCGCTTCCTCCGCGGGTTCCCCGGACAGCGCCGTCCGGCCGCCGCGGATGTCGGCGATCAGGCGCAGCTCGCGGAAGTCGTGCGCGGCCGCGGCGAAGCGCTCCACCCGGGACACCAGGCGATCCCCGCCCGGACGGGGCTGCGCCGCCAGCAGCGCCTCCAGCCGGATGATCGCCGTCCGCGCCCGCAGTGCCTCGGCCCGCGCCACGAAACACCCGGCCAGGGTGTCCCGCAGCTCGCCCAACCCACTGCGGCGCACCAGTTCCGCCGAGAGCTTGACGCGGTCGTCGCAGCCGGTGCGGATCAGCGTGAGCGCCAGCCGGACGCCGAACATCCCGAACCGCACCACCAGGGACCGCCGCGTCTCGACCGGGATCGGGCCGGGGAACGCCGGATCGGTGAACGAATCCACCGACAGCACGTGCCGTTCCAGCTCTTCGCGCGGCACCGCGGCGAAGGCCGCCAGCAGGTCGAACTCGTCGTCGCGCAATGACCGGCCGCCGTAGGCGAGCTGCCCGGCGACGGCGATCACGCCCAGGAACCCCGTGCACAGCGGGTCTTCCCGCCACGCGCGGCGCGCCAGCTGCTTCGCGGTGAGCAGCGCGTCGATCCGGCCCGCGCCGACCTCGTCGGCCCGCGACAGCACCAGCACCGAGTTCACCGCGCTCTGCCGGGCGAACACCGAGCCACCCGGCGCGTGCGCCGCCGCGAGCTCGTCCGGTTCGAGGTGGCGGACCAGCCGGACCGTCGCGTCCGGGACGTCGTCGGCCGGGCCGGGGTCGTCCAGCAGCACGAGGTCGCGCAGCGCGCGCGTCGGCCACTCGCCCAGCGCGGCGGCGAGCGTCGTCTTCCCCGACGAAGGCGCCCCGGTGAACGCGACGCGCAGCGGCTGCTCCAGCCGGTTGAGACAGTCGTGCAGCAGCGCCGAAGCCCGCGGGTCGTCCCGGTAGAGCCCGGCCGCGGCGTGCAGCAGGTCGCGGACGTCCTGGGTCACGCCGAAAGCTCCCGCCGCTGCTGCCGTCCGGCGATCGTGCCGAGTTCGCCCGCGCGCTGGTGCAGCGCGGCGAGCCGGTCGATTTCCCGGCGGATGTGGCCGGTCCGCCGCTCGCGCTCGGCGGTGCCGGCCAGGATCGTCTCCCGCTCGTGCGTCAGCTCGTCGGCGAGTTCTTCGGCCAGGCCGGTGAAGTGGTCGCGCAGCCGCCGCTGGACGACGCGGATGGCGTCCCGGCATTCCTTGCTGAACCGCAGGAAGACGTCGTCGACGTGCCGCTGCGCCGCCTGCTTGGCCACGGCTTGCCGCCGCTGCAGCCGCATCCCGCCTTCGTCCTTGATCGTCTTGGCGGCGAACGCCGCGCCGGCCCCGATCGAGACCGGGTTGATCAGCGGCAGCCCGGCGAGGCTGGTGACCAGGCCGAACATCAGCACCCCGCCGTACGACCCGCGCAGGCCGGTGAAGGCCTGCTGGCCGATCTTGAACTTCTCGATCTTCGGCCGCCCGACGTCGTCGAGGTACTCCACGCCGGAGCCGTCGAGCCGCAGGTCCGGCAGCGCGCGGTCGTACTGGGCGCCGAAGCACGCCGCGACCGCCTGGGCGATCCACTCCGCCCGGTCGGCCAGCCACGTGTAGTTGACGTCGACGGCTTCGGCCAGCGCGTTGTCCAGCCAGGGCGCGAATTCGTCCCACACCTTCGCCGGATCGCCCTCGTCGAAGGTCCGGTCGATGGTGGTGACGATCTTGCGGGTCCGCTCGCGCAGGTCGTACTCGGCGTCGGAGAGCAGGTCGGTGATTTCGTCGGAGAGCAGGTTCTGCCACCGGGTGTTCTGCCGGCGCAGGTCGTCGGCGCGGCGCTGGGCCCGCTGCAGCAGCGCGGCCTGGCCGAGCCCGGCGTCCTGCCCCACGGCGTCGATGCGGTCGCGCAGCGACTCCACCAGTTCGGCGGCGGCGGCGCGGACACCGACGGCAGCCAGCAGCGCGCGGGACTGCTCGTGCGGGCGCGCGGCCTGCTCGGCGATCCAGGCCAGCAGCTCCGGGAAACCCGAGCGGGCGTTGAGTTCCGCGTCGCCGGCCTTCGCGGCCGCTTGGCGCACGACGGCCGAAACGGGCAGGACGAGCGCGTCGACCCCGGCCTCGCCGAGCATGGCGCGGTCGCGTTCGGCGACCGCCCGCCACCCGGGGCACGCGTCGATCTTCGTCAGCGCCAGCACGACGTGCGGGCACCAGGTGCGCACGTGCCGCGCGAGCGCGAGTTCGGCGGCGCTCAGCGGGGCGGTCGCGTCGGAAACGAGGATCACCGCGTCGGCTTCGGCGAGGAAGTCCAGCGCCGCGGCCGTGCGCGGTGACCGCGGGTCGCCGACCGGCGGGGTGTCGACCAGCACGAGACCGGCCGAGAGGAGTTCGCGCGGCACGCCGACCTCGACGCGGCTGAGCGTGCCGGCGGGCCGGGCGCCGAGCTCGCCGGTGAGCCGTTCGACCGCGACGGGGATCCGTTCGCGGGACCGGCCGACCAGGGTCGCGGCGGGTTCGGGGGCGTAGGCGATTTCCGTGGGGACGGCGGGGGTCGCGGCGTCGCCGACCGCGCACACCGGCGCGTTCAGCACGGCGTTGAGCAGGTAACCCTTGCCCTGTTTGGGAAAGCCGAGCACGCCGAGCCGGGTCTGCCCGGTGGGGGCGTCCCGGCGTCTGCGCAGGCGCTCGGCGAGATCGGCGCGGCCGTGCGTGCGGCACGCGTCCAGCGTCTCGTTGAGCACTTCGAGCCAAGCCGGTGCGGTCACGATGGTCGAGTGTCCCCGGTTCACTCCCCGTACGCACACCGGGTGCCCGTCCCGCGGCTGCACCCAGACCGCGGGACGGGCACCGGTGACCGGTTCGGGGATCAGTGCCCGAGGTGGATGTCGTTGCCGGAGGCGATGTCGCCCAGGTGCAGGTTGCCCAGGGCGTTGTGGCTGACGTCGGCGACGTCGGACACCACGTCGTGGACGGCCGTGCCGTTGCCGCTGGCGAGCTCGCCGACCTGGCCGACGACGTTGTGGTCGACGTTGATGCCGGTGGCCGAGGTGACGGTGTTGGTGACGTCACCGAGGCCGTGGACGGCACCGGTGACCTGGCCGGTGACGTGCTTGACGTCGAGGTCGCCGGCGCCCTTGAGGATGCCGGAGAAGTCGCCGACGTTGCCCACGACCGAGTTGACGGTGTGGGTCAGGTCACCGCTGACGTCGCCGACGTGCGAGACGGCCTCGTTGACCGGGGTCGACGCGGTGCCGAGCACCTCGCTGCCGATCGTGTGGACGGTGCCCACGCCACCGACGACCGGCTGCTCGGCCAGCGTGGCCAGCGGCGCGACGGTGTTGGCGTCGGTCAGGTGCGCCGGGAGGGCGGTCAGGTTGGCCAGCGCCTGCGAGTCCAGGCCGTCGGCCAGGTCGCCACCGACGATGACGCTGGTCACGTTGCCGGCCAGCGCGGTCACGTTGGCGGCGTTGGTGATGTCGTTCACGCCCGGGAGCGAGCCGACACCCGGGACGACGGGCAGCTCGCCCACGACCGGGAGCTCCCCGACACCGAGGTCGCCCACGACCGGCAGGGCCGGGGTGGCCGGCAGGCCGAGGCCCGCGGTGAGGGCGGTGAGCTGGTCGATCGCGCCCTGGATACCGGTGGCGTCGGTGCCGACCGGCGACAGGCCGCCGACGACGGGGAGGCCGCCCACGGCCGGGAGGCTGTCGACCGGCACGTAGTCGAGCACCAGCGGGATGACCTCGTGCACGTCGGCGGCGCTCACGTCGCCGAGACCGGCGGCGGCGAGGACGCCCTGCGGGTCCGTCCCGAAGGCCGCCAGCGCGGTCGGGTCGTTGAGCAGGTTCAGGGCGAAATCGTGCAGGGTCTGCACGGAGTCCATGGGTTTCTCCAGATCCGGTGGTTCGGGGGACGGCACGGGCCGCAGGGACCGGTGCTCCGTCATCAAGGTAGGGAGACCGTCCCCCAGCGCACATCGGGGATCACTCCGAGTCGCGGCTCGGTCAGCCGATAGGGGATCGATATGTCATCGTTAGGGAGTTAGGGGGTCATCCGAGACGCGCTCAGTTGGGTTAAATCCCTCCAGACCCTTGCCTGACTAACCCGTTTGGGTGAGGATGCCCCGGACCCTAGGGGGATTGCCTGCCCCCGATCGGCCGCCGCGAGGTGAGGAGGAAAGCGCCGTTGCCCTACGTCCTCGGCATCGATGTGGCCCAGGGCCGGACCCACGCCGCGACCTGCCACCGGCAGGGCCCCGGGTGGGGGGAGCCCGAACCCCTGTGGCTGGGGACGAGGTTCCCCGCCGCGGCGTCCGCGCTGTTCCTCGACGACGAGGGCTACCTGCTCACCGGCGACGCCGCCGCCGAGGCGGGCGCCCAGGTCCCGTCCCGGCTGCTCACCGGCTTCCACCGGCGGATCGGCGACGACGTGCCGATGCTCGTCGAAGGCGAGCCGTTCCCGCCCGAGACGCTCACGACCGTGCTCGTCGAAGGGATCGCCGAGCACGCCGCGAACCTGTACGGCGGCCCCGCGCAGCACCTGGTGCTGACCCACCCCGGCGACTGGGGCGGCTACCGCCGTGACGTGCTGCGCCGAGCCTTGGCCGACGCCGGGTTCACCGCGGTGACGCTGGTCCCCGGCTCGATCGCCGCGCTCGGCGCGCACCTGCCCCTCCCCGGTCCCGGCGCCCAGGTGGCCGGGGTCTGCGAATACAGCACCGACGGCGTGAACGTGACGCTGGCGACGGCGAGCGGCGCGACTGGCTGGCAGCTCGGCCAAGGTGCGGAAGGCGTGGCCCCGGCGGCCGCGTTGAGCACGCTGTTCGCGCTTGCCGGAGCGGCCTCGACCTCCCCCAAGGGATTGGCCGGCGTGGTGTTCTGCGGCGACGTCCCGCCGCACGCGCTGCCGGCCCGGCCGCCGTGCCCGGTGTTCGCGGGACCGGTTCCGCCGGCGACCGCCGCGCTCGGCGCGGCCGCCCTCGCGACGCTGCGCGCCGACCGCCGGGGGACCCCGCAGGAACCCCCCGCCGTCGAGACCACGTTGCTCCCCAAGGTGGACACGCTCGGTGAGCTCGGCGAGCGGCCGCCCCGGCCGCCGATCGAGATCACGCCGTTCGAACTGCCCGAGCGCACCGGCCCGATGAACCTGTTCCGCCGGCGGCGCCCGCTCGCCGCCGCGGTCCTGCTGCTCGCCGCGGCCGTTTCGGCCGTCGTGATCACCGTCACCGCCCGCGAAGCCACCGCCGGCCCCGCCGGTACTCCCACCCCCACCCACTGCGTCCCCTCCGGTGAAGGTCACTGTTGAACAATCTGCTCACGCAGGTCCCCCCGCCGCACACGGTTCCCGTGCACCCGGCGGCGCGGCAGCTGCTCGACCGCGTCACCGCCGAGCCGGCCGCCCCGCTGCGGCTCGCCGTCGTCGCCCCGGGCGGCTACGGCAAGAGCGTGCTGCTCGCCGCGCTCGACCGCCGCTACCGGGCGGCCGGCGTCGACGCCGTACTGGTCGACGACGCCGACCGGCTCGGCCACGACCAGCTCGAGGACCTGCTCGCCGGCGCGGACGGCCCGATCGTCGTGGCGCACCGGCCGGCCGCGGTGGCGTCCGGCTGGACGCTGCTGCAGCTCGGCCCGCTCGGTGTCGAAGACGTGGCACGGCTGATGTCCGCGGTGACGGGTTCGCCCGCCGACCCGTCGGCCGCGGCCGAGCTGCACGCCCGCAGCGGCGGGGTGCCGCGGCTGGCCGAACGCGCACTGCTCGGGCGGCTGGAGGAGTTCCGGCCCGAACTCGACGAGCTCGACGACGACGTGCTCCGCTACCTGATCGCGGCCGAAGCCGGCGCCGGGCGCAACCTCGACCTGTTGTGCGCCCTGCTCGACCGCCGTCCCGATCAGCTGCCCGCCATCGTCGAGGGCGCCCGCGCGACCGGCCTGCTCGCCCCGGACGACACGCTGCTGCCACTGGCCGCGGCCGCCGTCCGCGACTTCGGGCCGCCCGCGCGCCGGCTGACGACGGTGCAGCGGCTGGTCGAACTGCAGCTGGCGAACGGCCTCCCGGTGCTCGACCTGGCCTTGTCCCTGCTCGGTACGGGCAGTTCCGGTGCGTCCGCGGCGGCCGCGTTCGCCGCGGCGGCGGGCGAGGCACTGCCGTCCGACGCCCGGCTGGCGACGCAGCTGTTCGAAGCCGCCGCCGAAGCGGGCGACCGCTCTCCCGCCGTCACGGCGGGCTGGGCGCGCGCGGCCGCGTTGTCCGGCGACCTCGACACCGCACTGCGGCTCGGCGACGGGATGCTCGGCGCCGCCGACGCGGAAACCCGCGCGGCGGGCGCGGAGATCGCGGCGACCGTGCTGGCCCACCGCGGCGAACTGGCCCGCAGCGCCGAGCTGTACCACTGGGCGGGGCGCGCCGACGCGTTCTCGGCGACGGCCCTGGTCGGGACCGGGGACATCGAAGGGGCCCGGCGCCTGCTCGACTCCCCCGCCCCGGGCGTCGCGCCGACGCTGTTCGCCGGCGCGGCCACCCGGATGGCCCGCGGCATCGTGGATTCGGTGTCCGGCTGCGCGACGGAGACGTTGTCGACCCTGCTCGGCGCGGCCACGATGCTGGAGCCGGCCCTGGGCGGCATGCTGCTGCCGGACAGCCCGGCCGCGCTGGCCGCGCTCGTCGCCCTGCACACGGGCGAGCTGGCGCTGGCGGAGTCGGTGCTGAGCCGGGCGCTGGCCGGCGGGGCCGGCGGCGACCTCCTGGCCGTGCGGCACCGGTTGCTGCTGGGCTGGGTCGCGATGACGGCGGGCGACCTCGCGACGGCCGCGGAACACCGTGACGCCGTCGCGGGCCGGCCCCTGGAGGCGCGGGACGAGCTGTTCTTCGCGACGCTGGAGCTCGGCCTGGCCCGGCGCGCCAGTGACCTCGTCGGGCTGCAGCGGTCCTGGAACCGGGCGTACCAGGCATCGATGCGGCAGCAGACGGACCTGTTCACGTTGCTGCCGCTGGGCGAGCTGGCGATCGCCGCGGCCCGCACCGGCGCGTTCGCCAAGCTTTCCGGCCAGTTCGAACGCGCCCACGGCCTGCTGGCCCGGCTCGGCGAGCCTCCACTGTGGACGGTTTCCCTGGTCTGGCACGAGCTGCACGCGGCAATCACGCTGGAGGACGCGGACGCGGTCAAGGCCCACCTGGCGACGTTGACCACCCACGCCCACTGCGGCCGCCACCCCCGCGCCCTGGCCACGGCGGCCCAGGGCTGGCTGGCGGTCTTGGGCGGAACGTTCGCCCCGGACGCCATCACCGCGGCGGCGGCCGAGCTGCACGACCTGGGCCTCCGCTGGGACGCGGCCCGCCTGGCGGGCCAGGCGGCGATCCGCACGTCCGACCGCAAGGCGATGGTCCAGCTGTTGGAGGCGGCCCGCCAGTTCCAGGGAACGGCGGCCCGCCGCGAACCGGGGACCTCGTCGGAACCGGCGGCGGGGGCGGGCCTGGCGGCGCTGAGCGAGCGCGAGCTGGAGGTGGCCCGCTTGGTGGTGGAGGGGCTGACGTACAAGCAGGCGGGCAGCAAGCTGTTCATCTCGGGCAAGACGGTGGAGCACCACATGGCCCGCATCCGCGGGAAGCTGGGGGCGGCGGACCGGCGGGAGCTACTGGCGACGCTGCGGGAGCTGCTCTCCCGCCCGGACGCGACATAGCCGCGGTCGAGGGAGTCGGCGAGCCCGGCGACGACGACGGTGGTCAGCACCCACCCGGCGCCGGTCAGCACCCACCCGGACCTCGTCGGAACCGGCGGCGGGAGCGGGGGCGGACTTGGCGGCGCTGAGCGAGCGCGAGTCGTGGAAGGGCTGGCGTACAAGCAGGCAGGCTGTTCGTCTCGGGCAAGACGGTGAAACACCACATGGCCCGCATCCGCCTAAACTCGGGCGGCGGACCAGCGGGTACTACTGGCGACGCTGCGGGAACTGCTCTCCCGCCCGGACGCGACATAGCCGGCTCCAGCGCAGCCCCTGTTTTGCCGGCAGGGTTCCGGCGAAGTCGGTTGTGCTGGATGGGTGATTCCGCGGAGGGACGGGTGGCGTCGCGGGCCAAGCGGTAGAGTCCTTGGGCGATGCTGGTGCGGCCGGCGGTGTAGGGCGCTGATGGCGTGGTTGCCGAGAGCGGCCATGTCCCAGGATGCGGTGCCGGTAGTGCGATCGCGAGTGATCCGGAAATCTGTGCCGCGGCCGAGATCTGCTGGGTCGGGCAGGACTTCGATGGTGTGCCATCCGAGCCGTCCCGGTGCGCGCCGTGGCGGGTGAAGTAGCGAGCCGGCCGGACTTCTCCGCAGCCCCCACCCTCTCCGGGGGGACGTCCCTGGTCCAGTCTATCGGCGGGGTGCGACGAAAAGCCGGGAAAGACGGTGACCGGGCCTCGTTGTCCACATCATGGCCGGACTGTGGACAACGAGGCCCGACGGCTCAGGCAGCCGCCGTCGTGGCGGTGAATGTGGCTGCCGGGCCCGTTCCCGTTGCCGTGACCGCCGCGACCGTGAACGTGTAGGCCGTTGCCGGGTGCAGGCCGTCCACCACCCTGGTCATGCCCTTGACCGTCGGCTGGGTGACCAGGGCGTCGCGGCCCTGGACCCGGATCGTGCGGCCGTCGGACACCGTGATCACGTAGCCCAGGACCGGGGTGTCGCCCGCCGCGGCCGGGGGGTTCCAGCGGATCGAGGCCGCCGTTGCGCTCGGCAATGCCCGTGCGCTCGTCGGGATGTCCGGCAGCGCAACGGGGTTCAAGCCGGGGGTGACCGGAGCCGACGGCAGCGACGGCTCGCTCGTGCCGAACGCGTTGCGCGCCGCGACTGTCACCGTGTACGGCGTCCCGTCCGTCAACCCCGGCACTTCGGCGTACGCGCGCTTCGCGAAGTCGGCCGCCGTCACCGTTGCCGAGTGCGTGCGGCCGCCGCCCGAGGCCGTCACCACGTAGTCCGTGACCGGTGCGTTGTTGAAAGCGAACGTCGGGTTCCAGGTCGCGTACAGCTTGCCCGCGACGGCGAACGTGCCGACCCGTGACGGTGCTTCGGCCGGGGCGCGCCCGCCGACCGGACGGGAAAGCAAGCCGCGGTAGGCCGGTTCCAGGCCCGCGTTCGCGACGATCGCGGGCGGGGCGTCCGCCGGGCGGGCGAGGATCTGGTTGCCGCGGGTGATCGCGCCCTTGTCGACCTTGTCGCGGTCGCCCTGCTCCCAGTAGTTGCCCTCGATCAGCGTCGGGTCGTTGTTGCCGAGGTCGTCGCGGTAGTCGACGTGCACCGTGCCGACGTTGAAGTACGCCGTGCCGTAGAGGACGTTGCCGCGGACGGTCTCGTAGGTGTTGCCGTTGTCGGTGTAGACGGCCTTGCCGAGCCCCCACTGGCCGTGGATGACGTTGCCGGTGACCTTCTCGCCGTCGTCGAGGGAGGTGCCGGTGATGCCCTGGGTGTAGACGCCACCGCCGTCGTCGAGCATCTGCATGTAGTCGAAGATCAGGTTGTCCGAAACGACGTTGTCGTGCGACAGGTTCGGCGTCGCGGCCCGCTTGATCTTGTCCGGCCAGCCGCCCCAGCCGACGGAGATCGCCGAGTAGCCGACGTGGTCGATCTGGTTGTGGGAGATGGTGTTCCGCACGGTGTAGCCGTTGACGATCGGCACGCCGCCGTGGAATTCGCGCGGCAGGCCGTAGAGGTGGTTGTCGGTGACCTGGACGTCCCGCACGACGTCGGCGTCGGTGTCGGTGACCGGTTTGTCGACGCCGCCGACCTGCACGCCGTTGCCGGAGATGTCGGTGAAGACGTCGCCGCGCACCTGGGATTCCTTGGTGCCGTCGATGAGGTCCAGCCCGGCCCCGCCGAGGTGGGCGAACACGCTGTCGGCGAATTCGACGCGCCGGCCGTGCGAGACGGAGACGTTGGCGGGTTCCCGCGTCCACGAGGCGTACGGGCAGGTACCGCCGGCCACGAACTGGCAGAGACCCTGGACGGCCCAGCCGTCGGCACCCGTGATCGTGTACCCCGCCTGGATTTCCGAGAACCCTTCGGGCGACGAAGGCGTCAGCCAGGTCGCGTAGGAGTAGCGCAAGCCGCGGAAGGCGATGTCGTGGATCGGCGCGGCGGCGGTGCCTTTCGCGTCGAGGAGCTTCTCCAGCACCGGCATTTCGACGTCCGCGCGACGCAGGTCCTGGCCGGGCCTCGGCAGGTAGTAGACGACGTGGGTGGACCGGTCGAGGTACCACTCGCCCGGCGTGTCGAGCAGTTCGAAGGCGTTTTCGGCGTAAGTGGGGTGCCGCCCGTTGGTGAGGTCGGCCGGGCCGACCATGTTGACGCTGCGGCCGGGGATGTCCGGGAACAGCACGCGTTTCGTCGAGTTGTCCCAGCACGGGTTGGCCATGGTGATCGTCGTGCCCTCGGCGGCGGCGAGGGGACAGCGCGGTTCGGTCCACTGGCCGAGGCCGTCGCGCTGGACGTTCCAGAGCGCCTCACCCGAGGTGTACACGAACTCGACGTCCTTCGGGTTGCGCCAGTGGGCGAGGGTGTCCGCGCCGGCGGTGTAGCCGGTGGCGGTGGCCTTGACGGTCACCGGCAGGGGGCCGCGGGCGCGTTGCTCGCGGACGCCGTCGACGTAGAGCTGGCGGGTGTTGTCCAGCCCGGCGGGCGCGGGCGCGGCGAACAGGCCCGGACGGCCCGGCACGGGCCGCCAGCCGGTGACTCGCACGCCGCCGTTCAGCTCGGTGTCGCCGCTGCCCTGCCAGATGACCCGGTGCCCGTTGCCGCCGGAGTCCCGCGCGTCGAGCCGCAGGGGTGCGGCCAGCCGGAAAACGCCGGGCGCGAGGTGGACGGTGAGGTCCCGGGTGAGGTGCGGGGCGCGTTGCCGCACGAGGTCGCGGGCCCGGTCGAGGGTCCGGACGGGCTGGCCGGCGGTCCCGGAGGCCTGATCGGACCCGCCGGGCGAGACGTAGACGTCCCGGCCGGCGGCATCGGGACCGGCCGCGGCCACCGGCCCGGTCGTGGCGAGCAGTGCGCCCGCACTCAGGAGGACGGTCACCACGGTGCGGCGCCGCGTCGAGCCCCACTTGGTCAGCATGGACGAAACATAGGATCTCTTGAGCGCGATGTCGACAATTTCCCGCTCAGCGGGGCACGCGATCACCTAATCATCGGATGCCTGTTGGGCGAATCGGCGGCGCGGCGGGTCGGGCTCGGCGGGTCGGGCTCGGCGGGTCGGGCTCGGCGGGTCGGGCTCGGCGGGCCGGGCTCGGCGGGTCAATCGCGGCTGGGGCCGAAGCGTTCGGTGCGGATGCGGTGCGGGTCGTGGCCGAGGGCGACCAGGATGTCCGCCACCGTTTCCACGAAGCCCGTCGGGCCGCAGACGAAGCACGACGCGCCGAACTCGGCCGGCCAGCCCGCCGTGTTGATCGTCGCCACGTCGATGCGGCGGGGGATGCCGGAGCGGCCTTCGGGCAGCTCGCGGGTGAACACGTACGTCACGTCCACGCCCGCCACCGGCGTGCGCAGCTCGTCCGCGTAGTACAGCTCGGCCGGGGTGCGCAGCGAGTAGATCAGCTTGAACGGCGTGCGGACACCCGCCGCGCGGCGGGCCCGGACCATCGCCATCAGCGGGACGATGCCCGAGCCGCCCGCGATCAGCAGCACCGGGGCCGGGTCGGTCGGGCGCCAGGCGAACCAGCCGCCGACCGGGCCGCGGATCTCGATCGGGTCGCCGATCGCGTACGGGCCGGTGAGGTGCTCGGACACCTCGCCGCCGGCGACGCGCTGCACCGTCAGCTCCACGCGGTCGCCGTCCGCCGGCGCGGCAAGGGAATAGCTGCGCTGCGCGCGATAGCCGTCCGCGGCCGTGAGCCGGACGTCGACGTGCTGGCCCGCCAGGTGACCCGGCCAGCCGGGCAGGTCGAAGACGAGCGTGCGCGCCGTCGGTGTTTCGTCGCGGAAGCCGGCCAGGCGGGCGACCCGCCAGGCTAGTCGCCCTGATACCGCTGTTCGCGCCATGGATCCCCGTAGTCGTGGTAGCCGACGTTCTCCCAGAAGCCCGGCTCGTCCCGGGTCTTCAGCTCCAGCCCGCGCACCCACTTCGCGGACTTCCAGAGGTACAGGTGCGGCACGAGCAGCCGCGCCGGGCCGCCGTGCTCGGGGGTCAGCGGCTTGCCGCCGTACTCGTAGGCGATCCAGGCCTGGCCGTCGAGCAGGTCGGCCAGCGGCAGGTTCGTCGTGTACCCGCCGTAGGCGTGCACCATCACGTAGTCGGCTTCGGTGTCGAGCCCGCCGACCAGCGTGTCGATCGAGACCCCGCGCCAGCGCGTGTCCAATTTGGACCACTGGGTGACGCAGTGGATGTCCACTGTGGGCTTCTCGCTGGGCAGGGCCATCAGCTCGGCCCAGTTCCAGGTGTGCTTCTCCCCCGTCTCGGTGGTGACGGTGAACTCCCACGTTTCGGTGGGCACGCGCGGGGTCGGGCCCGCCGACAGCACGGGGAAGTCCTCGGCCAGGTACTGCCCGGGCGGCAGCCGCGGGTTGCCGCTGCGCGCACGGCCCTGGAACCCCGGTGTCACGACACCCATGCGGCTCTCCCTTCCCGATCGCGCCGAGCCTACGCCCGGACGCGCAGACCCAGCGACGTGACGAGCACCGCAGCCTGTTCGGGTGACACGATCGCCCCGGCCAGCTCGGCGTTCAGCGGATCGAGCGCCGAGAGGTCACTGCCCCGCAGCTCGGCTTTCGGCAGCTTGACGGCGTGCAGCATCGCCCCGGACAGGTCGACGTCGGCGAACACCGCGCCGGCGCAGTCCGCCCCGGTGAGGTCGGCTTCCCGCATCCGGACCCCCTGGAAGGTGACTGTCCGCAGGTCGGCGCCCGCCAAGCCGGCGAACGACCAGTCCCCGCCGGTGACCCGCAACGGCCGCAGCTCGCACTCGGTGAACGTGGCGCCGACGAGCTTGCACCCGGTGAATTCGGCGTCGAAGAAGTTGCACCGCTTGAAGGCGCAGCCGGTGAACGCCGAGTCCGTGTGCCGCGACGCGTTGAAGCGCACGTTGCCGAACACGCAGTCGGTGAACACCGAGTTCCGCGTGACCGCCTCGGAGAAGTCGGCCTCGTGGAACTCGCACCGCACGTAGTGCCGCCCGGTGATCTCCTCCCCGTACCAGTCGTCGCGGAAGAACCGCTGCTCCTCGACGGGATCTTGCGTGGCCTCGGACATGCCGCCAGGCTAGCGGCAGACCCGATGCCGGAGGGGCCACGCATGCTCGACGCCGACGACGTCCGGAGGGCCGTGCCGATGCCGGCCGCCGTCGAAGCGGTCCGCGAGGCGTTCCTCGACCTCGCCGCCGGCCGTTTCGTGGTGCCGCAACGGCTGTCCTTCGCCGGAGCCACGACGCTCGTGATGACCGCCTGCCACACCCCGACGTCGACGACGGTCGTGAAGACCCTCAACCTGGTCCCCGGCCGGACGCCGATGATCCTGGGCACGCTGGTGTGGAACACCGCCGACGGCCAGGTGGTCGCCGACGCTGTCGAGATCACCACCCTGCGCACCGGCGCGGTTTCCGGCGTCGCCACGGACCTGCTCGCCCCGCCTTCGGCGAGCCGGCTGGCGTTGCTCGGCACCGGTGCCCAGGCCGCCGACCAGGTGCGTGCCGTGGCGGCGGTGCGGCCGGTGCGTCGCGTGGCGGTGTTCGGCCGTGACCGGTTGCGTGCGCAGGCGTTCGCGGACCGGTTGTGCGCCGAGTTCCCGGAGGTGGCGGTGCGGGTGGCTTCGAGTGCCCCGGACGCGGTGTCCGACGCGGAGATCGTCTGTTGCGCTACTTCGTCTCGTACTCCTCTCTTCGGTGTCGACGACTTGCCGGAACGCGTTCACGTCAACGCGATCGGGTCGTACCTGCCGTCCATGCGGGAGCTTCCCGCCGAGTTGCTCGCCACCGCTGGGTGCGTGGTGGTGGATCAGATCGACGCCGCCCTCGAGGAGGCGGGCGAGGTGATCCACGCGGTGGAGAGCGGGCTCCTCGACCGTGGTGAGCTGATCGAGCTGGGTCCGGCCCTGCGTACGCCGCCGACGGTCGGCGGGCGGACGGTGTTCAAGTCCGTCGGGCTCGCTGTGCAGGACTGGGCCGTCGCCCGGCTGCTCGGCGAGGCGGCGGGGCGGCGCGGGTAGGGGCCGACGACACGGCCGGCCAGGACTCCGGTGCGGCCGCCGCAGCGCGAGACGACCTCCAGCACAGTGAGGTGGCTGATCCGCGGCCCGATAGCCCACTCCGGAGCGGATGAATGCCGGTGAGCAGCTCTCCTTGATGCGGTTGCTGAGGCGAGTGGCCTCACTGGCAAATCGGCGCAGAAAAGGGCCAGCTCGATCAGGGCGCTCCGACCGGACGCCGCTTCTGCGGCAAGCACGCCGCATCGCCACGCCACCAGGTAGGCCATGTGCTGCCTGGGCTTGCGGGGGCCGCGACCGGCGGTGCCCGATCGTGGCCGGCTGGTTCAGCACGGCCGGCAGCGTTCCGTGCTGAGCGAGACTGGTGACCACCGCTCCCTGAGCCGGACACCGAAAAGGACAAGCGGGCCGAGACCGGGCTCGAACCCCTCACCACCTGCGCCGAAGCGCTGACGGAGAGCAACAGAAGCGGCCAAACGGCGCAATCTGGGCCTTGGAGCGTTTGATCGGTCCCCTGATCAGGGAATTTTCGCGACATGTCTCCTTGGCGAACCACCACCAGACGGAACACGGCCGTGCGGGTCATCACGGCGATCGGCGCGATCTTCGCGGGGATCGAAGTTCTCTACATGATCATGGTGCTCGCCGGTGCGAACGCCGGCAATGCCTTCTTCCAGTTCATCAAGTCACTGGCGGTGCCTCTCGCGTTGTTCTGGCCCGGTCTGTTCCCGGTCGACAGCCCCAGCCTGGCCGTGATCCTGGACTTCGGCCTTGCCGCGGTGTTCTGGCTCGTCATCACCGGCATCATCGCCCGCTTCGCGGGCCGGTGACCGGAGGCGATCCGCTGGACCACCCGGGAACCACCCGCCGTCGCCGCCGTCCGTGTCCGTGGGCGACACTGGACGGATGAGCGACGGCAGGTGGTTCGACGGCTGGTCGCCGTGGCCCGGGCTGGCCGCGGCCGGGCGTTCACTGCTCCCGAACGTCCCGGTCACGCCGGCCGCCTTGGCGCGCACCGTCACCGAACAGCTCGTCGGCCGCCGGCTGACCGCGAAGGTGGATGGCCGCGAAGTCGGCCTAACCCTTGCCGAGCTCGATTACCCGGCCGACAGCCTCCGGCTGGCCACCGGACGCCTCGGCGACGTCCGGATCGTCGCCGAGGACGTCGATTGGCCGGAACCGGACGCCGAAGACACCGAAGACGCCCAAGCCGGCGACGGTGGCGCGGCCGGAAGCATCCCGCTCCGCCGCGTCACCGTGCTCGCCGAAGACGTCCGCCTCCGCTCGCTGCCCACGCCGGCCGCCAAACCCGCGCGGGTGCAGCTGGCGATCGCCGTCTCCGCCGACGTGCTGCGGGACCGGGTGGCGAAAGCCCGCCCCGGGATCGTCGCCACTCCGGCCGACGGCGGCCTGCTGCGGATCCACTGGGCCAAGCGGCCACACTGGGGACACCTGACCCTCCGCCCGCAGGTGGCGGACGACGGCGTGCTGCTCGTGCCGCAGACCCTCCACATCGGACAGCGACAGCTGAAGCCGCCACGCCGCTTCCAGCCCATCGTGCTTCCCTTGCCCGAACTCCCGCCCGGCTTGAAACTGACGAAGGTGGAGCCGCGGCACGACGAGCTCGTGCTGCACACAGTGGCGGAGGAATGGCCGGAACGCCTTTCCCGCATTCCCCTGCCGGACCTGCTGAGCTGGCTGACCACCGCCGCGATGACACTGACTCTGCCGAACCTCGGTGCGCGTTCATGATTTCCCCTTCCCGGTGAGACATCGACCACGCTACTCGAACGCGCGTTCGAACATCATCACCCACAGGGGTTCAGGTTTCCCGATCCCGCAGGTACCGCGTGTGATCGGCCTGCCGGTCGACCTCCGTCGCGTAGAACCGCTCGGCCACCCGGTGCGCTTCCGCCTCCAGCAAACCCAGCTGGGTCACCAATTCCGAGCCCGCGCCGGTGCGCCGCGCCGCGAACCACCGCGGGAGGTTGAGGTAGGTTTCCAGCGACAGCGGCAAATCCGTGCCCGCGAGCCGGACGACGGCGTGCTGCAGCTCAGGATCACCCGAGAGCCGCTCAGGCCGGGAAAGCAGGTCGCGCAGCACCTCGGCGATCCGGTGCACAGTGTCCACAGAGGACGCCGGCAGCCGGGACGCCTGCGCGGAAACCGTGGCCGCGAGCGCGTCCAGCGACTCTCGCAACCCGGCGGACGCATCAGGCACCAGCCGCACCCTCTCCCCCGGCGCCAGTAAGGCCCCGGCGGTGTAGAGCGCGACCACGACGAACGGCCAGAACCACCCGACCACCCCGGTCAGGTACAGCCCGACACCGAGCAGGCCGCCGACGCAGCCGGCGAGGTTCTTGGTCGACCCCAGACAACGCAGCATCATTGGTACCCGCGAATCTCCTGGAACACCCGGGACAGCTGGACGTTGCGCGCGTCGAACACCTTGCCGCCGGTCCGCGTCGCGACCTGGGTCAGCTCGTCGCTGCTGCCTTCGCCGAACAGGACCGTGAACACCGGAACCTGTTTGACCGCGGGCGGCAGCGACGCCAGCGACGTCAGGAAGTCCGGCAACGACGAGCCGTTCGCGTTCTCGCCGTCGGTCATCAGCACGATGGAGGTGAACCGGTCCGGATCCGCGGCGGTCAGCGGCTCGAGCACCTGGTACGCCCGGGAAAGGCTGTCGTAGATCGCCGTTCCGCCCCGGGAGACCAGTCCTTCGGCGAACGTCTTGATGTTCGCCAGCTCGGCCGCGGGGTTCTCCTCCGGCACGGTGAACGTCCGCGGCGCCCCCGGCCCGGTGTTGAACGGCAGCATCGTCACCTCCTCCCGGCTCCGGAACCGCCGGAACCGGCCGGTCAAGGAGGTGTCCGCGCCGGTCAGCCCCACCAGCGCGGACCGCAGGGAGTCGATCCGCTCGCCCGCCATCGACCCGGACGTGTCGAGCACGTACAGCGTCCGCGAGGGACGCCGGAGCTTGTCGAAGTAGGCCGACAGCAACGCGTCCACCGCCTGCTGCGTCGCCGGGAACGGCAGCTCGACGAGGTCGCGCTGCGCGAACTGCGTCCCCAGCGCGACCCCGGCCACGACCGGCCGCCGCTGGGTGGTCTCCATGATCCGCTTCTGCACCGCGGGCGTCCGCAGGTGGTCCGCGAGCCGCTGGTGGGCCGAGCGTGCGTCGGAACCGGCGTCGGCCAGCAGGGTGAGCGGGTAGTCGGCGGTGACGACTCCGTCGCTCGGGTAGACCAGGGTGAGCGGCTGGGGCAGCTTCCCGGACGCGTTCGCGGACAGCAGCACGGACTCGTAGTTGATCAGCCCGTCGACCGGGTCCGGCCCGGTCGCGCGCCGGACGTACGCGTCCGACAACCAGCCCGAAGAGCCCGCCGAAAGCGTTTGGGCGCTGAAGAACTGCGTCAGCTGCGGGGTGACCGAAGCGATCTGCCGGGCGTCGATCGCGTTGCCCGCGCCCGCCAGCGCCGACGCGACCCCGACCAGCGCCGAGAACCCGGAGTTCGACGCCGACGGGTCCGTCATCCCGTAGCTGAACGCCTTCTTCCCGGCCTGCGCGGCGATCTCGCCCCAGCTGACCGGCTTGCCGGCCCAGCCCAGCCGCTGCACCACCGGCGTGGCCAGGCCCAGCACCACCGGCGAGCTCATGATCTTGACCTGGTTCCCGAGCCGTTTCGCCGCTTCGGGAATGCCGGCGGGATACCGGTTCGACGAGAACCACACGGCGTCGTACTTGCCGTCGACGCTGCCGTTCGCCAGCGCTTCGGCGCCTTCCAAGGTCCCGGTGAAGGTGAACTTCACCTTCACGCCGGTGGCTTGCGCGGCTTCGTCGAGCACCGGCTGCATGTCCGCCAGCTCGCTGCCCGCGAGGATCCGCAAGGTCCCCGGCTCGGGCCCCCCCCAGCGGCGCGGACGAAGAGTCGGAACACCCCGCCAGCAACGCGGCGCCCAAAAAGAGCACCAGCACCTTCCTGATCATGCTTCCCCCTCGTGCGAACGCCGCAGGTGATCTTCGGCGCGGCGGATCTCGCCGGACAGCGACTCGACGGTCGTGGCCATCGCGGCGACGGCGTCGGCGCGGAACCCGTCGATCGCGTCGATCGAGGCGTAGATCCGGTCGAAGGACTGCCGGATCGTCTCGGTCGCGACGGCCGGGTCGCTGCTCGCCCGGCGGATCTCCGCGGACTGCAGGTCCAGCAGCTCGGTGTTCGCGCGGATCAGCCCGTCGGTGGTCGCCCGCAGGGCCGCGACCTCGTCGAGGACGTCCCGCTGGCTCGCCAGCGCCCCGCTGACCAGCAACGCGACGCGCAGGGCGGCAACGGTCGTCGACACCGCCCGTTCGACACCGCGGATCAGCTCGTCGTTGTTCTTGCGCACCAGGTCCAGCGCGAGGTAGCCCTGCGCGCTGACGGCGAGCTGGGTCAGCAGGTCCTGGTGCCGTTGCCGGATCGGGTACAGCACGTCCGCGCGCAACGCGTTCGCGCGCGCGGGATCCGTCAGGTCGAAGACGCCGGCCTGTGCCTCGATCGCGCCGTCGACGGCTTCGGCGAGAGCGGCCGCCTCGGCGAGCTTCCCCATGACCTTCCACAGCCGCTCGCGCTCGCCCTTGATCGAGGCGTTGTCGCGGCGCAGGACGTCCTGGCGGCCGCGCAGGTCGACGACCAGGGCGTTGACCGGCTCGTTCGCCGCGCGGTAGCGGTCCAGCGCCCGCTTCGCGCCGGCTGCGGCCGGGAACATCCCCAGCAGTTTCCGGCCGGTGAGCGGCAGCTTCGCCGGGTCCAGCTCGGCGACCGTCCGGCGCAGGCTCGCGAGGCTCGTCGTCACCCCGTCCTGGGGCGACGCCGCGCTGCGCAAGGACCGGTCGAGCATCGTTCCGGCGACCCCGGCCGCCGCGCGCATGTCGGCCTCGCCGACGGTCAGCAGCTCGTCGAGGAGGTCGGTGAACTCCGGCGACCGGACGTCGAGGGCTTCGAGCCGGGACGCGAACTCCGAAGCGCGAACGGCGACTTCCGACCGCGTGTCCTCGCTGAGGGTGATCAACCCGGCGGCGCGCTCGGAAGGAATCGCGGTGACCGGCTCGGGCGGGGTGAGCGCGAAGTCCATGTCAGTACTGCTTCCCGACGGCGTCGAGCAGCCGTTCCAGGGTTTCGAACGACGGCGGCTCGACGGCGTCCACGAGATCGGCCGGCGGGTGGGCCGGCGCGGCGACCTCGGCGAACAGCTTCGGGTCGGTCGTGCGGAAGCCGAAGGTCGCGGCGAGCTTGCCCAGTTCGGGGTCGGTCGCGAGGAGCTGCCCGACCTTGTCGCCGTCACCGGTCAGCGGCACCAGCGTGTGCTTCGAGTACACCGTCGGCGCGGTGTAGAGCATCCGCATGTCCGGCCGGATCGAGCCGTCGCCGCTCAGCACGCGGCCGACGAACTGCGACTCGTAGATCAGCGCCAGCGGCGTCTTGCCCATGCCGGCCGAGAGGTAGTCCTCGAACGGCCCTTCGGTGCTGTTCTGCGTGTACCCCTGGACGAGGAACAGCTTCGCCACCGAAGGCAGCACCTTCGCCTCCTGGTCGGGCGTGCTGACGACGGCGTTCCCGTTGGCCACGAAGGAAACGATCGACAGGTACATCGCCGCGGAGTTCGACTCGCGCGGGTCGGTCGTGGTGACCAGGACGTTCTTGCGCGCCGGGTAGGCGGTGTTGCCCGGCAGCTGGTCCCAGCGCGTGCCGGCCTTCGCCAGGTCGAGGTACTTCGCGATGTCGAGGACGTCGTAGTCGCCGGCTCCCTTGTGCACGACCCCACCGGCCCGCAGCAAGGAAACGATCGGCTCGAACGAGGCGACGGCCATCGGCGACTGGAACGGCGTGTACACGGTGGTCACCTTGCGGTCGCGCTGGATCTTCTGCGCCGCGGGCGACGACGACGGGAACGCGAACGCGTACTTCCCGAGGTCGACGGTGGTCGCGATCTGCCGCGATCCCGCGGTGTCCACTTCGACCTTCAAGCCGTGGCGGGCGAAGGCGCCGACGACGCGCTGGTCGGTGAAGAAGGCCTGCTTCTCCGAACCGATCACCCCGCGGACCGTCGTCGTGGAGCCTGCCGCGCTGTCGCCGCCGCGGCCCCAGATGATCACCCCCACGACGGCCAGCACCAGCACCACGGCCAGTCCGATCGACACCCGGCGTTTCACCGATCCACTCCCCTCGACGGGCTTTCGCTCATTGGACGCGGGAGCGAGCCGGTTCGAAGTGAACGGCGGGTGAAGGAACGGTCTCAGGTCACCGGGAACCAGGTCCCGGACGCCTATTCCGTGTCGCCCCAGGCTTTTCGCTCGTCGGACCGTGGATCGAGCACCAGATCGGTGTCTTCCCGGAAAACCAGCACCGGCCGGAGTTCGGGGCCGTAGGGCGGCCATTCGGGGCCGTCCGCGTCGGCGACGCCGTCCCGGATGAACCGCACCCAGGCGCGGTGGATGAGCAGGGCCGCCCGCTCGCGCGCCGGATTCACGGCGGTCCCCTGCGCGGCCAAGGGAAGCGGGACCTTCCACGCCATCGTGGTCTCGGTGCCGTGGCCGCCGTCGAGCTGCTCGGGCACCCCGGGCGCGGCGATGTCGATCCGGTAGCGGTAAACGGGAGCGTGCGCGGACTGAGCGTCGGCGAGCCGCTGCGTCGGGATGCCGTACCGCTCGTCGCCCATCGCGGCGATCCGGGCGGCCTTGAGGTCGGGAACGCGCCGAAGGTACGTCTCGAGAAGCTGTGACGCACCTTCGTCGCCGAGGATGCTCGTGAGCACACCGGAAGCCGGAGCGGTGGCGACGTCGTCGCCGAGCATCATCGCGTACGTGCTGCCTTCGTTGCTGTTGCAGCCGACCAGCAGCGGAACCCCCGCCGCGCTCCCCCGCCGGATCGGCCCGATCGGCACCTCGGGCAGCACGCGCGGGTGCAGCGTCGGGCGCCACAGCCACAGCGCCTGGAACCCGCTCAGGATCCGTTCCTGTGCTTCGACGAACTCCTTGGCCGGGAGCGCCCGCAAAGCGGCGATGTCCTGGCAGCCCACCTCGTCCAGCAGCCGCCGCGCCAGCGCCGTCCCGGCCTCCGGCGTCGCCACGTGGTCCGCGCCGCCGGAACTGCTGATGGCCTGCGCGAACAACCCGGCACCCAGCGGGCTGCCCAGCAGGTTCCCGACGCTCTTCGCGCCCGCCGAAACGCCGTAGACGGTGATCCGCGCGGGATCCCCGCCGAACGCGGAGATGTTGCGGCGCACCCACTTCAAGGCCTCGACCTGGTCGAGGAAACCGCAGACACCGGCGTCCACTTCGGACTCGCCGAAGATCCCGGCGAGGTGCAGGAAGCCGAGCGAGCCGAGCCGGTAGTTGATTGTGACCACGACGATCCCGGCGCGCGCGAACTCCTCGCCGTCGCCCAGGTGCTCGCCGTGGCCGACGCGGTAGCCGCCGCCGTGCAGCCAGAACAGCACCGGCCGGCCGCCGTCGGGCGCGGGCCCCTCGGGGGTGCAGACGTTGAGGTACAGGCAGTCCTCGTCGCACACGGCGGCCGGGTTCATCGGGTCCGGCGACTGCATCGCGTGCGGCCCGTACTCGGTCGCCACGTGCACGCCACCGGACAGCGACGGCGGCCGCGGCGCCTTCCACCGCAGCTCGCCGACCGGCGGGCGGGCGTACGGGATCCCGCGCCAGACGCGGACGCCGTCACCCGCCAGCCCGACCAGCGCCCCGAGTTCGGTCGTGACCGTCGGGACGGAAGCCATCAGAGCGAGGCCTGCTCGACCGTCGGCAGGCAGACCTCGAACCGGGTGTTCCCCGGCTCGGATTCGACGCGCAGGTCGCCCTGGTGCCGTTCGACGACGATCTTCCACGAGATGTCCAGGCCCAGCCCGGTGCCCTCGCCGACCGGCTTGGTCGTGAAGAACGGCTCGAAGATCCGCGGCTTGATGTCCGCCGGGATGCCCGGGCCGGTGTCGCCGACCTCGACGCGGATCTGGTCGTCGACGCGCCACGTCCGCAGCGTCAACGTGCCCTCGCCCTTCATCGCGCCCAGGGCGTTGTCGATGATGTTCGTCCAGACCTGGTTCAGCTCGGCCGGGTACGCCGGGATCTTCGGCAGGCCGCGGTCGTACTCCTTGACGACGCGGATGCCGCCGCCGATCTTGCCCGACAGCATCACGAGCGTGGAGTCGAGGCCGTCGTGGACGTCGACCCACTGGTGCGGCGCCCGGTCCATCTGCGAGTACTGCTTGGCCTTGCCGACCAGCGCGGAGATCCGGGTCGTGGAGTCCTCGATCTCACCCATCAGCATCTCGGTCTCGAGCGCGTAGGCGAGCCAGCGGACGGCGCCTTCGATGAAGGTGTCGCCGACCTGCTCGAGGACGTTGTCCAGGTCGACCGTGGTCAGCCCGGCGCGGACGTAGATGTCGGCGAGGTCCCAGCCGCCGTCGATGCCGCGTTCGTCGAACCAGTCGCCGATCTCGTCCTCGCGGTCGGCCTGCTGCATCGCGGTCAGCTTCTCGGCCTGCACAACCTGCTTGACCAGGCGTTCCTGGACGTCGATGAGCTGGTAGAGCAGCTCCGGGTCGATGTCCTTCTTGGCCAGGAAGGCGAGCTTGTGCCGCATCCCGGCGACACGTTCACGCAGGGCGGACGTCGCCCGGACGGCGGCCGCGGCCGGGTTGTTCAGCTCGTGCGTCAGACCGGCCGAGAGCTCGCCCAGCGCCAGCAGACGCCGGCGGGAGCCGATCACCGTGTCGCTGTTGCGCCAGCCGAGGTACATGCCCTCCAGCAGGTGCGTCGCCATCGGGAACCACCTGCGGAACTCGACGGAGAACTCTTTCGACGGCAGCGCGAGCAGCGTGACGTCGGACAACGCGCGCACCGTCGCGCCGTAGTTGTGATCGGTGTCCTGGTGCACGAAGAACTGCGTTGCGCCGAAGTAGGCGCCGCGCTGGTCGGATCGGTTGGTCTCCACCTCGGTGCCGCTGACCAGGCGCGTCATCCGGATGGCGCCGCCGAGCAGGACGTAGAAGCAGGTCGCCTCGCCGCCCTCGCTGATGATCGTCGAGTCGCCCTCGTACTCCTCGAGCACGGCGTTGGCGGCGACCCAGTCGAGCTGCGCCTCGGAAAGGTGTTCGAAAAGGAAGAGCCCGCGAAGCTCTTCCCGCGGCAGTGCGCTCATTGTTCCTCCAGGTACCGGTGTACCAGCGTCACGGCCATCGCGCCCTCGCCGACCGCGGAGGCCACCCGCTTGACCGACTGCGACCGCACGTCACCGGCCACGAACACGCCCGGGATGGACGACTCGAGGTAGTGCGGATCACGGTCGAGCGACCAGCCGGCCGGCCGCTGCCCGGCGCTCAGGAGGTCCGGCCCGGTGCACACGAAGCCGTGCTCGTCGCGGTGGATGGCGTCGCCGAGCCAGTCGGTGCGCGGGGCGGCGCCGATGAAGATGAACAGGTGCCCGGACTCGACCGTCTCGGTGACGCCGTTCTCGCACAGCGTGAGCCGCTCGAGGTGGCCGTCGCCGTGCACCTCCTTGACGGTGGTGTGCGTGCGGACGTGGATGTTTTCGATCCCGGCGATCTGCTCGATCAGGTAGTGCGACATCGAGGACTCCAGCGACGCACCGCGCACCAGGATCGTGACGTCGCTGGCGTGCCGGGAGAAGAACACCGCGGCCTGCCCGGCGGAGTTGGCGCCGCCGACGATGTAGACGTGCTCGCCCTTGCACTCGGGTGCTTCGGTCGCGGCCGAGCCGTAGTAGACGCCGCGGCCGGTGAGCTCCTCGATGCCGCCGGCCTCCAGGGCGCGGTAGTTGACGCCGCTGGCGAGGATCACCGAGTGCGCGGCGATCTCGCTGCCGTCGCCGAAGGTGATCACCCGCTGCGAACCGCGGGCCTCCAGGCCGACGACGTCGCGGGCGGTCAGCACCTCGGCGCCGAACTTCTGGGCCTGGCGCCGCGCGCGGTCGGTCAGCTGCGCGCCCGAGACACCGTCGGGGAAGCCGAGGTAGTTCTCGATGCGCGAGCTGGTGCCGGCCTGGCCGCCGGTGGCCTTCTTCTCGACGAGCACCGTGCGCAGGCCTTCGGAGGCGCCGTACACCGCGGCGCCGAGGCCGGCCGGGCCGCCGCCGATCACCACGAGGTCGTAGAACTCCTGGGCCGGCCGGGTCGACAAACCGACCGCGTCGGCGATCTCGCTGCCGGTCGGGTTCTTGAGGACGGTGCCGTCCGGCGTGACGACCACCGGGATGTCCTTGTCGGTCGCCTCCGCGGCCTGCAGGATCCGGCAGCCCTCGTCGTCGTCGACCGAGTACCAGCGGTACGGGACCGCGTTGCGCGCGAGGAAGTCCCGCAGGTGGAACGAGGGCGAGTTGTAGCGGTGGCCGATGAGCTTGACCTCTTCGACGGGCTTGTCGCCGACCGCCTTCCAGGTCTCGACCAGCGCGTCGATCACCGGGTAGAGCTTCTCCTCCGGCGGGTCCCACGGCTTGAGCAGGTAGTGGTCGACGTCGACGACGTTGATCGCCTGGATCGCGGCGTCGGTGTCGGCGTAGGCGGTCAGCAGGGCGCGGCGGGCGTGCGGGAACAGGTCCATCGCCTTCTCGAGGAAGGCGATCCCGTCCATCTGCGGCATCCGGTAGTCGGCGAGGATCGCCGCGACGGCGTCGCCGCGCAGCTTGATCTCGCGCAGCGCGTCGAGGGCGTCCGGGCCGGAGT
The DNA here is from genome assembly GCF_040638975.1 of Amycolatopsis sp. NPDC024027. Lineage (NCBI taxonomy): Bacteria > Bacillati > Actinomycetota > Actinomycetes > Pseudonocardiales > Pseudonocardiaceae > Amycolatopsis > Amycolatopsis sp. NPDC024027. The sequence continues at coordinate 57,106 of NZ_JBEZYY010000011.1, forward strand.
CGGCGCGGATGACGCGGTAGTCCTTCCCGTAGCGCCGGCGCAGGTCACGGGCGACCGAGCGGGACACGGCGGGATCGTCGTCGACGGTCATCAGGATCGGCTGGCTCACGAGATGCAGCCTACGGCGCTTCTCACACCGTTGGGAAAGACCGCCGTTTCGGCACCTGGACCCGCTCCAGGTCCTGCGCCACGACGATCTCGCCGTCGAACTCGGCTCGCGCCTCCGCCGCGAAGCGCTCCGGATCGGGGTAGCGCTGCGAGAAGTGCGTCAGGACGAGCTGCCGGACACCGGACTCGGCGGCGACGCGCGCCGCCTGCCGCGCGGTCAGGTGGCCGAAGTCTTCCGCCAGGGAAGTGTCCTCGGCCAGGAACGTCGACTCGATCACGAGCATGTCCGCGTTTTCGCTGAGGGCGTACACCGCGTCGCACAGGCGGGTGTCCATCACGAACGCGAACCGCTGACCGTGCCTCGGCGTGCTGACGTCCTCGAGGCTCACGCCGCGGAGGTGGCCCTCCCGCTGCAGCCGGCCGACGTCCGGACCCGCGATGCCGTGCTCGCGCAGCCGCTCGGGGAGCATGGTGCGGCCGTCGGGCTCGGTCAGCCGGTAGCCGAACGCCTCGACGGGATGGCTGAGGCGCCTGGCCTCGAGGGTGAGCTTGCCGGTCGCGATCGGGCCGTCACCGGCGATCGGGTGTTCCCGCAGGTCGGCCTGCTCGTAGAAGGCTGTCGCGTGCCGCATGCGTTCGAAGTAGTGCGCGCCGGACGCCGGGAAGTGGGCGTCGACCGGGTGGCCGACCTTGTCCAGCGACAGCCGCTGGATCACGCCGGGCAGGCCGAGGCTGTGGTCGCCGTGGAAGTGCGTGACGCAGATCCGCGTGATGTCCGTGGCGGCCACGCCGGCCCGCAGCATCTGCCGCTGGGTGCCTTCGCCGGGGTCGAAGAGGATGCCCTCGCCGTCCCAGCGCAGGAGGTAACCGTTCTGGTTGCGGTGGCGCGTGGGTACCTGGCTCGCGGTGCCCAGCACCACCAGTTCGCGGGTCGACACTCCCGCACGTTACTCAGTTCGCGCGTCTCCCGTTCCCAGCTTGCGCAGCCGGAAGGCCAGTACCAGCAGCACGATGCCGTAGATGAGGGCGTAGATGCCGACGAGCAGCGCGATGCCGTACGCGCCGGCGATCGGGTTGATCACGATGAGGACACCGGCGAGGACGGAGATCGCGCCGGCCGCGATGAGGAACGCCTCGCCGCGGATCTGCTTGCGCAACCGGATCGCCGCGGCGATCTCGGCGATGCCGGTGATGATCGCCCAGAAGCCGACCAGCAGGGCCAGCAGCAGGACGGTGATGCCGGGCCAGACCAGGACGAGGATCCCGGCGACGATGCCGAGCGCGCCGAGGACGCCGTAGGCCACGCGGTGGGCGGTGTCACCCGGCCGGAACGCCTGCAACAGGCCGCCGACGCCGTCGACGATCGCGTACACGCCGTAGAGGATCGCCAGGACGAGCACGGTGGCGCCGGGCCAGATCAGGGCGAAGAGCCCGAAGAGCACGGCGAGCACACCGCGGACGGCGACCAGCGGCCAGGCTTTGCGGGGTTCGACGACGGTGAACGCTGCGAAAGAGGTCATCTGCCGCTCCCGGATCGGTTGGGGACCTCAGTATCGCGACGGTTACCCCGTCCGGCTCCCGGAACACCCCGTTCGGGGGTAGCGGTAAAGGACCGGCGTGCGCCGCGGCCGCCACCACGGCGCACGCCGGTGCTCAGGGGTAGCTCACCAGGTTGACGGCCTTGGTCCCGGACGGCGTCGCCGGGCCGGTGTTGTTGATCACGTGCGTGATCGTGCCCTGGTAGTTGAGCGAGACGGTCACCATGTCGTGGAACCGGACACCCGGGGTGTTCGGCGCCTCGTACGCGTGCGCGCTGGCGACGGACGGGTTGGTGCTGAAGTAGCAGTAGCTGCCCAGGCCCCAGGCTTCGTGGCTGGTGACGTTCGGACCGACCTTGTAGGCGGAGAAGCCCGGCGTCGAGCCGTTCATCCAGCTCGCCTGGTTCGGCACGTCGTAGGGCATTTCGTTCTGGAAGAAGTAGGTCCGGCCGCCGTCGCCGTTCCAGACCACCTGCGTCTTCTGGTAGTGCTCGACGAAGAGGCCGTACATCGTGACGTCGTCGCCGTTGACGATGAGGCCGGTGTCGGCGGTGTTGGTGGTCCAGCCGACGTACTCGTTGCGCTCGGCGTGGTCGGCGCGCCAGATCCACATGTGGTCGCCGATGACGTTGCTGCTGTTGACGACCAGGCTGTTCGTCGCCTTGCCGACGGCGGCGCCACCGATGCGGAAGAAGACGTCGTGCAGCGACGTCGGGTTCGCCGCGTGGTTCGCGGCCGAGCCGGCCGGGCCGACCTGCATCAGCGTGTTCGAACTGGTCGTGCCGGCGTCGATGAGCAGGCCGGCGACCTTGACGCCGTCGACGTCGTCGACGGTCATCGCGGTGATGCCGTTGTCCGGGATCAGCGTGGCGATGCCGAGGCCGAGCACGACGGTGTCCGGACGGGTGACGCGCAGCGTCTGGTTCAGGTGGTAGACCCCGGGGGTGACCAGCAGGTTCTTGCCGGCGGCGAGCGCGGCGTTCATGTCCGCGGCGGTGGCACCGGGCTTGGCGATGTAGAACTGGCCGATCGGGACCGACGTGCCCGGCGCGGTGCCGTTCGCCCAGGTCGTGCCGGACGCGTTGGTCTTCACGCCCGGGACGAACACCTGGTAGTTACCGGCGCCGTCGACGTAGAGGAAGGGCTTTTCGCGCACGACCGGCGTCTGGCCGACGGTGGTGTAGGGCGGCGTCGGGAAGGTGTTGGCGGGCGCGCCCTGGACCCCGGCGAAGACCATGTTCCAGTTCGAGCCGTTCCAGCTGCCGAACTGCGAGTTGCGGGAGATCCACTGCTGCTGCGAGCCGGAGCGGACCTGGCCGTCGATCTTCGTGTCGGAGATCCAGCCGCCGCTGGCCCAGCCGCCGTCGTCGAGCTGCAGGTCACCGCGGACGTGCATGCGGCGGTAGGGCGCGGCCTGGCTGACCGCCCACCGGTCGGCGCCCCCGTTCGGGTTCACGGACAGGTTCTCCGCGCCGCGCCAGAAGTTCTGCGTGGCGTTCTGCGGCGGGAACCAGTCGGCCTCGACGTGCACGGCGCCGTTGATCGTGACGGCGTCGGGGCTCAGGCCGAGACCCAGCACCTGCGTGTAGAAGCCGACGTTGACGTCGTTGGCGTAGGTGCCGGGCTTGAACATGACGGCGTAGCGCTGGCTGCCGAACTGGTTGCGTTCCTGCTGGCTGAAGATGCTGTTGAGCCGGCTCTGGATGGTCGAGCTCGGCATGGACGGGTCGAAGATCACCACGTTCGGGCCGAAGTCGGGCTGGCTCGTGTTCACGGGGCTCAGCATGAAGGACTGGGCGGCGGTGCCGTTGCAGGTGTACTGCTGGAGCTGCACGGAATCGGCGGCGGAGGCGCCGGGTACGTCGAGGCACTTCCCGCTGTTGCGGCTGACGAAGTGGTACCGGTTGTTCCCTTCGTCGACGGCTTGCCACTGCTGGTTGGCGCCGCTCGAGTAGGTCCAGAGCTGGAGCAGGCCACCGTCGGCGGTCGAGACATCCGTGACATCCCAGGCGGCGGCCGGGTTGGCGCGGGCGTTGATCCGGAAGTAACCGTCCCCGGTGGACTGGAACTGCCACTGCTGCAAGGCGGTCTGGTTGCAGGTGTACTGCTGGACAACGGTCCCATCGGCCGTCCCCGCGGCCCGGGCATCAACACACTTCCCACTGCTCCCGGCGGCGACGGTGTACCACCCATCCGGGGTCACGGCGGCTTCGGCCGCCGTCGTCATGCTTCCCACCAGGACCGACGCTGCCGCGAGCAGCGTCATCACCCGCCGTCTCGTCATCGAAGCCTCCTCTGCCGCGTACGCGGCGTCATCGAGAGGTGTGCCCGGTTTGAAGACGCGGCGTAACGGGCGGGGACCTCGGCGTCACAACCGCGCAAAATGTAACGGCGGCCACAGTGAGACGTCAATACAGGACTAAAAATAAGGTGTGAACGTGCTGGTCAGGGGGTTGTGGATCACTTCGAGGGGTTGCGGGGACCCCCGCGTGGAGGGGGCCTGGGCGGGGTGTAATGTATGGGCATACGAGATGCGGAGTTCACCTTCGCCTCGGGGCTATGGCGCAGCTGGTAGCGCACCTCACTGGCAGTGAGGGGGTCAGGGGTTCGAGTCCCCTTAGCTCCACATCGCAACGAACCCCTTCGTTTCAGCCTCCCGGGCTGGTCGGAGGGGTTTTCTGCGTTCCGGCTTCGATCTTCGGTGATCGTTGTGCGGCGTGATCTTGTGCTCCTGGTGGGGCAGAACTGGAGCACTGCCCCACCCCCGTTCCTGCGTCGGCGCGGTGTTCCCGCTGCTCCCGGGTCCGGCCGTCGGGTGACCCCCACCGTGGCGAAGAGGGGGACAACCGGCGCCACCCGCCCACCGTCGGCCACACTCGGTGACGGCGTCGGCGGTAGTGGCGCCGTCGTCTGCCAGCGGCGCTCGAGATCGTCGAGCAGCCGCTGCTCGACCTCCGGAGCGACGTGGGAGTAGGTCTCGATGACCCGGTTGTCCAGGTGGTGCCCGAGCCTGCGGGCCTGGGCGATCTCCGGCGCGCCGCCGGCGATCAGCCAGGTCTTGTGGCTGTGCCGCAGCCCGTGGAAGGTCAACCCGGGCCGAACCGCCGCGCAGGCCGCCTTCGTCTCGGACGCGTCGCTGCCGTCGACCGCGGGACGGAAGACCCGCCGCAAGAACGTCGAGCGCCACAGCCACGTCCCGCTCGGCGTGGTGAACACGAACTCACTCCGGTGCCGCGCGAGGTGCTCGTGCAGCAGCGCGACCAGGAACGGCGGCAGCGCGATCGTCCGCGCGAAGGCTCGGGTCTTCGGCGGCCCGAGCCACCGCATCGACCCCGACTCGTGCAACGCACCCACCAGCGGATCGATCACCAGCTGACCACGTCGGAGATCGACATTGTCCCGGTGCAGGCCGGCCAGCTCGCCCCACCGGCAGCCGGTCCAAGCTGCCGTGATGATCAGCAGCCGCGCGATCGGCCCGCCGAGCAGACCGGCTCGCTCGGCGATCCGCACCGCCTGCTCCGGCGTCGCCCAGATCCGCTCCGGCACGGCGCGTCGTGATCGCCGGCCCCGGCGCCTCCGCCAGCGCACCGGATTGAACGGGATCAGCCGATCATCGGCCGCGTCGGTCAACAGCATCGACAGCAGGTTGAGCTGCGAGCTCACCGTCGCCGGGGCGTACCCGGCTCGCTCCAGCTCCCGAGCCCACTCGGTCACCCCAGCGCCGTGATCGTACCCAGCGGCAGGTGGCCGAACTTTGGCAGGATGTGACACCGCAGCCGGCTGCGGTAGCTCTCGATCGTCCGCGGATCCAGATCCATCGAGCGGAACCACCGCGCCACCCCGCTCGGCCACCGTGACCGCGCTGTCGGCCGGATCGATCCACACCCGCCGACGCCGATCCACCTCCAACCCGCGGCGTAAGCCGCAGCATCACGCCGCGAGCCAAACCCCGAGACCGAATGAACGCCGGAGCCCAGCTGCCGATACCGCACTCGCCACGACTTGCTGCCGCACTGCTCCCCCCATGCCACAACGACCTCCACACCGGGTGAGGCCAACCCGGCGTTGACCCGCAACGGTGTAGTTCCCCGGCACAGACGTCACCAACGACCCCAGTCACGACGACATAGTCGGCGACCAACAGCCGGGATGTTGAGTGCACTTAGCAAAAGGCGTTGCAGGGGACCCGACGACGGGCATACCGGTCGCTAACTGGTCGACAAACTCTTCGCAGCGGAGACGCACTAGTTGATACGCCGTCTCGTGCCGATGCGGGTCGCCGGGGGAGGCAGCCGGTCGATCGTCTTACAGTCCCGTTCGGCGACTGACTCCCGTCAGGCCAACGACTGCGCCACATGGGCTGCCACGCTGGTCCAGTAGTCGGCCGCCCGGCGCGCACGCGTGGCATCGGCTCCTGACTCCTCCAGTCGATACGCGGCCGCCGAAGCCTCGATCATCTTGTTCTCCAGCATCCGTTCAGTGAAACTGCGCGCATATGACCAGATGTAGATCTGCTGCGTGCGGTTCAGCAGCCCGGCACCCGCTTGCGGCACGGGAATCGCCTCGGCACTGGAAAGGATATCGGGGGTCAGAGCGTCCGCATCCAATTTGTCCTGGGCTCGCTCGACAGCGCTCAACCACGCCTTGAACCTCTCGGTGAAGTCCGATTCCACTGCCTGCATGGCGTTGACACTGACCGCCTGCGGCTGATCCACCTTGCGCTTGCTGAATAAGGACATCGCTCTCACCTCTCGATACACAATAATTCCGAATGAGCCCATCGAGCATGCGCCTGCAGATTTAGACCGCATCGGGGAGTCACCGTCTTCGCGGGAGAAGAGACGAAGCAGGTTCGTTCGATGGACGACGAGGTCAGTAGGAGCAGTACCAGCTGTACGGATCGGAGTAGCTCCTGAAGCCGCCGTAGGCATTCGCCCTGTTGTACTGCGTACGGCATTGTTTCCACACGTCGATGTCGCCGTCCGCGACCGGGACCGCGCCGGACACGCATTTCCAGCCGTAGACGTTCATGGTTCTGATCTTCGCCAGCCGCCCCTGGCCGGGGTACTGGTTGTTGCACGCCGCCTGCATGTCCACGCCGCCCAGGACGGTGGCCGCCGACGCCGGCGCGGCGACGATCGGCAGGAACGTGCCCGCCAGGGCGGCGCCGATCAGTAACAGACTTCGCACTCGCCGTCGGCCGCACGTAACAGGAGGAGCGGCTGTCCCGATAGTGGTGTTCATAGCGATCCTTTCGCGGATCTGGATGGTGATGGGAATGTTCGACAAGCATCTGCTTTGCGCACCTCGGTTTCCACCGGGAAAACACGGTATTTGCCGGTTGTTGATCTCGTGGTCTTCCGCATGGTGGACGGCATGACGTCGCTGTCGATCTCACGCCTCGCCGAAACGAGGGCGGGCGTGGAAATGACCATCGTCTGGGGATTCGCCGGCATCCGAGCCTTCGATCTGGCGCAGGCAGCGGTCGCCATGAGCAGCGGCTCCCTGCGAACATCGACCGCACCCGGAGTTGATCTCGCCGTCCTCAGCCTCGTGCTCATCGAATCTCTCACGCTCTGTTCCTGGTTGGTGCGGCGCCGATCCGTACGGCCATTGCAGTGGCCGGCCGCCGCGGATTTCGGTGTCGCCCTGCTCGTGCTCTGCTCATCACTGATCTACGTCGCTCCCGAAGACCGCACGAACGTCTGGGTGATGTGGTCCTACCCGGTGACGCTCTCCACCACGGTCCTGATCGGTGCAGCTTTGACTCGCTGGCAACACGCGCTCGTCACGTCGGTGCTTATCGCGGCGACCTACGCCGGGGTCGTTGCATTGCCGTTGAGGGGCGCCCCCGCGGGGCAGGGCACCTCGATCGCCAACGCGCTGGCCTATCCAGGGTTCGCGATGGTGTCGTACCTGTTCATGAGCTACATGCGGCGGCTTGCCGATACGGCCGACAGCGCCAAAGCGCAGGTGGCCGAGCTGGAACGCGACCGGAGCAGGGCCATCGTCCACGATCTCCTACCGTATTTGCGGCTGGACAGGTTCGCAGACGCAGACCTCGACGCACGGCTGGCGATGGTTGCGCAGGCCGGCCATGCGTATGGACATATGCGTTCGTTTGTCGACGGCACGCAGCACCCGTTGCGCGTGAGAGACCGGATCCAGGCAGTGCTGGACCTTCGGCCGCGTCCCACCGTGCAGGCCGCCATCGACCTCGAGCCCTCGATCGAACTGCCGGAGGACGTGCTAGACCACTTGCATCGTGCTCTGGATACCGCATTATCCAACGTAGAACAGCACGCGCCGGGCGCGGCCATCGACGTCACCGCCCACGCGGACGACACCAAGGTCGTGGTGACTGTTCGTGACAATGGCCCAGGCTTCGACATGTCGACAACTCCATCCGGGTTCGGCATCGCCGAGATCCTCGGCCGGCAGCTCGCCCTGGTCGGCGGAGTGAGCCGGATAGAGTCGGCGCCCGGTCGTGGCACCGAAGTCCACATCACCGTGCCGAGGAAGCAATGAGCGATGCGACCGGTGGACCACCTCCCGCTCTGCCACTGGCAGCGCCGGAAGAACCAGTGCACTACGTTCTCATCGACGATGAGCCTCGCTACCGGCAAGGACTGGGACAAGGCAGCGACTTTCCGCTGACTCAGGTGGGCAGTTGGGGGACCGTCGACGACTTTGTCCATCTCCAACAGCACGGTTGCCACGTCGTCGTGTTGGATCTGTGCCTGAACCGGCAAACCGGCGATACGGCGGTCCTACAAGGCATGCAAGCCATCAACAAACTCGTGCACGAACACGGCCAGCGTGTCCTCATCTACACCGCCGAAGCGCGACCTGAACCCATCGCACGCTGCGTGGCCGCCGGCGCAGCGGGGTACATCAGCAAATACATCGGCGACGACGCCGCACTGGCGCAAGCGGTGACCGAGATCGGCCGCAATGGCACCATCGTGACCTCCGCCCTACACGACGCCCTACGCCAGTTAATCAGACAATGCCGCGACGTCCGCCTATCCTTGCCACTCGAGGAGACACTGGCCCTGCTCGACCGAGGTCTGTCCGACCAGGAGGTCGCCGACCGCCTGCACAAGTCGAAGCGGACGATCGAGGAACACAAACGCAAAATCCTCGAGTTGTTCGGCGAACAAATGGAAAACCGCCAACGCGGCTTCGGCGACCTGCGCCGCGAGTACGGCGTCGGACCCGGTGATATTGTCAACGACAAACCCGGCCACCGGCCCGCGAGGGGACTGCTCAGACGAGCGTTGTCCTGGCTGACCCCGAGCGAAAACAAGAGCAACCGACGTGCCTGAAGTTCCGACCACCTCACGTCAGGGTCCGGAGAACCGGGGCAACGCCAGGGTGTCCGGACAACCGTCGGAAGCTCATCCAGGTGTCGACGCGCTGCGGCGCCTCGCGGAACTCACACTACCGCTTCGACATCCTCTCCTGCCGAGGACAGGACGTCCGGGTGTTGTGGGCCGCTGGCGCGACGAGAACTGGGCGGGCGCCACCGGCTTGTCTGCGCGGTTCAGATCTGCCAGCGAGCGCGGACGATTCCGTCGTCATCCGGTTGCACGGCCACGAGCAGCGGGTTTTGGCCGTCGGTGGTGCGCGGCAGGAGGGTGGCCGCACGGACGCCTGCCAACGCCTCGGTCAGGTCGGCCCGGTCATCGCGTCGGCGTGGAAGCTGTGCATGCGGCCGTCCGCGTGCTCCGCGATGGCGCAGCCGGTGACATCGTGCGCAGCACTGCCGGAACATCGGTCGACAGGTCCGGCCACACGGACACGAGGGCGCGCGGAACTAAGTAGGGCACCGTGGCGTCGGCTGTGAGTCGAAGCCAACGAGAGTGGTTGCCGACGAACTGCTCCTCCACCAGCACCCGGCCGTGCTGTGCCGCGAGGACCGCCACATCGGCCCGGCGAAGTCGTCACACACGGGGCATACCCCGCGACCGACGTTTCATTCGTCGTGGCACGGTCAGCGGCGACTGGACGTCGCCAGGTAAGCGGCGATCCTGATCCGCAGGCCGCGGAGGTGGACCAGGTCGATGACGAAGGGGATGCGTCCGGTAGCCCGCCGTCTACTGCCCAGCCCGACAGGGTTCGCTCAGGTAGACGAACTCGTCGTCCGCATCATACCGCTGCTGCGACCAGACCGCAGGTTCGCCGGCGTCGGCGTCCCGACGACGGCACCGGACCAGCCAGTAGACCGGCAGCTTCATCACCTCGCCGAGCACCTTGTCGAAAGCTGCAAGGTCACCGTCGTCCGCGCCCGCTCCACACCCGGGGCGCCCAGTACGCGCCGCCGGCCGAGGCGTGTGTGAAGCTGGCGGTGTCGCCGGACGCGGTGATCGTCCAGTTGGCGACCGTGGTGATGGTGGACATGAGTGCTCCTTGCGGTCGCCACCCCAGATCGGAGTGCTGCTGCTATCCACGCTCGACCGGGTCGAAGTCAATGCCCTTGCTGGTCGCCCTGCGAAACGAAACGTTCCCGGTCAAGGTCACCCTGTCGAACGAGGCGTCGTCGACGAACGTCGCCCCGTCGAACCAGGCATCGCCAGTAACCGTTACGTCGTCGAACGAGACGGCGCCGGTGAACGTCGCCCCGCCAAACGAGACATCGCCAGTGACCGCCGCCCTATCGAACGAGACGGCGCCGGTGAACGTCGCCCCGCCAAACGAGACATCGCCAGTGACCGTCGCTCTATCGAACGAGGCATCGCCGCTGAACATCGCTCCGTCGAACGAGATATTGTCAGTGACCGTCGCCAGGTCGAACGCGGCGTAGCCGAAGGTCGCGCCGTCGAACACGGCGTAGCCAATAGTCGTCCTGAGGAACCACGCCCCGACGGCGAAGATTGCCTCGTGGAACAACGCGCGCTCGATGTTCGACTCGTCGAACGAGGCGTGGCCGGCGAAGGTCGCTCCGCCGAACGAAGCACGGCCGGTGACGGTCGATCTATCGAATAAGGCGTCGCCAGTAAACGTCGCTTTGTCGAAGGTAGCTACATCAACGCGGCAGCCGGTGAGGTCCACGTCGATAAGGGTGGCGCCGGTGAGATTGAGGGTAATATCGGGCCAAAAGGTGTGAAGCATCTGGTCCGGGGCGTCGCCCGGTTGCAAATGGCGACGCAGGACGTGTTGGGCAGTAAGTCGCACTTCGCGCTCCTGCTGCCAATATTCTCGATCGTGGCCTGCGTGCCGGGGCGACCTGGGCACGCTATGCACCGTGGCCGATCGCAGCAACGGGCGTCGTACCCCTAGCGAGCGGGGCCTAACGGTATCGGGTGTTGTGGTGGAGTACGGGTTGCGCAGATAGGCGCAGATCACGTCGACCACCGTCTGCCGTTGGGACGAATTGTCTTGCGCGACGCGCTCGAGGGCGTAGAGCCCGCCGTGACGGACCGCGGCCTGCGATGAGCCGAGCTGCTCGACCGCCTTCAGATACAGTTCAGTCAGCCGCCGCTCAGCCGCATCATGCTCGGTCGCTCGAGCAACCCGGTCCTGATGGGCCATAGTGGCCGCGGCGACTTCCTGTTGATGGGCGAGGGTGCGTTCGCGGTTGTCGAGGTCGGCTTCGGTTGAGTTCTGGCGCCGCCACGCGAGATACAACGCAACCACGCCGCCGCCGCCCACCCCGATGCTCAGCCCGATCTTCAACGCGTCCAGCCGCGCGGTCACCAGATCGGCCCCGGTCAGCCCAGCGGTCGCCGGCCACCACAGCACCACCACCGCGCCCGCAGTCAGTACCGCGATCACGGCCGCGGTCCACCACATTGACTTCGGCGACAGCTCCCGCAACCGGACCACCCGCACCGCCTCAACAAGAGGCGGAGGAACCGGTACGGAGGCGGCAGGGGGCGGTGGCGTGTCGTCATCGGTCATGACCACTAACGTCGTCGAAACCCACCAAGATGTTGCTTATCTACGCGTAGTCGATGACAACTTGGACCAGGTTCCGGGCTGCTCCGTAGAGAAGTCGAGCGTGATGTTGCTGTTCTCGGAGTACGCCTTGACCGCATCAAGATCAGCAATGAGGCGGTCGATGATCTGCGTATCGAGGCTCTGGTTGTGGATAGCCTCGAGGTAGGCGCAAAGGGTCCGTGATGTCGTTGCGTTGCCGCCGGTGACGGCGCCGATGGCGAGCGCGCGGTGACCAATTCTTCGGGCCGACCGAGCTCGGGGAGACACGCGGCAGCGTCACCGAGGCCCGGCTCAACCGGGACGCGGCCGACCCCCAGCCATCGGCCCACGGCTCTGCGCAGCGGCCGAGCAGCTGGCCGGCATCAACAACCTCTGAACCCCGGCACCCGCCGGGCGGCCGGATGTCATGCCGCTGATCGTGCGGTTCGTCCGATTATGCTGAGGCGCGGACGACGACGCCACCCCACCCGGCCGACGTGGGAGCGATCGCCCGTGCGCAATTCGTCATCCACCGGTGGTTTTCGCCGCTCACTCGGTGTTGCGCAAGTATTTCAGGGTGGCCAGCACGCGGACGTTGACGCTGCGCCGTCCGTCGCTTGGGTGAGGCCGAGTTTGCCGGTGATGGCGGTGAGGTGTTTCTCGACGGTGGTGATTCGGCAGCCGGTTCCTGGGCGTGTCCAGGTTCGAGCGGCCTTACGCATTGATCACCCTACGTTAACGTACTCTCATGCCGCTGGTCGAGCGTTGTCGGTGCTCGCTCCTGCCGATGAACACGTGCCCGGGTGACCGACTGGTATGCCGGATCCCGGCGGAGATCCGACGCCCGCCGGCTCGAGTGCTGAGATGGGAACGAGAATAAGGGCATGGGGTATCAGCTGCAGGGAGCCATCGCTACCGACCCTGTCCTCCGGAAGTTGGCGGGCACGGCGGAGGAGGGATGCATCGTTCCGCTCACCCAGCGCCTCTGCTTACTACCGATGACCGACGCCTTGTTCGACGCGGTCACCGTCGCCGGAGCACCCACGCTCGATGCGTTCTGGAAGGCACCCACCGGGTTCGGCCGCGCCTTGGCTGCTTGTTCGGCAGGCGGTCCCATCACCTACGTCGAGGCTGACTACTTCGGTGGGAGCGGAACCCAGTCCGCACAGGTATGGGACGGCGGTCAGGTAGCGCTCGGCCCCCTGCACCTGGCAACGGGAAAGCCGATACCAGCCGAGGGCAGCCCCATCTCCCGGGCGCTTCGGCGGCTTGGCGTGATCAAGGGCAAGTACTTCGATGAGTTCGATGCCGTCGGCCTTGGCCGCCACCGTGAGACAGGCGACTGGCTTCCGCCCACGAGTTGATCAGTACGACGCACTATCATGCCGCTAGGGCGCGCTTCTCCTGGCCTTGTGCATCGAGCCTTCTCACCCAACATCGGAGGCTATGGAGCCCACAGACCTAGACGAAACGGTGTTACGACTGGCGGCTGCGGCGTACCTCGGACGCTACTCGGGTGCTTCGCGGACGCATTCGGAGTCAGACCTGCAGATCTTCTTCACCTGATGCGGCGAACGCGACCTCGCTCCGCTGTCAGCGCGCCGGGCACAGATCGAGCTGTACGTGCGCTGGATGCAAGAGGTGCGACGATTCAACCCCTCTACGGTGTCACGCAGGATGTCCGTGGTCATCGGCTTCTACCGCACCTGCGTCATCGACACCATGCTCGAGCACTCGCCAGCGGAGTACGCCCGACGGTACCCAGCGAATCACCGACCCTCGGCCTGTCACACCTGCAGTTCGAGGCCCTACTGACCACGGCCCGGGAATCAGTCAACCCGTTCGACTTCGCGCTGGTGGCGACGCTCGGCCTACTCGGCCTTCGTGGGCAGCGGCGGAGGTGGCAGCGGCGTGGACGGGGTTCGCGCGCCGTGAACGCCGGCCAGGCGGTCAGTGCTGACCGGGCAGTGCCAGGTGCCGATCAGGGCGTTATTCGGCGATGGCGTGCATGAGATGCCCGTCCAAGCGCAGGGTGACCTTGCGGTCGGCCCAGACAAACCCGACCAGATGCGGGCTGCCAGCGGTGGTGACCTGGCCGTCCTTGGTCACCGATCGCTCGATCTCGACCGCGCCGCCCTCGGGCAGCGCCGGGATGCCATTGCGGCGGCGTAGCGCGGGCTTGGCCAGCGGCGCACCGGCGGGGCGAGCGCCGCGCATCGCCAGATGCCGCAGGTCCTTGGAGCCCGATCGATTGACGGCCAGAGCAGACGGCGAGTTGGCCACTGGGCGGAACCCGTGCCTGAAACTCCACCGCGGCGCCCTCGACAGCCGTCTGTGAGCAAGGCGGGCAGTTCGATCACGTCCACCGGCAACGTCGACGCCGCCGGCTGCTGTCCCGGCGTGTCGGGTGCGGGTCCGGGGATGTGTCGCCGGTGTCGGTGATGCAGCCAGGGTCCGTGCCGATGTCGAGACGGGTGGGGCCGTTGGGCCGGAACAGGCTGGCTGGGGTGGCCATATCCAGGGCCTGGTGCGGGCGCTGGCGGTTGTAGCTCTCGACCCACCCGTCGATCGTGGCCTGCGCGGCGGCAACAGACTCGAACGGGGCGACGTGGTCAAGGAACTCCTCCCGCAACGTCTTGTGCAGCCGTTCGACCTTCCCGGTGGTAGTGGGCGAACTCGGCTTGGTCAGCCGTTGTTTGATCCCGTTGTCCCGGCAGATCCGCTTGAACATCACCTCGACCGGCTGCGGCTTGATGAACCGGCCGGTGAACTGCCCGCCGTTGTCGGTCAACACCTCCGACGGAACGCCGTAACGGCGCATCGCCGCAGTGAACGCCGCGCAGATCGCCCGCCCGGACGGCACCGCGACCACCGCCGCAACCACGACGAACCTGGAGTGGTCGTCGATACCCGTCACCAGCTTGCAGGACGGCCATCAGCCAGCGGGACACCGCCGACGATATCCATCTGCCACAGGTGCATGGGCTCAGCCTGCTGCCACCGCTTGTACTTGCGCTTGTGTTGCTGGGCATGAGGATCGATGAGTCCATTGCGGACCAGGATGCGGTGCACCGTCGCCCGCGACGGCGTGGGATCGACGACACGCCGGCCCAGTTCGTGGCTAATCCGGCGGGCCCAACGAGGATGCTGCCGGCGTAACTGACAGGTCAACGCCTCGATCTCGGCCATGATCCGGTTCGGGCCGGCGGGAGCGGTCGGCCGGACCGGACATGCCTCCCTGCTGGAATCGCTGCCGCCAGGTGTGCAGCGACTGACGGGAAGTGCCGTAGCGCGCGGCGACTTCCCCCGATCGGGGAGCCACCGAGTACCTCACACCGCCTGTTACCGAAACTCCGCCAGTGCTTCTTGATCCAACGGGACCACAAGATCAGGACGACGAGTGATCGCCAAGTATGTCTCGAGTACGAAACGTCAAGGATCTCCTGAGCCCATACATTTGACACCCAGTGGCGTCGAGGGTGAGACAGTGCCATTGAGGGCGGCCGGCGCCTGCCAGTATGATCAGCCCTTATCGGGATTTCCCCGTCCACTTTCTTGCGCGCCAGCGCAAGCATCAACGTCAGCGGCCTTTGCGGACCAAGCTGGTGATCTTCAGCCCTTCCTCGCGCGTCAACGGACCGCTGACACCGTCGGCCGCCGCTCCCAGCGCTTCGGCGAGTGCTCGGCCGTGCAGGTCCAGCGCGGACTCGGTGAGCGAGGTCAGGTCGCCGATCGCGTCACGGGCACGGGCCCGGCCGGTGGCGCCGACCACCAGTCCAATCACGGTCGCGGGCCACCACCAGAAACCCAGCACGAGCAGCGGCCAGGCCCAGCTGGCCACGGCGACGGCCGCCGCGAAGGAAGCATGCGCCGCGGTGATCTCCGTGCGGGCGGTGTCCGGCAGCACCAGCCACAGGCGTGGCCATGCGAAGGTCAGGTCCAGGCCGTAGCGGTGCTGCGCCACCGACTCGACCGCATGGATGCGGTCACCCATCCACGTCGGCCTGCCGGGCGCGGCCAAGGCGATCGCGTTCATCTTCGCGGCGACGGCGTCGATCTGCCGCTGCTGCTCGGGTTTCCGCGCTTCGGCCGGATGCGCCGCTACCAGCTCTCGTCGTCTGGCCAGCAGCGCGGTCCAGCGGTCCGCTCGGCGTCGGGTCAACAGGCGGGCTGGCCACCTGCCCAGGAATAACCGCCGGGTGGCGCCCGCTGTGCCCTGCACCAGCAGACCGGTCGTACTTGCGGCTATCAGCAGGCCCACGACCAGCGCGGCTTGGGCGCCCCCTGGCCACTTCGTGATCGCGGTGGTCCTGGCCGTGACGAACGCCGCGGCCGTCGCCGTGTCGAGCGCGTGAGCGTGACGCAGATGCAGACCGACGACCGCGCCGGCCACGAACAGGACGCCGGGCAGCACCAGCAGCGCGACCCAGCGTTCGGCAAGTTTCTTCGCCAACTCCTGGAAGAATCCAGTCACCGGACTACACGCGCCTCATGTCGCGGCCGAGCACCACACAGCGCGGCGGTGCCCCGGCGGGAACAGACTGGGCCTTCCGGTCGCACGCGCCGTCGGGACAGCCGAACACCTCTTCGTCAGCCTGCCCCGGCCCGGCGCCGGGGAAACCACCGCCGAGTCCGCGCGCCGCTTCTGATGTGCCAAGGAGCTGGCTCAGCAGCGGGAGGAACGGCCTGCGCGCGCGTGCTTCCTCCTCAATCCGGGCCAGCAGTGATCTGGTGCGCTCGGGCTGGGAACGGCATTCCTCCCGCAGCTCGGGCAGTTCCTCGCACAGTCCCGCCAACGCAATCCGCTCCGCCTGTTCCACACCAAACTCCGTTCCACACCCGATCACCAGAACATCGCCACGGTTCAGCGCTGCGTAACGAACCGCAGGCCAGCGCGATTACTGTAAGGTGCGGGAGCAACTTCTGGAAACGGTACAGCGACGCATCGGGGAGGTGGTCGACTCACACGATCCCAGTGGCGCTCTGGCACCTGACCTAGCGCAACTCGTCGAGGAACTCGTCGGCGCGGGCGAACCGGACCCCGCGGTGCACCACGTCGTCGGCTGGTACCACTGGCTTCGGGCGGCCGCGCTCCCTCAGGAAGAACAACAACAACCGATCCAGCTGGCGCTCCAGTGGCTGTGGCCCATCGCGGTCAACAAGCCTGAACTCGTTCCCGGCCCCGTTCTGGCCTTTCTCGCACCACGGCTGAACAACGTCGCTCTCAAGATCCGCGCGGAAGGACTGCACACCGGATCGATCGACCAAATCCGGCACACCACGTTCCTATATCAGCGCATCCTCGATGAAATTCCGGCGGACGACCCTCACCGCGGCACCTACCTGTGCAATCTCGCGATGGCGTTGCACGGGGTGCTGGACCTCGCCCCGGACGTCGACACGATCGACCTCCTGCTGCGCACGGGTCGAGCCGCGGTCGAGGCTTGTCCCGCCGGTCATCCGAACCGGGCCATCGCGCTCGACGAGCTCAGCCTGGCTCTGCAAAAGAAGGTCCTCCTCACCCGCGACAGAGCGCTGCTCGATGAAGCGGTGCGGGTCGGGCGTGCCGCGGTCGAGGCGAGCTACGCCACCGCCGACCAGGCCACCTGTCTGTCGAACCTCGGCGGAGCACTCAAGATGCTGTTCGACATCGACCCGACCGCCGGCACCGCGAAGGAACTGCTACAAGTCAGCCGAGCAGCGGTGACTCAGTCGCAAAAGGTGAAATATCTGGCGAACCTCAGCGGCGCGTTGACGATGGTGTTCTCCTGGAACGGCGATAAGGCGCTGCTCCCGGAGGCCGTCGAGGCCGCGCTCGCCGCTGTCGAAGCCACTCCCCCGGACCACCCGAGGCGGAGGCAGCGGTTGAGCGTGCTCGCGGACACCTTGAGCGAGCTGCTCGACCATAAGGCGGAACCAGAGCTGCGGCGACGCATGACCTTCGTTCGGCGGGCGGTTCGGTTGTCCGCAGAGGAAGCCCCGCTGCACGCCATGTTCCACGCCGATCTCGCCAGTGCGTTGCAGACCCTGTACGAGGAATACGGTGATCGGTCCGCGCTGGCCGAGGCGGTAAAGGTGGCCAGACACAATCGGGCGGAGTTCGATCACGACGACGAGAACTGGCAAGCCGGTCTGATCACGCTGACCTCGCTGCTCACGGCGGAGTTCGAGGTGGGCGGCGATGCCGCCGTACTGCAGGAAGCCGTCGAGGCGGGCCGGGAGGCGTGTTCGGTCGTCGGGACCGAGCACCCGAACGCCCTTTCGGCTCGGCTCAGCCTCAGCAACGCGGTGTTGACGCTGTACAAACAAACCGGGAAGCCGGACCTGCTGCGGGAAGCCGTCGAACGGGCGAGAGAGAGCATCTCGCTGTCGTCGGACGACAACAGGTTGGAGCCGTATACCGTTCTCTGCGCGGCTCTGCACAGTCACTTCGAACGCACCGGCGACGCCCAGTCGTTACACGAGGCGGTCGAAGCCGGTCGCCGCGCCGTCGAGCTGGAAGCGGCCGAGGGCAGAGCCCACCAATTCTCGAACCTGGGACTGGTGCTGCAGTCGGCCTACCGGCACCGCGCAGACGTCGATGCCCTGCGGGATGCCGTGCAGGTGTGCCGTTCGGCGGTGGAGCTGGCCAACACCAACGATCCGCGCTACCCGAACTACCTCACGAACCTCAGCATCTCGCTCGGCGACCTGGCCTGGTTAGAACGCGATGCGTCGAAGCTGTCCGAAGCGCTGGAGTTCAGTCGTGCGGCCGGGCAGGCGGCGCCAGCGACGCATGCCAACCAAACGCGCTACCTCACGAATCAGGCAGCCCTGTTGCACCAGCTGTTCGAGCTGACCGAAGACGACACCTACCTACACGAGGCTTTGCGGGCACAGCACCAGGTTCTCGACTGGACACCCGATCACCACCCGGATCGCGCGACCAGATTGATGAACCTCGGCAGCAGCCTCAACTCGCTCTACAAACTCACCGGGGACAAAGCTCATCTCAACGAGGAACGGCACTGCTACGCGGACGCTGCCTTCGCTATCTCCGCACCGCTGCAACACCGCCTGCGGGCAGCGCGACAGGCCGCGGAGCGCGATCTCAGGGCGGGCGATCCACAGCACGCGCTCGAAATGGCCGAGAACGTCGTCAGGCTCATTCCGCTGGTGACCACGCGCGAACGCTCGTCGGCAGACCGCGCCCGTCAGGTGACGGACTTCCGTGGGCTCGCCGATCTCGTCGCGGCCGCGGCGATCGCGGCGGGTCGGCCGGCCTATGCAGTGGAGTTGCTGGAGCAGACGCGGGGGCTGCTCTTCGCCGACGCGCTGGACATCCGCAGCGACCTCACATCGTTGCGCGACCAGGAAGCCCGGCTGGCGGAAGAGTTCGACGCGCTCGGGCAGGAGATCGAGCAGGCGGACCGGACTCCGACCACCGTGGCGCAGCGGGTCGCGCTGCACGAGCGCTGGGAGGATCTGCTCGGCCGCATCCGCGCGATGGACGGGTTCGCCGGGTTTCTGCGGCCGCCACCGATCGCGGAGATCATCCGGCAGACCGCGCAGGGGCCGATCGTCTACGTGACCGTGCACGGAACCAGCGGTCACGCGCTCGTCGTCACGGACACCGTGGAGCTCGTCGCACTCGACGGACTCACCCAGGACTGGGCCTACAACGAGATCAACGTGCTACGCGGGGCGATCGCGCAGACAATCAACGCCAAGCTGGCGCAGGTTCGCGCGGACGCCCAACAGGAGGTGCTCGCCGCGCTGGAACGCCTGTGGCACACCGTCACCGAGCCGGTGTTGCGGCATCTCGGACACACCGGTAAGCCGGCCGAGTGGCCGCGGCTGTGGTGGTGCCCGGTCGGCATTATGACGTTCTTCCCCCTGCACGCAGCGGGAAACCACGCGACTGACGACACCGTTATGGACCGGGTGATCTCGTCCTACACGCCCACGATCCGCGCGCTCGCCCACGCGCGTACGGACGTAGTGTACGAGCCGTCGACGTTAATCGTCGCCGCGCCCGCGCCGCCCGGTTTCACGCCGCTGCCCGGCGTCACCGAGGAAGCCGAGCACCTGCGCGATCTCATTCCTGGAGCCACGCTGCTGCTCGACGCCGAGCACGCGGACGTGATACGCCTGCTGCCTGAACACGGGATCGCGCACTTCTCCTGCCATGGGTCCGCCGACTGGACGGACCCGAACCGCAGCCAGCTATTACTGCACGACCACGCCACGCGTCCACTGACCGTAGCGGACATCGCCGGCTTGCGATTGCCCAGCGGATTGCTCGCCTACCTGTCCGCCTGCAGCACGGCCGACACGAGCCCAGAGCACGCCGACGAGGCGACACACCTAACCGGGGCGTGCCTGCTCGCCGGATTCCGAGCGGTTGTCGGCACCCTTTGGCCTGTCGGCGACGCCGCGGCCACCGCCATCACCCGGCACGTCTACGCCCGGCTCACCGACGATGGTACGGCCGCTCCCGATCCGGCACTCGCCGCCGAGGCGCTGCACCACGCCGTGCGACTGCACCGACGGAACGCGCACGAGCAACCGACCCAGTGGATCGCGCACGTCCACACCGGACGATGAGCTACAGCAGGCTGGCGTAGGCGCGCAGGCGGGACGGGTCTTGCACGTCGCGGTGCGCACGCAAAGCCCCATAGCGGCACGGGTTCCAGCCGCGGCACGTGCGTGATCAGTCCGTGGCCGTCGACGGGGCAACTCTGCTCCGAGTGGACGAACCTGCTGACCGCGGGGGTCGCGGACGGTCAGTAAGGCTACGCCGGTGTCCTCGGCGAACGCGGTCACGGCGGCGAGGTACGCGGCCTCCACCGGACCGTGGTCGCTCACCACGCGATAGACGTTTCGGTCGTCGCGATCGGCTGGGTCGCACTTGGTGATCCGATAGACGTAGGACGTACTCGTGATCGGCTAGGCCATCCCTCAGAAGCGCGGATGTTCGACTCGGTCACGCTAGCCGGACCACCACGCCCACACCCATCCGCATAACCAGCAACCCGAATGGACACGTCATGAGGCTGACCAAACGCGATTCCGTGCTCGCACTCCCTCCGACACCCCCGTGCGTCCACGGACGTCCGCTCGTGCCGCAGAGCGTGCGCCTCGGCAAGCGGCGCTCGGTAGCTCAACGCGGGGACCGGCCGCACCACTGACATAGCTCGTCAGTGCGGGTTCCGTCTACACGGCGCTGCTCGATTTGATCCCCGCTTGGCTGGCTCCAGCCCACCGTCATGTGCCGACCGCATGGTTGTTCGAAACGAACGCGGGCGGTCCTCTCACCAATTTCACCGGGGCACAACTGGGGCAAACCCCCTGTTACAACTGCACCCAACAACACATAGTTGCAAGCAACGGCGATCAAGCGCATCATCTGACTAGGCGATTCTCTATTGCCGCAGGTCAGAATCATGATCGAACCTCACTGGCAGTGAGGGGGTCAGGGGTTCGAGTCCCCTTAGCTCCACACTCTTGTAGAACCCCTTCGATCAGGTTGTTTCGGCCGGTCGGAGGGGTTTCTTCGTGTCCCGGGCCGATCTTGAGTGATCCACTTCGGCAGGTGCACCAGTGTCCCTCCTAGGGCGTTTCTGGAGCACCTCGCTCCGGGCCGCAGGACGTCTGGCGCCACGTTGCTGCTGCCCGTGGGCGGTGCCACTGACGCTGCCCCTCCCGCCAGCGGCGATGGGGGCAGCCGAACCTGCTCGGATGCGTTTTGTCGGCGGAGCCGTCTGCGGCCGACCTTGCCCTGCCGACTTCGACCTCGGCCCCTTCGGGTACGGGCTACGGGTCGGCCTTCTGCCAACGACGCTGCAGATCAGCCAACAGTCGCGTCTCCACCTCCGGCGCCACATGCGAATACACCTCCACCACCCGATTCGGCAGATGATGCCCCAACCGGCGAGCCTGCGCGATCTCCGGCGCACCCCCGGCGATCAGCCACGTCTTGTGGCTGTGTCGCAGCCCGTGGAACGTCAACCCGGGCCGGACCGCATACAGCCGCACCCCTGCCCTGCCGCCACCGTCGATCGCCGGCCGCAGCACCCGCCGGTCGAAACTCGAGCGCCACAGCCAGGTGCCACAGGCGTTGGTGAACACGAACTCGAACGGATGCGTCTCCAGATGCCGACGCAGCAGCCGGACCAGGAACGACGGCAACACGATCGTGCGGGCCGACGACGGCGTCTTCGGCGGCCCCAACCACCGCCTGCCCCGCGACTCGTGCAGGGAGCCGACCTCGGCGTCGACGACCAGCCGGCCTGCGTCCAAGTCCAGGTTGTCCCGGTGCAGGGCCACGAGCTCACCCCACCGACACCCCGTCCACGCCGCGGTGATCACCAGCAGGCGTGCCACCGGTCCCCCGAGCACACCGGCCTGGTTCGCGATGCGCAGCACCTGCTCCGGGCTCGCCCACACCCGCTCCGCCACCATCGCCCGGGACCGGCGGCCACGCCGACGGCGCTGCCGCACCGGATTGACCGGGATCAGCCGCTGCCGCACCGCATCGCCCAAGATCATCGACAACAGCTTCACCCGGCTCCCCACCGTCGCCGTCGCGTAGCCAGCCTCCCGCGACTCCTTCACCCACGCATCCACATCCAGCGCCGTGATCTCCTCCAGCGGCGTCGCGCCGAACCGGACGAGAACATGACACCGCAGGTAACTCTCGTAGTTGTCCACCGTCCGCGGATCCAGATCCTGAACCGGCAACCACCGCGCCACCCACGACCGCAACTCCAGCCGGCCACCCGCCGGGTCGATCCACATCTGCCGCCGTTGATCGGACTCCACGTCAGCGGCATGCACCTCCGCATTCCGGCGACTCGCGAACCCCGGCACCGACCCCACAGTCCTATCCGCACGGCGGTACCGGACCCGCCACGAAGCCTGACCCGTCTGCTCGACCCACGCCATGACGACCTCCACACCACCAGATCCCCGATAAGGCCGTCCCAGCATCACCCCAGACGCGCCCGAAGCCGACAATCAGATCCCGTGATCTTCCATCCAGCCATTCGAACAAGTCACAGGTTTCTGACAAGCGGCCGCGATGTGCCTCCCGCCGCAGCGCTTGCACGACTCACACCGCCACTCAAACGTCCTCTTCTGCCGATGAGAATGCGTTCTCGGGCGGCACCACCGAGGGGACCTCACCGGTCGTCGATGGTCGCGACGAGCATGAGAATCGACTGCCGCCGTGGTTAGACCACGGCAGGTCACCCGCGGGCGGCGTCCGATCAGATGGCGTTCGCGTTGAAGCGCAACAGGTTTCCCGACGGGTCGTGCACTTTCAGCACGTCCGCCGAGAGAGCATGGGGATAGTCGGCCGCGGAGAGCCGCTCGGCCAGTGCGCGCACGTCCTTCGCCGTAGGCAGCAGCATGTCGACGCCGACGAGGTGCGCGGTGTCCTCGGGGACGGGTTTTCCTCCGTCGGGGCTGAACCGGTTGGTGAGGACGAGCAGGGCTCGGTGGTCGGTCACCCCGATCGCGAGGAACATGTTCCCCAGCCTGCCCTGGACCTCGAAGCCGAGCAGGTCGGTGTAGAAGGGCTCGGTGGCCTCGAGTTCGGCGTCGGTCACCTTGAGCTGGACGTGCCCCATCTCGGTCCCCGCGGGCAGTCCCGTGAACGGCTCGTCCGCGCCGGGTTCGTTGGTGAAGTCCTCGAGCTTCATCGGATCCGCGACGACTGCCGGCTGGTCGCCCTGCCAGCGCCACTCCTCGCGCGGGCGGGCGCAGGTGACCTCCACGCAATGACCGTCCGGGTCCACGACGTAGCAGGAATGCGCGACGCTGTGATCCGCCAGCTCGAACTCGGAGTGCTCGGCCGTGTAGTGCTTCACGAACCGGGCCAGGTCGGCGGGCGTCGGCACCTGGGGTGCGAAGTGGCTGAGCCCCGGGCTCGAGGCCGGGGGAAGGCCCGCGCCAGGCAGCTCCCGCAGGACGGCGAGCACCCGTCCAGGGACCCCCATCCACGCACTGCCCGCCTCGTGGTCAAGGACCTTCAGGCCGATGGACCGCGTGTAGTAGTCCAGGCTGCGGTCCAGGTCGGCGACCGTCAGTTCGACGGCGCCCAGCGTCAGGTTCGCGTCCAGCCGACTGGTCGTCCCGTTGGTCGTCATTTCTTGTTCTCCTTGTTCGTGCCGGCGAAAAGGCGCTCGAACGGTTTGGTCAGGGTCGACAAGACGGACATACCCTTGAAGAACATGATCATCTTCATCGGTCGGCCGTCGACGAACATCAGGTCGAGACCTCTCTGCGACCCCGCGGCCGATTTGGCGCCACGCGGGAACATCGTGTTCTCGTAACGGGTGAGGGCGGTTTCGACGTCGGAACTGCCGAGGATCTCCCGTGCCAGGTCGGCGCCGTCGATCAGCGCGATGTTGGCGCCTTCGCCCGCGAACGGGGACATCAGGTGCGCGGCGTCGCCGACCAGGGTCACGCCAGGCACCCGCTCCCAGGTGAGACCGGTCGGCAGCGCGTAGATCGGCCGGGGCCAGATCGCGCCGTCGTCGCACTCGCGGATCAGGTCGGTCAGAGCCGGGACCCAGTCGGAGTACTCGCGCAGCAGCCCCGCACGAACGGATTCCGGTTCGCGCCAATCGATACCGCAGTCGGCGACCCAGTTCTCGGGGACGCGCAGCCCGCAGCCGAACGCGATGGTGTTCCCGCCGTGCCCGCCGATGTACCTGTTGTCCGACAGCGCGAAGAAGTTCCCCCGCCCGGTGAGTGCGAGCGCGTCCGGATGTTCGGCCACCGCGTCGGCCAGGCGCATCTCGACCAGGGTGATTCCGGTGTAGCCGGGCTTCGCCGGAGTCAGCAGGGGCCGGATCCTCGACCACGCGCCGTCCGCACCGACGACGAGATCGGCGCGGATCGCGGAGCCGTCCGCGAACTCCAGCGCATGCCCCACCGCGACGGGCCGCGCGGCGACGACCTTGCGCCCCCAGTCGATCGTCCCCGGCTTCAGCGACTCGACGAGCAACTGCCGCAGTTCCGTCCGATCGATTTCCGGCCGGCCACCGCCACCCGCCGGTTCGCGCCTGTCGACATGCACACGCCCGGTCTTGTCGAGCAGGCGCACGTCCTCGCCGCCGACGTGCGTACGAGCGCGAAACTCCTCGTAAAGGCCGGCTTCCTCGAGCGCGATCTGCCCGCTGTCCTCGTGAATGTCGAGCGAGCCGCCCTGCTGACGAGAATCCGGTGTGGCGTCCGCTTCGTAGACGGTGACGGGTATTCCGTTCCGCTGGAGGATCCGGGCGCAGACGAGACCGCTCAGGCCCGCGCCCACTATGGCGATAGTGCGTGTGGACATGCTGGTTCACCCCTTTCCTTGTGGAGAGAACGTTTCCGTGGCCGGCACCGCGACGGTCACCCGACGAACAGTATTCGTGACGAACTCTGTTCGTCAAGTTGACGAACAGAGTGCGCGGCGAATAGCGTTTGCCGGTGCCCCCGCGTGATCCCTTCGGCGCCCCCGAGGTCCAGAGCCGCCGCACCCGACCGGCGAAACCGCCGCTGAGCCGCGACGCGATCGTCGAGGAGGCGCTGCGCCAGATCACTGCGGAAGACGGCGGCGCCATGAGCCTCCGCAAGATCGCGAAGGCCCTCGACACGGGCCCGGCCTCGCTCTACGCCTACGTCAACGACCTGACTGAACTCCAGGCGCTCGTGCTCGACCGCGCGCTGGAAGCCGTCAAGGTCGACGGGGCAACGGGCTCATGGCGCGACCGGCTCGAAGAACTCCTCCGCTCCTACGCCGAACTCCTGGTGGGCAGCCCGGCTGTCGCCCTGATGGCCTTCCGGACCACCGCCGTGGGACCCAACGCGCTGCGCATCGCCGAAGCCCTTCTCGAAATCCTCGCGGAAGCCGGCGTCGACCAGGCGAATGCGGCCTGGGCCATCGACATGCTGACCATGTTCGTCACCGCGGTCGCGGCAGAACACGCACACGGCTCGGACCCGGCAGCACCGGACGGCCCCGTCGCCCAGGCGATCAACCGCGCTCCGGCGAACGAGTACCCCCGCGTCCACGCCGCACGGAACGAGATCATGTCCGGCACCGGCGAGCAGAGGTTCGCATGGTCGCTCGACGTCCTCATCCGCGGCATCCTCTCGCGCGCGCAGCCCTGAGCAGCCCGAACGATCCAACGACCACTAGCGACAGCTCACTTCATGTCACGAAGTGCAAGCCAGACCGTTTCCCGGTGCGGCTGATGACCGGTACGCGCTCACTGTCCCGAGACACAAGTCGGTCAAGCCCCAGCATGGTAGAACACACAGTTGCAAAAAACGGCGATCAAGCGCACCATTCCACTAGGCGATTCTCTATCGCCGCAGGTCAGGGCCATGATCGACCCTGGCAGGGAGGGGGTCAGGGGTTCGAGTCCCCTTAGCTCCACATCGTAAGGAACCCCTTCGTTTCAGTCTTCCGGGCTGGTCGGAGGGGTTTTCTGCATTCCCAGTTCGATCTTCGGTGATCGGATTGCGGTGCGATCTTGTGCTCCTGGTGGGGCAGAACTGGAGCACCGCCCCACTCTCGATCCGGCGTCGGCGCGGTGTTCCCGCTGCTCCCGGGTCCGGCCGTCGGGTGACCCCCACCGTGGCGAAGAGGGGGACAACCGGCCCTACCCGCCCCCCCGTCGACCACACCCGGTGACGGTGTCGGCGGTGGCGGGGCCGCCGTGTGCCAGCGGCGCTCGAGATCATCCAGCAGCCGCTGCTCGACCTCCGGCGCGACGTGGGAATAGGTCTCGATGACCCGGTTGTCCAGATGATGGCCAAGCCGCCGAGCCTGGGCGATCTCCGGCGCGCCGCCCGCGATCAGCCAGGTCTTGTGACTGTGCCGCAGCCCGTGGAAGGTCAACCCTCGCCGGACCGCCTCGCAGCCCGCCTTCATTCCAGACGCGTCGCTGCCGTCGACCGCGGGGCGGAAGATCCGCCGCAGGAACGTCGAGCGCCACAACCACGTCCCGCTCGGCGTCGTGAACACGAACTCATACCGGTGCCGCGAGAGGTGCTCGCGTAGCAGCGCGACCAGGAACGGCGGCAGCGCGATCGTCCGGGCCGAGGCCCGGGTCTTCGGTGGCCCGAGCCAGCGCATCGACCCCGACTTGTGCAGCGCACCTACCAGCGGATCGATCACGATCACGCCGCGTCCGAGATCGACGTTGTCCCGGTGCAGGCCGGCCAGTTCACCCCACCGGCAGCCGGTCCACGTCGCGGTGATGATCAGCAGCCGCGCGATCGGCCCACCGAGGACACCGGCCTGCTTGGCGATCCGCACCACCTGCTCCGGTGTCGCCCAGACCCGCTCCGGCACCGCCCGCCGCGACCGCCGACCCCGACGCCTCCGCCGCCGCACCGGATTGAACGGAATCAGCCGCTCGTCAGCGGCATCGGTCAGCAGCATCGACAACAGGTTGAGCTGCGAGCTCACCGTCGACGGGGCGTACCCGTCCCGTTCCAGCTCCCGAGCCCACTCGGTCACACCCAGCGCCGTGATCGCACCCAATGGCATGTCCCCGAACTTCGGCAGGATGTGACACCGCAGCCGACTCCGGTAACTCTCGATCGTCCGCGGATCCAGATCCAGCGATCGAAACCATCGCACCACCCAATCCGCCACTGTGACCGCACTGTCGACCGGATCGATCCACACCCGCCGACGCCGATCCACCTCCAGCCCCGCGGCATAAGCCGCAGCATCACGCCGCGAACCGAACCCGGAAACCGACCGAACACCGAAACCTTGCCGCCGATACCTCACCCGCCACGACCTGCTCCCACACTGCTCCACCCACGCCACAACGACCTCCACACCTGGATGAGACCAACGAGGCGTCGGCCCCAACAGTGGAGTTCCCCGGCGCAGACATCTCCAGCCTCCGCCCTCAACAACGACGCAGGTGCCGACCGGCATCCAGATGCACAGACCGCGAGGACCGGTCCGCACGCACTCTCAGGCCGACGAGCGGACGGGCTCGGCTGCGTCCTGCAACTGCCTCCTGTTCGCTCCGCAAGGTGCCCAGGCGATCTCGGTCGTCGAGGAACGGACCGCCATGATGTCCAACCTCGATCCCATCCTCAGGCGCCTCGCCGAGTGGTGCGAGCGGCAAAAGGTCGTCGTGAACGTGCTGCGCGCCGCCGCGCTCACGGGTGCCGCAGCGAGCCTGCTCGAGGCCGGTGCCGCGGTGTTCAATCCGGCTGGTGGACTCGGGCCCGGCGGGTTCGCCGGCAGTTGAGGAGGCCGCCGTTGTTCGGGCCAGGCCGCCGGCCGCGTCGGTGAATGCGGCCGTGCTCGCTGTCTCGGCGGCCGCCATGGCGGCCGGCGGAGGCACAGCCGCGCCGCCCGCGCCCTCCGGGGCGGGGCCAGCGGTGGTGGTAGTCCTGACGACCAGCCCAGTAAGCGACGTCCGGCTGGTCACAAGGGCCAGGCACATAGGGTGGCCCGGAAGCAGCAGGCGGACCTGGCCGGGTGTGTTCGCATTGTCCAAGACGATCAGAAGCGCTTACCGGCGAGCAGCGACCGGTACAGGCCGGCTTGGCTCTCGATCCCGGCGGGGATTATCTCGGCCGGCACGCCGAGCGCCTGGAGGAATCCTTCCAGGGCCTCGCCTGGGGACAGCGGATCACCGGTCCGTAACCGCGGAGGTTGACGAAGAGGGTTCCGGCGGGAAAGCGACGCTCGACCGTGTGCGCCCAGTGCAGCGCAAGCATCGTCTTGCCGACGCCGCAGGTTCCGTTGACCGCAGTTATAACCACAGTCTGTACCCTGTCGTCCTGGTCGCCAGCAGGTAACTGCTCGCTCAACAACGCCAGTTCGTTCCGCCGCCCAGTGAAGTCGGGCATGACCGGTGGGAGCTGCCGGGGCACGGCAGGGTCGACCACCACCGGTTCGCCTCTGCCACGGACAACTGCTGAATCGTTCCGGCCTGCACCACCGAGCCGAGATCATGACCACGGGCAACATTCCAAGTGTGGGCACTGGTGCTCCATGGCAGTGGTCATGCCCCTCTTGGCAATGCATCGCGTTCCGCGAATCCCTGGTGATCGCCTCGGCTGCTTCCGTCCGCGCCGCTGAATTTGGTGAACTAGGCGGGTCAGACTTCGGCACCGTTACAACCGATCACCGTCCGTAAATATTTTCACTTGTGCGGCAGAGCGGTCGTCCGCCGGGACTTCCGGTCATGCCGAAAGGTGGCCACTGAGCAGCCGCTGCCGCGCCGATCCTCTCCGATCCGATATATGCCGGACGGCCGTTGATTTGTAGCACCATGCCGGTCGGGTCGATTAACGACACCGGACTGTTGCTGCCGCAACTGTAAGCGTTCACGCCTGCGGGTCGCCCGTATCCAGCACCGGGTCCGCGGTCATGAACCGCCCGGTCAGCGGGTCGTAGTCACGAGCGCCGATGTGTCACACCCGTGGCGTTCTGGCAACCGCCGAGGAACCTGTTCTTGTCCGGTCAAGCCGACGGCAGTGTCCCACGGTCACTGCCTTAGGGCTCCCGCCAGCGCTTGCACGGCGTCAGTCCGCCGCCTTCACCGTGGCGTAAGCCGCGCCGTGGTGATCAGCCAGCTTCCAACTCAGGCCACCCGAACTCGTCCGCGTCGCAATGACATGACCGTAGGTTAACCCGCCGATATCCGACTTTGCCTCAGCCCTGTATCTCCACCACTTCCGACACCGCGCCGGCGCGCCAACCAGTCGATTAATGATCGGGGAAAGTCAAGCCTATCTCGGTCATTGCTTTACCCAGCGAATCATTATCTCCCAATTCCGGAAATCTCACCAAAAGCGAGCAGAGAAGATCCTGCAAACTGGTCAAAGATATAGCTAGCAGATCTCGATAAGAAACCTCCTGCTCGTTCGATGAATATGAGCAGGAAACTTGCACTAGATCGTCTCTTGGCTGAAGCTTGATCCAATCACTATCATCCTGGAAGTCAACCGTCGATTCTCCATTGACAGGCAACTCTCGAACAGTCCGATAGAACGCGATAGCGTACCCAAGCGTTGCGATCCAACCAAAATTAGTCCTGAAGCTAACCCCATTCAGCGAGAGGTCGAGGTCACCCATGAAGCAGGAGAAGAACAGTTGGTAGCCTGGAGCCGTCGACAAGTCCAGCCCCAACTCCGGACCCTCAAACCCAGGATTAGTTGACAGTAGATAGGCCGCACTAGTCCCAACCATGCCGCCAGTTCTCCTATCTCAAAATCGGAAATGCCGTGCCCAGGTTACCGGCATTATCAACAAATACGCGAATCCACGAGGTCGGCACTCCGTCCACAGTACCAAATCCAGGAATTCCCGTGTCGTACTCGTGAATATGCATCCCCGGAATCCTTCCGGGGCCCACTAGCGTATCCTTATTCACACCAGCCATCACTTGGTCAATGACATCCTCTGGCGAGGTGCCAACTCCGAACTTACTCGCCGTACCGTTTGCAGATCTTGCGGGGGTACCGGAGCCGTGAAGCCTCCATATGTGGCCATCCTTTGCGCCGGAGACCCGATCTGCTACCTGCCACGGATCTCCCAGACCGCCGCAGTTGTGAACGAGAACTGGCGTATGACCAGCGAGTACATAGTACGTGTGAACTGTCTCGACAATAAGGTTGAAGGTGCGATTTGCCCAGTCTAACGACGCACGGATCCGACAGTGACGAGGCCAGCGCCCGGCGTGGAGAGCAGGTCACCGACCTCGAGGTCAGCCGCGTCGGTCCAGGCGTGGTGCGATGCGTTCCAGAAGGGGTAGTGGGCTGCCGTACCGACGGTCCGCGGGTTCGGCTGATATTTGCACCGTGATGTCGACGAAGTCGTGGTCGTCGTCGGTGATGTGCAGCGCAGTCACGACATGTCGTTGAACGAGGCGGTCCGCGGGTTCGGCGTTGGCGACTTCGTCGCCGACCTTGACCTTGGCGATGGGCTTACTGGTGCCGTCGGCCATCAGGACCGGTGTGTCGCCGGTGAAGCTGTTCATACACCGTGCTGCAGCGCCCTCACCGCGGGCCGCCGCGGCTGCGATCTTCGCTGCGGTAGCCGATGCTCCGAGGTCCCCGAGAGCGCCGGCGCCGACACCGCCAGCAATGGCACCACCCGCCGCGACCGATCCTTCGATACCCGCGACCGCCCCGGCGACGAACTCGCCACCGAGGCGGAACACCGCCCCCCACGGGATGAGGAGCGTCAACGCCATGATCGCTCCTTCGACCGAGGGCGGCCCATCGTGCTCAGGACGTGTTTCACATTCGCTCAAGTCGGAAAATTCAGAGCAGAACGCCGCTCTAAATTGGTCATAGTCCGGCGGACGCCGGTCCGGTGGCTCGAGCGACCAGTTGGCGAACTGGGTCTCCCAGCGCGCTCGTCGTTGCTTCGGCGTCAACTCATGATTCTCTTTGCCGACAAAAGCGGGATACGTGGGAGGAGTTTTGTGCGTCACGGCGACTGCCCAGTTTCGGGCGACACCGTAGTTGTACTGGCAAGCACGCGCCCATTTCGCCGGGCTCATCGAGCTCATCGCGTCCGAACCGATATAGGCTGGTCGGCCGTCGATCTGCAGGACCATGCCGGTCGGGTCGCTGAACGACACCGGACTGTTGTTGCCGTAACTGTAGGCGTTCAGCGCCTGCGGATCGCTCGTGTCGAGTACCGGGTCTGCGGTCATGAACCGCCCGGTGAGCGGGTCGTAGTCACGGGCGCCGATGTGTGTCACGCCCGTGGTGTTCTGGTAGCCGCCGAGGAACCCATGCTTGTC
Source organism: Amycolatopsis sp. NPDC024027 (assembly GCF_040638975.1). Classification (NCBI taxonomy): domain Bacteria; kingdom Bacillati; phylum Actinomycetota; class Actinomycetes; order Pseudonocardiales; family Pseudonocardiaceae; genus Amycolatopsis; species Amycolatopsis sp. NPDC024027. The sequence continues at coordinate 88,442 of NZ_JBEZYY010000011.1, forward strand.
CGGCCACGTCGACGCCGTCGTCCCACGGTCACCACCGTAGGGGTCCTGCCAGCGCTTGCTCACCGCCAGGTTCGCCGCGTCGACCGTGGCGTAGGGGGTTCCGTGGTGATCGCCCAGCTTCCAGCTCAACCCGCCCGAACTCGTCCGCGTCGCAATGACCTGGCCGTTGTAGCTGTAGAACCGGGTACCGGATGCGAAAAAGCCACCGGTGGGAACCCACAATTCCGTGTCGCCGATTGACAGGGTCGTCCCGGACGGGTCCTTGGTGATGAGGAGGTTTCCGTCGGCGTCGTAAAGGTATTTGCTTTCGGCGCCGTTGGCTTCTTTTGCGGTGGCGACGTGGCCTTCGGCGTCGTAGGTGAACGTCTGCGCGGATCCGGTGGGGCCACGGGTCTCGGTGCTGCCCGTGTCCGTGTAGCTGTAGTTGGTTTGTGTCTTGCCGTTCGGGCCGTCGGTGGTGACGGCCTGGACCGCGTGCGGGCGCTTCTCCCCGGGGGCGGGATAGGTCGAGTTGGTCGTCACGTCCCCGGCGGCGGTGTGCTGGACCTGCGTCTTGCGGTTTCCGGTGTCGTCGAGGGCCCAGGACGTCCAGTACGGTGCCGAGCCACCGATACCGGCCTTGGTGGGCTGGGCCGCGCAGTCACCGGACGAAGGGGTCCATGCTTCGGTGAGGCGTTGCAGGTAGTCCTGCCGGAAGCACTGGGTGTCCGCCGGGTCTCCGGGTGGGGTGTCGGCGATCTTGGTGGTGTTGCCGACCGCGTTAACGGAGTCGATACGTGCAAGGGCGACGCCGGGGGCCCGGCCTTCACCGAGACCGGCGGCCAGCCTCAGCTCCTGGGGATCAGCAGCACCTCGTGGCAACACGGTTGCACGACTGTGACGGAGACCCGGCAGGGCAGCACCGAAACCCGCGTCGACGATCTCGCGGACTGGATCCGGCAGATCACCTACTCCACCGATATCGTCCTGACCGGTGCCTGGGTGGCGCGGCTGCAGAACGGCTCCGCCTACCTCAAAGACGGTGACGGCGCCTGGAGCCTGCAGTGGGACGGCCACAACAACCCGGTGACCAAGGTCCGGGTCGACGGCACTCGCGTCGGTGTTCTCCTGGCCAACGGCGACCTCTGGGTCAAGGACGACGCGCTGCCCAACCTGAGCTGGCTCCATGAATCCACCGACATCACCGACTTCGGCCTTTCGGGCCAACGCCTCGCCGCCGTCCACAACGGAAACGTCTACATCAAGGACGGAAACCTCCAAGGCAGCTGGACCACTCCATGGGACACCCAGCGAGGTACGGTCGCCACAGTTCACGTCGACGGCACCCGAATCGGCGTTCTCCTGACCAACAGCGAAGTCTGGGTCAAAGACGACACTCTCCCCAATCTCGGCTGGCTCGCCGAGATCGACGCAACCACCGACTTCGCTCTCTCCGGTCAACGCTTCGCCGCCGTTAAGAACGGAAACGTTTACATCAAGGACGGCGACCTCCAAGGCGGCTGGACCACCCCGTGGGACACCCAGCGAGGTACGGTCGCCGCCGTCCGTCTCGACGGCACCCGGATCGGTGTCCTCCGGACCAACAACGAAGTTTGGGTCGAAGACGACACTCTCCCCAACCTCGGCTGGCTCGCCGAGTCCGACAAGACAACTGCCTTCGACCTGGCCGGCAACCGCATCGGAATCGTCCGGACAGGGCAATGCCGCGTCCAGAGCGGCAACCTTCAGGGAGCGTGGACAGACCTCGGTCAATAGCCGAGACACTGGGCGGTGTCGTCGTGCCCACGACGACACCGCCCATGGCGCACCCAACATGAGCTGAACGGCGACAAGGTGACCAGGCGAGTCGGTCCCAACGGTCCACACCACTGCCCTACCTCGCCCGGCACGACATCATCCGCAGCGATGCAGAAGGCGGCAATTGTCGGCTTACAAGGAAGATCGGTTAGCGCGTGAGTGCGCGAACGAGTCGATGCGGCCGTTGACCTCGTCGGCGGTCTGGTGGAGCACCGTCCCAGCGCCATCAGCATCTCCCAGCAGGACCGGGGCCGGCCCGCCGACTCGCCGCAGCAGTGCCACTTTCGCCCGATCCGAGCCGGTAGCGGAAAGGTCGTGGTCTCGATCGACCGGCGCGAAGATTTCGCATCGATATAAGCCTCATACCGGGCGCATCAAGACCCGTCAACCGCCATTTGCACTATGGCCGATATCACAACACTGTTTCGCGGAGTGATGTTTTAGTCTGTCGGTGCCACGCGCGACTGGCCATGCATCCTGCCAGGGCCGGTCGTGGCGATTTGTCGCAATTGCGACATAGCTGGGGGAATCGAAGAGGACGAGCAAGTGCATTTGCTTCATCGGACATCTTTGTCATCGTCGCCATCGCGGCCAATGACGACAGCCTCGCCGGCCCGCGCGATGGATTGGTCCTGAACGGTGGGTGGGTCGCCGAAGCGTGACCCTCTAGGCCTGTGGGGCCAGCCCAGACTGGGGCTGGCCCAGGCGACGCGTACAGCTTGCCGCCACGGCAACGTTGATGCGCAAGCGGTCACGGATCGCTGCCATTCGTTGGATCCGATGTGCCCGGCGGCGGCGGTAAGCCCAGTGTTGTTGATCACACCGCGTTCTCATTCACCGAAAGTGCTTGCGCACCAATGGTGAACCCGAACGAACCGCACCTATACCGTTACGAACTGGGAGCAGTTGTTGAACCCGTGGAGCAGAAGTATCGGCGTCAGCCTGGCTGCGTTGACCGCCGTCGCGTGCGCGGCCGGGTCGGCATCCTCGGGAACCACCGACACCAAGTGGATCGCCGCCTGGGGCACTGCCATGCACGAGGCGATGCCGCTGAACGCCTCGAACTTCAGTTGCCGCAACGCTGAACGCGTCAGCGCGGACGGCACACAGATCCGCATCCGACTGACCAACCAGTTCGTCCGCACGCCCACCACGTTCAACCGCGTCACTGTCGCGCAACGCGACACCGACAGCACCATCGTCCCCGCCACCCTGCACGAGGTCACCTTCGGCGGCCAATCCGTGGTCACGATCCCGGCCGGCGGCGAGGTGTTCAGCGACCCGGTACCCATGCCGGTCACCGCGGGCGAGCAACTCGCGGTCAGCGTGTACTCCGCCGGATCCGTCACCGAGTACCCCAACCACGAACTCGGGCTGATCGGTGAGTACTGCACCGACTTCGGCGGCGGCGCCGGAGACCACACAGGTGATCCCGGCCCGTATCCGGGCCGCGGGATCAACGTGGCCTGGGTTTCCAGCATCGAGGTGGCTGGTGGTCACACCACCGGCGCCGTAGCCGTCCTCGGTGACTCGATCGCTGACGGAGCACACGCCACTGTCAACACCTTCAGCACTTGGCCGGACGTGCTATCGCGCAGGTTGCAGGCCGTGGGCACGCCGCTGTCGGTCGTCAACGAAGGGGTCGCGGGGAACGCCCTGATCACCCCCGGAGGAGTCGGCCCGACCGGGGCACAACGGTTCGACCGGGACGTACTCGGCCACAACGGCGCTCGAACGGTGATCATCGCCGAAGGCTCCAACGACCTCTACCTGGGCACGGACGCCGCCACCCTGATCGACGGACTCAAACAGCTGGCCGACCGGGCACACGCCGCCGGCTTACGGGTCGTCGGTGCCACTGTGACCCCGCGTCGCGGTGGGTGGTTCGGCAACGACGACGCCAAGGACGCGAACCGTGTCCAGGTCAACCAGTTCATCCGCACCGACAACCACTTCGACGCGATCATCGACTTCGATGCGATCATGCGCAACAACGACCCGAACTACCCCAACTCCGGCGCACCCGACTACCAGAACTGGCTCAACCCCACGTGGGACAGCGGCGACCGCATCCACCCCAACAACAGCGGCTACGCCGTGATGGCCAACTCAATCGACCTGTCCACCTTGAACTGAACGGATTGCGGACTGCGCGCCTCTGTCGGCGCCGTGGGCCGGGTTCGTTGACGCTTCGCCGTTGCCGCCGCGTCGGGCGCGGTGGCGGTCGGGGCTGGTGCGCCGATGGCGGCCGTCTTCGCGGGCGGTCAGGCCGGCGAGGTCCACCTCGGGCGTGGCGGCGTTGCCGATCGGGCTGTTCCGCTCCCGCGCCGCGACCGCCCGCACGGGCCTGTCCGCGTCAACAGCGGTCTCCGGCTGAGTCGATACACGCCCTGCTGACCGAGCTGCGCGTTCTGCACCGAGAGCGACCGGAGGCTCTGGACACGGACCTGCCGGAGTACGGATTGATCCCGATCACCGGCGGCCGGAACAACCGCGTCTACCGCTGGAGCAGCCCGCGCGGCCCGGTGTGCCTCAAGCTCTACCGCACCGACAAGCGCGACCGCGCCCGCTGCGAATGGACAGCCTCCGGCACCTCGCCGACCACGGCGTCAACGCCGCGTCCACGGCGTTGTGGCACGACTCGCATCCGGAACTGCCCGCCGTCGGCTTGAGGTTCGTACCCGGACGGCCCATGACCGCGCTGGACAGGCCGAGCACCGCCCTGGACCAGATCCGCCAGGTTCCGCTCGGACCGTTCGCCAGCCTGGGACGACTTCATCAGCACCATCTACGCCCCTGGACTGGGAATTCGCAGGACACTCCGACGCCGCCTACGACGTGGCGGAACTCATCGAGCATCCCAGCGCACGTGCGATCGACGACGACTTATGGCTCGCGCTCCTTCCCGAGCTCGGGGTCAACGACGGCCAGGCGCGCCGCCGATTCGTCGCCGCGCCGCACCGCCGCCCTGCGCTGGCTGCCGCCGTCCGCGTTCGCGTACGTGTTCAGCGACTCGCCGGCCGCGATCGTCAGGTGGGCCGACCGATCGCAGCACTGGGCGGCCGGTCACCTGGTCAAGCCGGTCCGCGCGATCCCGGGCGTGGTCGTGGCGATCCCGTCGGCGCTGATCACCTTGGTGTGGTCCGCGGGCTGTGGAGCTGACCCGTGCCAGGCGGATCGGCCGCGATGGGGGCTCGTGTCGGTCAGTGGGCGGGGGCTAGATTCCCAGGGCCTGGCGGAGGGGGGTCGCCAAGGTGCGGATGTAGGTGTCCGTGAGGTGGTTGTCGCGGTAGACGACCACGTTGCCCACGACCGCCGGGCACAGGTCCGCCGTGCAGATCCAGTTCGTCAAGTCCACGACCCGCACGCCAGGGATGGTGGCCGCGGTGGTGGCCAAGGGGTCGGTGAAGGCGTCTACCGCCTTGGACCTTGGCTTGTCGCAGGAGTGGGGGGCTGGGTTGCGTTGCAGGCAGTTGAGGACGTTGTCGTCGGCGCGGGGGGTGTCCCTGATGACGGCGACGGGGATGCCCGCGGCGGTGATCTTTTCGAGGTACGAGCGGTAGCCCGCGGTGAGTGCCTCCGGGGACTTCCACGCCCAACTGAGGTCGTTGAGGTAGGACTCGGGGGACATGGCCGCGGTGACCAGGAGGTCGGGCTTGTCCGCCAGCATCGAGTCGATCTTCAGTTTGTCCTGGGCGGGGCACTCGGCGAACGGCTCGGCCCGGCTCGGGTCGGCGTCTCGGGTCTTGGTTGGGGCCGCGGCGCTGAAGGGGCAGCCGTCGTGGAGCATGAACTTGACGCGCCAGCCAGCGCGGTTGGCGATGTCGATCAGGGCCGTGGCGAACTGGGTCATGTGCGAGTCGCCGATGACGACCATCGTCTTCGTCGCGCCGGCGCGGCCGTAGGCGCACTTGTCACTTTTCATCGGGAAGGCCACCGGGTCGTACTGGCCGCAGCCGTCGTGCCACACCGAAGCGATGTCCTTGGCTGCCACCGACGGATCGGGCACGACCGGCACGTCCTCGCGCACGGTGAGTGCGTGCGCCGGGTCCAGCGCGAGCGCGCCAGGGTGGTCGGCGTCCAACGCGATGTCGGCGCGCAGCGCGTCGAGGCGGTGCTGCGCGATCTGCCACGGCACCGTCGCGGCCACCGTGGTGACCACCGCCATGCAGGCACCCAGCGCGTAAGCGGCACGGCGCCTCGGGCGCGCATCCCCGCGACGGGGCCGCGGTCGCCGCAGCGGGTCCTCGACCAGGTGCTTCGACAGCGCCGCGAGCACCAGGCTCGACACTGCGGCGACCAGCACCTGACGCTTGCTGAGCTTGGCGGCACCCGCCTCCTCCAACAGGAAGACCACCACCGGCCAGTGCCACAGGTACAGGCTGTAGGAGATGTCGCCCACGTAGCGCAGCGGCGGCAGGCCCAGCAGCGGCGACAGTTCGCCGACCCGGGGACGCTCGGCGGTGCCCGCGACCAGCAGCGCGGCCGTGCCCAGCGTGGGCAGCAGGGCGATCCAGCCGGGGAACGCCATGTGCGTGCCGAAGGTGAAAGCGCTGACCAGCACCACGCCCAGGCCCAGCCACCCCAGCGCCAGCCGCGCGGCGAAGCGCACGCGCACCTGGCGGACGACCATCGCGGTCAGGCCGCCGATGCCCAGCTCCCACATGCGGGTGGGGGTGATGAAGTACGCCTGACCGTGGTTGATCTGCGTATAGACCGCGGAGAACACCAGCGACGCCACCGTCAGCACCGTGATCGCGCCGAACGCCACCGCCACGGGACGTGAACCGGACCGCCGCGCGATCGCCGCGCTGAGCAGCAGCAACAGCGGGATGACCAGGTAGAACTGCTCTTCGACGCTCAACGACCAGAAGTGCTGCACGGGCGAGGCGGAGGCGGTGGCTGTCGCGTAGTCCGACGAGAACAGGGCGAGCACCCAGTTCTGCACGTTCAGCGCGGACGCCACCACCTCGCGCAGGATCTCCGGCCAGCGCGACACCGGCACCAGCAGCACCGTCGCCGCGACCGTGGCCAGCAGCACGACGGTCGCCGCGGGCAGCAGCCGCCGGATGCGCCGGGCGTAGAAGTTGAGCAGCCCGACCCGCCCGGTGCGGCGCAGCTCACCCGTGAGGGTGCCGATGATCAGGTAGCCGGAGATCACGAAGAAGACGTCGACGCCGACGAATCCGCCGGGCAGCCACCCTGGCCTGAGGTGGTAGACGAGCACGAGGCCGACGGCGAGCGCGCGCAGACCCTGGATGTCGTCGCGCTGTTTGTGGCCGGTGCTCGCGGGTGCGGTGGGTACGGACGGGCGGGCGGTGACCGTAGACGTCATGATGCTCGAAGCCCTCCGTGGCTCTGTTTCCCCAGTGCCCCCCGGCGACTGCCGTCCGGTATGAGCGCCGCAAGATCCCCCGCGCGCGTCCCAACAGGGCCCACGCGAACTATCCGCCTGCGCCCGACGGGCGTTACAAGCGCCGTTGAAGCTACCCCACCCCAACCCGACGCCTGAACCTGCCGCCTGCCGGGAGGCTCGACGACGAGCCACCAGCCGAGACCAGTGACGCCGATTTCGCGAACGAGAGCCGCAGCGACGCGGGCGATACGGCAGAGCACCGCGTCGAATCTCGGCTTCCTCCAGTCCGCGGCCGGCCGGCCTCACCGGTTCGTTCAGCGATCTCAAGACAAGGTCATTCGCCAGAAGGCGTGCCGGACGGCGAACAGGGGGACAGCTATCGGCGGAAGCCACGATGACGGTCGCGCGGTGGGACATTGCCGAACTCGTCGAACCAACGCTCGGCCTCGTCCCGTTCGAGCGGGATGCGGTAGCTGAGCAGCCCCTCGTAGTCCTCGTCCTGGAACAGAACGTCCTGCAGGGTGTCCCAGTTGTAGTCAGATCGCGAGGCCGGTAGCTCGGTCTCCAAATCCGCGACGAGTTCGTCTTCGTCGTGGTGGAGCCGCTCGGCATCTTGGATCGCCAGCGGCCGGGCGTTCCGTCGCGGCACATTCCGGTCCGGCAGATGTAGTCGATACGGTCCAGCTCCGTGACCAGGTCCGCGGCCAGCCGTCGGCGGGTCCTGCCCACGACATCACGCGGCCGCACCGACGCCAGCAAAGCGCGGGCCTGAGCAGCGGACAGAAACTTCTTCGCCCCGCCCGGAAGCAGTTCCGACAGCATGGGTGGGCATGCCGATGAGCGGGAATTCGCGCCGCGGCCCATCGAGAGGTGGTACTTGCGCGACTGGATCCTGACCGCACCGCACGTCGAAGCCGGCGGCTGATTCCGCTGGCGCTGATTTGCCCGTTATGCGGGGATGGCCGCGGTGCCGAGCACTCGGGTCACTGCCTCGGCGAGTGGCGTGCCGCATGCCGAGTGCCAGGCGACGATGACGTCCGGGCGCAGCAGCAGAGCGCCGTCGGCGGGCAGGCAGACCTCTTCGAGCCAGTGCTGGTGCGACACCGTGGCCAGGCGCAACCCGAGACGATCCGCTTCGGCGATCCAGCGTCCGTTGTCCGGGCCGGCGAGCAGGGTCAGGCCGGGCCCGGCGAGGTCCACAGTGGACGTCTTGGCGTCGAGCCAGGCGTGGGGCACGCGCGTGCCGGGACGGCCCGCCGGGGCGTAGTGGTCGACGGGCGCGGGGTCGCGGCCGTCGGGCACGAATGCGCCTTCGGTGTACTGGGTGCCGAACATCGTGGCCGGCAGGTCGTCGTGCCGGCTGTCGGGCTTGGTGAAGGCGGCCAGCATGTCGCCGACGTGCCCGCGGACCGTGCTGGAGGCTTCGGCGATCGCGTAGCCGGCCGGACGGCGTTCGGCGTGGTAGGTGTCGAGGATGGCGGGCGCCGCCTGTCCGGCCAGTACGGCCGCGAGCTTCCAGGCGAGGTTGGCCGCGTCGGCGATGGCGGTGTTGGCGCCGGCCGCGGCCATCGGGGGCATCATGTGCGCGGCGTCGCCCACCAGGAACACGCGGCCGTCGCGGAACCGGTCGGCCACGCGCATCGCCGACTCCCAGGGCGACCGGCTGAGCAGTTCGACGTCGAGATCCGGGATGCCGGTCACGATGCGCAGGAGGTCGTGCCAGTCGCCGTCGCCGAGCGTATGCGCCTCGGGGAAGTCGGCCGTCGAGAACAGCCACCGGTCCGTGCCGTTGACCGAGAGGAAGGCGCCCGAAGCCACCGGGTTGTCGATCTCGCACAGGTTGAACGGCTTTTCTCGCGCGAGCTCGGTGAGATCGGCGCGGAAGTAGAGGTCGAGGTTGTCGGCGAGATGACCGTGGCCGCTGCGCGGGATGCCCAGTGCCGTGCGGATGGGACTGCGGGCGCCGTCGGCGGCGATCAGGTAGTCCGCGCTCAGCTCGTACGGCTCGCCGTCCGCCGGCTTCAGCAGCGCGGTCACCCCGCCGTCGTCTTGGGTGAAGGACACCAGTTCGGTGCCGAGCCGCACGGACACGCCCCGTTCTTCGGCGGCCCGGCGCAGGATCGGCTCCAGCACGACCTGCGGGCACAAGACGTTCGGTCCCGGGCTCAGCTCGGGAATCCTCGCCTGCTGCAGCCGCCGTTGCCGCATGGTGCCGCTCATTTCCCGTACCCGGGCGTCGGCCAGTGTCGGACCGGCCAGAACCTCGGTGAACGACGCCAGCGGCGCACTCGCCTCGGCGACCTCGGCGGCCAGGCCCAGCAGGCGGAACACCTCGGTGCTGCGCGGGTTGAACCGGCGCGCCTTCGGCTGCGGCGACACACCGGCGTGCTTCTCGGCCAGCACCGGATACACCCCTTCGCGGCGCAGCAGCAGGGCGGCGGTCAGTCCGGCGATGCCGCCACCGCTGATCAGGATCGGAACGCGTGTGGTCATGAGAACCCCTTGAAGTAAAAGTGGCACGGTACAACTGAGTACACCGTACAACTAGTGATATTGTCAATCCATGACTACCGGGATGGGCAGGCGGGAGCGCAAGAAGGCGGCTACCCACCAGGCGCTGGCCGATGCGGCCCTGCGGCTGTTCCTCGAGCGCGGCTACGACAACGTGGGCGTTCGCGAGATCGCCGACGCCGCCGACGTGTCCACCACGACTCTGCAGAAACACTTCCCCAGCAAGGAATCCCTCGTGTTCGACCGGGACGCCGACATCGAGGAGGCCCTGATCGCCGCTGTGCGCGACCGCGCGCCGGGCACTTCAGTGCTCGCCGCGCTGCGGGACCACACACTGGCCCGCGTCGAACACGGCGCCGCCGCCGACGGGGCGTCGGAATTCATGACCCTGGTGCGCAGCACGCCGGCGCTCTGCGAGTACTGGCGCCGGATGTGGATGCGGCACAAGGACGCGCTCAGCCACGTCCTCGCCGCCGAAACCGGCGCACCCGAAACCGATCCCGGATGCGCCGCATTGGCCCACTTCGCCCTGGAAACCTCGGCACTCGCCGTCCGCGCCGAAGATCCGGCCCGCACCGTCGAAGCCGCGTTCGCCATCCTCGAACACGGCTGGCGCGCCGCACCACGCTGAGCTGCTCCTCAGGGGACCCCACCACTCGTCCCGGACGGTATGGGTGGCTCGACAGCGTGCCGGGTGCACATCCTCTTCTGCCGCGGAGCGCGCGTCCCGGTGAGCCACTCCCAGCGACACCTCGACACCGGACCGACCCCATAAGCAACGCAGCTCATGACAGCCGCCCGCCACACGACACAGCCCGACCTGACCCGCCCGGGTGGAGCCAAGCCCGTGTCGTCTGCCAGCTGGACAGATGTTCGAGACAAGCACGGCTAGCGGCCGAACTGGGTCGCCACCAACCTGACGCACTCCGCAGCGATGTCACGCAAGCCGACGGCCGGAATATCGATTGCCAAGCCTGCACCGCCGTCGAACGATGACACCTTGTGACGACTACAGGCGAGAAACCATGCCCCGCCCGCGCCAGGCCGGTGGCGTTGCTGACCGGCGTCGGCCGCTCGGGATCGGGGCCGGCATCGCCCGCCAGCCGGCCCAGGCAGGCTGGGACGTCGCTTTCACCTACTGGACACCGTACGACGCGCGCATGGCCTGGGGCATCGAATCCGATGCGGCGGATTCGATCGCCGAAACCCTGGCGGCACAGGGCTCCAAGACGGTGGCATCGAGGCGGACCTCGCCGACCCGGAGATTCCGGAGCGCGTCTTCGACGAAGTCGAACGACGTCTCGGCTGCGTCACCACATTGGTGATGTGCCACCGCTCACCTCGTGGCGTTCCTGTGCTCCCGCAGGGCCAGTGGGTCAACGGGCAATTGCTGAAGAGCAACGGAGGGTTCACCGCCTGACAGCCCGGCCCGCTCGCACCAGCTTCGTGACCGGCAAGACCCAGGCCGACCCACCGGCCAGGAGCCCAACTCCTACACCTAAGGTCAGGGCGACCCCGTCAACGACAGCGATCCCGCCGGCTCGACCGTCCTGGGTGGTATCGCGGAACTCGCGAAAGCCATCGGGTATCCCTTGTCGCTGGCGTGGCGTGCCTTGCCGGTGTGGGCGCGGAGTTCAACGGATAGGCGACAACGCAAAATCTTCCTCAGCGTCACCATCGCCACGCTGGTCTGCTGGCTACAGCCTTCACGCTACTGCGGATGTCAGCCGGCGCGGAGGCGTTGTGCTTGGACCTCGGCGATCGATTTCCCCCTTGTATGCTGATCTCCGTTCGAATCGACTGGGGGTTGGCGAGTGCGGATCGTGATGACGTTGCTGGTGCGCGACGAGGCCGACATCGTGGCGGCCACTGTGGAGCACCACCTCGCCGCGGGGGTGGATTTCGTCGTGGCGACGGACAACGGGTCCGTCGACGGCACCACCGAAACCCTCGAACGCTACCGCGACGCCGGGGTCCTCGAGCTGCGGCACGAGCCAGGCCGCGACTACGAGCAGGCCCGGTGGGTCACCGCGATGGCCCGGCGCGCCGCGGAGTCGCACGGCGCCGACTGGGTGATCAACGGTGACGCCGACGAGTTCCTCTGGCCCGGCGCGGCGACCGACGTGGACCGGACAGCGATCCCGGACGCGCTGGCCGCCGTCGACAGCCGGTGCGGCACCGTGGAGATGGTCCGCGACAACCTGGTGGCCGATCCCGCTCGCAGCGGCCCGTGGCCCTCGACGCACGTCCTGCGCGACACCCTGTCACTGTCGGCGCGCGGCACGCGGATCGGGAACAAAGTGTGCCACCGCGCCGATCCCGGGGTGACGGTCGGCGTCGGCAACCACAGCGCGACCGGCGCCGCGCTCGGCGGACTCGCCGCCGAGCGGCCCCTGGGGATCCTGCACGTACCCGACCGCGGACTGGCGCAGTTCACCCGCAAGGTCGCCAACGCGGGAGCCGCGTTCGCCGCCAACACTCGCCTCGACCCGGGCATCGGCTGGCACATGCGCGACGACTACCAGCTCCTGCTGGACGGTGAACTGGCGCGAACCTGGGCTCGGCGGCAGCCGGACGCGGCGGCCGCCGGCGCCGGCCTCGCCAAGGGAACCCTCGTCCGCGACAGCCGACTCACGGACCGGTTGACCGCCTTGCTGCCGACCGCGGTCATCCCCGACGCGCTGAAAGACGTTCTCCGCGGAGCGTAGCGCCAGGGTAGAGACGATGAAACATCCTGACGCGCAGGCCTTCACGGGCGCTCGTTGGCCAAGGTCGCTCATGACGCTGATCCGGCCGCACGGCGGCCGGGCTGATCCTTCGACATGCGCGCGGCGCAGTAAGGGTCCTTCAAGACTCTTGACGCGTAGAAGCGGATCCTCGAGATTGGCGCCCCAGTGATCCGGGTGACCAACGCGATGCTGCCGTTCGTGCGGCGCGCGGCGTCGCCGCGCATCGTCAACGTCTCCAGCAGCGTCGGGTCCGTGACCTTGCCGGCGGACCCGGACTTCGAAGTCGGCCCGATCATGGCGGCCTACGCGCCGACGAAGTCGTACCTCAACGCCGTCTGCCCGGGCCTGGCCGCGATCCGGCTCGCCATCCTGCCCGACGGCGGACCGGCCGGCTCATTCGTCGACGACGACGGCGCCGTCCCCTGGTGACGTCCGGTCCTGCCCGCGAGCGACGAAATCGGGCTGCCCGTGCGGGTCTTCGCGGAGTATCCGCCAGCACAGGTACAGGCACGCGCCCGCCGAGGGCGCACCTCCCAGCAGCGTGGCGGCGACGCCGAGCGCGGTGGTCTGCCCGGCCACGTACAGCGGCATCTGCACCGCCGTCGCGATGGCGCACTTCACCACGAACACCGCCGTGCACAGCTGGTAGCGCCGCCGTGCTGCCGGGTCGCGCCGCCAGCCGAACCGGTCGCGGCGCACCACCCTCAGCACCACCCCGACCACCGGCCACCGCACCAGCATCGACAGCAGGAAAACCGCTCCCTGGGCCGCCTGGATCACCACGGCGGGAAGGTAGAAGTTGATCGCCTGCCCGGTGGCTCCGGCCAGCAAGGCGGAGCCCCCGACGATGGCCAGCCCGATCGCCGCCGACCAGAAGCGCCGGTCGGTCCACACGCGCACGACCGCGAGCACCGCCACCGCGCCGACGGCGATCAGCGCGGAGGTCCACACCCGGCCGGTCAGCAGGGAGGCGACCAGGAACACCACCCGGGACGCGAGGCCCTCGGCGACCGTGCGCCAACCGCCCACCGCGTCGAACACCGACAGGGACTTCCGCGTCAGCACATCGAGGCTCATGCGCTCGCCTTCGCCGCGACGGGGGTGAAGCTGGTGCGGCGCATGGTGTCCTCGTAGGCGCCGATCGCCTCGAGCAGGCCGAGCCGGCCACGGTCCGCCTCGGCCAGCGCCTCGCCGAGGCGGTGCGCGTCCCGCATCGCCAGGTTGCCACCGAACCCCGGGGCCAGGTGGATGGCGTCGCCGAGGACCGTCACCGGACTGGCGGGCCAGGCGGGCATCGGCGGGATCGTCCCGATCCGGAGTGCGGCCGTGACGTCCGGCCAAGCCTCGGCGACGATCAGCCGCAGCGTCGGGTGCAGGTCCGCGGCCAGCTCCTGGGCCTGGTGCCACACCGTGGCCGGTGAGCCGAGCCGCTCTCGCACGCAGGGCAGCGCCCACATCACGTAGTCCTCGACGTCCACGACCGCGCGGGAACCCAACGCGGGCAGCAACTCCTCCCGCGCGGCCACCGGCCGCCGGGTGAACCGCAGCACGCCCAGCGCCATCATCGTGTCGCCTGCCCGCGCGGCGGCCGGGCTGTCGCCGACCAGCGCCGGCAGCCCGGTGCCGGCCACCGCTCGCAGCGGAGTCGCCCCCATGACCATGCGTCGTCCCGTGTCCGCCACCCGCACGTCCGGCAAGTACCGGCGGCGCACCGCCGAACCGATTCCGTCCGCGCCGACCAGGACGTCCCCGGTATCCGTGCCGCCGTCGGCGAAGAAAGCCCGGACGGTGCCGTCAGCACGCCGCTCGAACCGCGTGAACTCGGCTCCGAACCGGACCACGTCGTCCAGTCCCGTCAGCAGCACCGCCCGGAGCAACGGCCGGTGGACCTGCCGGCCGGGCCGCGCCCGCCCGCCCGAACCATCGGACGGCCGGGTAGCCACGACAGTCAGCTCTCCCTCCACTTCGGACAGTGTGAGGGTCTGGTCGCGCGGCCCTCCCGTGGTGGCTTCCGCCATCGCGGCGTGTGCCGGGGGCAGGCACCCCCGCAGCGCCGCCGCGCCCCGGTCGTCGAGGTGCAGGCTCACCCCCTGACGACGTCCTTGCGCGCCATCCCGCTCGTACACCGCGACGTCGATGCCCGCCCGGCGGAGCCCGTGGGCCAGCGTCAGCCCACCGAGACCGGCGCCGATCACGATCACCCTCATGTCCGCACCCTTTCTTCACCACCTGATGAAGAACACGCTACGGCGAGTTCGGGCAAAACTCCACCGGCCGATGAAGAAAGAGTGCTAGGCTTCGGTGGTCATGACGGAAGACGGCACCCACGGCCGCCCCGGACGCTGGCGGTCCGGCGCGGAGAGCAAGCAGCGGATCCTGCGGACCGCGCGTGAACTGTTCGGCGAGCACGGTTACCGCGCCACGACCGTGCGCGCGATCGCCACCGCGGCGGGGGTCGACCCGGCGATGGTTTTCTACTTCTTCGGCACCAAGCAGGGCCTCTTCGGCGCCGCTGTCGAGATGTCCGAGAACGTCCCCCCGGCCATCGAGTCGATCTTCGCCGGCGGCCTCGACACCATCGGCGAACGCATCATCCGGACCCTGGTGGAGAACCTCGACAAGTCCGGCCGCACCCCGCTCGTGATGCTGACCAGATCGGCACCGACCGACGCCCAGTCCCAAGAGCTGCTGCGCGAGTTCATCGACCGCGAAATCACCGACCGGCTGGCGGCGCTGCTCGGCACGCCCGACGCCGCGCTGCGGGCCGCCATGGTCAACGTCCAGATCCTCGGTCTCACGGTGGCGAGGTACATCGTGCGGATCGAACCGATCGCGTCCGCCTCCGTCGACGAACTGGCCGAAAGGTTCGGTCCGCTGGTGCAGCACTGCCTGACGGCAGGGGCTCGCTAGGATCTTCTCCGCCGGGTCGGGGGACGCCGGAGGGGGAACCTTGCTCGACGAAACGCGGTCGACGCTGTCCAGCCACGACCAGACGAGGAGTCCACGGCCCCGTGGACTCCACCGAGGGGACCGACGGGTTCGCGATCGCGTCGTTCCTCTGCGGCCTCGTCGGTCTTGTGCCGCTCGCCGCGCTGTTCGGCATCCGTGCGCTCGTCCGCACCAACCGATCCGGGCGCGGGCTGGCGGTGGCCGGCCTCGCGCTCAGCGTGCTCTGGCTGGGCGTCGGCGTGGTGAAGGTCGTCCCCGTGCTGTTCGCGCACCCGGTTGCCACGCTCGCGCAGCTGACCTCCGACGGCAAGGACTCCATCCACGCGCTGGGGACGGGCGACTGCTTCGACTCCGGCGCCGACGGCGAACACGTCACCCGGATCCCTTGCGAGGAACCGCACGACGAGCAGATTTTCCACCGCATCGACGTGGGCGAGACCGCTGACGCCTACCCGGGCCTCGAAGCGATTCGCGAACCGGCGCTGACCACCTGCCGGATCGCGGCGGCGGCCTACTTCGCCACGGGCACCCCGCCGTCCGGGCTCGAGTTCTTCGTGCACCTCCCGACCCGCGAATCCTGGATCGGCGGCGTACGCGCGGCGACCTGCACCTTCGGGCGACCGGGCGCGAAGCTCACCGCATTCGTGCAGCCCTGACCGGGTTCGGCCCGGTTCGGCATGCGATCGAAAGCGTGGCGGGCCGTCCGGGGTCACCAGGCCAGCGTGAACTTCACCGGCAACGCCGCCAGGCCGCGGAACAGCGGCGACGGCCGCCACTCCAGCGTGTCGGCCGGCACCGCCAGCACCACGTCCGGGAGGCGGTCGAGCAGGACTTCGATCGCGGCCTCGGCGATGACCTTGGCGATCTCCTGGGCCGCGTACGGACACCGGTGTTCGCCGTGGCTGAACGACATGTACGCCTGGTTGCCGGTCGACGCCTGCGGGACCGGCCGGACGAGCGGGTCCTGGTTGGCCGCGGCGAGGCCGAGGATGAGCAGGTCGCCCTGGCGGATCTGCCGGCCGCCCAGCCGGAGGTCGTGGACGGCGAACCGGCCCGGGAAGTTCTGGGTGGGGGTGTCCTCCCAGAGCACCTCGTTCAGCGCCTGGCCGACACTGCGGCGGCCGCCGGACAACGTCATCGCGAAGCGGTCGTCGGTGAGCATCAGCCGCAGGGTGTTGCCGATCCAGTAGGCGGTGGGCAACTGTCCCGCGTTCATCAGGTGGAGCAGGTCCTCGGTGATCTCCTCGTCGGCGAGC
This sequence comes from Amycolatopsis sp. NPDC024027, assembly GCF_040638975.1. Taxonomy (NCBI): domain Bacteria; kingdom Bacillati; phylum Actinomycetota; class Actinomycetes; order Pseudonocardiales; family Pseudonocardiaceae; genus Amycolatopsis; species Amycolatopsis sp. NPDC024027. Next base: position 105,040 of record NZ_JBEZYY010000011.1, read on the forward strand.
GCGGCCGGGTGGGCCAGCAGCCGCGACGTGACGTCCGGCCCGGGATCGCGCCGCTTGGACTCGACCATTCGCCGCACCTTCTCCCGGACGCGCGCGTAAGCCTCGTTCGCGCCCTCGCCGGCGGCGTGCGTCTGGTAGACGTCACGGACCAGGTCGCCGGTTTCCGCGGCCGGCACGCCGATCATCCGGGCGACGACGGGCAGCGGTATCCCGTCGGCGTACTGCGTGATCAGGTCCGCCTCGCCGGAGCCGGCGAAGGCGTCGATGAGCTCGTCGGCCACCTGCTGGGCACGCGCGCCCAGGTCGAACTGGTCGACGGCGCCGAGCGCTTCGTCGAGCGCCTCGGCCCGCCGCCGGTGCTCGGCGCCCTCGGCGAACATCATCGTCGGCTGGTAGCCGATGAGCGGGAGCAACGGCCAGTCCGGCGGCACCCGGTCCCAGGCGTTCCAGCGCCGGGAGTCGCGCCCGAAGACCTCCGGATTGCTCACGACGTGCTGCACCTCGCGGTAGCCCAGTACCAGCCACGCCGGCAGGTCGCCGTCGAGCAGGACCGGGGCCACCGGCCCGTGCGCCCGCCGCAGCTCCGCGTAGAGGTCGGCGGACTTCTGCTGGAATCGCGGCCCGTACAACGGCGTGGCGGGTGCGGGCTGGGGGGTGGTCATGACGCGGTCTCCCGGGCGGAGGACAGGGCGAAGAGGTGGTCGACGAGGGTGAGCAGGACGGTCTTGCCGGAGTCGCGCCGCCGGGCGTCGCAGTCGATCAGCGGGACGTGCGGGGACAGGTCGAGTGCCTGCCGCACCTGGTCCAGGGTGTGTTCCGGCCGGCCGAAGTTGTTGCGTGCCACGATGAAGGGCGTCCCGTGGTGTTCGAGGCGGTCGATGGAGTACCACGAGTCGGCCAGCCGGCGGGTGTCCACCAGCACCACGGCGCCCAGGGTGCCGGCGAACAGGCGGTCCCAGAGGAACCAGAACCGCTCTTGTCCCGGCGCGCCGAACAGGTACAGCACCATGTGCTCGTTGAGGGTGATCCGCCCGAAGTCGAACGCGACCGTGGTGGTGGTCTTGCCGTGCGAGGCGCCGTCGTCGATCCCGACGCCCGCCTGCGTCATGGTTTCCTCCGTGCTCAGCGGGCGGATTTCGCTGACCGAACGGACCATGGTCGTCTTGCCCACCCCGAACCCGCCGACGATCACGATCTTCAGCCCGTCCCTGGCGGTGCTCGGCAGCGGAGTACGGGCGTCTTGCTCAGAGCTTCTTGAGTCCAACAAGCACCTGCTTCAGGGTTTCGAGATCGGGCAGACGGGTGTCGACGGGAGCCGAGGACGGGTGGCGGGCGGTGATCCGGCCGGTGTCGAGCAAGTCGCACAGCAGGATCTTCACGACGCTCACCGGAAGGCCGAGCTCCGAGGAGACCTCCACCATCGCCGTCGGGTGCCGGCACATCCGCAGGATCTTGACGTGCTCGGACTGCATGCCCGGGACCGGATCGCCCTCGCTCACGATCAGCGTCACGAGGTCCAGAGCGGTCTCGTTCGCGCGGCTGCGCCCGCCGGTGACGGTGTACAACCGGTCCGGGTCCTCGCGGTGCAGGTCTTCCCGGCTCATGTCATCCGGCCGCGGTGCCGCGGCTGGGATCGGGGCGGGGCGGGGCGGTCAGGTGCTCGCCGATCTGCTCGACGAGCTCGTTCATGTTGTGGCCGATGACGCCCACGTCCGCGTCATCGCCGGCGATCACGGCGAGATGCGCTCCCTCGCCGGCTTCCACGATGAACAGCATCCCGCCGTGGAACTCCGTCATGGACTGCCGGACGCCACCGGTACCGTCGCCGAACTCGATCGACGTGCCGTACGCCAGGCTCTGGATGCCCGAAGCGATGGCGGCCAGCTGGTCGGCCTGGTCCATCGTGAGCCCCCGGGTGTGGCAGAGCTTGAGCCCGTCCTTGGACAGCACCAGGGCGTGCCGGGTGCCCGGCGTCTTGCTCAGGAGGTTCTCCAGCAACCAGTCCAGGTCGTGATCCGTGGTGTTCATCGGCTGTCCTCCGAAGGAGCAGAAGGGCGGGTTCCCCGGCCGGCCGCGCGGAAGGCGCTGAACCGCGCGCCGGCGTCGGCACGAGCCGGGGCGGGGCTCGCCGCCGGCGGCGAGCCCGTCTTGGGCGCGGCCGCCAGCGTCTGCCCGCGACGTCGCTGCGGCAGCCCGGACGATGCACTCTCCACTTTGGACTCCTCCGCGGTGGGCGCGGCGGGCACGGCGGCGGGTGCGGACGGCGCGGCCGGTGGGCTCGGCGCGGCCGGCCGGACGTCCGGTTCGGGCTGCGTGATCAGTTGCCGCGGGATCATGACCACCACTCCGGTGCCGCCCCGCGCGGACGGCCGGAAGTGCACGGTCAGGCCGTGTTTGCGCGCCAGGCACCCCACCACCGCCAGTCCCAGCCGGGTGCCGGAAAGCGTGGTCAGGTCCAGCGGCTCGGAGGACACCGCCCGCACGGCGCGCTCCAGCGCCGCGGGGCTCATGACGAGGCCGCTGTCCTCGATGGTGACCACGACACCCGCGTGCACTTCCTCCACGTACACGTGCACGTTCTCCGACGGAGGCGAAAAGGCGGCGGCGTTGTCCATCAGTTCGGCCAGTGCGTGCATGACGCCTTCGGCGGCGTACCCGGCGACCGCGACCGTGCTCGTCGAGTGCGTTTGCACCCGCTGGTAGGCGCTGATGCGCCCCATCGCGCCGCGCAGGATGCTTTCCATCACGATCGGCTTGGTCCAGCGCCGGCCGGACCGTGCCCCGGTCAGCACCGCGATGCTGTCCGCCAGCCGGCCCGCCTGCGCGGTGCTGTGGTCCAGTTTGAGCAGGTCGCCGAGCACGTTCTCGTCGTACCGGCCTTCCATCTCCCGCAGGTCGGCCAGCATGCTGGTGGCCAGTGCCTGAACCCGGCCGGCGGCGTTGGCGCAGGCCGCCATCGTGGCCGCGCGCATGCGCTCTCCCCGGCCGATCTCCTGCGCGACCGTGCCCAGCAGCCGCCGGTGCACGCCGTCGACGGACCCGGGCACCTCGGCGAGCGCGGTGTCCACCGACGCTCCGTCGCGCACGCGCCGGACCACTGCGGGCAGCGTGTCGTCGGCGAGCCGGGTGACCTCCGCGTCCAGTGCCGCGGCGTGGCCCCGAAGCCGGCGCACCGCCTGCACGCAGTACGCGGCGACCGTGACCGCGGCGCACACCACCACGGCCGCCACCCCGCCGTACCAGGCCACGAACGTCCGGTCCGCCGCGGGCGCCCCGGCCGTCATCCACCACCAGATCCCGCCGGTGACGACGATCGCGGCCGGCAGGACGAACAGGGCTCGCCCCACCGGCAGGCGGCCGGCCTGGTGGTGAGCGGGTAAGTGCACTGACATCGATCAGGTCCTCGGGGGCGCTCGGAGACAGGGACTTCAGGGGTGCGGAACCGGAGCGCGCCACGCAGCGGCACCCGATATCGAGCGGTCGCGGGAAACGTGCCCGGGCTCGCGCGGCATTTCACTGAAGGGGTGACCGGCGGACTGCCGTGGGGTCGGGTGGGGAAGCTTCGATCCAGGCTCCTCATTCCCTGCGACGGTCGCCTCGGCAAGGTGCGTGCCCGGTACGGCGCATCAAGACGAGCGTCGCCGGCGGCGAGCAAGACCCTAGCGCCGATCTTTCCCGTTCGTAAGAGTCAATCTCCGACGGCACCTTTTTCGCCGGTCTTCGATGTTTCCGGAAAGTCAATCTCCAACGAATCTGTCCGGGTATCGGGAAATGGCGAGGAATGGGTGCTCGACTCGCTTCGGCGATCCTCGCCGGCTCGACGTACTCTGCCCAGGTGATCGAGATCGGTTCGCGGGCGCGCACGCTGCCGGCACCGCCACCGGTCGTCTGGGACTCGCTCGTGGAGCCGCACCGGCCAGGCACCCGTCCGTGGCTCCACCTGCTGGCCGACGAAGTCGAACCCCGGGTCCTCGCCGCGGAGAAGCCCAGCCGGGCGGTGTGGTCGTCGCTGTGGCCGAGCCGGCCCGATGACCGGATCCATTTCGCGCTGACGGCGTCGCGCGACGGAGGGACCTTGTTGAGGTTCACCTTGGTCACTCCCGGCGAAGCCCCCGACCAGAGCAAGACCGGACACCTCCGGCGGCGGCTCAACCAGCTGCTGTTCGCCGATCTCCGCTTCTCCTACGGCCAATGAGCGGTGCGCCGGGTGTGGGGACCGCATCCGACGCGCTCGACGACCTGTCGAGCAAGCTCCACCACCAGGGCGGTTGGCTCTGCTCGGCGGCACCGGCCGCGCTGCCGGTGCTGACCGATCTCGCCTCCGGCCGTGCCGTGCACCACCGGCACGAGGTGGTCGGCTTGATCCGGCTCTTGGCCGTCGAGGCCTCGACCGCACCCGCGAGTGGGGGGGTCCCCCGGCTGGCAGCCTGCGCTCGAGGCCGCGAGACCGCGGTTGCTCGCGCTGCTGGACGCCCCGGATCCGCGCGTGCGCCGGGCAGCGACCCTGCTGGTGGCGCTGCTGGACGCCGAGGACCTCCAGGTGCGCTTGGCCGCCGTGCACGCGTTGGCCGGGTCCGATTCCGGCGTCGCGGCTCGGCGGGTCGACGTGCCGGTGCGAGCCGTGCTGGACCCGGACGCCGCGCGGTGGCGGGACTCCGCCTGGCTCGGGGGCACCTCCACCACTCTCGTGCACGCCACCGGCGAGCTGCCGGCCGCCGACCCGGTCGCGGCCACCGCGTTCGCGACCGGAGTCGCCCGCCGCGGCCACCCGCCGATCTGCGGGTGGCCGCCCTCCGGCACACCCAGCAGGTGCTCTCCCGGTGGCGCACCACCACCGAGGGCCTTCTGCCGTTGCTGGGCGGCAGCCTGGACGACGATGTCCCCGAGGTGCGTTTATGTCGGTGACGCGGCGGTGTGGGCACTGGCCCGGCAAGGTCATCCGGGCTGCCTGCCGGGCCTGGCGGACCGACTGTCCGGCGGCCGGCTCGGGTTCGACACCGAAATCGTCCATTTCGGACGAACGCACCCCGTGCCGGCTCAGCCGGCGATCTGCGAAGTGCTGATTCCGTTGCGCGAGCACAGCGGCGTTCTCCTCGGCCCGCTCGCCGCTCGACGAGACCTGGCGCCGAACGTGTGCACCGTGGTCGCGGCCGCAGCGGCCGCCCTGCCCGTCCTCGTCGACGCCGCGGCGGAGCCGAAGCTCCGGCCGTCGGCCGCGAGAGCGCTCGGGGCCATCGGGCTCACCGCCCGGGACGCGGTGGCAACGCTGCGGGACAGCGCCGCAGAGCCGGCCGTGGCGTGGGCGCTGTGGCGAGTCACCGGCGACTCGGCGGAAGCCACCGCCGTGCTGACCGGGCCGGCCGGGCCGCTCGCCCGAGGCGATTGCCCGCCGGCCGGCGCCGCGGCACTGCACCACCTCGCCGTCATCGGCACGGCCGGCGACCGGGTGCGAGCCGTGGCCCGGGCCGACGCCTCCGCGCTTCTCGATCGACCCGGTTCACGTACCTGTGCCGAGCGACGCTAGTCCCTGATCGTGCAACCGTTCCTGGTGCAGACGGCGCGGTGCAAGTAGCTGCTGTCGAAGTCCCACAGCTCGACGTAGGCGATGGTGATCCCGCCCGGAGCGTCGCAGGGTATGTCGACAACGGATTCCCGGGTGTCGCCGACTGACGCCGTCCGCGTTTCCACACCCGATATGCAGTGGGGGGACTCGCCTTGGAAGACGGCCGTCTTTTTCGCGGCGACTGCTTTGACCGAGCCCGTGGCGCGAATGCTGCGGTCGTACCAGGTAATGGAGCCCGCGAGAACACTGGCGCCGTATTCCATGCGGAACGGAGTGACCGGATAAGCTGCCGACGTGCTCGCGTAACCAGCCGCAGGGCCGGTGAGCATCCCCAGTGCCGCGAGCATGGACGCGACCAAGACGACCGGTAATGCTTTGATCGTGTTCTTCTTCATGGTCGGCCCTCGTCCGTTCAGGCGTGGTAAGCGCAGCCGTCGTCCGTGGCCGTGTAGATGCAGAACTGCTCCCAGGGGTAGGCCTGCGAGATCATCGGCGTCCAGTCCGGGTGCCTGGTCACCGGGTTTTTGGCGAAGTAGGCCTTGCGGACCCGGTTGCCGTTCGCATCCCAGACCCCGCCGGCGATCGTCGGGTACTGCCCGAGACCGCCGTTTTGGGGGGACCAGGAGATTCTGGTCCAGAAAGAATGACAGCTCGGCGACCAGCGCAGCTCGCCGCGAATGAGCGAAGCGGTCAGCTCCTTCTTCGTGACCGCGTCCCGGCCGCACCCGGTCGTCTCGGGGTCCTTGCCGTTGCAGGCCGCATAGGTGCACGCGGGGGCCGCCTGCGCCTCGACCGCGCTGAGAACGGTCATCGAGACCGCCAGCGCGGCAGCCAAGGCGAAACCTCGAGCCACTCCCCACGCACCGGTCTTCGCCATTGCCGATCGGCACCAGTTCGCATCCATCGTCAACGCCTCCCCACGTTGTTGCTGGTAGGGGAATGCTCGCAGTGACCGCTTCTCGAACGCTGTGCACCAGGAGCGGACGCACATAGCGCCGATTCACCCAGACGGTCCTGTACTCGGCCGCTTTTTCTGGTATGGCCAAACCCGGCTGGTACGGTTCCGACATGCCGGAGGGTTGCTGGGACATCCAGGTTCTCGGACCGCTGTGGGTGGGTTGGCAAGGCGTCGAAACAGACCTCGGCTCCCCGCAGGCGCGTGCCGTGTTCGCGGTGCTGCTGCTGTCCGCGAATCAGCCCGTGACCTGGGAAAGAATCGCTGACGAGCTGTGGGACGAGCACCCGCCGGCCACGGCGAAGACACAAATCCACGGCCTGATCTCGCGGGTGCGCCGCGCCCTGCCGCGGCCGTTGATCGCCACCCGGCGCTCGGGCTACGTGCTCGAGTTGCCCGCGGAAGCACTGGACGTCGAGCGGTTCACGACGCTCACCGCGACGGCCCGCGAGCTGATCGCGGAGGAGCAGCTCGAACAGGGCACCCGGCTGATGAACGACGCGCTCGGGCTGTGGCGCGGCCCGGCACTGCCCGACGTCCCCGTGCCGTCCGCGCGGGTGGCCGCCGACCGGTGGGACGAGCTGCGGCTGGCCGCGATCGAGGACCGGGTCGAGGCGGACCTGCGGCTGGGCCGCACCCACGGGCTCGTCGACGAGCTGACCGAGGTGATCGCCGCACATCCGCTGCGGGAACGGCCGCGGGCTCAGCTGATGACGGTACTGGCGCGGTCCGGGCGGATCCCGGAGGCGCTGGAGGTCTACCTGGACCTGCGCCGGACCATGGTGACCGAACTCGGTGTCGAGCCGTCACCGGCGCTGCGCGCACTGCACGCCGGTGTCCTGCGCGGCGAACCGACGTTGCGGCCCGCGGTCACCGCCCCTCGCGAGGTGAACCGGCCACGGCAGCTGCCGGTGGATCTCGCCGACTTCACCGGCCGGGCCGGCCTGCTGGCCGAGCTGGCGGCCGACCTGCGCACGCCGGACCGGCGCGAGCCGCTGGTGCTGACCATCTCCGGTGTCGGCGGGCTGGGCAAGACGACGTTCGCGGTGCGGCTGGCGCACGAAGTCCGCGACGCGTATCCGGACGGCCAGCTCTTCGCGACGCTGGGGGACTCCGGTGCCGACACGGTGCTCCCCCGGTTCCTGCGCGCGCTGGGCGTCGCGGTCGACATGGTGCCCTCCGACCAGGACGAATGCTCCGCGCTGCTGCGTGACCTGCTCGTCGACAGCAAGGTGCTGATCGTGCTGGACAACGTCCAGCACGAAAGCCAGGTCCGGCCCTTGCTGCCCGCCGCGCCCGGCTGCGCGGTGCTCGTCACCAGCAGGCAAACGCTCAGCGGGCTGGAGCACGGCAGGCGGGTCCGGCTCGACCTGCTCAGCGATGCGGACGCGGCCAGTCTGCTCAGCACCATCACCGGCGTGCGGCACGGGCCCGACGAGGCGCTGCTGGCGCACTGCGGCGGCCTGCCGCTGGCCCTGCGGGTCGCGGGCGCCCTGCTCGCCGAGCGCCCCCATTGGAACACCGCGGACCTGGCCGACCGGTTGACGGCCGAGCGGACCCGGCTGGACTGGCTGGCGGTCGGCGACCTCGCCGTCCGCGCCAGCTTCGCGATCAGCTACCGCCAGCTGCCCGCCACGCACCAGACCCTGTTCCGCAGGCTGGGCTCGCTGTCCGTGCCGACCTTCGGCGCGTGGCTGGCCGCCGCCGTGCTGGGGATCGATGCGCGCGCGGCCGAGCGGATGCTGGAGGACCTCGTCGGCTGCCACCTCGTGGAGCCCGCCGGCCGGGCGGCGGGCGCGGCCCGCTACCGGCTGCACGACCTGTTGCGGTGCTTCGCGGCCGAGAAGGCCGAGGAGGAACCGGAGCCCGAACGCCGGCAGACCATCACCAGGGCCCTCGGCGGATGGCTCTACCTCAGCGAGCAGGCGGCGGCCCGGCTGCCGCGCAGCGTGCTGACCGCGCTGCCCGGCGACGCGAGCCGGTGGCCGGCCGACAGCGAGCCGATCACCGACGCCACGGAGTGGTTCGAGGCCGAGCTGCCCGCGCTGCACGCGGCCATCAAGATCGCCGTGGCCGAGGGGATGACCGACCACAGCTGGGAACTGGCCATCATGTGCCAGCAGTACTTCGACCACAGCGGCCGCAACGAGGTGTGGTTCCAGTTCACCACCGAAGCGCTCACCGGAGTGCCCGGCGGCCGCGGCCGGGCCGCGCTGCTGCTCGGGCTCGGGCAGCTGCACATCTACTGGGACCGGTTCCCGGAGGCGTTCGCCGCGCTGCGGGAGTCGTTGGCGATCAGCGAAGAGATCGGCGACGTGCCGGGGATCGCGCGTGCGCTCGGCGGCCTGGCCACCACCTACCGCGTGACGGGCCAAGCCGATGAGGCGCTGGAGTTCAACGCGCGCGCGACCGTGCTGGCGGCCGAAACCGGCGCCCGCCACCTCGAAATCCAGCTCCGCGCGGGCGCGGCGGCGCTGCACCTGGCCGAGGGCAGGCCCGGGCGGGCCTGGACGCTGCTGGAAGAAGCGTTGGAACGAGCCATGACACTGGGCGACGACCACCGCACGGCCGCCGTGCTGACCCGCTGCGGCGAGTTCAACCTCAAGCAGAACGCGCCGGCGAAGGCGTTGCGGCAGCTGACGCGGGCCCTCGAGATCGTGGAAGGCCAGCGCGACCGGCGCTGCACCGCACGGGTGCGGCTCCAGCTGGGCCGCGCCCACGCGATGCTCGGCGACATCGCGACGGCGACCGACGTGCTGGCCGCGGCCTGCTCGCTGTTCGTCGAACTCGGCGACGGGCAGAACGAGGCCAACTGCGCGTTCGAGCTGGCCCACGCCCACGGTCAGCCAACAAGCTGAGGGAATGTCGGCCACCTGGGTCGACGCGCGCCGGCGGACACCACGAGCGTGAGCGGCCAGCGAACCTCCTCGGTTTCGGCCGACATCCGTTGGCGCGGAAGGACGTCCAGCTGCTCGGCCGTCAACCGCCCGCCGGTGGCGATGCAGAAGTTGCCCGCCCATCGTTCCCGGTGGCGGATCGCCGGGTGCGGGCACACGCCGGCCGAGCCGCTTCTGCGCCACGCGTGCGTCGAGGTACGAAGCGACTTCCGCGCGCCACACCGCGCGGCCGGCCTCCAACGCCTCGAGCGCCCGCGGCAGAGCCGATTCGTGGTGCTGGTACGGCCCGGCCGGCTCACCGAGGAAACTCAACGTCGCCCGGTGGCCGATCGGGTGGTACCACCCCACACACGAACACAACGCCGTCACGCACCCGGCGCGCCCGCTCGGTGAACCCCATCGGCAGACGGTACCGAGCACCGCGTCCCTAGTACTTTCGGCCGATGTCCGCACCGCCGAAACCCTCCGAAAGACGTGGGCCATTTCGGGGTTCTTGTCCCGGCGCCGGTTTCGCCGCCAATCCCCGCCCTACTGTGGCGACGATCGGTGATCTTGAAACGGACCAGCAGAGGGGAAACCACCTTGCCCAAGCGGACCGGATTTCTCGGCAACACGCTCGCGGCAGCGGGCACCGCGGCGGCGCTCGTGCTCGCCACGGCCGTTCCCGCCGCCGCGAGCACGCCATCCACCGTCGAGGAGGATGTCGCGCAGCTGTACCAGGACGTCATCGACCTCTACAACGGCCTGCCCGGCGACGCGCTGCGCGGCGTCGACCGGCTCATCGAGTCACCCGTCCCGCGAATCGGCCCCCAGAGCCAGGCCGCGCAGGACCCGATCCCGGGGTGCACCGAAGGTTCGCTGCTGACGTACGCGAACAAGCTCGCGAACCAGCTCACCCCCCTCGAGGGCAAGGCGCTCGACGCGCTGTCGGGGCTCAGCCAGCTCTACGTCCAGGGCGTCGCGTCCGACAAGACCCCGCAGGTCTTCGGCACCGACGGTCAGTACACCGCGCGCGCCACCGCCACGATCGACAAGCTGCGCGGCTTCTGGGACATCGAAAGCTGGAACATCCAGCTCGTCGCCTGGAAGGGCACCGACCTCGGCAGCCAGGCGAAGATGGCGCAGACCTTCAGCCTCGGGCTCGCGCCGGCGAAGGTGAAGGACGCCGCCGCGCTCGCCACCAAGGTGCTCTACGAAGTGCCGGCACTGCAGGGCGGCCGCAACCCGCTGATCAGCCTGAACGCGTTCTCCGCCCCGGCCGGCAGCCTCGGTGGCAAGCGCGTGGCACTCGGCGACGGCCTGCTCGACACCGTCGACGCTCTCGGGTTCGACGACGTCTCGGTGGAGTCCGTGATCGGCCACGAGTACGGCCACCAAGTCGACTTCGCCCACGACAACCATCCGCGCAACGAGTCCTCCGAGATGGGTCCCGACGCCTACGGCGGCTACTTCGTCGCGCACGCCAAGGGCTTCGGCTGGAACGCCCGCACCCAGCAGGAAGTCATTTACCTCGACGCGTCCATCGGTGACTGCTTCCACAGCCACGGCACCCCCGACCAGCGCAAAGCCGCGGGCGCCTGGGGCGAGAAGCAGGCGACGGGCCAGGCCAACCCGAACCGGGTCATCCCGTCCGCCACGATGATCGAGAAATTCCAGAAGGTGTACCCGAAGCTGATGCCGCCGGCGACCGGCCAGGCGGCCGGAGCCGCGGTGGCCGCGGCTCGCGGCTGAGCCCGGGTTCCCGACGGCGGGCCGTCTCCCTCGCTGCAAGGGGAGACGGCCCGCCGTCGCGAGAACGGCTGCCGATGTGGGTGCGCCCCGGTCAGAGGATCCGACACCTCGACCTCGAGGGCCACGTCATCGTACTTCTCGATCACGTAGCCGAACGGTGTCGAGGGTGGTGTGCTGTCGGCGTCAGTCCCAGTGATTGAAACGTCAGCGGTCCCATCCCCTCGAGAGGCCGCGGCTCGGCGATCGCCACGACCGGCGCCGCCCGGTCGGGTGCGCACGATCGATCGGTCATCGCGCGACCGTACCCTCGAGTCAGGAGCAGTTCTCGCCGTTTTCCAGTAAAGGCCGCCGCCAGTCAGCGAGACTGCTTCGATGGTCTCCGAATACGTCCAGAGCGACCGGTTCCGTGGTGCCCGTATCCACCTCAGCGACCTCGCGGGCCTCGAGATCCGCGACTGCGAGGTGACCGGCCTGAAGATCGTCGACTGCTACGGCAGCGACGTCTACCTGGGTGGCTACTTCGAGCGCCTCGTCGTCAACGACGTCGACGTGACCGCTTATGTCGAGGCCGAACTCGACCGACGGCACCCCGCGCGGGTGCTGGCGCGGAACGCGGCTTCGCCCGAGGACTACCGGGCTGCTTGGGACGCCATCGAGACCGTGTGGGGCGCGACGCTCGACCGGGCGAGGCTGCTGCCCGAGGCCGGACTGCACGAACGGGTCGACGGCGAATGGTCGTTCGTCGAGACGCAACGGCATCTGCTGTTCGCCTGCGACGCCTGGCTCGGCAACGCCGTGCTCGAGGAGGAAGCGCCCTACCACCCGCTGGGCTTGCCCGCCGGGGGCACGCCGTCCGACGCGGCGGCGAAGCTCGGCCTCACCCTCGAAGCCACCCCGACGCTCGACGAGGTGCTCGTGCCACGGCTCGCCCGCATGGCCGCGATGCGGCGGGTCGTCGACGGGCTCACCGCGGCCGAACTCGACCGGGTGTGCGGGCGCAAGCCGGCGGACATGTATCCCGAACAGGAATACGTCGTGCGCCGCTGTCTCAAGGTAGTGCTGAAGGAAGAAGCCGAGCACCACCGTTACGCGGTGCGCGACCTCGATCGCCGGGGTGGGACGCCTTCAGCGTGAGCACCGAAGGCGTCCTTTCCCCTCGCCGGGGCGGGCTCAGCCGCGCAGGGCGCTGCCGGCCTGCCACGCCGACCAGCTGATGGCCCAGTCGCCGTGGCCGTTGTTGATGGCCAGCTGCGGGCCGCCCGAGTTGGTGACCTCGACCACGTCGCCGACGTTGAAAGTGTCGAAGAACCACTTGGCGTTCTCGGTGTTCATGTTGAGGCAGCCGTTGGAGACGTTGTCACTGCCCTGCACGCCGACCGTCTTCAGGTTCTCGTGCAGGTATTCGCCGTCGTTGGAGATCCGGACGTTCCAGTTCTCCGGCGCGCTGTAGTAACCGGGGTCGCCTTCACACACGCCGTAGGTGCAGGAGTCCATGATCTTGTGCTCCTCCTTCCCCAGCACGGTGTGCGTGCCGTTGAAGGTCGGCGTCGCGCCCCGCGGCGGGGTGTCGGCGGTCTTGCCCATGCTGGTCGGTGCGGTCCGCACCAGCTGGCCGTTGTGGAACGCCTTGATCTGGTGCGTCTTGCCGTCCGCCTTGGCGATCCAGGAGTCGTGCACCTTGTAGGTGGCCGAGACGTCCTGGCCGCCGTACAGGCCGCCCCCGATCGGCGTGCCGAAGGTCGTGGTCTCGAGCTTCACCGTCGAGCCGGCCTTCCAGTAGTCCTTGGGCCGGAAGTGCACCTCGCGCTTGCCGACCCAGTACCAGCCGCCGTCCTGGGCGGGCGAGGACGTCACCTTGAAGGACTTCTCCACCGTGGCCTTGTCGGTGATGTCGTGGTCGAACTTCAGGCCGATGATCAGGCCCACGCCGAAATCACCCGACGCCGACTGGAAGAGCGCCGGCGTCGCGACCCCGGCCGGCTTGACCGTGTGCACTTCCCCGCGCTGTTCGGTCGCCGCGCCCGCCTGGTTCACCGCGGTGGCGACCACCTGGTAGGTGGACGCGTACCGGAGGCGGTCCGAGCTGGTCCAGGTCGTCTTGTCCGGCGAGAGCTCGCCCTTGACGGCGTTGCCGGTCTGCGGGTTCGTCACCGCGACCGCCTGCAACGTGCCGCCCGCCGCCTTGACGACGATCGGGTCCTTCGGGCTCAGCTGGTCCCCGCCCTCGAACGCCACTGTCGCGGCCGGTACCCCCGGTACGGTCGCCGTTCCGGCCGGTCCGGCCGCTCCGATCGCTCCGGCCGGTTGCGCAGCCCCCACCGTGCCGGTCTCTCCACTACATGCCGCCAGCAGCAGGGCCACCAGGCCGAGTCCGGCGATGCGGATCATTCTCACGAACCTCAAGACGTGCCAGCCCACCCGAAGTTGTGTAACGATCCGATCTCTCGGGAACCGGTTCCGGCTGGGCGGACGGCCGCGGACCGCCGGACAGGGGTCTTCCCCCGGATCCTCGGACGCCTGGCCGCCGATGGCGTTGCGCCGGCCGGCGCAACGCCGCGCTCAACGGCCACGAAGACCGCGACTCCTTGGGCGGCGAACTCGAGCACGACCTCGCGGCCGCGGTGGCGGCGCACGCCGAAGCGGAAGAGTCCGCCGGGGCGGCCACCCGCCACGCCGGCCGTCCGACGAGCAGCTCGGGCAACTCCGAGTCGAATTTGCCCGCGCAGCGGCGGAGCGCGACGAGTACCGGTCGGAACTCGAGGCCTAGACGAGTAAGTCCTAAGTCCTGGTGGTGTCTGGAGACGGGTGAAGGGTGAAGGGTGTTCAAGATCAGTTTGTGACGACCGACCTGAACACCCTTCTGGCCACACTCTAGGTCAAGATCGATGACTGTTTGGGCAGTCCTGCTCGGACCGGACGGCCACCACGGCTGACCGACGTCGAGCTAATCACCCTTGCTGTGGCCCAGGGCTCGGCATCCGTTCCGAGGCCTGCTGGCTGCGGTTCCTGCCCGGCGCGTTCACCTACCTGCCCCCAGCAATCCGGCTACGACAAGGGACTGCGCACCGCGGTCCCGCTGCTCAAGAAGGTCATCCGGCTACTCGCCCTCGACACCGACCTGTGGACCGACGCGACCTGGGTCGTGGACTCCACCCCGGTCGAGTGCGGCCGCTCCCGCGAGACCACCAAGCGCTCCGAGCTGGCCGGCTGGGCCGGCTACGGCTACTGCTCGTCGCATTCGCGGTTCCTCTGGGGCCTGCGCCTGCACCTGATCTGCACTCCGGCCGGGCTGCCGATCACCTGGGCCCTGGCCAACCCGAAACTCGATGAACGTCAGGTGCTGATGGCGATCCTGGATCACGACCCGTCCGTGCTGGCGGACCGGCCCGGTCTGCTGATCATCGCGGCAAGGGCTACATCTTCCGTGAGCTGGACGCGTTCCTGGCCGAACGCGGAGTCCAGTTACTGCGGCCCACTACCGCAACCGCACCCCGCACCTGGCCGAGCACCTGCTCAAACCCGTCCGCCAGCTGATCGAATCGTTCAACGACACGCTCAAAGGCCAGCTCGACCTCGAACTGCACGGCGGCCGCACCATCGACGGCGTGACTGCACGCACAGCCCTTCGCATCCTCGCACTGACCGCCGCGGTCTGGCACAACCGCGCCACCGGCCAGCCCATCACCCGATCACTGATCGCCTACGACCACTGATCAGTTGGGACTTACTCGTCTAGAGCGACGGGCGGGTCCACGACGTCCGAGAAGCCCCGAGAAATCCACGGGCGCCTGACTCGCCGTCGCTGACCGCATCGAGGGCGTCAGAACAGGGTCGCGGGCTCGACCGGCACCGGCTCGGGCAGCGGGTCGAGGCCGGGCACCAGCGCGCGCACGTCGTCGTGGAACCGGCGGGCGAGTGCCGGTGCGTCGTTGTTGTCGGGGGTGTGCACGAACACCGTCGGCGACCGGCCCTCGCGCAGCCAGCCCGCGACCACCGCCGTCCACGGCCGCCACCCCTCGATCGTCTCCTCGGCCGAGTCGCGGCCCAGGTAGCGGACGATCGGCCGCTCGGTCAGGGCCCGCGTCCGCCGCGGCACCCGCGGTTTCTTGGCCCAGGTCTCGCGTTCGGCCTCGGTCACCGGTGGGCGCCCGAAGAAGACCGTGGTGTCGAACGGCACCCACTCGGCGTCCGCGCCGGCGAGCACCCCCTCCAGCAGCGACGCCGAGCCGGCGTCGGTGAAGAACCCGGGGTGGCGCACCTCCACGGCGCGCCGGCGGCCGGCGGGGAGGCGGCGCAGGAAGCGGCCGAGGGCGTCGACGTCCGAGGGGCCGAACGAACCGGGTAGCTGGGTCCACAGGACCGCCCGCTCACCGAGCGGTTCGATCGCGTCCAGGAACGCTCGCATCTCGGCTTCGACCCCGGCGAACCGGCGCTCGTGCGTGACGAGCTTGGGCAGCTTGACCACGAACCGGAAGCCGGGATCGGTCTGCCGCGCCCAGGTTTCGACGGTGGCCCGGGCGGGAGTCGCGTAGAAGGTGGTGTTGCCTTCGACCGCGTTGCACCAGCCGGCGTAGGCCCGCAGGCGTTCTTTGGCCGGCAGCGACTGCGGCAGGAACCGCCCGGACCACGCCTTGTGGGTCCACATCGCGCAGCCGACGTGAAGGCGTGCCACGGCGTCCGCTCCCTCCTTCGTGGAGGAGACAGTTTGCCAGGCGCCGGGCGGCCGCGGCACCGGACGGTGGGCAACCGTGAGAGTACTTGAAGGCGAAACTAGATGCGGGTAGTAGTGGCTTGAGGACCGAATGAGTCCGTCCACTCTTCAGGGGAGAAGCAATGTCACTTGGGTTCAGCCTTCCGGTGTTCGGCAAGGCGGCGGCCACGCCGGGCGGGATCGCCCGGTACGCACGCGAGGCGGAACGGGCCGGCGCGGCCAGTCTCTGGGTCGGCGACCGGCTGCTGTCGCCGGTCGCCCCGGTGGTGCCGTACCCGGGCTACGACACCATGCCGGAGGAATTCCACACCGCACAGGACCCGTTCGCCGCGCTGGCCATCGCCGCGGCCGTGACCGAAACCGCGGTGCTCGGTTCCAGCACCATCAACGCGACCCAGTACCAGCCCGTCAACTTCGCCCGGCTGCTCACCAGCATCGACGTCGCGAGCAACGGCCGGCTGCTCCCCGGGCTGGGCATCGGCTGGTCCCCCGACGAGTACGCGGCCGTCGGCGTGCCGATGTCCGAGCGCGGCAAGCGGCTCGACGACCTGCTCGACCTGCTCGAGACGTGGTGGACGAAGGACACCGTGTCGCACGAAGGCGTCGGCTACCGGATCGCGGAGTCCCACGTCGCCTTGAAGCCGGTGCGCAAGCCGCCGATCCACCTGGCCGGCTTCGGCGAGAAGTCGCTGCGCCGGGTCGCCGAGCGGGCCGACGGCTGGCTCCCGGTCTGGTCGGTGCCCGAGCAGTTCCCCGCCGACGTGATCACCTCGACCCTGGCCAAGCTCCGCGCCGACGCCGAGCGGGCCGGCCGTGACCCGCAGGCGCTGGGGGTGGCGCTGCGGGTGAACCCCGACCCCGGCACGGAGGCGGCGGCCATCGCGGAGTCGGTCTCCAGGATCGTCGAACTGGTGAAGCCGGACCACACGTTCGTCGACCTCACCTACCTGACCAGCAGCATCGAGGAACACCTCGACCTCACCGGCCGGCTGCTCGAGCTGACCGCCTAAGGGCTGACCGCCGGCGCGGGAGCCCCTCGGACCGAGGGCTCCCGCGCCGTGGTGTTTCACCCTTCGATGAAGGTCTGCCAGGGCGTGATCCGGTCGATGTGCACGACGGCGTCGAACGCCTCGAGGGGATTCACGAGCTGCTTGTACGGTCCCTGCCGGGTGCCGTCGACCCCGGCGAAGCAGCGGGCCACTTCGCCGTCCGCGGGGACCTTCCGCAGATCGAGCAGGGCGAGTGGCTGACCGGCGCTGGCGAGCAGGACGTCGAGGCTGCCCGGCTCGGTGAACGGGGCCACGTCCTCGTAGAACACCTCCGTGTGGCCGGGCGGCCCGCCGGCCAGGGGCCGGTGGCTGAACACGCGACCGGCGTCGTACGTGGTCGCGATGACCACCATCCGGTCGCCGAGCGAGCGGGCCAGGTGCTGGCCGAGCATGACCTGCTCCTCGTTGATGATCGGGGGCACGCGGTACGGCCAGCGCTGCAAGTGCCCGTTGGCGGCCCCGACGACGACGCGTTCCTCCCGGTCGAGAATCCATTCGACGTTGGCGGCCATCGCCGCGTCCCGGACGTTGGCGCCCCGGTACGTGCGCCCCGGCGCGGCGGCCATGGCGGCGAGGAAGGCGTCCGCGGACCGTGCGGTGACCGCGCACTGCAGCGCGATGTCGGCCCGGTCCGCGTCCACAGTGGAATAGGGGACGCGCAGGGCACGGAGGCGTTCGGTCAGCTCGCCGATCCGGGCGGTCAGCTCGTGGCGGTGAGCGGCGCCGAGCGCCAGGTAGGCGTGGATCGCGGGCGCCGCCCAGGCCAGCCCGGTCCGGTCGGCGGGCAGGTAGCCGAACAGCGGCAGCAGGTCTTTGCGGGCCGCGGCGGCGTAGGCCGGGTCTGCCTCGTCCAGGAACGCCAAGGCGGCCACCACCCCCGGCAACGCGGACGCGCTGGAGTCCGGCAGGTCCATGCCGTAGAAGCGGATCTTGCGGTCGTGGGTGCGGTTGTGCTCGCGCATCCAGACCAGCTGGTCGCGCATCTCCGCGCACTTGCCCATGTGGTAGGTGATCCCGGTGTGCAGGAGCGGGTCCAGGTCACCGTCGCCGCCGAGCACCCAGTCGTGGACCGCCCAGCCCTCCGGGAAGCCGGACTCCATCGCGAACCCGGTGAACCCCATTTCCTCGGCGAGGAACCGGGTCACCAGGTGGCGCAGCCGGTAGAACTCGTGCACCCGGTGCGTGCTCTCGCCGATGGCCACGACGCGAGCGTCGCCGACGATGTCCCGCAGCGGTTCGAGTTCGCGGTGGGCGGTGCCGTCCGGCTCGAGCGTCCGCAGGCGGACGAGGTTCTCCCGGAGCCAGCCGGTGATGTCGATGTCCATTCACCCGTCCTCGTCCTCGCGGATGTCTTCGCCCGCGGCGCGGGCCTTGCGCAGGTAGTCGACGACTTCGGCGGCGCCGCCCGGTCCGGACCAGCCGAGGCGCTCGTCGAGTTCCCCACCCAGCCCGGCCCGGTTTTCCTCCCACAGCGCCGTGGTCGCCGCCTCGAACGGCGGACCTCCGGGGTGGAACGCCGCCGCGATCTCCCGCCAGCGGGCGGCCAGCGCCCGCACCGCCGGGTCGTCGACGGGGGTCCGGGCGAGCAGGTGCCGCCGGAGCTCGGCGAACAGGCCGAGCCACTCGGTCTTCAGGGTTTCGACCGTCCCGCCGCCGAGCTGTGCGGCCCGTTCGGTGATCGTCGTGAGCCGGCCGCCGGAGAGGTACCGGCCGGCGTCGACGGACATCGGCTCCAGGGTGGCGAGGAACTGCTCCGGTTCCGGCATGGCCGCTTCGGCCAGCCGGGCGAGCAAGCCCCGCAGCCGCTGGGCCGACTCCTCGATGCGCGCGGCCCGGGCCTCCAGGCCGGCGAGCTGAGCGGTCAGCAGGTCGCGCAGGGAGCCGAGGTCGTCCCGTGCGTTCCGGAGCACGGCGGCGACCTCGTCCAGGGAAAGCCCCAGCCCGCACAGGGTCCGGACGCGGTAGAGCCGGCGGACATCGGCCTCGGTGTACCGCCGGTGCCCGGCCGGTGTCCGTTCGCCCGGCGACACCAGGCCGATGCGGTCGTAGTGGTGCAACGTGCGCACCGTGACACCGCCGGCCTTGGCCAGCTCACCGATGCTCCACCTGCGTTCGCTCACCCCCCGACCGTAGAACCTGACGCGACGTCAGGGGCAAGCCCGGACTTCGCCGGTCAGTCCCCCGGCTCGCCGGGCCGTCAGCCCACCGCGGTGCCGACCGGGTCCGAAGTGGACCGGGGTACGGCGCCGCGCCGCAGGAGCGGGGCGAAGGCGACGAGCAGGAGCGCGGCGCCCAGCGGGATGAAGTCCTTGTCGAGCAGCGGCAGGATGATCTCGGCGAGCACCAGTACCGGCGCCCACGGCTTCACCCGCCGCCCGGCGGCGAGCAGCGTGACCAAGGCGAGCTGGCCGGCGAAGAACAGCAGCGGCCCGTAGCTGTAGAACACCGCGTCGACGCCCGGCACGTCCTGGACCCGGGCGAAGTACGCGTCCATCCCGCCGCGGTCGGCGGACCGGAACCCGGCCACGAGGTCGATGCCGAACTGGCCGCCGACGGCCAGCTCGCCGGCGATCCCGGCGGCGAACCCGGCGGTGGCGAGGCGGGTCCGGCCCGCCATCGTCCACATGGTCCGGAAGGCCAGTGCGAAGAATCCCAGCCCCACGAGGAAGACCAGGTGACCGGCGGTCCACGCGAGCCCCGGGCCGCGGCTGCCGTCCAAGCCGTCCAGAATCCTGATGACACCGTAGAGGCCCAGGCAAAGCGGGGCGATGAGGAACGCGAGAGCGGAAGAACGCATGCGGCAAAGTCTCTTCGCGCCTGCCGCACGCGGGCAATCGGGGAAATCCCCGAGGTGCCCCCGGGCTCCGGGTCAGGGTCACCGCCGGGAACGATTCAGCAACGGGCTTCGAAAGTTTCGGCGGGAAATCCGTTCTTTTCGAAAGCGGAACCGGTGGGGAATAACCGCGATTTCGATCCGGCGTTTGGTTGAAGTTTGTCCGGATCGGGGATAAGCTGCTGCCACCCTGGGAGCGCTCCCACAATGAACCACCACCGCTCGATCATCCGAGAATGGAGGCTCATCCATGCGTAGGCGCAACTTCTCCGGGTCCGGCACCGGACGACGGGGCCTGATCGCCCTGGTCCTCGCCGGGCTGGCCGGCCTGTTCGTCGGGGTGCCCGCCGCTTCGGCGCACGGGACCATCGTCAGTCCCGCCACCCGGGCTTACCAGTGCTGGAAGGACTGGGGCAGTCAGCACACCAACCCCGCCATGCAGCAGCAGGATCCCATGTGCTGGGCGGCTTTCCAGGCCAACGCCGACACGATGTGGAACTGGATGAGCGCCCTGCGGGACGGGCTGCACGGCAACTTCCAGGGGGCGACGCCCGACGGGCAGCTGTGCAGCAACGGCTTGGCGCGCAACAACTCCCTCAACACCCCCGGCCAGTGGCGCACCACCAGCCTCGGCAGCACCTTCTCGATGCACCTGTACGACCAGGCCAGCCACGGCGCCGACTTCATCCGGGTCTACGTCAGCAAGAACGGCTACGACCCCACCACCCAGCGCCTCGGCTGGGGCAACCTCGACCAGGTCACGCAGACCGGCCGCTACGCCCCGGCGAAGGACATCACCTTCACCGTCCAGACCTCCGGCGGTTACCGCGGACACCACGTCGTCTTCACGATCTGGCAGGCTTCACACCAGGACCAGACGTACATGTGGTGCAGTGACGTGGACTTCGGCTGAGCACAGTGCGCCGTGCCGCATTGAACAGGAGCGTCCTGTTCAATGCGGCACGGCGGTGTTCTTTTCTGACCGATCCTGAGCGTTTCGCTTCGGAACCCTGGCCGCTTGCCCGGGCCGGGTGTTAACCAGTGTCTCGACCATTTCCCGCTGCGCAGGATCCGGGAGGAACGAGCCGATGAGACCGACCCACTCCGTGCTTCGCAGGACGCTGTCCAGGGCAGTCCGGCTCTTGGCGGTGTCCGCGCTCGCCGGCGGGCTGCTGACCGCCGTCCCGGCGCAGGCCCAGGCGTCCACTGCCGGGCTCAAGGGCGTCAACTGGGCCGACGCGCGGGACAACTTCGTCAACGGCGTGCTGTACGTCTCCGGGCTCGGTGCCTCGGACACGTACTCCTCGGCCGCCGCCACGGCGAACCAGGTCGTCGGGCAGCTGTACACGATCACCGGGGGCAACACCGTCCGGATGCCGATCAACGAACCGACGGTCTCCGGCTACTGGGGCACCTACACCGGGGCGATCGACACCGCGCTCACCAAGGGCAAGGTGATCCTGGCGTACTGGGCCTACACCGGCGGCAAGCCGACGGACACGGGCCGGTTCCAGCAGATGTGGGACACGGTCGTCGCCAAGTACGGCAGCAACCCGAACGCCTACTTCGAGGTCATCAACGAGCCGTACGCCTACGGCGCGGGCGACCTGAACAACTTCTACACCGCCTGGCTGAACCGGTACCCCGGCGTGCCGCGCGACCGGGTGATCCTCGACGGCGCCGGCCTGGCCCAGAACGTGCCCGCGGTCGGCGGCGACCGGCGGCTCGACGGGACGCTGCTGGCGGCCCACGACTACTCGTTCTTCGCCGGCTACGAAAGCGAACCCGAGTGGGCCGACCACATCGGCGGCTACATCGGCGGGTACGCGGACCGGACCGTCGTCACCGAGTGGGGCGGCCCGATGTCGCCGGGCAGCAAGAACGGCGTGCACTACGACTCCCTCGACTACAGCATCCCGAGCGGATCGTTCTTCGCCGACTACATCCGGGGCGTCAGCGCGAAACTGCGGAGCCTGGGCGTGGGCAGCGTGTACTGGCCGGGCCTGCGCGACGGCGACTGGTACAGCATGACGACCAAGGCGGGCACCGGCCCGGGCATCAAGCTGACGCTGTCGAACCCCAGCGGGCTGACCCGGCTGAAGTACGCGTGGGGCCTGGGCGACGGAGGCGGCACGTACGTCCGGATCGTCAACGCCGCCACCGGGCTGTACGTCGACGGGCTGGGCCGCACCGCCAGCGGCTCGGGCACCGGCCAGGCGAGCGGCGACCCCGCCCGCTACGACCAGCAGTGGGTCATCGAGAACGCCGGCAACCGCGTGCGCATCAAGAACCGCGCCACCGGCCTCTACCTGGACGGCGCGGGCCGCACCACGAACGGCGCCGTCGTGAGCCAGTACGCCGCGAGCAGCAGCGCCAACCAGCTGTGGTCGGTGGTGACCGACGCGAACAACGTCCGCATCCGGAACAGCAGCACCGGGGAGTACCTCGACGGCATGGGCCGCACCGGCAGCGGCACCGACCTCGGTCAATACGGTGACAGCAGCAGCACCAACCAGCGGTGGCGCATCGTCGCCGCCGGCTGAGCCCGCCACCCGGACGGGGCCGGTGTTCCGGTCCCGCCCGGGCTTTCCGCGACGTCGCATTTGCCCGCTCATTGCCGCCCACCGGCATGTCTTGCGGAGCACACGGGCGTCAAACCGTGATCGAGCGGTTCGGACGGCCACGCCGTCGCGGGAAGGAGCGGGAAGATGCGAGCACTGACCGTGGTGCCGGAACAGCCGGGGTCCCTGCGGGTCGGCACGGTGCCCGAGCCGCACCCGGCCCAGGGCGAGCTGCTCGTGCGGGGTCTCGCGCTCGGCGTGTGCGGCACGGACACGGAGATCGCCCGCGGCGAGTACGGCCGGGCGCCACCCGGCTGGTGCTGGGGCACGAGTCGCTCGGTCAGGTGATCACCCCGGCCACCGGCTTCGCCGAGGGCAACCTCGGCGCCGGGGTCGTCCGGCGGCCGGCCCGGTGCCGTGCGGCGCGTGCGCGGCCGGGGAGTTCGACATGTGCCGCAACGGCCGCTACACCGAGCGCGGCATCAAGGAACTCGACGGCTACGGCAGCGAGCGGTGGACCGCCGAGGCGGCGTACGCGATCCGCCTCGATCCGCCTGCGGAACGTCGGCATGCTGCTGGGACCCCACGACCGTCGTCGCGAAGGCGTGGGAGCAGTTCCAGCGCGTCGGGGAACGCGCCTGGTTCGAGCCACGGCGGGCGCCGGTCACCGGGGCGGGCCCGATCGGGCTGCTCGGCGCGTTGCCGGGCGTGCAGCGCGGCCTCGAACCCCGGGGTCGGATCCCTGGTGTTCGACGCGATGGCGGGCACCGGCGCGTACGGCGGCGTCGACGGGCTGCCCGGCGGCGACGGCAGTTTCCTGGCGTGCAGCTTCTGGCTCGCCGACGCCCTCCACGCGACCGGCCGCACGAGCGAGGCCCGCGGGCTGTTCGAGCAGTTGCTGGGGCTGCGCAACGACGTCGGACTGCTGTCGGAGGAGTACGACACCGACGCGGGGCGGCAGGTGGGGAACACCCCGCAGGCGTTCAGCATGGTCGGGCTGGTCAACACGGCCCGGCAGCTCTCGGGTTCGGAGACCGGCACCAACGCCCCGGGCAAGATCCAGCGCCCCTAGCCCGCGTACCTGGAACGTCGGCCGGCGCACCTGGGAAGTCGGCCCGCGTACCTGGAGAGTCGGTGCGTGCTGACCGGTGGCCGACCCTTCCGGTACGCGAACCGACCCTCCGGTACGCCGGCCGACCCTCCGGGTACGCGAACCGACCCTCTCGGTACCCGGCCGGGCGCTCCTAGCCCACGTCGCCCTTGCCGAAGGCGCGCAGGAACGTGTCGACGATGACGTCGGCGGCCTGGACGTCGTTCAGGACCGACAGGTCCTTTGTGGACAGCCGCACCAGTGACCCCAGGACGCTGCCGGGCCAGCGGGCCGGCAGCCCCGCCCGCAGGAAGCCCTCGTAGGTGGCCCGCTTGACGAACCGGTCGACCTCCTCGACCGCGCGCAGGCGGCGGGCCCAGATCTCCGGGTCCGAGCGCATCCGGCTCACCTCGGCCGGCCAGGTGCGGTTGACCCTGACGACCCCGTGGACGTACCGGTGCAGGGCCTCCGGGACCGGCGCCTCCTGCAGCCGGGCGGCCTCGATCGCCGCTTCGATCGCGTCCAGGCGGGCTTGGTAGACCGCGGCCAGAAGCTCCTCCCGGCTCGTGAACCGGCGGTAGACGGTCCGGCGGTCGACGCCGGCCTCCGCCGCGATCGCCGCGATGCTCGTGGCCGGATCTTCGGCGAGCATGCGGGCGCCTGTGGTCAGCAGCAGTTCGAGATTGCGTGCGGCGTCGGCTCTCACTCTCCCACCCTAGCAGTAAATGCCACATTGCTGGGACAGTTAAGTGCTACACTGAAGTGACAGATCAGCATAGGGAGCAGCAGTGACCACCTACGAAGAACTCTTCATCGGCGGCACGTGGACCGCGCCGAGCAGCACCGAGCTGCTGGACATCCGATCCCCGCACGACAACTCGGTCATCGGCCGCGCCGCGCAGGCGCTGCCCGCCGACGTCGATCGCGCCGTCGCGGCCGCCCGGAAGGCGTTCGACGACGGCCCGTGGCCGCACACCTCGCCCGCGGAGCGGATCGCCGTCGTCCGCAAGCTGGCCGCTCTGCGCGAGAAGCGCGCCGACGAGGTCGCGGCGCTCATCTCGGCGGAGAACGGCTCCGCCCTCTGGTTCACCAAGGCCGGCCAGCCCGGCCTGACCCGGCAGGCGAACGCCTACTTGAAGGCGGCCGAGGAGTTCGGCTGGGAAGAGACCCTGGCGCCGTCGGATCCCGCCGCGCCGTTCCGGTCGGTCGTGCGCCGGGAGGCGATCGGCGTGGTCGCCGCGATCATCCCGTGGAACTCACCGTTCTCCTCGGCGTCCGCCAAGATCATCCCCGCGCTGCTCGCCGGCAACACCGTCGTCCTCAAGGTTTCGCCCGAGAACACGTTGAGCATGAACCTCCTCGCGGAACTGCTCGCGGAGGCCGGCCTGCCCGAGGGCGTCATCAGCGTCCTGCCCGCCGACCGCGAGACCAGTGAGTACCTGGTCAAGCACCCGGACGTCGACAAGATCGCCTTCACCGGGTCCACCCGCGCCGGACGCCGCATCGCGTCGCTGGCCGGGGAACAGCTCAAGCGGGTCAGCCTCGAACTGGGCGGCAAATCGGCCGCGATCATCCTGCCCGACGCCGACCTCGGCGCGGCGGTCCAGGGCCTGAAGTTCGGTTCCCTGCTCAACAACGGCGAATCGTGCATCGCCCAGACACGCGTCCTCGCGCCGCGCAGCCGCTACGAAGAGGTGGTCGCTGGGCTGAAGGACCTGATCGAGTCCCTGGGCGTCGGCGACCCGGCCGACGACCGCACGTTCATCGGCCCGATGATCCGCCGCGACCAGCAGCAGCGCGTCCTCGACTACATCCGCCTCGGCGTCGAAGAAGGCACGCGGCTCGTCACCGGCGGCCCGGAAGTGCCGCCGGGGCTGGAAGCGGGCAACTACGTCACGCCGACGCTCTTCGCCGACGTCGACAACGCGATGCGCATCGCCCAGGAAGAGATCTTCGGCCCGGTCCTGGTCGTCATCGCCTACGACGACGAGGACGACGCCGTCCGCATCGCCAACGACTCCGAGTACGGCCTGTCCGGCGGCGTGTGGTCGGCCGACCCGGCGCACGCGCTGGCCGTCGCTCGCCGCGTGCGGACCGGCACGGTCACGGTCAACGGCGCGCCGATCGGCTTCGACGGCCCGTTCGGCGGGTTCAAGGCCAGCGGTCTCGGCCGCGAATACGGCGCCGTCGGGCTCGGCACCTACACCGAATACAAGACCATCACCGTTCCGGAAGCGAAATGACCCTCGAAGTCCCTCCCGGAACGGCGGTGCGCCCGGCGATGACGGCCCTGGTCCTCGCCGTCCTGCTGGCCGCGCTGGCCCAGGCCATCGTCGCCACCGCGCTGCCCCGGATCGCCCGCGACCTCGGCGGGTTCCGGGACATCGCCTGGATCACCGCGTCCTACCTGCTCGCGTCGACCGCCGCGACGCCGCTCTGGGCAAGCTCGGCGACATGCTGGGGCGCAAGCGCCTCTACCTCGTCGCCACGACGGCGTTCCTGATCGCGTCCGCGCTTGTGCGGCCTGGCCGGGGACCTGCCCCAGCTGATCGCCGCCCGCGCCCTGCATGGCCTGGCCGGCGGCGGCCTGATCGTCCTGACGTTCGCGCTGGTCGGCGACATCGCCGCGCCGGCCGACCGCGGGCGCTACCAGGGCCGGTTCGGCTCGGTCTACGGCGTCGCCGGCCCGCTGCTCGGCGGCCTGTTCACCGACCACCTCTCGTGGCGGTGGGCGTTCCTGATCAACGTCCCGGTCGGGCTGGTGGCGGTGGTGCTCGCGGCGCGCGCCCTGCCCGCCCCGGTCCGAAGGCCCGCCGCCCGCATCGACTACGCCGGCGCGCTGCTGTTGGCCGGCGCGGCCACCGCACTGGTCCTGATCACCTCCTTCGGCCCGCGGTGGGGCTGGACGTCGCCGGGCACGCCGGCCCTCGCGACCGCCGCGATCGTCCTCATCGGATTGGTGGTCCCGGTCGAGCGCCGCGCCGCCGCGCCGGTGCTGCCGCCGGCGATGTTCGCCTCGCGCACGGAGCGTGCCGGCCACGCTCGTCGGGTTCATCGCCAACGTCGCGATGTTCAGCGTGCTGGTCTACCTGCCGACGTACCTGCAGGTCGTCGACGGCGTCTCGGCGACGCTCTCCGGGATGCACCTGCTGCCACTGGTGCTCGGGCTGGTCGTCAGCCAGTCGCTCGCCGGGCGGTGGGTCGCGAACCCGGCGCGCGTGCGGGCCGTCCTGGTGACCGGCATGGCGCTGAACGTCGCCGGGCTGCTCCTGCTGAGCACCCTGGCGCCCGGCACCGCGCAGCTCGCGCTGATCGGGTACTTCGCCGTCACCGGCATCGGGATCGGGATGGTCCCGATGGTCGCGCTGACGGCGGCGCAGAACGCGGTGCCCGCCGCGGAAATCGGGGCCGCGAGCGCGGTGGTCACCTTCGCCCGGTCGATCGGCGCCGCGTTCGGGGTCGCCGTCTTCGGCACTCTGCTCGGCGAGGACGTGGCCGGGAACATCGGCGGGGCGTTCCTCGCGATCACCCCGCTGGTCGTGCTCGGCACCGTCCTCGCCACGCTGTCTCGGCCGCCTTCGGCTCAGCCGCGTTCGGCAGCGGCGGCGAGCATCCCGGCTTCGTAGGACCCGCCCTTCTGGTGCACGATCACGGCGAGCCGGTTGGCGGCGTTGATCAGGGCGACCAGCGCGACCAGGGCGGCGACCTGCTCGTCGTCGTAGTGCTCGCGCACCCGGGCCCAGGTCTCGTCGGACACGCCCCCGGCGGCGTCGGCGAGCCGGGTGCCCTCCTCGGCCAGCGCGAGCGCGGCCCGCTCGGCTTCGCTGAAGACCGTCGACTCCCGCCAGGCGGCGACGAGCGCGAGCCGGACCGCCGACTCCCCGGCCGCGGCGGCTTCCTTGGCGTGCATGTCGAGGCACCAGCCGCACCCGTTGATCTGGCTGGCCCGCAGGCTGACCAGTTCCCGGGTGAGCTTCGGCAGCGGCGACTGGTCGATGACCTGCCCGAGGCCGGCGAACCGCTTGATCAGCCGGGAGCCGGTTTCGGTGGTGAACAGGTCGAGGCGGGATTCCATGGTTCGTCCTCCGGTGTCATGGGATGGGAACGACCCCAAGACACCGGTGGGGCGAAGCTTGTGACACCTCAGTCCTCCGGGTCGGCCACCTGGAGCTCGACGCGGTGCCGGAGGTAGTCGTCGGGGTGGGTCCGCGCGAGGTGCACCGCCTCGGCGACCAGCGGGTGCAGTTCGGCGGGGTGGTGGGCCGGGTCGAGGGTGAGCCCGGGCAGGACGCACCGGCGGACGTCGAGGTCGTCGTTGGCCAAAAACTCGCGCAGCGCGGCGCGGTTCCAGCGGTCCTGGACGTCGTCGAGCCGCTCGAGCGTGGCCCAGTACCAGGCGCGGGCCGCCCCGGCGCGTTCCGGGTTCGTGCCGGTCGTGAGGACTTCGAGGAGGGCTTCCTGGGTCCGGCGCACCCCGAACGCCCGGCGAAGCGGCTCGACGAATTGCCGGTTGAGGCTGGGGTCCGGGTCGTGGACCGCGGCGCGCACGAGCGCGCCGAAGAACGGCTCCGGGAGATCGAGGTAGTCGGAGTACCGATAGCCCAGCGCACCACGCAGGACGATGCGCTGGTCCTCCTCGTGCTCGCCGGCCTCGGCCGTCCGGTCGGGGAGGTGGACGCGGCACAGCTCGAGCAGCCCGGCCAGGCAGCGCCGGAAGCCGTCGCTCGCGGCTCGGTCCGGCAGGGGCATCAGGTCCATCGTGTCCTGTCCGTCGCTCCGCCCGGCCGCCTCGTTACCGGACGTATCACCGCTGCTCCCTGCGTGCTCAGAGGGGCGAAAGTGCTCCGAATCGAGGGAGGGACCGACATGTCCGCAACGTTTTCCGGGGGAAGAAACCGGCTCCTGCGCAAGCTGGGTGGCGTCACCGTCGCCGCCGCGCTGGCCGCCGCACTGATGGGCGTGACGTCCGGGGTGGCCCACGCCTCCCTGTCGCAGGTGCAGGACGGGTTCGAGGTCAACCCGCAGTCGTCGTGGCTGGTCGCGACCGGGGGTTCCGCGTCGGCCGGGTTCGACATCGGGGCCGGGACCGCCCGGTCCGGCCGCAACAACGGCTGGCTGTTCGCCACCAACGGCTGGGCGTTCGAGGGCTTCTGGGTGCCCACGAACTCGGTGCCGGGCAACGCCCAGTGCGCGTCGCAGTTCCTCATGCAGACGGCGGGCGGGGCGCAGGTCGGCATCGAGATCTGGGACGCCTTCGGGCACCTGCTGTCCAGCACCTACCCGTGGCTCAACGGCAGCGGCGCGTACCAGGCGGTCAACACGGCCCGGTGGAACCTCAACGGCGTCAACCCGGTGTTCGTCAAGGCGATCATCGGGGCGAACGGCTCGTCCCGGTTCGTCCGGCTCGACGACATGACCACGCAGTGCTACTGGTGATCGGGCTGTACCATCACTGCCGATGAGCTGGGCGGGGTGGAAGGTGCGGTTGCGGGAGGTCCGCCCGGCGGATCACCGCACCCTGATCGGGTTCGACCGTGATTCGGACCGGCAGGTCGGCGGCTACCGCCACTGGGCCACGCACCGCGGCCCGGCGGGCGACGACTTCCACTTCGCGATCGAGACACTGCACAACCGGACGCTGGTCGGGTCGATCTGGATCCAGGCCGACCCGGCCTCCGGCCACTTCAGCTACGGCGTCGGCATCGGGCCCCAGCACCGCCGCTGCGGCTACGCGGCCGACGCCGTCACGGTCCTGCTGGCGTACATGTTCGAGCTGCGGCGGTACCGCAAGTGCGAGGTCAGCATCAACGGAAGCAACTTCGCCTCGCTGGCACTGCACGGCGAGCTGGGCTTCCGCGAGGAGGGCCGCCCGCGGGACACGGAGCTGCGCCGGGGCGAGGTCCGGTACCCGGTGCTGATGGGCCTCACGGCGGAGGGTTTCGCGGAGCACCAGCCGGCGTTCCTGGCCTCCCGCGGCCCGGTGCGGCCGTGGCGGGGACGCCATTGGCGAACACCACGCCGGGGACGGCACTGGCGCACCGAACACCTGCGACCGGCCCGCTGAGCGTCCGGCCCGCGGTTTCGGTCGCGGTTCGGCCAGCCGCGGACCTCCGCCGCGGGGCCGCCGACGGGCTCGCCGGACCGGACCTCGGCCCACGACCACGGCTCACCCCGCGAACGCCGCCACCCGACCCCACCGACCGGCCCGCCGGATCGGACCTCGCCCGCAACCACAACTCACCCCGCGAACGCCGCCACCAGGCGCTCGCCGACCGGCCCGCCGGACCGGACCTCCCCCGCAACCACGACTCACCCCGCGAACGCCACCACCCGGCCCCACCGACCGACCCGCCGGACCGGACCTCCCCCGCAACCACGACTCACCCCGCGAACACCGCCACCGGAGCCGGCGGCGGCAAAGAAGCCGGGGTGAAGCTCACCACCACCGGGGCCGGCCGGTCGCCCGTCCGGGCCTCCACCCGCCGCAGCAAGCCCGCCGCGTCCAGCCAATACCGGGGACCCGCCGCCGCCTTTGCCGCGGCGGTCGCGGGGGCCTGGGAGCCGTCGATCACGTCGACCGCGATGTCGCCGACCACGTCCGCGCGGACCCACCGGGCCGAGCTCTGGCGCAGCAACTGCCCGTTGTCCGGGCGGTCCGCACCCAGCCCGAGCACGAGCCGCAGCGCCGTATCCAGCTCCGGGCCCGGCTGGAGCGGCCGGTACTGCCACCGGTCCGAGGGCGGCGGGTCCGTCGCGGCCGGGCCCGGCCCGCCGCGGAACGCCACCGCCGCCGGCGTCCACTGCAGCAGCCCCGCCGGTGTCTCGTCGTCGTGGCCGTCGGTGCTCATTTCGGCATAACCGACGCTCTCGACGAAGTCCAAGCGGCCCCGCAGGGCGATCCGGTCGGCTCCGTCGCCGTGAAGTTCTCCGTCCGGAACCGGTAGTCGGCGAACCGGGCGAGGGCGAAGCCATCGGTCTCATCAACGTTCGCTCCACTCAGCCGGGCCCTCGACGGCCACTGTCCAATGCAGACGGTTGCGGCTGAGCTTGGAAGCCGGGAAGAGTGACCCACCCGGTGAAGCCGGGAGGCCCGCGCGGAGCCTCCCGGCGTCCGGGTCAGCCGTCCGATTCCGCGGACGGCAGGTACGCCCCCGGCACCTGCTCCGGGGCGTACACCTGGTTCTCCCCCGGGTAGGGCAGTTGCCAGCCGTGCGTCTGGTACCACGTGAAGTGGTTCATCTGCGCGGGATTGGCGTAGTCAGCGACCGCGTCCGGGCCGGTCAGCCGCTGGTGCGTCGTCCACTCCTGCCACTGCGCCGCCACCTGCCGCTTGTCCGCCGGCACCGCCGACGACGGCACCGGCGCGGCCGCCGGGTTCGGCGGCGCCGGGGTGTCCGCGCCGCAGGACGGCTGGGTCGCCAGGCCTGCGGTCAACGACGTCCGGTTCGGGAGCGCCGTGAACGGCGTGTAGTCCGGCTTCGCCGTGAACGCCGCGCTCATCGGTGTCGCCGCGCTGTCCTTCTGGTTCATCGGCTTGACCCCGAGGATCTGCTCGATCGTGCGGATCATCGTGATCTGCGAGTAGTAGTGGTTGTCGACGACGCCGTGCTGGGCGTACGGGCTGATGATCTGCACCGGCGCCCGGTGGCCGTCGACGTGGTCCAGACCGGCCTGGGAGTCGTCCTCGACCACGAAGATCGCCGAGTCCTTCCAGTACGGGCTGTGCGAGATCTCGTCGACGATCTTGCCGACCGCGAGGTCGTTGTCGGCGACCTGGGCGGCCGCGTTCGGCGGGCCGCCGGTGTGGTCGCTGGACAGCCAGAACATGTTCAGGTTCGCCGGGCCGTGCTTCTCGAAGTCGTCCTTCCAGATCTGGTAGCGGTAGACGTCCGGCACCGCCGTGTCGAACTTCGGGAAGCCCGGCACCGAGACGTCGTTCAGCGACGGGATCGGCGACGACGACACCAGCGGGTAGGCCGTCGGCTCGCCGGTCGCGGCCATGTTCTTCGCGTCGCAGTACAGGTTCTGCCAGCTCGCCCCGGCGGGCTTGGTCAGGAACTGCTGGAACTCGCCGAAGTCCCGCACCGACTTCCCCGCCGCCTGCGCGCCGGTCCAGAGGAAGCCCGACGTCTGGTGGCCGAGCGCGTCGTCCTCGGTGTCGTAGCTGCGCAGGTACTCCCCCGCCGACGATTCGGTGTACTCGGGGTTGTCGGCCTGCATGAGCCAGTTGTGCCCCTCGGCGGAGTTCGTGCCGATGTCATAGGTGTTGTCGTACAGCCCGAACTGGCGGGCCAGCGCGTGCTGGTTCGGCGTGACGTTCTCGCCGAACTGCGTCACCGACGGGTCACCGTTGCCGCGGGGGTCGTCACCGAGCACCTGGTCGTAGGTGCGGTTCTCCTTGACCAGCAGGAAAACGTGCTTGATCGTCGACGGGTCGCCGAGCCGGGCGGGCACCGGCACCGGACGGCGGTGGCCGTAGTCCTGTGCCATCTGGACCGAGTCGTCCGTCCAGCCGTTCTGCTTGAAGACCTGGCCGGTGTAGCCGCGGATCGCGCGGTCGTCCGGCAGCCGGAACCTCTGCACGCTCGACGTCGTGTCGTGCGTCCCGTGCCCGGCCGCGGTCGTGGGACGGCGGGCGTCGATGCCGCGGGTGTTGGAGACCACGACGTCCGTGCCGACCGTGGTGATCGCCGTCGGGAAGTAGTCCGTGGGCAGCAGCCCGACGTAGCTCACCGGTGCCTGCGCCCACCAGTAGCGGTAGACGGCGACCGCGTTGGCGCGGCCGAGCGTCACCAGCAGGTGGCCGTCGTCGGTCAGCGTCACGCCGTCCGGCTCGTACCCGACCGAGGCCTGCGGCCACGGCTGGGTCGCGATGGTCTGGACGACCTTGTCGCGGCCGGTGTCGATGACGGAGACGCTGTTGCTCGCGGTGTTCGTGACGAACAGCGCGCCGTTCTTGAAGTACACCGCGGTCGGGTGGAGGCCGACGTCGATGCTCTTCGGCGCGGCGGCCGCGTTCGCGAGGTCGATGACGCTGACCGTGCCGCTGGTGGTGGCACCGGTGAACCGGCTGGCCGGCACCTGGGTGTCGTAGGAGTTCAGCGTCGGCTCACCGGGCCGCGCCGGGTGGCCGCCTTCGTTGCTGACGTACAGCTTGGTGCCGACGCGGACCAGGTCACGCGGGGCGTTTCCGGTGGCCCAGCTTTGCTTGATCGCGCCGGTCGCCGCGTCGAGGGCGACGACGCGGTTCTGGCCGTTGACCGCGGAGTACACGGTCGCGCCGTCGGGCGAGAAGACGGCCTGGGCCACCAGCGCGTGCTTGGTGCCGTCCGCCGGGATCTTCACCGGCGCCGGCGCGGCGACCGTGCCGTCCGGGTTCACCGTGAACTTGGTGTAGCCGTCGGTCTGCGCGAGCCACAGGCTCTTGCCGTCCGGGGAGTACGACGGGCCTTCCTGGCCGACGTCGTTGCCGGCGATGCGCAGGTTCGCCGTCGCGGAGTTGCCGACGAGCTGCTGCACCTTCCAGCTCTTCAGGTCGACGATGGTCAGCGCGATCCCGCCGTCGGTGGTCAGCGCGGCGAGGTGGGCGCCGTCGGGGCTGACCGCGGACGCCATGATCTTGCCGTTGTTCACGACCAGCCGATCGCCGATCGGCTTGAGGTACTGGTCGGCCGAGACGACCTGGCCGTTCTCGGTGACCTGGCCGACCTGGTCCCGGCCGAACTGCGCGGTCGACGCGACGCCGACACCGGTGCCGGTGGCGATGAGCACGAGCGTGGCGGAGCCGGCGGTCGCGTAGCGCAGCCGATGGCCGCCCAGCCGGCTTTTCCCGGCCCGCCTTCTGCGGCGTGTTACCTGCATCGGACTCATCCCTTCGTGGTGGCGAGCAGTTCGACGTTCGCGTCGAACTGCCAGAGCGGGTTGGGCTGGTCTCCCTCGGGGGTCCGCACCTGGAAGTAGCCGTTGACTTCCTTCGGCCCGTCGCCGTCGGCGACGTACCGCCCGTCCGCGGTGACGTCCAGCTGGTAGATGGCCGACCCGGTGGCCGCGACGCCGGGCAGGTGCCAGGAGACGACGCACCGCCAGTCGTTGCCGGGCCCTTCGGCCTCGACCAGGCCGTCGCCCTTGGTGCACGCGGCCGTGGTCGCCAGCTGCGCTTCGGTGACGTCGGGGCGGTGCAGCTGACCGGCCTGCAGGCGGTAGAGGTGCGCGAACGCGGTGGCGACCGACCGCTGCACCTTGTCCTGGGTGATCCCGGAGCCCAGCGCGGGTGCCGCCAGGGCGACGATCGCGGCGGTGGCGCCGAAGAGCACGACCAGCGGCACGGCGGCGAGCGCCCGGCGTCCGGAGCCGTCGTGGGCGGCGTTGGTGAAGTCGCGGCGCACGAACAGCAGGTACGCCAGCGTGGTCGCGGCCACGGCCCACACCAGGCTGACGCCGGCCGCGACGAGCAGCGGCCCGAGCTGCGCGGGAGCGGTGAAGAGGCCGTTCCACGCGATGAAGGCGTAGCTGGGCAGGGCGAGCCGCACGGCGACGGGCAGCGGCAGCAGCTGGGCGAGCGCCATGGCGAGGGCGGCGACGGCGGGCAGGAGCAGGCCCATCGGCGACCGTCCCCACAGGACGGACCCGAGCAGCCCGAGCCCGGCGAGGGCCAGGGTGGGGGCGAGCACGCTCACCCAGGCGAGGAGCACGCCGGTGGCCGCGTCGCCGGGAGCGAGCAGGTGCCCGTCGAAGCCGACGAGGGCCCGGTTCCCGGCGGTGAGCAGGCCGCCGGCGGTGCTGGAGACGGCCATCCCGGCGACGAGCACCAGCAGGACGGTGAGGCTGGCAAGCGCTTTCGCGGCGAAGAGCCGGCTCGCGGACCGGACGGCGACGAGCAGGTGCCGCCAGGTACCCAGCCGGTCTTCGGCGGCGAACACGTCTCCGGCGACGACGGAGGTGAGGAGGGGAAGCGCGTAGGTGCCGGCGAAGCCGAGCATGACGAGCGGGCCGGCCCACCCGGTGGCGTTCATCCAGCGGCCGAAGAGCGTGTCGACGGGCAGCGAGCTCTGTTCGCTCACGGCGGCGACGAAGACCGCGGGGGCGAGCCAGCAGGCCAGGACGAGCAGGCGGATGCGCCAGGTGGAGAAGAGCTTGACGAGCTCGAAGCGGTAGGCGCGCGAGAGGGGAACGGGACGCGCGGCGACGGTCGCGGTCATCGGGTGGCCTCCTGCCCGGTCAGTGCGAGGAACGCCGCTTCCAGGGGCGACACCACGGGCGCGAGCTCGCGCACCGCGACCCCGTCCCGCCCCAGCCGCAGCACCAGCTCGTCCAGTGCGGGCACGAGCGCCCGCACGACCACCGCGTCGGCCTCCTGCGGCGCCTCGAGGAGCCGGATCCCCCGCGTCTGTTCGATCGCCCGGCGAGCGGCGGCCGGGTCGGCGGTCCGCAGCCGGTAGGCCAGCTCGCCGCTCTCCGCGGACAGCTTGGCCGGCGGGCCGGTGAAGACGACCCGGCCGGTCGCCAGGATCGTCACCTCCGCGCACAGCGATTCGAGGTCGTCCATCCGGTGGCTGGACAGCACCACCGCCGTGCCGGCCGCCGCCAGCCGGGTCAGGACACCGTGGACGTGCTGCTTGCCCGCCGGGTCCAGGCCGTTGGCCGGCTCGTCGAGCACCAGCAGCCGGGGCGAGGTGAGCAGAGCCGCGGCCAGGCCGAGCCGCTGGCGCATGCCGAGGGAAAAGCCGCGCACCCGGTCGTCGGCGACGTCGGCGAGCCCGACCTCCTCGAGCACGTCGCCGACGGGGTACCCGCCGAGCTTGGCCAGGGCCGCGAGGTTCTGCCGCGCGGTGAGCGAGGGGTACAGGCCCGGCCCGTCCACGAACCCGGCGACCCCGGCGGGTGCGGCGAGCGCCCGGCCCACCGGCGTCCCGAGGATCTCCAGCCGCCCTTCGCCGGCGACGGCCAGGCTGAGCAGCAGGCCGAGCAGGGTCGTCTTGCCGGCGCCGTTCGGGCCGGCCAAGCCGTGGATCCGCCCGGGCACCACGTCGAAGTCGATGCCGTCGAGCGCGACGACGTCGCCGAAGCACTTCGTGATCCCGCGGGCTCTCACGGCCAAGGGTTCGTCCACGCGGAGAAACTTAGGCACCGCAAATGACGGGTGCGGGCAACCGAAGTGAACGCTCCGGGAACGGCACCCGACCGGCCGTCACCGGGCCGGTGAAATGTCCGAGTTAACCAGCGCCTTGCCGTGGCCGGTAATACCACCCCGCCGAAATCACTGTCAACTCTCTTCAAAAGAATTCCGAGGAGAAGCCGGATAGCTTGGCACGGCATTCAGCCGTCAGGCATCGTCGAGAGACGAAGACCACATTCACCGCGCCGACCGACTCACGGAGAAGACTCATGACGAAGATCAAGGTGACGCTTTCCGGTGGTCCCGCCGAGCTGATCGACCGGCACCGCGAATGGACGGTCGGCAGCATCGGCGAAGTCGCGAAGGTCAGCTTCGGCGGCGGCTACGAGCACTTCTCCCACGACGGCGAGTTCACCACGACCAGCGGCGGTGACCAGGTCCCGGTGTTCGCCTGGTGCGGCCGCACCCGCGTCGCCGAGTGATCCACCCGGATCACCCGGCGACGCAGTGGTCCCGCTCCACCCGGCGGCCGCACCGGCTTCCTTTCCGTCGGAATCACCCGGAAAGGAAGACCACGAACGAAGTGCTCGGTTTCGGCGTTTCTCCGCTTCGCCGTCATCGGCGGCGGAATACTGCTGCTCGTGCTGCTGCTGGGCGTGGTCGCGATCGTTCTCAAGAAACCGGGCCGCTGAGCGCTAAGCCGGGAAGCCGGGGTCCAGGCCGTGCTGCACGGCGTACCGCAGTGCTTCGATCCGGTTGCGCACGCCGATCTTCGCGAACGCGTTGTTGATGTGCGTTTTCACCGTCGCCTCGGCGATGACCAGCTCGGCCGCGATCTCGCCGTTGCTCAGGCCGAGCACTTCGGCCTCGCGCGCGGTCGGCCCGTCCGGCAGCCGGTCCTTTCCGGCGCTCCGGCCGGACAGCGCGGAAGCCACCCGGCCCGACACGCCGGCGCCGAAGGTCAGCTGCCCGGAGACCACGGCCCGCAGCGCGGCTCCGATCTCGCCGCGGCCCGCGTCCTTCGTCAGGTACCCGCGGGCCCCGGCGGCCAGCGCGCCGGCGATCGATCCGTCGTCCGCGTAGGTCGTCAGCACCAGCACGACGACGTCCGGGTGGTCGCGGGCGATCCGCTCGGTCGCTTGGACCCCGGTCATGACGGGCATGGTGAGGTCCATCAGCACCACGTCGATCCGGTCGAGGCGCCGCAGCAGCGCGAGCGCTTCGGCGCCGTCGGCCGCCTCCACGTCGTCGAGCAGGCCCATGAGCGCGACCAGGCCTTCGCGCACGGCCTGCTGGTCATCCACCACGACGACCCTGACCACCCGCGGCTGCCCCATGATCCCCTCCCGCCACCGGCGCAGGCTACCACCGCCGCGGGCACCGCAGGGTCCATTGTGGAGGATCGGAGGGTGGCGCGGCGGGGTGCAACCGCCGCGCCACCTCCAGCACCGTCAGCCCGGGGCGACCGCCCGCCCCGTCTGCGGTGAGATCATCCCCGCGCAGAGCCCGCGGCCGGCGAGCGTCTGGGCGATGCGCGGGATGGCGGACAGGGTGTTGGCCGGCCATTCGTGCATCAGGACGACCTGGCCGTTCGTGAGCCGGGCGTTGGCCTGGACGATCGCGTCCACGCTCGCGTTGTTCCAGTCTCCCGAGTCGACGTCCCAGATGATCTGGCGGAGGCCGTACCTGGCCTCGACCGACTGGACCGTCGCGTTGGTTTCCCCGTAGGGCGGCCGGAACAGCCGGGGCGTGCCGCCGCCCGCCGCCGCGATCGCCTGCTGGGTGCGGGAGATCTCGGAATCCACCTGGGCCTGGCTCTGCTGGGTGAGGTGCGGGTGCGTGTAACTGTGGTTGCCCACCCACATCCCCGCGCTCACCTCCGCGCGGACCTGGGCCGGGTACGCGGCCGCGTACTGGCCCTCGTTGAACATCGTGGCCCGCAACCCGTTCTGCCGCAGCGCGTTCAGGATGGCCGGGGTGTGGGCGTTCGACGGCCCGTCGTCGAAGGTCAGGCCCACGTAACCGTTGCACGCCGCGGCGTGCGCCGGGGTGACGGCGATGGTGCTCGCCACGGCGATGGCCGCCGTGGCCAGCAAAGTGCTCCACGCGCGCATGATCAGCCCACCGTGATGTTCGAGTTGCCGCTGCTCTGGTAGCCCTCGGTCGCCAGGATCATGTAGTAGTTGAAGCTGCCGAGCCGCATGCCGGCGCGGGACCACGCGTCGAAGTGGTTGCCGGTGGTGATGGTGCCGCCGGTCCGCCGCTGCTGGCGGACGCTCCAGTACTGGTTGAACGTCTTGTTGCCCTCGACGGACGGCGCGTTGTAGCGGGTCGTCTGGTAGATGTCGTACGTGCCGCCGTCGCTGGTCACGCTGCCCTTGTACGTCCCGGTCGGCCGCCAGCTGCCCCAGTTGTCGACGATGTAGTACTCGACGAGCGGGTTGGACGTCCAGCCGTAGAGCGCCAGGTAGCTGTTGCCGGAGGGGTTGAAGCTGCCGGAGTAGTTCACGTTCCGCCGGCTGCCGTTGCTCCAGCCCTTGCCGGCGACGAAGTTGTTGACGTTGCTCCAGTTGGTCCGGTAGTTCCCGCCGGACCCGAGTGTCATGGAGACCGAGCCGCCACCGGCGGTCCAGAACGAGTAATAGTACCCGTTGTTGTTCCCGGTCTGGTTGGTCGTGATGACCGTGTCGGCCCAGGCGGTTCCGGGCAGGAATGCGGCGATCAGCGCAAGGACGGCGCCGCCGGCGAACACCCTGCTGCGGCCGCGTTTCTTGGTGAGCATGCTTCCTCCTCGTCGAGGCTGGCAGGCGAGCCAGGATGGCAAAAGCATGCGAGTGGTCCCACTGGTCGGGCAATAACTTTCGGAAACTTTCGATGTTCCCGCGAGGCGGGGACTTCCGTCAACCCCCGGGAATTGAGCCGGATTTGCTTCTCCCGGAAAGCGCTAGCGTGGACGCCACACTGTTTCCCACAACGGGGGGTTCACATGAAACGCATTGCGGCGGCGCTCGCGCTCGGGATGGCCGTGACGGCCCTGCCCCT
Source organism: Amycolatopsis sp. NPDC024027 (assembly GCF_040638975.1). Lineage (NCBI taxonomy): Bacteria > Bacillati > Actinomycetota > Actinomycetes > Pseudonocardiales > Pseudonocardiaceae > Amycolatopsis > Amycolatopsis sp. NPDC024027. The sequence goes on from NZ_JBEZYY010000011.1 coordinate 143,587, forward strand.
GGCGGCAGGCACCGCGTCCGCGTCGACGTCGGTCACCTGCGGCACCTACTGGACGCAGGGCTCGGCCGGCCCGTCCGCGCGCGACTACTACTGGGGCAACTGTGGTTCCGCCGCCACGAAGATCGAGGTGTGGGCGCTGACCTACGGTGGTGGCATCCGCACCAAGTGGGGCGAGAAGTGCGTGCCCGCGGGCACCGCGGTGCTGCTCGGCCGGACGACCCAGTACCTGGTGACCTCGTTCGAGGGCGTGGACACCCACACGGCCTGCTGACGCCCGTGCGGGGTGAGCCGGCCCGGCTCACCCCGCACCCCCTACTCGCGCAGGCCGATCGCGTCGATCGGCCGGGCCCGCAGCGCCACCGACGTCGCCACGCCGATCGCCACCATCCCGAGCAGGACCGCACCCGCGATGATTCCGAAGTAGACGGTCGGCGGCCCGGCGGGGACCGGGTTGCCCCGCAGCCCGAAGTTGAGCAACGCCAGCGGAATCAAGGCCACGAGCGTCCCCATGACGACGGCGATCCCGACCGTGGCCAGTGCTTCGAGCCGCATCATGCGGGTCACCTGACGGCGGGCCGTGCCCACCAGCCGCAGCAGCGCGAACTCGCGGCCGCGCTGCGCGGTCGTCAGCACCAGCGTGTTGGCCACCGAAATCGCCAGGTACCCGACGATCACGCCGGCCGCCACCAGGTTCAGGTAGAACTGCGCCTGCCGTTCCCCGCCGTCCGGCGCGGCGATGACCGCGGCCGGGGCCAGCACCAAACCCGGGTACGGCAACGCACTCAGCGCCGCGGTCACCGCGCCCGCGTCGGCACCGGGCTGCTGCCGGATCAGCACCGAATCGTCCAGGCGGCCGCCGATGTGCTCGCGGGCCAGCGCGACCGGCAGGACGAAGTCACCGAAGGCCAGGTCGTGCGTGTAGGTGGCGACCAGCCGCAGCTTCGCCGGAACACCGTCGCCGAAGTAGAACTCGACTTCGTCGCCGAGCTTCTTGCCCAGCCAGTCCGCTTCGGAACCGCTGAGCGCGACGGTGTCCCCGGTCAGGTCGGTGAGCCGCCCGGCGTCGACGCCCAGTTCGAGGGTGGCCCCGGCCTGGTCGGCCGCCAGGCCCTGCGCCGGTGTCCGCTGGACCTCCACGCTGTCGCCCACCGGCGTCGCGGTGATCACGGACGTGCGGACCACCGGCGTCGCCGCCGCGACCCCCGGTACCCGGCCGGCCGCCGCGGCCACCTCCGGCGAGACGCCGCCCGGTGCGGTGAGCACGTAGTCGGCGGTCGTCGACCGTGCCGACTCCTGCTGGGCCGCGGTCGTGGTGGCCATCGGTCCGTAGAACGTCACGAGCGCGAACGCGACCGCCAGCATCAGCGGGGTCACCGCCGCCGCGACGCGCCGGGCGTTGGCGTGGGCGTTCGCTCCCGCCAGGTAGCCGCTGATCCGCCAGAGCCGCGTCAGCACGGGAACCAGGAAGCGCATCACCAGCCTGGTCACCTGCGGCCCGACCACGGCCAGCCCGATGACGATCACCAGCGTCGCCATCGACGATGTCGCAGCGGCGATGTCGCCGCGCAGGAACAGCGGGGTCAGCGCGCCGCCGACGCCGGCCAGCACCAAGCCCCAGCCGGTGAGCAGGCGGCCGCGGCCGAGCTCGCGGCGTTCCACCGCGGCCTCGCCCAGCGCCTCCACGGGCCGGATCGACGACGGCCGCCGCGACGCCGCCCAGGCGGCCAGCCGGGCCGCGCCCAGGCCGAGCAGGACCGCGGCCAGCAGCGGGAGCGGGCTGATCGCCAGCCCGAAGTCGGCCGGGATCACCCCGATCGCGGCGAACGCGTCCCGCAGCCCCCCGGCGACCGCCAGGCCCAGCACGCTGCCCAGCACGCCGGCGACGAGCGCGATCAGCGTCGTCTCGATGCCGATGAGCTTGCGGATCTGCCGCGGGGTCGCCGCGACCGCGCGCAGCAGGGCGAACTCCCGGCGGCGCTGGTTGATGGTGAGGGCCAGCGTGCTCGCCACCACGAACACCGCGACGAGCAGCGCGAAGCCGCCGAACGAGCCGGCGATGGCCAGCAGCAGTGTCCGCGTCTGGCTGACGTCGAGGAACTCGATGCTGCTGCGCTCGACACCGGTGGCCACCTCGGCGCCGCCGGTGACGGCCCGCACCCGCTCGGCGAGGGTCTCCGGCGCGACCCCGGGGTCGGCGAGGACGCCGATCGCGTGCACCTGGCCCGGCCGTCCGGCCAGCTCCGCGGCCCGCTCGGGGGTGAAGTACACCGCCGACTGGCGCGAGCTGCCGTCGACGACGCCGCTCACCTTGACCGCCTCCGTCCCGGACCGGGTCGTGATCCGCACCTGCCCGCCGATGCCGACGTCGGCCCGGCGCGCCAGGTCGGCGTCCAGCACGACTTCGCCGGCGGTCGTGGGCGCGTCGCCGCCGCGCAGGGTGAACGGCGCCAGCACGGCCGCGTCCCAGTTGTGCCCCAGCGACTCCCGGCCGGCGAGCACCTGCCCGTCGCGGGTGACGACCTGCGCCGGGAAGCTCTGCTCCGCCACCGCCGCGCGCACCCCGGGCACCGCGGCGATCCGCCCGGCCAGCGCCGCCGGGACCGACGGCTGCTCGCCGACCTGCTCGGTGGAGAGGGCGTCGGCGCCGGGCGGCCGCACGGTCTGCGCCCCGCCGACGACGACGGCCGCGGCGGCGTACCGCTGGGTGGGGACGCCGGCGCGCAGGCCGGATTCCATGAGGACGCCGCAGGCGGCCACCAGGGCGGTGCCGCACAGGATCGCGATGAAGGCGCCGGCGAAGCCGCCGAGCCGGCTCCGGATGGTCTGCCAGGCGAGGGTGAGCACGTTCACCACTCCCCGAGGTGCGTCATCCGCTCCGCCACCCGCTCGGGGGTGGGGTGCGAGAGGTGGCCGGCCAGCTTGCCGTCGGCCAGGAAGAGCACGCCGTGCGCGGCGGAGGCCGCGACCGGGTCGTGGGTCACCATCAGCACGGTCTGCCCCATCTGCTCGACGATCGCGCGGAGCAGGTCCAGCACCTGCCGCCCGGTGCGGGTGTCGAGGGCGCCGGTCGGCTCGTCGGCCAGCACCACCTCGGGCCGGGTGACGAGCGCCCGCGCGATCGCGACGCGCTGCTGCTGCCCGCCGGACAGCTCCGCCGGGCGGTGCTCCAGCCGGTTCGCGATCCCGACGCCGTCGACGATCTCCCGCAGCCACTGCGGGTCCGGCTTCCGTCCGGCGAGCCGCAGCGGCAGCGTGATGTTCTGCAGCACGTTCAGCGACGACAGCAGGTTGTAGGCCTGGAAGACGAACCCGATCCGGGTGCGCCGCAGCTCCGTCAGCTCGCGTTCCTTGAGCCTGCCGATCTCGGTGCCGCCGAGCAGCACCTGCCCGGACGTCGGCCGGTCGAGGCCGGCCGCGCAGTGCAGGAAGGTGCTCTTGCCCGAGCCGGACGGGCCCATCACGGCGGTGAACGTCCCCCGCGCCACCCCCGCCGACACCCCGTCCAGCGCGGTGACCGCGCCGTCGCCGGAGCCGTACACCTTCCGCACCCCGGTCAGCTCCAGCGCGTACGCGCTCGATGTGGTCATCTCTGTCCCCTTAAGACTGTTCCTTGCGTCCCAAGGAAAACTAGGTCGTGCGCAGCGGGACTTCGATCCCGTGGAGGGGTGGATCGGGGGTAGCGCCAGCACCACCACGGTGGTGGGGTGGGACACTGTCGGGGTGACGACCCGCCTGCGCGAGTGCTGGTCGGCGGTTCGCTACCTGGTGGTCGGCGCCGGCACCTCGCTGCTCTCGCTGTTCGCCCTCGCCGGGCTGTTCGCCGTCCTGCTGCTGTGCCCGTTCGGCGTCGGGATCCCGTCGCTGGCCCCGGCGATCCGGCTGGCGCGGTGGCCGGTGGGGTTCGACCGCCGCCGGGCCGCGCGCGCACTCGACGAGCCGATCCCGGAGCCCTACCGCGACGGCTCCCCGGTCAAGGACCCGGCCACCCGCCGCGACCTCGCGTGGCTCGCCATCCACGCCGCGACCGGCCTGATCATCGGCGCGCTGGCGTTCGGCCTGCCGCTCGGCGCGGTCCAGCAGGTGATCACGGTCCTCGTCTGGCCGCTGGTGCCCGGCGGGATCGAAGGCTCACTCGGGATCGTGGTGGACTCCTGGCCGCGGGCCGGGCTGGATCTGCTGGTGGCCGCCGCCATGGTCGCGGCCACCCTGCAGCTGCCGCGGGTCGCCCGGTGGCAGGCCCGCACCGCGCGGAAGCTGCTGGCGCCCGCACCCGGCGTCGTGCTGGCGGACCGGGTCGCCGAGCTGACCGCGACCCGGGCGGCGGCGCTGGAGGCGCACGGGGCCGAACTGCGGCGCATCGAACGTGACCTGCACGACGGCACGCAGGCGCGGATCGCGGCGGTCGTGCTGCAGCTGGGCATCGCCGGCCAGCTGTACGACCGCGACCCCGCCACCGCGCGCGATCTGCTGGTCAAGGCCCAGGACACCGCGACCGACGCGCTGGCCGAACTGCGCACGGTCGTCCGCAGCATCTACCCGCCGCTGCTGAGCGAACGCGGCCTGGCCGGGGCGGTGCGCGCGCTCGCCGAGCGCAGCCCGGTGCCGGTCGACGTCACCGTCGAGTACGAGACGGGCCGCCCGGCCGCGGTCGAAGCCGCCGCGTACTTCGTCGTGGCCGAAGTGCTGGCCAACGTGACCAAGCACGCCAACGCGTCCCAAGTGGACATCACGCTCGGCGGCACGGCGTCCTTGCTGTGCCTGGAAGTCCGCGACGACGGCCGCGGCGGCGCCGACGAGTCCCGTGGCAGCGGGCTGGCCGGCATCCGCCGCCGCGCCGAAGCCTTCGACGGAACCCTCACCCTGACCAGCCCACCCGGTGGGCCGACCGTGCTGCGAGTGGAGCTGCCATGCGGGTCGTGATCGCCGAGGACGACGCTTTGCTGCGCGAAGGCCTCTCCCTGCTGCTGAAAACGGCCGGCATCGAGGTGGCCGCCGCGGTGGACAACGCCGAGGACTTCCTGGCGTTCATCGAGGGCGAGCGGCCCGACGCGGTCGTGATGGACGTCCGCATGCCCCCGACCCACCGCGACGAAGGCCTGCGCGCCGCCGTCCGCGCCCGCGAGATCCATCCGGCGCTGCCGGTGCTGGTGCTGTCGGCCCACGTGGAGACGAGCTACGCGGTCGAACTGCTCGCCGACGGCGTCGGCGGCGTCGGCTACCTGCTCAAGGAGCGCGTCGGCAAGGTCGAGCGGTTCCTCGACGCGCTCCAGCGGGTCGCGAAGGGCGGCACGGCGATGGACCCCGAGGTGATCGGCCAGCTGATGGCCCGCCGCCGCGCGGCGGACCCCCTGGAGGCGCTGACCGCCCGGGAGCGGGAAGTGCTGGGGCTGATGGCCGAGGGCTACAACAACAGCACGATCGCCGAGCTCCTGGTCGTCAGCGACGGCGCGGTGCTCAAACACATCCGGAACATCTTCGCGAAGCTCGGCCTGCCGTCCGACGAAGGCGCGGGGCATCGCCGGGTCCTGGCGGTGCTGGCCTACCTGGGCCGGGACGCGGGGTAGCGCAGGCACCACCCCGCATCCGGGTGCGGACGGCATTCTCGCCGTCTTCGCGGATCCCTAACGTTGCCGGCATGAACAACGACAACGTTTCCACACGTTCTTCGAGCCCGGTTCTCCTGTGGCTGGTGCTGGTGGTCAGCTCCGCGGTCAACGCGGCAGGTCCCTTGGTGGGCTTCGGTTTGCCGGTGCGGATGGTCGCCGGCGGCATCGCGATCGGGGCGATCGTGATGCTGGTCGTCCACTACGTCCGGCGTCGCCGGTGACGCAGCTTGCCCCGCTGCGGAACCGCCGGCACCAGTGCCACCGCGATCAGCCCCGCGGCGACCCAGAACGGGCTCACCACAGCCGGCACCGCACCCGCGCCCACCGGGCCGGCCAGCGCGCCGACGTTGAGGGCCGCGGTCGCGGATGAGCCCGCCATCGTCGGCGCACCCGCCGCCAGGTGCAGGATCCGGGTGATCACCGTGCTGCCGACCGCGAACTACAACGCCCCCTGGGCGAACGCGAGGGCGACCAGGGCCGCCGGGTGCTGCGCGGTCAGGGCCGGGTGACCCAGCCGCCGAGCAGCAGCCCACCGCCGGCCGCCACCACCCGGCCCGGGCTGCGGTCGGCGAGCCGGCCCGGCCGCGGTGACCCCGGCAAAGCACCGGGTGCCGAACGCGGCGAGCACCAGCGGCACCGGGGCGACGCCGCCGGCCAGCGGCGCCAGGTACGTGAAGACGCCGAACGTAGCGGCGTTGACGAGCGCGGCGAGCACCAGCACGCCGGTCAGCGGACGCAGCTCGGCCGGCTCCGCACGCAGGCCCGCCGGCCTCGCGCCCGCCGGGGTGTCGGGGATCCGCCACACGCCGGCGAAGGCGGGCAGGCACAGCAGGGCGACCACCCAGAACGCCGACCGCCAGCCGAACGCGGCGTCGAGGAGCGCCCCGCCCGGCACCCCGGCGACGCACGCCAGGGTCGTGCCGCCCAGCAGGACGGCGAGCGCGACGTCAGGTAGCCCGCCTGCGCCAGGGAAACCCCGAGCGCGGCGGCGACGCCGGGCACCAGCCCGGCCGGCATGAATTCGGACGTGCCCATGGCGAACACGGCCAGGGCGAGGAAGTGCAGGGGTACACGAAACTCCAGGGAGCACGAGATCGAGGGACGATTTCGTGCTCACCCGGGAACCCGGACGCCGGGGAAGAGCGAGCTACCGGGCAGAGCGGCAGCCCGGTCCTGGACGCTTCAGGGCTCGACACGGAACAAAGGTCAGCCGACACCCGGCGTGGTGTCTCCGGAGTTCCCGCCGTCCTCGAGCACCCCGACCTGATCCGGGTCTTCCGGGGCGGGCATGTGCCGGATGCTGTCACTGCCCTTGTGGTCGTGGGCGCGGTTGTACCGGGAATCCAGCACGCGCACCAATTTCTGCTTTGCCCCGGCGAAGGAATCGTCCACAGTGGTCGCGTGGTGCGTGACCGCCACCGGCTGCTTGCCACTCGGCCGCGCCTCGATCACGCACTTCTTGTCTTCCGGTTTGCTGCCGCCGTCTTCGCTGAAGTGCACCTCGACCCCGGTCAACCACGCGCCGAACCGGAACAGGCCCTCCTCCAGGTCGGTGGTCACGTAGGCGGCCAGCCCTTCGCCACCGTGGATGTTGTGGTCGGTGTTGACCTGGATCTGCACGAGCACCCTCCAAAGCGGGACAGCGTTGAGTTCGGTCAGTACCACGGAGGCGGAGAAGTCAAACAGGCCCGAGCCCACGTCGGCACCGGACGGGATCACAGCAGGTCGAGTCGCTCCGCGAGATCGGCTGTCGACAAGCCGAACGGGACGCGTCGTTTCGTCAGCCAGGCCTGGAACTCGCGGTGCCGGAAACGCAGCGTATCCCCGTACACACCGATCAGCCCCGCCGCCTGAGCCCAGTCCAGGAAGCGCGCGGGCCGGGAAGCGAACCGGCCGCTGAACCGGAAAGTGAGCGCAGCCATGCCGTAGAGCAGCCACGGCGAAAGCGCGATCAACATGGCGAGCAGGAAGCCGAAGGAAAAAGCGATCCGAGTCGGGGAGGCGCTGGTGAAGATCACTACCGGGGCAAGTATGGCGAGGACCGTCGCAGCGGACACCGCCGTCGCCAGCACCCCGGACCGGACCAGCCGGACGGCGTCGGCAGCACCGACGATCTGGAACACCGAGAAAAAGTTGTCTCGACTCGTGAATCCCGGGTCGCGAAAACCCCGAAACAGCATAGCCGGTCCCAGCAAGAAAGAAACATCGAACAACACCCAGCCGACCATGGCAAAGCTCGAAATTTTGCCGTCCCCGAACATGAGCAAGGCGGACGAGGCCAGCAGCCCGGCCGACGACACGAGAAAAGTGATGTTCCGACTTAGCCTCCTCAACTGCACTACGCTTATCCTGGGCACCCCCAGATTCAGACCGATCGACTGCACCGCGATGGCACCCAGGGACATCACAAGGTAGAAAACCGAGGCGAAAACGTCTTCGAGCAGTTCCCAGGAGAGCAGCAAGGCGGGCAGCAGGACGACCCCCATCACGGAGACCGCCAGTACCCGGGGAACCCGGCCACTGATCCGATGCATCCGCGAAATCTGGATGTCGATCGGCGATTCAGTGATAAAAGTGCGGGTGATCTGCGTTTCAGCCAGGTTTTCCAGCCAGTACATGGCTCGCTCGGCCGAGAGGTGACGGTAGCTGTCGAGAACCTGCTCGTTGCCTTCGGCCCCGGCCACGACCAGCAGCTCGAACAGCCGGTCGCGAACCTCGTCGACCGTGGCGAGATCGAGGATTTCGGCCGGCCTGCTGTCCCCGGACCGGTACGCCGCGGTCAGCAGGAACAGGTAGAGTGGGACGGTCATGGCTTGCTTGAGCGGGGTTTCCTTGCCCGACCGCATTTCGTTGATGATCGGCTGCCAACGGGCGTTCGCTTTGTGCGACGCGGCCGGATCAGGGAACCGGTACTTGAGATAGGCGATGACATCCGCGCGCTTCAGCGGTTCCAGCTCGATCGCCGTGGTGTGCTCAAGCGGAACAGCCTCCCGATCATCCGGCGGCTTCGTCAACCGGTCGAAGCAGTCGGGACGGGAAGTCAGCACGAAACGCGGCAGTTCGCCCGAGGCGAAGTGGTTGAGCGCCCGCACGAGCTCGGCCGCTCGAACGGGCCGGTACCGGCTCGCATCCATTTCGTCCAGGCCGTCCAGCACCGGCACGATACGCCGTTCCCCGACCAGCCGGGCGGCCATCTCGGCTTCGACGCCGTACGTCTCGGTCAACGATCGGACGATCCACGTCTCCAGGAGGCGGGCAGCGACCGCGCCGGGCTGGTCGTGCGGGCTCCCACCGGGGTTGAACCGGAGCAAGCTGAGCTTGACCGGGACCGGTTCACCGGCGGGATTGCCGATCGCTTCGCCGGCCAGATCGATGCACAGGCAGGTAGCCAGAATGGACTTCCCGGCACCCGGGCCGCCCAGCGCGACCAGCCGGCCGCGGTCCAGATCCGCGTAGTAGCCGGCGACCTCCCGGCTGGAACTGCGCCGGTCACCACCGTCGGTGTGCCAGTACACCAATGGCGGTTGCCGAAGACCGATCGTCGCCGGCACCACTTCGCCGGGCACACCGAGAGCGGCTGCCAGCGCGACCCGCTCACGCTGAAGCACTTTCCGGGCAAGATCGACGATGACCGCATCGGGGATGGCCACTGCCTCGACGGCACGTTTTTGCCCCAGCCACACCGTCACCAATATCCCGAAAATTCCCACCGGAACCGCCACCACGTTCGCGATGCCGACCCCCGTGGCCCCGAGCAGCAGCAGCAAACTGGTACCGAGGATTGTGACAAGTACAATGACGATCATCGTCAGGCGTCTCACCGGAACATCTTCTCAGATTCGCATCGGCCGTTCCCCCGGGTCATCTGCCCGCATTTGCGTGATCAAGGATTCGTCCGTCAAGGACGCAGGCTGCGCAGCATCAGGTCCGCGAAGTGCTTCCCCACCTGTTCCCCCGACAGCTCGCCGTCGGCGTGGTACCACATGCCCAGCCGGTGGATGGCGCCGAAGTGGTAGTTGATCACCAGGTCGGCCGGGACGTCGGCGCGGAACACCCCGGTGCGCTGGCCTTCGGCGACCAGGTCGCGGACGCGCTCGTGGTAGGTCCGCCGCTCCGCGCGGACCTGGACCTGCTTGGACTTCTCCAGCAGCGGGAACGACTGGAAGAACACCGTCGCCGCGTCGAGGTCGGCGATGCTCGTGACCACGACGTCGGCGACGATCGCGTGCAGCCGCTCCGGCAGCGGCAGGTCCGACTCGGCGATCGTCACCATCCGCCGCGTCTGCATCCGCAGCATCGCGGCGTAGATCTCGAAGAGCAGGTCGTCCTTGGACTCGAAGTAGTGGTACAGCCCGCCCTTGGTGACGCCGGCTTCCTCGACGATCTCGCGGACCGTCGTCGCCTCGAAGCCCTTCTCGGCGAACAGCCGCACCGCCGCCCGAACGACCTTGTCCCTGACACTCATGTCGCCACCCTATGTGAGCGGGCGGGCCGGCCCGTGTCGCCCACGGGCCGGCCCGTCGTCACTTGCTCACCAGGTTGACCTGCTCCGGAGTGGCCCGCTCACCGGAGTACGGCGTGATCGCGCCGGTGCCGCGGTCGGTGACGGCCGGTGGCTGGATCACCGTCGTCGACGTGTCCGGGTTGATCTTGAAGACGTACGCGCCCGTGTAGCCGGCGTGCGACTCCTTCGAGAAGCCGAACGGCGTCAGGCCCGGGCCCTTCAGCGCGCCGGAGCTCATCGCGTCGACGACCTTCTGCCGCGTCGGGTCCGGGCCGGCCGCCTTGAGCGCCTGCCCGAACGTGTAGGCCTGCACCATGCCGAACAGCACGGTGTTGGTGAACGGCTCCTTCGCGATGTACTTGTCGTGGACGCCCTTGAAGTAGGCGACCCACGGGTCCGACGTCTGGGCGACGTCCGGCAGGTACCCGGTGCCGATCAGGCCGGCCAGCAGCTGCCCGCTGGAAACGCTGGCGCCGCCGCGCTTGGCGAAGTCCTGCAGCAGCCCGGACAGCGTCGCCGGGTCCGCGCCGATGCTGCTGACCACGAACTGCGGGTGGTAGCCGATCTTCGCCGCGGCCAGGATGGCCAGCGCGGTGAACGCCGGGATGCACGCGCAGACGACGACCTCGGCGCCGCCCGCCTTGAGCGCGGACAGCTGCGGCGTGACGTCGGTGTTGGCGCTGTCGTAGCCCTGCCGGACGGCGACCTGGTCCTTGACGAACTGGTCCAGCCCGGCCTGCGTGTCGCGGCCGACGTCGTCGTTCTGCGTGAAGTAGCCGACCTTCTTGCCGGCGAAGGTGTCCTTGACGTACTTGCCCTGGATCTTGCCTTCCCGGGTGTAGTCCACCTGGTACCCGAAGGTCATCGGCGCCTTCTGCGGGTTGTCCCAGGCGAGCGCGCCCGACGACACCAGCAGGTCCGGCACGCCTTCGGTGTTCAGGTAGTCGACGACCTTGGAGTGCGTCGGCGTCCCCAGCCCGCCGACGATCGCGAACACCTTGTCCTGCAGGACGAGCTTCTTGACGACCTCGACGGTCTTCGTCGGGTTGTAGCCGTCGTCCTCGACCTTGTAGTCGATCTTGCGGCCGTTGATCCCGCCGCCGTCGTTGATCGCCTGGTACACCGCGCGGGCGCCGACGGAGATCTTGCTGTAGCCGGGCGCGGCCGGGCCGGTGAGCGGCTGGTGGGTGCCGATGACGACGGTGTCTTTGGTGACGCCGACGGCCGAATCGGTGGCGGCCTGCTGACCGCCGCCGTCGCTCTCCCCCGCGCCGCCGCACGCGGTCAGCGCCAGGGCGAGGGCGGCGAAACCCGCGCCGAGCTTAGTGCTTCTCATGGTTCTCCTTCTGCTTCGCGGATCGACGGAGGAGGACGCCAAGCCGGTGGAAGCCGCCTTGGATGCCCCGCGGGAAGGCGAGCACGACGACGATGAGGATCACGCCGTACACCGCGAGCGGGAGGTTGTTGGCCACGTCGGTGTTCAGGTGCAGGACGTCGGCGAGGTCCTCGGACCAGGCCTGGAAGTACACGAGCGCGACCGCGCCCCACAGCGCGCCCCACAGGGACCCGAGCCCGCCCAGCACCACCGCGGCCAGCAGGCTCAGCGACAGCGCGGGCGTGAACGAGCCGGGTGCGGCGGTGCCGAGCAGGAACGCCTGCAGGCCACCGGCGAGGCCGCCGCACACCGCGCTGACCAGGAAGGCGAGGATCTTCGTTCGCCCGACGGCGATCCCGCTCAGCGCGGCGGCGACCTCGTCGTCGCGGACCGCGCGGAAGTTCCGCCCGAGCCGGCCGCGGACGATGTTGACCACCAGCACCAGCGCGAGCAGCACGCTGAGCCAGACGATCCAGGTCTGCCAGCGCAGTTCCGGAACGCCGACGCCGGCCGGTCTGCTGTGGACGGTGAAGCTCAGCCCGTTGCTGCCGCCCAGGAAGTCGGGGAACTTCCGGGTGAGCGCGGGCAGGCCGACGGCCAGCGCCAGCGTCGCACCGGCGAGGTACGGGCCGCGCAGCCGGGCCGCCGCCGCGCCGGCCAGCAGCCCGGCCAGGCCGCCGGCGGCCGACGCGAGCAGCAGGTCGGCCCACAGCGGGAACGACGGCACCCGGCGGACCAGCAGCGCCACCGTGTAGGCGCCGATGAACATGAACGCGCCGTGCCCCAGCGAAACCTGGCCGGTGAGGCCGGTCAGCAGGGTCAGCCCGGCCACCGCGACCAGGTAGTAGCCGATCGTCGCGATGCGCAGGTTGGTGTACTCGTCGGTGACCAGGGTGAGCAGCACGATCACGGCGAGCGCACCCAGCGCGGCCAGCGCGTGGACGAGCAGCGGCGGCAGCTTGCGACGCCGCTTCCGCGTTTCCACGCGGGTTTCGGGGAGTTCCGTGCGCACGCTCATACCCGCCTCACCTTGGCCCGGCCGAACAACCCGCTGGGCCGCAGCGTCAGCACGATCACCAGGATGGCCAGCGCGGCGATCGTCACCATCTCCGGTCCGAAGTAGCCGGACACATAGGACAGTCCGACGCCGAGGACGAACCCGCCGGCGATGGTGCCCAGCGGGTTGTCGAGGCCGCCGAGCACCGCCGCGGTGAGCGCGTAGACGAAGACGCCGTCCAGGACGTTCGGGAAGAGGAACGGCGGCGTGGCGAGCAGCCCGGCCAGCGAGCCGACGGCCGCGGCCAGTCCCCAGCCGGCGGTGAGCATCAGCCCGACCCGCACGCCGAGCGTCCGCGCCACTTCGGGGGCGAACGCGGCCGCACGCATCCGCAGCCCCAGCGGGGTGTACTTGAACACCACCAGGACCAGTGCGGCGATGGCGACGACGACGAGCACGACGAACAGGTCGTTGGCGGAGAACCGGCCGCGGAAGTCGAAGGCGTACGGGAACGCCAGCGGCTCGTTGGACCAGATCATGCCCGCGACCGCCTGCAGCACCAGCAGGAGGCCGAGCGTGACGATGATCGAGCTGAGCTCGGAGCGGTGCCGCAGCGGCCGGATGAGCAGCCGTTCGGTGGCGACGCCCAGCACGGTCCCGGCGAGGATCGCGACGGCGAACCCGAGCCAGTAGCTGCCCGTCGCCTTCGTCACCGAGTACGCCAGGTAGGTCGAGATCAGGGCGAGGGCGGGTTGCGCGAAGTTCACCACCCGGGTGGCCCGGTAGATGATGACCAGGGCGAGCCCGAGCGCCGCGTACACCGCGCCGGCCGAGATCCCGCCGAGGGTCAGATCGAAGAAGTCCTGCATACCGGACCGCTCACCTCCATTTAGACGGTCGTGGAGAAACCCCGGAAACCTCGGCGGGCCTCAGAACCCGAGGTAGGCGTGGCGGAGGCCGTCGTCGGCCAGCAGTTCCGCCGCGGTGTCGACGGCCACGACCCGGCCGAGCGCGAGGACGTACCCGCGGTCGGCGATGGACAGCGCGCTGTGCGCGTTCTGCTCGACGAGCACGACGGTGAGCCCGGTGGTGGCCCGCAGGTCGCGCAGGATGCCCATGATCCGGGCGGTGATGAGCGGCGCGAGGCCGAGCGACGGTTCGTCGAGCAGCAGCAGCGCGGGCCGGCTCATCAGGGCGCGGCCGATGGCCAGCATCTGCCGTTCGCCGCCGGAGAGCGTCGAGGCGGGTTTCGCCGAACGTTCTTCCAGCGCCGGGAAAAGCTCGTACACCTCCCGGCGCGCGGCCGCGCGGTCGGCGCGGTCACGTCGCCACAGCGCGCCCAGCCGGAGGTTCTCGTCGACGGTCAGCTCGGTGATGACGCCGCCGCCTTCGGGCACGTGCGCGACGCCGCCGCGCGCGATCCGGTCCGGTGCCAGCCCGGTCAGTTCCGTGCCGTCCCAGGTGATCCGGCCACCGCGGGCGGGGTGCAGGCCGCTGATCGTGCGCAGCAACGTGGTCTTCCCGGCGCCGTTCGCCCCGAGCACGGCGGTGATCCCCCCGCGCTCGACGGTGATGCCGACGCCGTCGAGCGCGCGGACGGCGCCGTAGGCCACGGACAGCTCTTCGATCTCAAGCACCGGACGCCTCCTCGGCGGGGTCGCCGAGGTAGGCCTCGGCCACCCGGGGGTCGGCCTGGATCTGCGCCGGGCTGCCCGCCGCGATCACCTCGCCGAAGTTCAGCACCACCACGCGGTCGCAGACCTCCATGACCAGGTCCATGTGGTGTTCGACGAGCACGACCGCCATCTGCCGGCGCAGGGAGACGATCAACGTCGAGAGCTCGGCGAGTTCGCCGGACGACAGCCCGCTCGCGGGTTCGTCGAGCAGCAGCAGGTCCGGTTCGGCCACCAGGGCCCGCGCGAGCGCCACGCGTTTTCGCACGCCGTAGGGCAGCACGCCGGGCAGCCGGCCGGCCAGGTCGGCGATCCCGAGTTCGCCGAGGGTTTCGCGGGCCCGCCCGGCCAGCTCGGCTTCGTCGCGCGCCGAACGGCCCGCACCGGCGAGGGCCGGGAGCAGCCCGGTCCGGGCGTGGCGGCCCGCGCCGGCCATCACGTTCTCGAGGACGGTCAGGCCGGGGAACAGGCCGAGGCCCTGCAGCGTCCGGACGATCCCGAGCCGGGCGAGGTGTTCGGGGCGGTGCCGGACCAGCGGGCGGCCCCGCCACAGCACGCGGCCCGCCTGGGGCCGGACGAACCCGCAGACGACGTTGAACAGCGTCGTCTTGCCCGCGCCGTTGGGGCCGATGACCCCGACGACGGTGCCGGCGTCGACGCTCAGGTGGACGTCGCGCAGGGCGGTGAGACCGCCGAAGCGCACGGTGAGGCCGTCGACCACGAGCAGGTTTTCGCCGGGCACTGCCTCACCGGGCAGTGCCCCGCCGAGAAGTGTCATCGATGACTCTCCTATCCCACCATGTGGACAACGTCGTACCGCGCGGTCGGTATGAAGAGGGTGGGCTGCGGCGGCGGTCGTGTCAAGGTGCGAATCGCCGAAACCGGACCAGGGGCGGGCGGTCCGAAAATTTCGGCATCCCCGCCGGTCGAGGGAAGTTCTCACGGCTCGGCTGTGGCACGAGAACCGTGGCACGAGACTGTGGCACAAGACTGTGGCACCCAAAAAAAGGGGCGGGCGCGCTTCGCGCACCCGCCCCTTCGGTGATCGGTCGCCGGCTCAGCCGGTGCCGCTCTGCGGGGCGATCATCGAGGAGGCGTCGAGCTTCGTCTGGACCACGCCCAGCTGCTGCAGCAGGTCCGGCACCCGCTGGATGCGGCGGGCGTCCAGCGAGGACCCGAAGGCGGGCATCACCATCAGGCTGGCGACGTCCTGGTCCACCTTGGCGTTGCGGACGACGAGCGGTTCGATCCGGGCCCGGTCGACCGCGGCGCGGGTGGCGTTGAGCATCGCGCGCTGGAACGCCCGCAGCGTCTTCGGGTGGTCCTGGACCCACTTGGCGGTGGCGCCGTAGCCGGTGAGGGGGAAGTTCTGGGTACTGCCGCTGGCGGCGTCGATGACCGGGTACGCGCCGGCGGTCCGCGCGGCCTGGGTCAGGAACGGTTCCGGCTGGTAGGCCGCGTCGATCCGGCCCTGCGCGAGGGCACCGCTCATGTCCGCCAGCGGCATCGGGACCCACTGCACCTTGCCGGGGTCGACACCGTGGTCGCGCATCACCGACCGGGTCAGCACGTCCGAAGCGGCGTTCTTCGAACTGATGGCGATCCGCTTGCCCTCGAGGTCGCGCACCGTCTTCACCGGCGAGTTCGGCACGGTGACGACCTCGTTGCTGCGCGGGCTCGCCGAGGTGCCGTCGGTCACCAGCTTCACGTCCGCGTTGCCACTGCTCTTGGCCAGGAAGAACAGGGTGTAGGTGGACAGCGCGATGTCGTCCTGGCCGCTCGTCATCCGGCTCAGCGTCTCCTGGCCGCTGGTGCCGACGTCGGTCTGCACGTCGAGCCCCTCGGCCTTGAAGTACCCGCCCTCTTGAGCGAGCCACAGCGGCGCGAGGTCGACGGTGGTGAGGATCGCCACCCGGATCGACGGCTTTTCGACGGCACCGGCGGTGGAGGAGCCCTTCAGCTGGCTGCACCCGGTCAGCAGGACGACGACCAGGGCGAGCTCGGCGAGCCGGCGTGTCGAGGCGCGATGAAGCATGCCACTCCTCGGAGAAGATTATGGGGATCACGGAATACGGCTCGGTCGGCCGTGATCAGCCGGACTGTAGATGACGATTTCCCGGGTCGCAAATGTGTTGCCGAGAAATACGTCACGTCACGTTCACGCGAAAGAGTGACAAGGACGGAACGCGTAACCCACTGACAGGACAGCCGGAGCGGCGGGAAAGAAACCGACGTCGAGGTGACGGGTTTCGTGATCTTGCCACCCCAGGTAGCAGCCACCGCGGCCGGACGGGAGCCGCCGGACCGCGTCGCCGAAGCGGTCGCGATCCCCGGAAGTGAACGCCGCCGAATCGCGGAGCATCCAGTGCGCCATCGACTGCGCGACCGCGAAATCGATTCTCCGGCAATTTCTCTTCACCCTGGAAGAACTGTTCCCGATTCGCGTCGCATGCCGAGCACCAGCTACTGAAGTACCGAAGGCTGGGCGGGAAAAGCCGCATTTACCGCGACGGCCACCATGGGGCCGAACGGCCGTACCCACTGCGGGCTGATCGGCTCATCCATGGAAACCACTTGCGGGACAACGAATGGCGGGTCGCCACGGGCGGCGTTCCCTCGGCTCCGCCCCTTCGGACGGAACGCATTCCCGCGCCTTCACCGGGCCGCCGCCGCGTGAATTCGTCGAAATCGGAGACCGGCGCGGAGAATCAGCTCTTCGCGGTCTCGGCGGGGGTCGCGAACCGGCGCAGGCCGGGCGTCGCCGCGCCGACCAGTGCCACCGCCACGACGCACAGCACCCCGCCGCTGACCAGCGCGAACGTTCCGGACGTCGCCCCCGCGACGAGACCGCCGCGCACGTTGCCGAGGTCCGGGCCGGCCTGGCCGACGATCTGCTCGGCCGCCGCCACCCGGCCGAGCAGGGCGTCCGGGGTCGCCAGCTGGACCAGCGCGCCCCTCGAGACCACCGACACCGTGTCGGCCGCCCCCGCCAGGACGAGGCAGGCCAGGCCGAGCCACGGGTCCGGCGCCAGGCCGAAGCCGGTCAGCGCGGCGCCCCAGACGGCCGAACCCGCGAGCATCACCCGGCCCGGCCGCGACCGCCGCGTGAACGTTCCCGAGAACACCGACGCCACGACTCCGCCGACCGCCACGGCCGAGAGGAACAGGCCCAGCGTGCGCGGGTCGCCGGCGAAGCGTTCGGCGTTGACCAGCGGGAACAGGCTGATCGGCATGGACAGCACGGTGGCGGCGAGGTCGGTGAGCAGCGCACCCCGCACGACCGGCGTCCGCACCAGGAAGGCCAGCCCGTCGAGCACGCCGTGCAGCCCGGGCCGCGAAGGCTCGCCGCCGGGCCGCATCGCCGGGAGGCCGAAGACGCCGTAGAAGCCCATGCCGAACGTGAGCGCGTCGACGAGGTAGCAGCCGCCGACGCCGAACCACCCGAGGACGAGCCCGCCGAGCGCCGGGCCGAGCAGCATCGCGCCCTGGAAGGCGATCCGGTTCAGCGCGAGCCCGGCGGACAGCTGCTCCGGCGGCAGCAGCCGCGGGATGAAGGTGCGGGCGGCCGGCCCGCCGCCCGCGACGAAACACGACTGGACGGCCACCAGCCCCAGCACCGCGATCACCGGCACGTCGCCGAGAAACCCCTGTACCGCAAGGAAAACCGAGCAAACCGCCTGTCCGGTCGTCGCGACCAGGGCGAACTTCCGCCGGTCGACCCGATCCACGAGCGAGCCGGCGAACAACCCGAACACGATGACGGGCAGCGCTTGCGCGAGCCCGACGGCACCGGTCCACACGGTGCTCCGGGTCTGCTCCCAGACCTGGAACATCACGGCGACGAGCGTCATCTGGGAGCCGAAGCCGGAGAAGACGCGCCCCACCCAGAGCCGCCGGAACGGCGCCGAGGCGCGCAGCGGGGCGAGGTCGACGAAGGCGCGAGTCAGGGGCATGACCGGATCACGCCCAAACCATAACAGCGCTTACATATTTTTGTCCTGATCGATGTCGCCGATCAGTGCGGGAACATGGTGTCCCGCACGATGGTCCCGTCCGCGCCGAGTTGGAGCACCTCCAGGCCGCCGCCCGTCACGGCACCGTCGTCGAGCCGCACCGACTCCCACTCGAACTTGACCACGTCGCCGGCCCGGACCGCCCCACCCCGGGCGCGGAAGGTGTACTCGCCGGTGGCGACGAACCGGGCGTGACTGCGGCTCACCCGCGTCTCGATCGCCGCGTGGCCGTGCGCTTCCAGGGTCAGGGCGTCGAAGCCGAGTTCCGCGGCCGCCCGCACCATCTCCTCCGGCGGCCGGAGGAAGTGCGCGCCGTCCGGCGCCCACAGTGCCCGGACGGCCGCTCGTCGGCGGTGCTCGTCGGGCTCGGTCCACAGCGCGATGTAGCGCTCGGCCAGGGTCTGCGCGTCGAGTCCGGACACCTGGTCCGTCGTCATGGTTCCCACCCGGTCATCCTGGGCGGGCCGGCGCCACCGGCCAATTCCCGGTGGGGAATCGAGGGCCGGACTACGCCCCGGTCAGCTTCGGCGCCGGCCCCTGCCCCTGCCCCGCCATGGCGGAGATCAGGTGGGCGGACCGCAGGACAGCGTCGCGCAGCAGGGCGGCGCTGTCCTGCGCCCGCGCCGGCGTCAGCACGAACCCGGCGTTCGTGTGCTCCCCCCAGCCGGTCATCACGTGCGGCTCGCCGAAGCCGCGGATCGGGCACGGCAGCGGCGGCGCCACCGGCAGGTGCGCGTCGCTGGCCAGCAGGCTGACGTCGGCGCGTCCCGCCTGCTCCGGCACCGCCCGCGCGGCCCGGGACGGCGGCGCCTGGTGCGCCACGACGAGTGCCCGCGAGACCCCCAGTCCCGCGGCCACCCGGCGCTGGGCCAGCCGGTAGGCGACCAGGGCCCCGAGTCCCGCACCGAACAGCACGTGCGGGCTTTCGAGCGCCCCCGCCAGTTCCCCGGCCAGGGCCTCGACCAGCAGCCACATGTCCCGGTAGGGGTGCTCGTCCCGGCGCTCGCCCCGGCCCGGCAGCTCCACGACCTGCACCGCGATCCGCGGATCGCGCCAGGCCCGGTAGCGGCCGGCGGCTTCCCCGGCGTCCGGGAAGCAGACGAACAACAGACGCTGCACGTCGTCTCGGTCCACCCGTGGCCTCCCTAGTCGCCTGCCCGCCGTTGCCGATCCGACCGAAAGCAGGCGGAAACGGGACGAGAGCCGAACCGCTTACCGGCACCTCGTTCCGCCGTGACTGCCGGTCTGATCGGCAGCCACCGGCACAGTAGGGTCGACCACGGCACTTCCGTTTCGCTTCGGTCCGTCTTCCGGGGGGCATCTCGTGCGCTACCGCCTGCTCGGACCGGTCACGGTCCTCGGCGACACGGGCCCGCTCCGCCCCGGCGGCCAGAAACAGACGTCCGTGCTGGCCACGCTGCTGCTGAACCCCAACCGGGTGGTCACCGAGGACCGCCTCATCGACCTGACCTGGGGCGAGAACGCGCCGCCGAGCGTCCGCGGGCGGCTCCAGGTGCACATCTCGGAGCTGCGGAAGCTGCTCGGCCGGGACGTCATCGTGCGGCGCGCGCCCGGTTACCTCATCGAAGTCGCCCCCGGCGACCGCGACCTCGACGTCTTCGACGAAGAGGTCGCCAAGGCCAGGGCCACCTCCGGGGCGGACGCCGTCACGCACCTGCGGGCCGCGCTGGCGTTGTGGGAGGGCACCCCGCTGGGCGGGGTCAGCGAGGCGCTGGCGGGGTACGAAGGCCCGGCGCTGGCCGAACGCCGGCTCGTCGTGCTGGAGGAGCTGTACGAGCAGGAACTCGCCGCCGGACGGCACGGCGAGGTGGTCGGGGAACTGCGGCGGCTCGTCGACGAACACCCGTTCCGCGAGCGCCTGCGGGCCGCGCTGATGCTGGCGCTGCACCGCTGCGGCCGGACCCCGGAAGCCCTGGAGACGTACGCGCGGGCGCACGAACTGCTGGTCGACGAACTGGGCATCGAGCCCGGCCAGGCCCTGCAAGACCTGCGGATGCGGATCCTGCGCGGTGAGGGCGAGCCCGCCCCGCCCGCCGCCCCGGCCGCCCCGCGGCCGGCCGAGCTGCCGCTGGACGTCCGCGGGTTCGCCGGCCGGGCCGCGGAGCTGGCCGCGCTCGACGAACCCGGGGAAGTCTGGGTGATCACCGGCACCGCCGGCGTCGGCAAGACCGCGCTGGCGGTGCACTGGGCCCACACCGCCCGGACGCGCTACCCCGACGGCCAGCTGTACGTGAACCTGCGCGGTTTCGACGCCGACGACGAGCCGCTCACCCCCGCGGCCGCGCTCGCGCAGCTGCTGCGGACCCTCGGCGTCGACCTGCGGGACGTGCCGCCGGGTGTCGACGACCAGAGCAAGCTCTACCGGTCGCTGCTGGCCGACCGGCAGGCCCTGGTGGTGCTCGACAACGCCCGCGACACCGCCCAGGTGCTGCCGCTGCTGCCGTCGTCGGGGCGGGTGCTGGTGACCAGCCGCCACCGGCTCGACGAGCTGGTGGCCCGCGTCGGGGCGCGGTCGCTGGGCCTGGCGCAGCTGCGCGAGGCCGACTCCCGGGCGCTGCTGACCGCCCTGCTCGGCGACCGGACCGCCGCCGAGCCGGAAGCGGCCGCCGAGCTGGCCCGCCTGTGCGGCCACCACCCGCTGGCCCTGCGGATCGCCGCGGCGAACACCGGCGTCGCCAGCATCGGCGAGCTGGTCGACGAACTGCGCGGCGATCCGCTGGCCCACCTCGGCTTCGACGGCGAGAGCGCGGTCGCCAAGGCCTTTTCGGTGTCCTACCAGGCGCTGGCGCCCGCGCTGCGGCAGGCGTTCCGGCTGCTCGCGCTGGTGCCGGGGACCGACTTCACGGCGATCGCCGCGGCGGCACTGCTGGAGGTGCCGGTCGAGGAGGCGACCCGGCGGCTGCGCGGGCTGAGCGCGGCGAACCTCGTGGAAGCGCACGCACCCCGCCGCTACCGGTTCCACGACCTCGCCCGCCGCTACGCCGAGCAGTGCGTCCGCGCCGAGGAAGACGAGCCCGCGCGCGACCGGGCGTGGGAGCGGCTGTTCACCGGCTACTGCGCGGCCGCCGATGCCGCCGTCGCCCTGCTCGGCGCCCGGATCGTGGCACTCCCCCGCGAAGACGCGCCCTCGGCGCCGAGCCCGGTGGTCTTCGCCGGCGCCGCGGAAGCCGTGGCCTGGCTGGACGTCGAGGTACCGAACCTCGCGGCGGCGCTCCGGCAGGCGGCGACGCGCGGGCCGTACCCGGGCGCCTGGTACCTCGCCGACGCGTTGCGGCGGTTCTTCCACGACCACGGCCGCCGGGCGGAGTGGCTGGAGCTGGCCCCGATCGTGCTGCGCGCGGCGCAGGACCACGGCGCCCAGCCCGCCGAAGCGCTGGTCGAGCTGTCCATCGGCGGGGCGTACTTCCGCGAGGGCCAGCACGAAGCGGGCATCCGGCACTCGGAGAAGGCGGTGCTGGCCAGCCGCGCGTGCGGCTGGCGGCAGTGCGAAGCCACGGCGGTGGCGAACCTCGGGGCGATGCTGGAGTGGACGGGACGGCTGTCGGAAGCCGTCGAGCACAGCCGGCGCGCGATCCAGCTGTTCCGCGAACTGGCCAACCGGTCGGGCGAGGCGCTCGCGCTGAACTCGCTGAGCTGCCACTACCGGCAGCTGGGGCGCCTGGAGCAGGCGGAGGACTGCCTGGTCGAGGCGATCGCGCTGGCCCGCAAGGAGGACCTGGCGTTCTGGGAGGCGGCCAACCTCGCCGACCTCGGCTGGGTGCTCATGGCCACCGGACGGCTGGCTTCCGCCGGCGAAACCCTCGACCAGGCACTGCAGGCGTTCCGGGACCTGGGCTCGAGCTTCGGCGAGGCAACGGCCTTGAACGTGCTGAGCGCCCTCCAGATGGCCCGCGGCGACCACTCGGCGGCCGCGGCAACGGCGGAGGCGGCCTTGGCGTGCGTCCGCCGCGACGGCGACCGCCAGGTGGAGGCGGCGGCACTGATCGCACTGGGCCGGGCGGAGGAGAGCCGCGGCGACCTCGCCGCGGCGGAGCGGGTCTTGCGCGAGGCTCGATCGCTGACGGCGGAGTCGGGCCTCCGAGGCCAGCTGGCCGAGGCGGCGGCCACGTCGGCCAGGGTCCTGGCGGCCGACGGGCGCGCGGGCGAGGCGGGCGAACACGCCCGGACGGCCCTGGACGCGGCCCGCGCGGGCGGGTTCCGGGTGGTGGAGGCGGAGGCATTGCTGGGGCTGGCGGCGGTCCAGGCCGCGGCGGGCCGATCGACGTTGGCGGCCGGGACGGCCCGGGAGTCCCGAGCGCTTTACCGCGCGGTGGGGCACGTGACAGGAGAGGCCCTGGCGGCGGAGTTCCTCGACCGGCTCGGGGACCGGGCCACCGGCTGAGCCGAACGTGCCGCCGGGTGAGCCGGGCGCGCCGCGGGCCGACTCGCGCGGATTGCCACACCTACCTCGCGGACCAGGCCACCCGCGCCACCGAGTGAGCCAGGCCGCCGGGCGAGCCAGGCATCCGGCGGAGCAGGTCGCCGGTAAAGCCGAAACGTGCCGGGGACACTGGCGCGCCCGCCGGGTTCCGCGTGATCGAAGCGGCCGCGGGTTCGGGGCGCCGGTCCAAGCCGCACGACTTCCACCGGCCGAACCGGGCCACCGGCTGAGCCAAACGTGATGGAGACACTAGCGCGCCGCCGGGTTCCGCATGATCGAAGCGGCCGCGGAGTCGGGGCGCCGGCCCAAGCCGCGCAACTCCCACCGGCGAAATCGCAACCTGCGCCACCGGGCACCCGGCCGGAAGCCCCGCCCCAGACTCCCGCACCCACCTCGGCAACCGAGCCACCCCCGAGCGCCCCCGAGCGCCCCCGCGCGAGGCCGACTCCCGCGGATCACCCCACCCACCTCGGCGACCAGCCCACCACCTCAGCCGCGCCGGGTGTTACCTCCCCGGCCGTTGCGCGACATACTGAAGGCATGCCCCGTCCGAAACACGTCGCCGCGAGCGATCTGCGCCTTCCGGACGCGCTGCAGCCGGGGCGGCCCAAGGGCGATCAGCTGCGCGAGATCCTGGAAAGCGTCGCCACGGAGGCCGGGCCGGGCCGGCTGATGCCGTCCGAACGGTTCCTCGCCGAGCACTTCCAGGTCGCCCGCGGCACCGTGCGGCAGGAAGTCAACCGCCTGGTCGCGGACGGCGTCCTGTACCGCCAGCACGGCACCGCGACCTTCACCGCCGAACGGCAGGCCGCGCACATCGACATGCTGACCTCGTTCACCGAGGACATGCAGGCCCGCGGCGTCGTGCCGAAGACAAAGGTGCTGCACGCCGAAGTCGAAAGCGCGGGCCCGCGCATCGCCGGACGGCTGAACGTGCCGCCGGGCGCGCGGGTGTTCCGGCTGGAGCGCCTCCGCTACGTCGAAGACGAGCCGTTCGCGGTCGAGCGCACCAACCTGTCCGTCGACCGCTTCCCGGACATCGAGCTGTTCGACTGGGAGACCCAGTCCCTGCACCGCACGATCGAGGAACGCTGGGGCGTGCGCCCGGAGTGGAACGACACGGCGATCTCCGCGGTCCTGCCGAACAGCCACGACGCCGCCCTGCTCGGCATCGAGGCCACCCAGCCGTGCCTGATCATCGAGGGCACGCTGCACGACCAGAGCGGCGGCGTCATCGAAGCGGGCCGGTCGCTGTACCGGGCCGACCGCTACACGGTCTTCACCCAGGCCCGGCGCAGCCCACCCTCCTGAACGGCCGCCGGGCTCAGCAGCAGCGGACCTGGTGCGCCCGCAGCGTCTTCAGGCAGTGCTCCACCAGCGCGTCCGCGGCCTCCGGGCCGAACAGCGTCACGTACGACTCGTAGATCCCGTCGCGGTGGCCGTCCGCGTCCGGCAGGTACCCCAGGTACCCGTCGGTGTAGCCGATCACCCGGGTGTGGCGGAACGGGCTGCCGCGGCGGATGCGCAGGCCCAGGGACGCGAACAGCTCGAACGGGGTGTGCAGCCAGGCGATCTCGCCCAGCGACACCACGCTGACCGGCACCTCCGCGCAGCCCGTCGGCCGGCCGCCGGCCGCCATGGTCGCCAGCATCGCGCAGCCCTCGTAGCGGGTCTGCGCGATGCGGACCGCCGGGTGGTCCTCGCCGTGGTGGGCCAGCTCGCGCTGCCACTCCTCCTCCGCCACCTGCCGCAGCTCCAAGCTGTCCTCGAGGGACGGGATGTCGCGGTAGGGCAGGTGCAACGTCGAGCGCGTCAGCCGCACCGGGCCGGCCGTCGCGGGCGGGGGCGACACCGCCGCCAGCGTGCGCGCGATCGACGTCGCCAGGTGGCCGCCGAGCGTGCGGACCTCGGCGTGGTCGCGGCCGCGGCGGACGAACCGGGAGCTGGCGTCGCCCGCCGCACCCTGCAGGAACGCCGCGACCGGCTGCCCGACCAGGGTGGCCAGCTCGCGGCGGGTCGCGCCCGGCCAGTCCGCCGACCAGGCGAGGTTGTCGGGGCCGAGCACCGTGGGGTGGCTGGCGTAGTCGAACAGCAGCGCGGCCGGCGTGCCGTCGTCGCGGCGCAGCTCGAGCACGCCGAACGACGTGTCGTGCGGCCCGTCGGGCCGGTAGCGGTTGCCGCCGACGGCTTCGGTCGATCCCGCGTGCCAGCGGGCGCGGACCTTGCCGCGGCCGGCGCGCAGCCGCAGCGCCGCGCCGGTGACCTTCTCCGCCATGCCGCCGACCAGCCCGGCGTCGCGCTGCCCCGGCAGGCCGGGGTGCAGCGGACCCGTCCAGCCTTCGGGCCCGGAGTGCGTGTGGGACGCGCAGACGAGCACCCGGTCCGGGTCGATGCCCACCGCCGCGGCGACCGCGTCGGCCAGGGTGCGGGTCAGCCCGGCGTCGACCGCGAGGGCGTCCAGCGCCACCCACACCACGCCGGGGTCGTCCTCGGTGGACAGCCAGATCAGCGACGCCTCGAGGTCGTCGTGCGTGCCCGTGGCGACGCCGTGCCGGGCCAGGTAGCCGCCGAGCGGGTGCCCGGGCCCCGGCGTGATCCGGACGTCTTGCGCGGCGAGCAGCAGCGCGGCGGTCACCAGGTCGATTCCAGGACGTCGACGACGCCGTCGCGCCCGGCGGCGCGAGCCACCCCGGCGAGCGCGGTGACGTCGTCGGTCGTGTGCAGCAGGACTTCCAGCAGCATCGGCAGGTTCAGCCCCGAAACCAGCTGGATGCGCGGGTGCCCGGCCGCGAGCGTGCGGACGGCGTTGAACGGCGAGCCGCCGTGCAGGTCGGCGAGCACCAGCACGCCGTCGGCGTCGCCGGCCAGCTCGAGCACGCGGTCGCCGAACTCCTCCGGACTGTCGCGCGGGCTCAGCTCGCAGACCTTCAGCCGCACCTGCGGGCCGAGGATCATCTCGGCGGCTTCCCCCACTCCGGAGGGGAGCCGGCCGTGTCCGGCGAGGATGATCGGGACGGTCATGGCGGACTCCTAACTCTTCGCCGGGGCCGATGGCGCGAACCAGCCGAGCCACCCCAGGACGACCCCGGCGACGACGACGATGCCGATGACCCAGACCGGCCGCAGCCGCGCCTTGACCGTCAGCAGGTACACCCCGGCGGTCACGAGCACCGGGAGCAGGAACGGGAGCAGCTCGTCGAGCCGGTCCTGGATCGCCACCGACTGCGTCACCGGCTGCCCCTGGACCGTGGTGGTCTGCCGGTAGGTCAGCGTGGTGACGACCTTGACGATCGACGGGATGAACCCGCCGAGGACGACGAACCCGAGCACGGTCGCCCCCTGCGCGACGCGGGCGAGCGCACCGGCGGCGAGGTGGCCGGCCAGCCGCTTGCCCTCGCGGTAGGCGAACCCGAACTGCCAGCGCCGCACCAGCGCGTAGGGCACGAGCACCATGACGGCGGCGAAGGCGGGCCCGAGCCAGTTGCCCTGCAGCGCCCACGACGCACCCATGGTGAAGATGATGCTGTTGTACAGCGCGAAGACGACGGTGTCGCCGATGCCGGCCATCGGCCCCATCAGCGCGACCTTCGTGCTCGCCGCCGACTTCGGTGTCCCCGCCTCCTCCAGCGCGACGCTGGAGCCGAGGATCAGCGGGCCGCCGACGAGCACCGAGGTGTTGAAGAACTGCAGGTGCCGTTGCAGGCCGGCGACGTAGTCGGCCTTCTCCGGGTACAGCCGGCGCAGCACCGGCTCCATCGAGTACGCGAACCCGAGGGCCTGCATCCGCTCGTAGTTCCAGGAGATCTGGCTCGACCAGAAGTACCGGCGGAACACCCGCCGCAGGTCCTGCTTCGTCAGCCGAGGGTCCACTGTGGACTCCGCTGTGGACTCTTCGGCTTCCGCTTCGGGGACCGCGAGCACCGGCTCGTCGCGTTTCAGCGTCACGAACAGCATCGCGACCGCGACGCCGACCAGCGCGATCCCCAGCACCGGCAGCTTCAGGTAGGCGAACCCGACGAACCCGATGAGCAGCAGGTACCAGTAGCGCGAAAGCTCCATCATGCCGAGCAGCAGCGCGAAGCCGACCGCCGGCAGCAGCGACCCGGCCAGCGTCATGCCCTGCACGAACCCGGCCGGGATGCTCGCGGTGATGTCCTTGACCAGCCCGCCGGACGCGGCGAGCGCGGCGAGGAACGTCGGGACCGCGCGCACGGCCACCCACGGGATCAGGCTGACCCAGTGGATCATCGCCAGGCCGCGGGCGTTGCCGTCGGCGGCGTAGCCGTCGGCCCGGTGCACCAGGCCGGTGGTGACCATCTTGCCGACCGGGTCCAGCGCCGAGAGCAGGATCGCGGCCGGCAGCCCGACGCCGATGCCGATCGCGGCCTGCGCGGCCGGAGCGCCGGCGGCGCCCGCGGCCAGCGCGGTGCCGACGATCGCGCCGGTCTGGTAGTCCGGGATGGTGGCGCCGCCGTAGGTGTAGACGCCCAGCGCCGCGAGCTCCAGCGTCGCGCCGATCAGCAGGCCGAGCAGCGGGTGGCCGGTGATCAGCCCGGCCACCGAGCCGGCGATGAGCGGGCGCTGGGCGTAGATGAGGAACGGGCCGAGCCCGTCGTAGGTGCAGTAGATCGCCCACAGGGTCAGGGCCAACGCGACGAGCATGCTGGAGCTACAGCCCTTTCCGGTCGAGCAGCGAGACGAAATCGGCGGGCTTGTCCTGCGGCAGCAGCTGCGTGACCAGCGGGACGCCCGCGGCGGCAAGCTTGCGGTAGGCGTCGGCCTCGTCCGCGGTCACCGCGACCGAGCGGGTGACCATGGTGTAGGAATCACCCGGCCGGGGGGCCACGTTGCCGACGTTGACGACCTCGGGCCGCAGCCCACCCTCGACGAGGCGGAAGACGTCCCCGGGGTGCTTGACGATGATCATGACCTCCGCGCCGGCCTCGGTGGCCAGCGTGGCCTCGACCGACAGCACGTCCGTCGGCAGTCCCCGGGCGGCCTGCGGGAGCAGCGCCCGCTGCAGGTCGTCGGCGGCGACGTCGTCGTTGCAGACGACCAGCCGGCGCACGCCGAGGCGGCGGGTCCACGCGACGGTGACCTGACCGTGGATCAGCCGGTTGTCGATCCGGAGATGTGCCCCCGTCATGTTTCTCCTCCCGGACGGCAGGAGACATACTGGTTCGTACCAGTATCTGTGTCAACACTGCCGGTGACCGGCCTTCGCGCGGCCGACGGAAGGACCCCTCAGACCTTCCGTCGGCCCACGAGCGCGAAGTCCCCCTGCTTTTCTCCCGGACCCTCCCATAAAGGTATATACCAGTATGGACGGTCGTGATCGACTGTCAAGACCTTTGGCCACAGAACAATCGGAAATTCTCCACCGGTCATTTGACAGAAATTGGAAGAATTCCCGGGCCCGGCCGCCGCCGCCCGGAGCGGCCGCGACCAGGGCCGCCGGCCCCGGGAGAACGTCCCGGGGGAATCCGCGCAACCTGGCCCGGTCACCGTCGTTAACCGCATCGTCCGTTCAGGGGAGGAAAGCATGCCGGCCGTCAGATCGAACATCGTCCCGCTCCGGCACGCGCGGCCGGGAGTCGTGGCGTACGTGAAGAGCCCGGCCGAGTGGTTCGTCGCCAACAGCGGCTGGATCCAGGGCACGGAGGGCGTCGCGCTGATCGACACCTGCGGCACCGAGCAGGCGACCCTCGAGCTGCTGCGCGACGTCCGCAAGTACGCCGGCGACCAGGAGCTCACGGTCGTCATCACGCACGCGCACGGCGAACACCACAACGGGCTCGGCGTCGCCCTGCGCGACGGCGGCACCGCGCTGGCCGCCCCCGGCAGCCTCGACCTGGTCAAGGCCGGGCCGCAGACCTACGGCAACGTCTTCACCTACACGCGCTGGGGCGTGCTCGAGCCGCCGGAGCCGGACGCGGTCCGCCCGGTGACCGGCTGGCACCGGCTCGACCTGGGCGGCGCGGCCGTCGACGTCGTGGCGGTACCCGGTGTCGCGCACACGGCGGGCGACCTGGTGGTGCACGAACCGCGTTCGGGCACGCTGTTCACCGGCGACCTGGTGGGCATCGGCGACACCCCGATGGCGGTGCAGGGCTCGATCCCCGGCTGGCTCGACGCGCTCGACTGGCTGCAGGACACGTTCCGCCCGCGCACCCTGGTGCCCGGCCACGGCCCGGTGGCGAACCCCGGCCACACGGCCTTCCACGGGATGCGCGTCTACCTCGAGTGGCTCCTGGAAGCGACCGCCCGCCAGTCCAACTTCGGGAAGCTGGCCAAGCAGGCGTCCTTGCGGTGGCCGTCGTGGCGCAACCCGGAGCGGCACATCGGGAACCTGATGCGCGCGTACGCCGACCAGCACGGCCGCAAGCTCGATGTCGATTTGGCGATCGACGCCGTGCTGGCCGCCGCGGGCGGGCGGATCGACCTGGACCTGCTGCTGGAGAGCGAGCCGGTCCGGCAGATCTCCTAGGAGACCGAGCCGCCGAGGCTCTCCAGCAGCGTCCGCAGCGTCGTGGCCAGCCCTTCGCGCTCGCCGGTGTCCAGCGCGGCCAGGATCCGGTGCTCGGTCTCGACGTGCTCGGGCAGCGCGCGGTCGATCAGCTCGCCACCGGCTTCGGTCAGCCGCACGCGGACCCCGCGGCCGTCCGCTTCGTTGGGTGTGCGCTCCACCAGGCCGCGCGCCTCCATCTTGTCGAGGCGCTGGGTGACCGCCCCGGACGTCACCATCGCCGAGCGCATCAGCTCCGTCGGGGTCAGCCGGTAGGGCGGCCCGCTGCGGCGCAGGGTCGCGAGGACGTCGAAGGTCGCGCGGTCCAGGCCGTGGCGGGCGAACGTGCGGCGCAGCTCCGCGTCGACCAGTGCGCTCAGCCGGGACAGCCGGCCGATCACCGCCATCGGGGAGACGTCGAGGTCGGGGCGTTCGGCGTGCCACTGCTCCAGCACCCGATCCACGTGGTCGGCCATGGTCCCAGCGTAACCGATGCCTTAGCGGTAAGTGAGAAATCGCTTTTCGGGGGTCCGGGTGGCGAAGCCCCCGGCCCGGGGCGAAGCCCCGGATGTCACAGACTAGCCGGTTGCCTTAGCGCTGAGGTAATCTACCTTAGTGCTAAACAAACAGCTCCTCCTCACCGCACTGGCCCCGGCCATCTGGGGCACCACCTACCTGGTCACCACCGAGTTCCTGCCGCCCGACCGCCCGCTGCTCGCCGCCGTCATCCGGGCGCTGCCGGCCGGGCTGCTGCTGGTCGCGCTCACCCGCCGCCTGCCGAAGGGCGACTGGTGGTGGCGCTCGCTCGTGCTCGGCACGCTGAACATCGGCGCGTTCCTCGCCCTGCTGTTCGTCGCCGCCTACCGGCTGCCCGGCGGGGTCGCCGCCACCCTCGGCGCGCTGCAGCCGCTGCTGGTCGCCGGCCTGTCCACCGGCCTGCTCGGCGAACGCCTGACCCGGCGCACCGTGCTCGCGGGCGTCGCCGGGGTGGCCGGCGTCAGCCTGCTGGTACTGCAGTCGAGCGCGCGCCTCGACGCGATCGGCGTCGCCGCCGCGGCCGGTGGTGCCGTCGTGATGGCCACCGGCGTCGTGCTGAGCAAGCGCTGGACCTCCCCCGCGCCGCTGCTGGCGACGACCGGCTGGCAGCTCGTCGCGGGCGGCCTGGTGCTCGTCCCCGTCGCACTGGCCGTCGAAGGCGCTCCGCCCGCGTCGCTGTCCGGCGCGAACCTCGCCGGCTACGCCTACCTGGCGCTGATCGGCGCCGCGTTCGCGTACGCCCTGTGGTTCCGCGGGATCCGCGCGCTGTCCGCGACCCAGGTGACGTTCCTCGGGCTGCTGAGCCCGGTCGTCGCCACCCTGCTCGGCTGGCTCGCGCTCGGCCAGCGGCTGACGCCGTGGCAGCTGCTGGGCGCCGCGATCGTGCTGGCCGCCGTCGTGACCGCGGGGCGGCGGCCGCTGGGCCGGACGGGGGCTGATAATTATCAGCCTTTGACAACCGCTCACCGGGCCACCGACGCTGAAATGGTCTGAACAACTTGCGATCACCAGCCTCGACGAGGAGGCGCCCGTGCGCACGAAAAGGTCCTTCCGGCAACGGCTTGCGGTGCTGGCCGCGGCGCTCGCGGTGGTCACCGCGACCGCCCCCGCCGCCGAGGCGGTGCCGGCCACGATCCCCCTGAAGATCACCAACAACTCGGGTCGCGGCGACCCGGTCTACCTCTACGACCTCGGCACTAACCTCGCCACCGGCCAGCAGGGCTGGGCCGACGCCGGCGGCGGGTTCCACGCCTGGCCCGGCGGTGCGGTGCCGCCGATCCCGGCGCCCGACGCGTCGATCCCCGGCCCCGCGAACGGCCAGTCGATCACCATCCGGATCCCGAAGTTCTCCGGCCGGATCTACTTCTCCTACGGGCAGAAGCTGGTCTTCAAGCTCGCCACCGGCGGGCTGGTCCAGCCGGCGATCCAGAACCCCTCGGACCCGAACGTCAACATCCTCTTCAACTGGTCGGAGTACACGCTCAACGACGGCGGGCTCTGGATCAACAGCACCCAGGTGGACATGTTCTCCGCGCCCTACGCGGTCGGCGTGCAGCCCGCGGGCGGCACCACGAAGAGCACCGGCCACCTGAAACCGGGCGGCTACAACGGTTTCTACACCGCGCTGCGCGGCCAGCCGGGCGGCTGGGCCAACCTGATCCGGACCCGCTCCGACGGCACGGTCCTGCGCGCGCTGGCCCCGAGCCACGGCATCGAAGCCGGCGCGCTGCCCGCCACCGTGCTGCAGGACTACATCAACCGCGTCTGGACGAAGTACAGCTCGTCGACGCTGACCGTGACGCCGGTGGCGGACCAGCCGAACGTGAAGTACTACGGCCGGGTCTCCGGCAACACCATGAACTTCACGAACACCTCCGGCGGGTTCGTGACGGCGTTCCAGAAACCGGATTCCGACAGCGTCTTCGGCTGCTACAAGAACCTCGACGCGCCGAACGACGTCCGCGGCCAGATCTCGCGCACGCTCTGCGCGGGCTTCAACCGCTCGACGCTGCTGACCAACGCGAACCAGCCGGACACGAGCTCGGCGGCCTTCTACCAGGACACCGTGACCAACCACTACGCGCGCAAGATCCACGCGCAGATGGCCGACGGCAAGGCGTACGCCTTCGCGTTCGACGACGTCGGCCACTACGAATCCCTGGTCAACGACGGCAACCCGGCGACGGCCTACCTGACGTTGGATCCGTTCGACTAGAGCTTCACCACGGCTCCGCCCGGCGCCACCGGCGTGTCCCCGAGCAAATCGCCCGGGGGCGCGCCGGTGCTCGCCGGCACCGGCTGCGCCCGGCCCTTCACCTCCACCACCGGCTGCCCGCAGGCGACCAGTTCCACCACCAGCACCGGCACAACGAGCAACACCCGCATGCGCATGACCGGCTCACCCCGATCCGTCTCCACCACTCCCACCGGGCACACGACGGCCGCCGGGGACCCGGTTCAGGTATTTCCCGCGCTCTCACCGGATCGGACGAGTGGGGGGAAGACGCGAAGGAGTCCCCCGATGGCGTACCGGTCCGAAGGGCTGCTGTTGGCTAGGCTGAGTGGGTCAAGCGGAGGTGAAGTGGACACCACGACCCTGCTCGAGGCGGCCGCGCGCGGCGACCAGGAGGCGTGGCACGCCTTGGTCGACCGGTACGCCAGCCTGCTCTGGTCGATCGCCCGCGCCCACCGGCTCTCCGACGCCGACGCGGCCGACGTCGTCCAGACGACCTGGCTCAAGCTCGTCGAAAACCTCGGCCGGATCAAGGAACCGGAGCGGCTGCCCGGCTGGCTGGCCACCACCACGCGGCACGAGTGCCTGCGCCAGCTCCGCCGCACCGACCGGGAGCGCCCGGCCGACGACCAGGTCTGGCAGAGCGAGCCGGCGCCCGGGGCGGCCGTCGACGCGGCCCTGCTGCTGGGTGAGCGCGACGCCGCGCTCTGGCGTGCGCTGGACAAGTTGTCCGACCAGTGCCGGCGGCTGCTGCGCGTGCTCATGGCGACGCCCCCGCCGTCGTACGCGGAGGTCGCGGACGCCCTCGGCATGCCGGTCGGCAGCATCGGCCCGACCCGGCAGCGCTGCCTGGGCCGGCTGCGCGAGCGGGCCGGCCAGGCCGGGCTCGGAACGGAGGACCCGACGTGACCACCGACGACGAGCTCATGGCCGTCCTGCGCGCGGCCGCGGCGGAGGCGGACCCGGTGCCGGACCTCGTGCTACGCCAGGCCCGCGCGGCGCTGACCACCCGAGACCTGGACGCCGAGCTGGCGGACCTGGCCTTCGATTCGGACCTGGCGGAAGCCGGCACGGTCCGCGCGGCGGGCGACGACGTCCGGCTGCTGTCGTTCGAGTCGCCGCGCGTGTCGGTGGAGCTGCAGGTGGAATACGCGGGCGGCCGGGTTTCGCTGCGCGGCCTGATCACCGGCGCGACGGGCGAAGCGGTGATCGAGGTGGCGGACGAGCGGCACACGAGCCCGATCGGCGCGGAGGGCTGGTTCGCCGCGACGGGCCTCGAGCGCGGAGCCACCCGCGTGACGGTGACCGCCGCGGACGGCACAACGGTCACCACCGGCTGGGCAAGCCTCTAGCCACCCGCGAGTCGACCTCCCGATCACGCGTGATGCCTCTCCAGTCACGCGTGATGCCCGCTGGATCACGGCGGTCACGCGCGGGCCGGGTCATCATGGAGCTGTGCGGATCACGGCTTGGTGGAGCGGGCTCAGCCCGCGGCGACGGCTGATGCTGAACGGCGTCGCCGTCGCGGTGGTGGCCGTGGTCGTCGCCACCGTGATCGCCACCTCGGGGGCGAAAGCCGCGCCCGAGGCCGGGACGCCGGACCAGAACAAGCCCGGCCCGGTGCTGCTCGTCCCCGGTTACGGCGGCGGGCGGGGTGCGCTGGAGACCCTCGCCGAGCGGATCCGGCAGGCCACCGGCCGGTCCGCCGAGGTGCTCACCCTGGCCGGGGACGGCACCGGCGACCTCGTCGAACAGGCCGGCGTCCTCGCGGAGGCCGTCGAGAAGGCCTACGAACAAGGCGCGCCTTCGGTCGACGTCGTCGGGTACTCCGCCGGCGGGGTCGTCGCGCGGCTGTGGGTCGACCGGGAGGGCGGCGTCCACCAGGCCCGCCGCGTCGTGACGCTCGGCGCGCCCATGCACGGCACCGGCCTCGCCACGGCGGGCGGCGCGCTGGTCCCGGGCGGGTGTCCCACCGCGTGCGTCCAGCTGGCCCCGGGCAGCAGCCTGCTGCAGGAGCTGGCCAAGCAGCCGCTCCCGCCGGGCCTGCCGTGGCTGTCGCTCTGGACCGACCACGACGAGACGGTGACCCCGCCGGACTCCGCCCGGCTCGACGGCGCCGTCAACGTGTCGCTGCAGCAGGTCTGCCCCGAAAACCCGGCCGGCCACGGCGACCTGCCCACCGACCCCGCCGTCACCGAGATCGTCCTGCAGGCCCTCGGCACCACCCCGCTCGAAGCGCCCACCGACTGCCTCAGCTCGTGACGTCCTTCGTCGCGAAGTTCGCCCACGCGGCCCCGAAGAACACCACGATGTAGCCGGCCTGCAGCACCAGCCCGTGGTCGATGTTGCGCCACAGCACCGGATCGCGGAAGAAGTCGATCCAGGACAGCCAGTAGTGCGTCGGCAGGTAGGGCCGCACGGACGCGGCCGCGTCCAGGGTCTCCAGCACCGTGCTCGTGATGAGCACGGCCAGCCCGCCCAGCGCGGCCCCCAGCGCCGAGTCGGACACCGTCGAAAGGAAGACGGTGATCGCCGCGAAGCCGAGCATCGACACGACGATGTAGGTCACCGCGCCCAGCAGCCGCAGGCCCAGCGCGGACGAACTGAGCGACTGCCCGGACAACGACGTCACGCCGGTCGGCTGCCCGCCCGGCCCCGCGACCCCGGGCGTGCCGCCGGTGCCGAACAGGATCACCCCGAGCACCAGCGACGTCAGCACGACGATGACGATCGCCGCGGTCACGTACACGGCGAGCGCGACCATCTTGGCGCCCAGCAGCCGCGTCCGGCCGACCGGGCGCACCAGCAGGTAGCGCAGGGTGCCGGTGGCCGCCTCGCCCGCGATCGCGTCGCCCGCCGTGACGGCGACCGCGATCGGCAGGAACAGCGGCAGCACCAGCGCGAGCGCGGCGGCCGGGTACAGCGCGCCGTCGTTCACCACCGCCGAGAGGAACGCCCCGCCCTGCCCGGGCGGCGGCGCGAAGTCGGCCGTGGCCAGGAAGACGCCGACGATCGCCGGCAGCAGGCACAGCAGCAGCACGCTGAACCACACCCGTGGCCGCAGCGCGAGCTTCCGCAGTTCGACGCCGATCATGCGGGCGTCCCGAACCGGTCCGAGCCCGGACCGGTCACGTCGAGGACGACCTGTTCCAGCGTCCGCTGCTCGGCGTGGATCGACGTCACGCGCACCCCCGCCTCGACGAGCAGCGCGTTCAGCGTCGCCGGGTCGCCGTGCCGGATGACCAGCCGGTCGCCGTCGCGGGCTTCGAGCTGGCCGTCCAGGACCGCGGCCGCCGCGGCGGCGTCCGGCGTGCCGACCAGGATCCGGCCGGTGGCCGCCCGCAGCGTGGCCAGGTCCTCCTCCAGCACGAGCCGGCCGCGGTCGACGACGCCGACGCGCGTGCACAGCTGTTCCACCTCGGCCAGCAGGTGGCTGGACAGGAACACCGTGGTGCCACCGGCGTTCAGCTCGACCAGCAGCTCGCGGATCTCCTTGATGCCCTGCGGGTCGAGCCCGTTGGTCGGCTCGTCGAGGATCAGCAGCCGCGGCCGCCGCAGCAGCGCGCCGGCCAGCCCGAGCCGTTGCCGCATGCCGAGCGAGTACGCCTTCACCGGCCGCTGGTCGACCCCGCCCAGCCCGACCTGCTCGAGGGCTTCGTCGATGCGGCGCCGCCGCGTGCGCCGGCCGCCCCCGCGGCCGGCGGCGTCGAGCAGCGCCAGGTTCCGGCGCCCGGACAGGTGCGGGTACGCGGCCGGGCCCTCGACGAGCGCACCGACGTCCGGCAGCACCTCGGCGACCCGCTTCGGCACCGGTTTCCCGAGCACCTCGATCTCCCCGGCGGTCGCGTAGACCAGGCCGAGCAGCATCCGGACGGTGGTGGTCTTGCCCGAGCCGTTCGGGCCGAGGAAGCCGTAGCGGTCGCCTTCGCGGACTTCGAGGTCGACGGCGTCGACAGCCACCGTGCGGCCGTAGCGCTTGGTCAGCGCGCGCGTGACGATCACGGGCCGCTCCGGCGCAGCCGGGACAGCTCGTCGGCCACGGTTTTCAGCACCTCCGGTGTCACCGTCCCGGCCAGCAGGTAGGAGCGCCGGGACACCGACGACCGCACGATACCCAGGGACAGCGGCGTGATCGACAGCTGCACGACGCTCCCCGCGGCCAGCTTGACCTGCACGGCACCGGCCTTTCCGGCGGCGTCGCCCGCCGCGTTGGCCACCGTCCGCGGCACGGCGATCACGGCGAAGGCGGCCAGCCCGCGCCCGTAGAGCGCGGCGCCCTGCACGCCCCCGAAGTTCGACGACACCACCGGGCGTCCGGCGAGCGAGGAGGGCAGCGGGACCTGGCCGAACGCGCCGAGCGTGTCGGCGACGTCCGGGGCGCTCGTCACGCCGAACCCGGACCCGAGCGCCGGCCGCGGTGCTTCGACCACCGGAGTCGTCTGTTCGAGCTGCTGGAACTCGGTCACCAGGATCGGGGCCTCCTGCCCGCGCGCGGTCACTTCGACGCGCACCGCCACCCCGGTCGCCGGGTCCGCCCAGACGTCGACCCGCCCGACGGTCGTGTCCGGATCGGCGGGCACGAGCCGCAGGCCCGACGCGGCGACCCCGGCGACGTTCCGCCCCGGCAGCGCGCTCACGGCGTCACCCTTCGCCGCGCCCAGGATCCGCCGAGCGAGCTCGGGCGGCAGCAGGTCCGCGGCCCGCGGCAGCCGCAGCCCCGGCTCGCCGATCAGCTCGGTCAGCGTGTTGTCGCCATAGTCCCAGGTGTATTCGCCATCGGGCAGCCGGTAGACGTCGTGCTCACCGGCGGTGCCGAGGATGTCGACCCGGTACCGGTCGGGCCCGGCGTACCAGGCCCGCATCGGCGTCCGCATCGAGAAGAGCGCGGTGACGGCGGCGAGGTTCGGCAGCTCCGGCAGGGCGAGCGAACCGGCACTTTCGGCGTAACCCTGGTACGGCTTCCCGGCGGAATCCAGCACAAGGCCCCGCAGCCGATCCGGATCGGCTGCGGCACCGGCCGGAGCGAGCGCGGCAACGACCGACGGCGCGCAAACGAGCACCGCGGCCACCGCGGCGACGACCGCCCACCGGCGCCGCTTCTCGTGCCGCACCACCGAGGGCGTCATCCGGCATCACCTCTTCGTCCTTTGTACGCCATGGCCCGGGGTCGGCAGCTAGGGTCGAAGGGTGACGAATCCCGTTCATGCTGCTGTCCTGAGCTAGTTCCCGCTCCGGTCCTTCGCACACCCCGCACCTCTCGCGGGTGCTTCGTCGTGCCCGCAGCAAGAACGGAAACCCCTTACCGTGGCTCGTCTCGTCCTGCCCGGCGAACCCGATCGCCGGCTCTTCTCACCCCCCACGCGGCACGCGGCCGCCGCCGACGACCGGCTGTCCGCCGACGCCGCCCTCCGCTCGATGTCCACCGGCACCGCCCTGCTCTGGCGCGGCAGCTACCCCACCGCCCGGCGCCTCCTCGACGCCGTGAACCGGCGGATCCCACCGCCCCCGCCGGACGACTACCCCCGCTACCGCGCGGACCGGGCCCGCCGGGCGCGGCTGCTCTCCCTGTTGTACGTGCCACTGGACGCGGGACACGTCATCCCCCTGCGCCGGGCGCCGGACGTGCGCGCCGCGTGTCTTGCGGTTTACGGGCCGCTGCGAGAGCCCGCGGCCGTACCGTTGCGGGAGCTGCTCGGCGTCCTCGGCGCGGCGGAATGGCGTCGCCGCGGTGTCGCCGTCCCGGCGCTCGGGGCACGGATCCACCCGCACTACGGCGTGTTCGCGCCGGTGCGGCAGGAGTACGTCGACCTGGTCGCGGCAGCGCCGTTGCCGGGCACGGACCTGGCGTTCGACATCGGCACCGGCACCGGCGTGCTCGCCGCCGTCCTCGCCCACCGCGGGGTGGCGCGGGTGGTGGCCACGGACAATTCGCCCCGAGCCGTCGCGTGCGCAACCGGCAACCTGGCCCGGCTCGGCTTCGCCGGCCGCACCGAAGTGGTGCCGGCCGACCTGTTCCCCCGCGGCCGCGCACCGCTGGTGGTGGCCAACCCGCCGTGGCTACCGGGCCGGCCGCGCACCCCGCTCGACCACGCGGTGTACGACCCGGGCAGCCGGATGCTGCGCGGCTTCCTCGATAGGGCACCCCGCCACCTGACCCCGGACGGCGAGGCATGGCTGGTGCTGTCGGATCTCGCCGAGCACCTCGGCCTGCGCACCCGCACCGAGCTCCTGGCGTGGATCGCGGCGGCGGGCCTGCGGGTGGTGGGCCGAACCGAGGCGGCGCCACGGCACCCGCGCGCCCTCGACCCCGCCGACCCGCTGCACCGGGCGCGGGCAGCCGAAGTCACGTCACTGTGGCGGCTCAGCCGGTAGAGGCATGAGCAGGTCATCGCGAACCGCAGGAAGACCATGACGTCACCAGACCTCCCCCGCCCCCGACCCCGCTCTCTCCTCAGCCAGCGGGCGACGGACGAACCGCCAGCCGGCAACGCAAGCCGACCAACGACGTCACCAGACCTCCCCCGCCGCGGAAGAACCCGCAGTAGAAGCCGCGGCAGAACCCGCCCTACCGCTCCACCGCGGTAAACGAACGCCGTAGGACAAAAGCTGTCCTCGCCGGACCGGCAGGCTCCGGGATGACCGAGAACCGCTGTCCCCTCGCCTTCTCGAGTTGGGCCGCGCGGTGGTCATCCCGTCGCCTGATTGAGGCCTATCACTTTGAGCCGGGCCCGCAAGCCTGCGCTGTCGCCCCCACGTTGCGCTCTGTGTTGCGGGCCCGGCTCAAAGTGATTTCACGGCCTCAGGCGACGGGATGACCACCCCGCTCCTTCTGTCTGAGGGGCTCAGTCCACAACGGACTCGAGACCCGCGATCGCTTCCACCGCTTCGCGGGTCTCGCGGACGTTGTGCGCCCTGAACACCGCGGCGCCCGCCTGCGCCGCGATCGCCGTCGCCGCCAGTGTGCCCGCCAAGCGGTCGTGGGCTTCGACGTCCAAGGTCTCGCCGATGAGGTCCTTGTTCGACAGCGCCACCAGTACCGGCCAGCCGGTCGCCACCAGCCGGTCGAAGTGCCTGAGGAGCTCCAGACCGTGGCGGGTGCTCTTGCCGAAGTCGAACGTCGGGTCGATCAGCACGCCGCCGCGAGGCACGCCCGCCGCGACCGTCCGCGAAGCCGCCTCCGTCAGCTCGGCGACCACGGCCGCCACGACGTCGTCGTAACGAGGCCAGAACGGGCGCTGCGGGGTCGGCGCCGGGTATGGGTCCGTGCGCACCGGCATGCCGCCGACGTGGGAGCAGACGTACCCCGTGCCGAACTCCGCGGCGATCTCGACCAGCTTCGGGTCGGCGCCCGCCCAGGTGTCGTTGAGCAGGTCGGCGCCCGCTTCGCAGACCTGGCGGCCGACCTCGTGGCGCCAGGTGTCGACGCTGATGACGAGCTCCGGGTGGCGGCGACGGACCTCGGCGACGAACGGCACCACCCGCCTGCTCTCCTCGTCGACGTCGACCTCCGGGCCCTCGCCCGCCTTGACGCCGCCGATGTCCACGATGTCGGCGCCCGCGGCGACCGCGCGGTCCACCGCGTCCAGGGCCGCGGTGCCGGCGAAGGTCGCGCCCTTGTCGTAGAACGAGTCGGGCGTGCGGTTGACGATGGCCATGACCAGCGCGCGGTCGCCGGGCATGCGACGGCCCCGGAAGACCATCTCCGGCCGGTGTGACGTCATGCGCCCAACCCTGCCAGGTCACGGCTGGGTCCGGAACGCCGCGTCCGGGGCCCGCGCCGGTTATCCTCGGCCGCAAAGGGAGCAGGGGGACGCGATGAACGAGGGCCCGGTCCGCAGCGACGCCGAAGCGATGATCGCCGAGGCCAAGAAAGCCCTGTGGGTGATGGTCGGCCTGCTGGCCGTGCTGTGGGTGATCCAGCTCGTCAACGCCCCCACCGGCTACGGCCTGAGCCGGGAGTTCGGCATCGAGGCGCGCAATCCCGCGTCGCTGCCGGAGATCATCAGCTCCCCGTTCCTGCACTACGGCTGGAGCCACCTCGAGGGCAACTCGGGGCCGCTGTTCATCTTCGGCTTCCTCGCCGCCTACCGCGGGGTGAAGAAGTGGCTCGGCGTCAGCCTGCTGATCATCGTCGCCAGCGGCCTCGGCGTCTGGTTCATCTCGCCGGCGAACTCGGTCACGGTCGGCGCCAGCGGCCTGGTCTTCGGCTACTTCGGCTACATCATCGTGCGCGGGCTCTTCGACCGGCACCTGATCGACATCGTGCTCGGGCTGGTGATGGCGTTGTGCTTCGCCTACCAGTTCACCTCCCTGCTGCCGTCCCAGGAAGGGGTCAGCTGGCAGGGCCACCTCTTCGGGTTCGCCGGCGGCATCGTCGGCGGCTGGCTGTTCCGCGACCGGCGTCCCAAGGCGGTCGCCGCCCCCGACCCGGCGACCGCCCTGCTCCCCAAGGACCTCAGCTAGGCGGCTCGAGCTCCGCCTCGACGACGATCCGGACGTACCGGCCGATCAGCGGCCGGGGTGCCCGCATGCCGAGCGGGGCGCGGTCCAGCGTCCCGGTGGCACGGACGCGGGTGCCGCCGTCCGGGACGACGGTCAGGGTCAGCGGGCAAGACGTCCCGCGCAGCCGCAGCTCGCCGGTCACTTCCCAGCCGTCGTCGTGCCGCCGGGCGCCGGTGGCCGTGAAGGCCATCTCCGGCTGGGCGGCGCTGTCCAGCAGGGTGGGCTTGCGCAGGTCGGCGTCGCGGCGCGCGTTCTGCGTGTCGAGGGCGCCGAGGTCCAGCTCCGCCCGGACGGCGAGCACCTCGCCGTCGCGCACCTCGACGGTGCCCGTGCGGACCGGAACGGTGCCGCGGACCCGGTTGACGCCGAAGTTGCGGACCTCGAACGACGCCGTCGTCCGTCCACTGCGGACGGTCCAGGTCCCGGCGCGCAGCGCGGGGGCGGTGTGCGGGCTCATCGCGCACCCGCCGGGGCCGGCAGGGCCGCGTGCCGGACGCGGTGCAGGTCGACCCGGTCCGCGCCGGGCAGCAGCGCGGGGTCCTCGCCGGGCAGCAGTTCGGTGGCCATGATCGCGTCCTGGACGGCCTCGATCGTCGCCAGCGACGCGGCGAACCCCACGACGACCAGCGAGCGGTCTTCGGCGATCAGGGCGTAGGTCGTACCGACGCCTTCGATGTCCCGCACGGCGGGCCAGATGCGTTCGCGCCCGGCGCGCTGCTCGGCGGCCGACTGGTCGGCTCCGCGTGGCCCGTCGAACCAGGTGAGCTGGGCGTAGGCGGCGGCGTCCGACGCCGGCTGCACGTCCGCGACCCGGTAGACACCGGTGTCGAGCCAGGCGGTCCCGGCGGGCCGCCGGGCCGCGGCCTCATCCGCCGCCGCGGCGTCGGGCCAGAAGGTGACGACCGCGCCGGCCTGGCCGCCGAGCTGGGTGAGCGTGGCGGCGCCGAGGGCGCCCTCGCCGAGGGCGTGGGTCCCCAGCGGACTCCTGAACTGGTGGATGGTGGCGTGCATCGGATGCTCCTTTTCGCTGGTCAATGCGTTGGGAGTCACTCTCGCCGCGCTTCGCGTACCGGGCATCAGTGCCAGTACCTAGAACAACGCGCAAACCGGACGCGGAGGGGATACTGCTCGGGTGACGCGCAGCGAACCGTTCGTCGGGCGGGCCGGTGCCGTGGCCGACCTGCGCGCATGGCTCGCGGCGGCGGACGGCGGCAGCGGCGCGCTGGTGCTCGTCGGCGGCCCGGCGGGGATCGGCAAGACCCGCCTGGCCGAGACGGTCACCGGCCCGGCCGCGGTCTGGGGCCGCTGCGTCGACGACCCGGGAGCGCCGCCTTTGTGGCCGTGGCGGCGGGTGCTGCGGGCCTTGCCGGCGGCGGGCGCGGAGGTCGACCGCGCCCTCGCCGACCTCGACGACCACGCCGGGGCCGACCTGGTCGCGGCCCGGTTCCGGTTCGTCGCGCTGGCCGCCGACGCGCTGGTCGCGGCGGCCGAACCGGCCGGGCTCGTCGTGGTCCTCGAAGACGTGCACTGGGCCGACGAGGCGTCGCTGCGGCTGCTGCGGCACCTGGCCGGCGAGATCCGCCGGTCGCGGCTCGCCGTGGTCGCGACCTACCGGGACACCGACGCGGCCGGCCCGCTCTTCGAGGCCCTCCCGGAGCTGCTGGGCCGGCCCGGAACGGAAAGCCTGCGCCTCGAGCCGCTGACCGAGCCCGACGTCCGCGCCTACCTCGCCGAGGCCGGCCGGGTGGGCGTCGACGCCCGCGACGCGCTGCGGCGCTCGGGCGGGAACCCGCTCTACCTCAAGGCGGTAGCCCGGTCGTCGGCGACCGGCGGCGGCGAAGCCGAGCTGCGGCACCTCGTCCGCACCACCGTCGCCGGGCTGGACGCCGGGGCGCGG
The DNA here is from genome assembly GCF_040638975.1 of Amycolatopsis sp. NPDC024027. NCBI lineage: Bacteria > Bacillati > Actinomycetota > Actinomycetes > Pseudonocardiales > Pseudonocardiaceae > Amycolatopsis > Amycolatopsis sp. NPDC024027. The sequence continues at coordinate 185,870 of NZ_JBEZYY010000011.1, forward strand.
GAACTGCTGGCGATCGCCTCCGTCCTCGGCGAGGAGGTCGACGCGCACGTCGTCGCCGAAGTGGCCGCGCGGCCGGACGGCGACGTCGTCACGGCGCTCGACCGCGCGGTGCGGGCCGGGGTCCTGCGGCCCGCCGTCGCCGGCTCGCGGCGGTTCGCCCACGCCGTCGTGCGCGACGGGATCTACGCCGACCTCGACCAGGGCGTCCGCGAGGAGCTGCACGCCCGGACGGCGGCCGCGCTGGAGCACCGGGCCGAGCCGGGGGTGGTGGCGGGGCACTGGCTGCGGGCCACGGCGACCCCGGACGCCCTCGCCCGGGCCGCGGACTGGGCCGAAACGGCGGCACGGGACGCCACCCGCTCGCTCGCCTTCACCGAAGCCGCCCGGTTCCTGGCCCTCGCGCTCGACTGCCGCCGCCGCGCGGGCACCCGCGACGGCCTCGCCGCCCTGCTCGTCGACCTGGCGACCGCGGAGTACCGGGCAGGCCGGTTCGCGCGCAGCTTCGGCCACGCGCGCGAGGCCGCGGAGCTGACGTCCGATCCGGCGCTGGCGGCCGCCGCGGCGCTCGTCGTCCGCGACACCGCCGCGCCCGGCCTGCTGCCGGAGATGGCCGCGCTCACGGCGGCCGCGCTGGCCGCGATCGGTCCCGACGCCGACCCTGTCGTGCGGGCGAAGCTGCTGGCGCAGTCGGCGTCGGTCGCGGCCGACAGCGGGAAGACCGGCGAAGCGATGAAGACCGCCGACGAAGCCCTGGCCCTCGCGGAATCTTCGGGCGACCAGGAGGCGCGCCTGGACGCCGTACGCGCCCGGCTGAAGACCCGCCCGCGCGAGCTGCCGCTGGCCGAACGGCTGCGGTTCGGCGCGCTCGCCGTGTCCCTCGGCGGCCCCGCCCGGCCGCTCGTGGCGCTGTGGGGGCACAAGTGGCGGATCGACGCGGCGTTCGAAGTCGGCACGATCCCGGTCGTCGAGACCGAGCTGGCCGCGATCTCCGAGCTCGCGGCGACGACGCGGCTGCCGCTCGTCCGCTGGCACGAGCTGCGGCTGCGGGCGTCGGTGGCCGCCTACCGCGGCGCGTTCGCCGAGAGCCGCGAGCTGAACCGGCTCGCGGGCGAGCTCGCCGGGGCGGAACTGGCCGAGGACCGGTCCACGCTCGCGATGTCCTTCGCCTTCTCCCAGCAGCTGGCGGAGGTGGTCGGCGACCCGGCCGAGCTGCCCGACGGCTACGACGAGCTGCTGGCGATCGCGCCCCCGATCCCGATCTCGATCGTCTCCCGGCCGCTCTGCGCCCTGGTCACCGGCCGCCGCGACGAGGCGCGCGCCGGGTACGACGCCTTGCGCCCACGCCTGCGCGACCCCGACTTCCTCGGACACTCACCGGGCATCGGCCCGAACCTGCTGCCGCTGCTGGAGGCGTTCGAGGACCTCGAAACCGCGGAGTGGCTCGCGAACCGGATGGCCGGCGAGCCACCGTTCGGCTCGGGCGGGGCGGGCACCTTCTGCAGCGACTGCTCGAGCAGCTGGACCGGCCGCCTGGCCGCGCTCCTCGGCCGGCACACCGAGGCCGTGCCGCTGTTCGAGGCGGCGATCGCCTGGGACACCCGGCTCGGCGCCCGGCCCTACGTCGTGCACAACCGCGTCCGCCTGGGGCGCGAACTCGCTGCCCTGGGCGAGCCGGCCCGCGCGGAGCCCCTGGCCCGGCAGGCCGCGGACGAAGCCCGGCGGCTCGGCATGCCCGGCTGGGTCCGGGACGCCACCGCGCTGCTCGACCGGGTGCGGACCGAGGCCGATCCGCTGACCGGCCGCGAACGGGAGATCGTGGCCCTGGTGGCCGGTGCGCTGAGCAACCGCCAGATCGCCCACCGGCTGGTGCTGTCCGAGCGCACGGTGGAAAGCCACGTCCGCAGCGTCCTGGCCAAGCTGGGCCTGGCGAACCGGACCGAGGTGACGGCGTGGGCGCACCGCCGCGGTCTCACGGTGCCGGCCGGGGCCGGGAGCTTCCGGAACTCCCCGTGAGCCGGTCGAACGCGAACACCGCCTCGGTGAACTGGTCCGGGTCGAAGTCCATGGCCTGGTGGGCTTGGCCGCGCATCGGCACGACGTCGGCACCGGGAATCCGGTCCGCGACCGCCTGGGCGGCGAGCCGGAGATAGCCCCGGCTCTCCGTGCCGGCGAACAGCCGGACCGGGACGGCGATCTCGCCGAGCCGATCGTCGAACACCGTGTTCTCGACGGCGTCCAGTTCACGCGGGATCGTGGGCGCGGCGGCCACCCGGGCGCGCCAGACCGGGGTGCCGCGCATCGCCTCGACGTCCGCCGGAGGGAGCCGGAGCGCCTCCTGCAGGAAGATCTCGAGGAGCTGCTCGGGATCTTCCGCGGCCCGCATCCGGCTTCGCGCGTCCGGGCCGACCACGGCCCCGCCCGGCTCGGGCCGCGGCGGTTCGTAGGCCACGAGCCGCCTGACCGCCTTCGTGGCCCGGACGGCTTCCAGCGCGCACAGGGCGCCGTAGGAGTGCGCGAGGAGGTAGACGTCTCCCCCGGCGGCCTCGGCGACCGCGGCGATGTCCTCGCCCTCGCGCCGGATGTCGTACCCGGGCGCTTCGGCACGGCTGAGGCCCCGGCCGCGGCGGTCGACGAGGTACAGGCGGTAGTGCCGGGCGAGCCGGTCCTTCACCGCCGACCAGCGCGTGTGGTCGGCGCCGGTGCCGTGGACGAGGACCATCGGCGGCCCGTCGCCGGTGGTCTCGAAGCCGATGACCGTCCCGTCGGGCGAAGTGACCGATGCCGTCATGGTCCGAGGCCAACCGCGTCCGCCGGGTCCGCCGCCGCCCCGCGCCGAAGACCGCGCTTTCGGGCGGCCCCGTCCCTGTGCGGCGCTGTGCGGTCGCTATGAGGTCGCTGTGCATCCGGCTCCGCACGCTGCGGATGCGGCGGTGCTGTGGTGATCTGAAGCGGTGGCGATCGAGTTTCCCCGCACCGCGCTGACGGCCGCGGCGGCGTTGCTGGTCATGGGGACCGGGCTGGTCCTCGGCACCGGCACGACCGCCGACGACGCCTACGCCGCGGGCGCGCCCGCGGCGGTCACCACTCCGGTTGCCACGTCCGTCGCCCCACCTGCGCCGCCTGCGCCGGCGAAATCCGCCGCCGCCTCCCCGGTCGGGGCGCTGTTCGCCGGCGGTCGCCACTTCTGCACGGCGAGCGTCGTCCACTCCACCGCCGGCGACCTCGTCCTGACCGCCGCGCACTGCGTCCGGGACGGCATGTCTTTCGCCCCTGGCTACCACGACGGCGTCGCGCCGCTGGGGATGTGGACGGTGACGTCGGCGGCCGTCTCCGGCGGCTGGACGTCTTCGGCGGACCCGGATCTGGATTTCGCGTTCCTGACCGTCCGGCAGACCGGAAACCCGGCCGCACTGGAAAGCCTCACCGGCGCGAACGTGCTCGGCACGAATCGCGGATTCGCGCACCGGATCACCCTCACGGGCTACCCCGACACGACCGATTCCCCGGTCGTCTGCGACGGGGACACCACGCGTTCCGGCGGTTACCAGCTGCGCGTGGCGTGCCCCGGTTTCCCGGACGGAACCAGCGGCGGGCCGTGGGTGACCGGCGGCGCGGTGATCGGCGTGATCGGCGGTTACCAGCTCGGCGGCGACACCCCGGACGTTTCCTACAGCGCCTATTTCGACGACGACATCGCGAAGCTGTACGCGTCGGTCACCGGTTAGCGCTGGCGGCCGGAACGCGAAACCGGGCCCATGTCCCTGGCGGAGGACACGAGCCCGGTTCACCTCTCGCGAACCCTCAGCAGGTCACGATGAGCCCGGTGAGCGCCGAGCACGTCTTCGACGCGCTGTCGTTGGCGGGGTTGGGATCCGACGGCGAGCTCGCCGTCCGCTTCGCGGTCGCGGTGTACGAACCGAGCGCGAGCAGGCCGCCGTTCACCGAGAACTTCGGCGTCGCCGACGCGCCGCTCGCGAGCGAAGCGACGTCACAGTTCACGGTCCGGGTGCCGCTGACGTGGGCGCACCCGGAGCCACTGGCGAACGACAGGCCCGCCGGATACGTGGCCACGACCCGGGTTCCGGTCGCCGTGGCGGGGCCGGTGTTCGTCACGGTGACGGTGTAGTCGATGCGCGCGTTCAGCCCGCCGTGCCCGGTGGCGCCCAGCGCGACCTTGACGTCGGCCTGCGTGGCCGGCTCGGCGATGGTGATCACCGGGCCGTCGAAGGTTTCGAAGGCGTAGTTGTCGCCGACGAACTGGTGCTGCAGCGTGAACGACCCGGGTGCCGCGGTGTCCTTGACGCGCAAGGTCCACACCGTGGTCTTCGTGCCGCCCGCCTCGAGATCGCCGAACGCGGCACGGTAGCTGCTGCCGGCCTGGAAACAGCCGACCGCCGTCGTGTTGGTGCAGGACACGACGTCGGCGACGTCGACGATCGCGGTCGGGGTGCCGTAAATGGCGCCCTTCGCGAAAGTCACCGTGAAATCGCGGTCGTTGTGAATTGTTTGCGTGATCGTGAATGTCTGTCCCGGCAGCACCGTGGTGGGACTGACTTCGACGGAACTGGTGGGCGTGTCCGCCTGCGCAGCGGGGGCGATTGCGATGAACGCCGTGGCCAGTGCGGCCACCGAGGACAGGATCGTGGTCCTTCGCCAGGTTCTTTGCATAGTCGTCATCTCGCTGTTCCAGTCCGGGGAATGCCGCTCTGACAGATCTTGCATAGGTCTTTTTCGGACGCCGACGCTGATCAGTCGTCGCGCTCCCGGAATTCGTTACCGCCATCCGGACGCGCCCCGGCACCCCCGTCAGGCGGGACGCCAGCGGCCGTTCATCTCACCGGGCCGGGGCGGCGGCCCCGGCAGATCCGGGCCCTTCGCCGACAACCCCTCGATGAGCAGCGCGAGGTACCGGTGCCGCAGCTGCGACGTCCGTTCCTCGTCGTCGACGCGGATGGCGGCGCAGCACTCGAGGATCATGCCGATGTCTTCGGTGACGGCGTCCGGCCGCAGGCGCCCGGTTTCGCGCGCCCGCTCCACCAGGTGCTTCGTCAGCTCGCCCGCCCGCCGCGCGTCCTGGCCCATCTCGGGGGTCGGGGTGAACGTGCCGGCGAGGTGGACGGTCAAAGAGTGCACGTCGAGTTCGACGACCCGGGTGAGGAATCCGGTCAGCGCCGCCCAGCCGTCCGGTTCCTCGGCGGCGACTTCGGCCTCGCCGATGTACATGAGGAGTCCGTCGTGGCAGATGCGGCAGAGCAAGGCCTCCTTGCTGGGGTACCGGCGGTAGAGCGCGCTGATGCCGACCCCGGCGCGTTCGGCGACCTGGGAGATCGGCGCCTTCGGGTCACCCAGGAAGACGTGGCGGGCGGCGTCGAGGATGACGATGTTGTTGCGGGCGGCCTGGCCGCGGCGGCCGGGCAGGGCGGTCTCGGGCGGGGCTGTCTCACGCATGGGCCGAGATTAGCACTGGAACGGATCGTTCCGGTCTGCTACAGTTCGGAACGAAGCATTCCGTTCCACCCGAAGGAGCCAGTCATGACGGTCCCCGCCCTCCGCCCGTTCCGCGTCGAGATCCCGCAGCCCGCCCTCGAGGACCTGCAGAACCGCCTGCGCGGGGCGCTCTGGCCGGACGACCTGCCGGCGGAGTACGGCGTCACGAACGAGCGGGTCCGCGCGCTGGCCGAGTACTGGCTGGAGAAGTTCGACTGGCGGGCGTTCGAGGCGCGGCTCAACGCACACCCGCAGTTCGTGACGGAGATCGACGGCGAGACCATCCACTTCCTGCACGTCCGCTCGTCGCGGGAGGACGCGACACCGCTGGTGCTGACTCACGGCTGGCCGGGCTCGATCGTGGAGTACCTCGACGTGATCGGCCCGCTGACCGAGCCGGCGTCGGCCGACGAACCGGCGTTCCACCTGGTCATCCCGTCCCTGCCGGGCTTCGGCTTCTCGGGCCCCACCCGGTCGGCGGGCTGGGGCACGCACCGCACCGCGGCGGCGTGGACCGAGCTGATGAGCCGCCTGGGTTACGAGAAGTACGGCGCGGTGGGCAACGACGCGGGGTCGATGGTTTCGCCGGAGATCGGCCGGAACGCGCCGGAGAAGGTCGTCGGGGTGCACGTCACCCAGCTGTTCTCGTTCCCCTCCGGCGACCCGGCCGAGCTGGCGGACCTGAGCGAAGCCGACCAGGCCGCGCTGGCGCACCTGCAGTGGTTCTACGAGAACATGTTCTCCTTCAACACGCTGCACAGCCAGCAGCCGCACACGCTGGCGTTCGCGCTCGCGGACTCGCCGCTGGGCCTGCTGGCGTGGAACGCGCAGCTGTTCGGCGAGCACCTGGACCCGGAGTTCGTCCTGGCGAACGTGGCGCTGTACTGGCTGACCCGCACCGGCGGCTCGTCGATCCGCTTCTACTACGAGGACGCGCACACGACGTCGCACCCGGAGGGCCCGACGACGGTCCCGACGGGCCTGGCGATGTTCGCGGGCGACTTCCAGTCGATCAGGCGGTTCGCCGAGCGCGACCACGCGAACATCGTCAGCTGGAACGGCTACGACGTGACATCGAGCAGCGGCGGCCCCCGCGACGCGGCCGGCCACTACGCGGCCCACGAGGCCACGGAGGTCCTGGTGGCCGACATCCGCCAGTTCTTCGCGGGCCTGAACCGCGGCTCGTCCTGGCCGATCCTGGAGGCGGCCCACCAGGCCCTGCGGTCGGCGATCGCGGGTGTGACGGACTGGTCGGCCCCGACGCCGTGTGCGGAGTGGAACGTGACGCAGGTCCTCCAGCACGCAGCGGGCGACCAGCTGGGCTACGCGGCAGCGATCACGGGCTCGGACGGCCCGGACTTCAACCCGTTCGCCCCGTCGGGCACGCTCCCGGCCCCGGCGGCGGAGTACCTGGAGCCAACCCTGTCCGCCTCGGCGGCGGCGTTCGCGACGGTGGCCCAGGACGCCCCTTCGGTCCCGACGCCGTTGCCGCAGGGAGCGTTCCCGGCCCCGGTGGCGGTGGGAGCGGCGGCGTTGGACGCAGCGGTCCACGCATGGGACATCGCCAGGGCGGCGGGCCAGGAGTCCCCGCTGACGCCGGAGCTGGCCGAGCAGCTGCTCCCGGTGGCACGCCAGCTGGCCGAGCCCCTGCGCGGCTTCGCGTACGCCCCGGCCTTGGAGGGCAAAGCGGACGACGACGCGGTCGCGACGCTGCTCCGGTACCTGGGCCGCAACCCGGAGTGGACCGCCTGAAGCCGGGGACGCGGGGCAGGGGGCAGGGGGAAGGGGGCAGGGGGCGCGCGGCCCCGAGGGCCGGGGAGCCGGGGGCCGGGGAGCCGGGGGCCGGGGAGCCGGGGGCCGGGGGCGTCGGGCCTCCGGGGGGCGGGGGGCGGGGGGCGGGAGTGTCGGGCCTCCAGGGGGGCGGGGGGGCGGGAGTGTCGGGCCTCCGGGGGGCGGGAGTGTCGGGAGCCGCGGTCGCGGCCCCGGCACTCCCGCACGCACGCCATCAGCTCCGCTCCAACCTCCAGCGACGGGCGACTTCGGCAACCGAGCGGCAGGGTTTTGTCCCAGCCGCGTGACCACCGCAGGCCGCTCCACCGCCACGCCTCCGGCCCTCTTGACTCGCGCCCCTCCTCCAGCGAGACCGCACCCATCCACTTCTTTGACCACGGCCCTCCCCGCCCTTCGGTCGCCCAGCAGCGGGCCCGCCCCCGGCCTGCTGGCCAACCTGGCCCCCGGCCACTGCCCACCCTTTGACCACGGCCCTCCCCGCCCTTCGGTCGCCCAGCAGCGGGCCCGTCCCCGGCCAGTTGGCCAACCTGGCCCTCGGCCACTTCTCACCACTCCGACCACCCACAAAGGCCGCCGCCCCCGCCCCGGCCACTCCCCAACACCACGGTCGCACCTTCCGGCCCTCTTGTTCTCGGCCTTCCCACATTCCGGCCGCCCAGCCAAGCCACCACCCCGGCCCAGCGCATGCCACTCGTCGCTACCCCGGCCCACCAGCCAAACCCGCCGCCCCGCCCGCGCCAACCAACCCTCCTGCCGCCTACCCGCAGCAGACCTGCCATCCCGGCTCCCGCCACAGCCCCCGCCTCCTCGGGCGAGAGTTCCTTGTTCTCCAAACCCCTGGCCCAAACCGGGCGATGACAAGGTCCGGACCCGCGGCGAGATCGGGATGGCACACTGGCCGACTGTGCGTGCCGACGTCGCGGGACGGGGACCGGTCCCGGGCGAGACCCGCCACGCTGGGTACATGATGGAACCGGCTCCGCGGCGGCCACCGGTCCTGATCGCCGCTCTGGTGGTGCTGCCGATGGCGGCTTTCCTGTTCGGGATGACCGAGGGGGCCGTCGACGGGACAACAACAGGATGGACGTCGTTGGCCTTGCTGAGTTCGCTGCTGGCGATTCGCTTCAACGGGGCTCGGGTGACGTCGCTGGTCATTCTCGCCCTGCAGACCTTTTTGTGGCTCCCGGGCGCTCTCAAGCACATGAACGAGGCGGCAGCCACCCAGGCAGCGTCCTACGCATTGATCGGCACGGCCTTGTTCTTGGCGGGCGCCGTCCTGGCTTGCTTGCCCGAGTCGACCCAGTACTACCGACAGGCCGCGCAGTGGCGATTCCGCGGAAAGAGTCTCCGCTGATCCACTCTGCGCCCGCTCCACCCGGAACAGCCCAAGCCGGCGATCGCCGGCGGGCAAGAAGCACAACGCCGCAGATCCGCCTGGCCTGACGCCCCACAACGTCCTCGACGGCGCCAACCCTGCCCCTGACGCCAGCCGCCGGGCCGAACCCCGCGCCGCCGCCGATCACCCAGCCGGGGTCCAAGCCCGCCACAGAACCCCACTAAGCAACCCCCTCACCTGCGGTCCTGACTGTCCGCACAGGCCGAGGAACCCACATTCGGCGCCTCCCGCCGGCCCATTCGCCTCGGTACGGTGGCCGCATGATGCGGAAGGCCGTTGCCGTGCGGCGGGAGGAGATTGTGCGGGCCGCTCTTGCCCAAATTCGCTCCCGGGGCATCGCCGGTGTGCGGGCCGCCGATGTCGCTCACTCGCTCGATGTCAGCACCGCGCTGATCTTCTACCACTTCGGGACCCTTGAAACGCTCGTCATCGAAGCCTTCCGGCAAGCCGCCGAGCACGAACTGACCAAGCTGAACGACGAACTCGGCAAAAGCGGCCCCGCCGACAAGCGGCTTCGCGCCGTTCTCGCCCTGTACGGGCCCTCGCACCACGACAACTGGCAGCTGTGGATCGAAGCCGGCGCCGCGGCCATGCGGGATGCCGCCCTGCGGGCCGTGCTGCAGCGGCTGGATCTGCGGTGGCGGGATGCCGTTGTCGCGCTGATCGCGGAGGGGGTCGGGGCCGGGACCTTCCGGTGCGCCGATCCGCACGGCGCCGCGTGGCGGCTGACCGCTCTTCTCGACGGGCTCGCCGTCCAGGTCGTCGCCCGGCAGGGCACCGTCACCACCGGGGACTGCGACCGGTGGGTCGAGCAGGCGATGGCTTACGAGCTCGGATGTTGACCGGGGGATCAGGAGGGGCGATGACCGAAACAGCCTTGCTCGAAGTGGCGTGGACCGACCCCGTCACCGGGTGCCGCGGGTACCTGGTGATCGACCGGCTCGTGCGCGGCGTGGCCAGCGGCGGCCTGCGGATGCGCCGCGGCTGCTCGCTGTTCGAGGTCCGCGGCCTGGCCAGGGGCATGACGCTCAAGGAAGGCCTCAACTACGACCCCGACGGCCGGTACGTCCCCCTCGGCGGCGCCAAGGGCGGCATCGACTTCGACCCCTACGACGAGCGCGCCCGCGACGTCGTCGCCCGGTACCTGCACGCCATGCGGCCGCTCATCGAGCAGTACTGGACCATGGGCGAGGACCTGGGGCTGCGGCGGGACGTCATCGACGGCGTCCTCGCCGAAATCGGCCTGCTGAGCCCCGTTCAGGCGATCTACCCGCTGCTCGAAGACCGCGACGCGGCGACCGCCCGGCTGGCGGAGGCCTTCCGGATCGAGGTCGGCGGGCTGGGGCTCGACGAACTCGTCGGCGGCCTCGGCGTCGCCCAAGCCACGCTCACCGGGCTCGAGATGCTCGGCCTCCACAACCGGCCGAACCGCGTCGTGGTGCAGGGCTTCGGCGCGATGGGCGGGGCCACCGCCCGCTTCCTCGCCGACGCCGGGCTGCGCGTGGTCGGCGTCTCGGACGTCCGCGGGGTCGTCGCCAACCCGGCCGGGCTCGACGTCGAAAACCTGCTCCGGCACCGCGACCGCTTCGGCGGCATCGACCGCGACAACCTCAAGCCCGGCGACGAGCTCCTGCCGCCGGAAGCCTGGCTGGACGTGCCGGCCGAGGTGCTGGTACCCGCGGCGATCTCCTACTGCGTCGACGCCGACAACCAGGCCAAGATCGGCGCGGAGCTCATCGTCGAGGCCGCGAACCTGCCGGTCACCCCGGACGCCGAAGAGCTCCTCGACGCCCGAGGCATCCGCGTGGTGCCGGACTTCGTCGCCAACTCGGCGACCAACTCGTGGTGGTGGTGGACGCTGTTCGGCGACGTCGGCGCGGACGCCGAGGAAGCCTTCGGCAAGGTCCGCGCCCGGATGCGCGCCCTGGTGACCAGCATGTTCGAGGTCGCCACCCTGGACGGCCTGAGCCTGCGCGCCGCCGCGCTGCAGCTGTCGGAGAAGAACCTCGCGGCCATCCAGGCCCGCTTCGGCTGAGTGCTGAGGTCCGGGGGAACGAATCCGCCCCCAAAGTAGTTGAGCGTTGTATGAAACTCGGCATCTACAGCTTCGGCGACCGCGCGCCGGACCCGCGCACCGGCGAACAGCCCACCGTCGCGCGGACGCTGGCCAACACCCTCGAGCGGATCAAGCTCGCCGACGAGCTGGGTCTCGGCTTCTACGGCCTCGGCGAGCACCACCTCGACCAGTACGCGATCTCCAACCCGGGCACCGTGCTGGCCGCCGCCGCGAGCGTCACGAACCAGATCACGCTGAGCTCCGCCGTGACCGTGCTGAGCACCGAGGACCCGGTCCGCCTCTACCAGCAGTTCACCACGCTGGACCAGCTCAGCCACGGCCGCGCCGAGCTGCTCGCCGGGCGTGGGTCGTTCACCGAGTCGTTCCCGCTGTTCGGCAACGACCTCGGCGACTACGACGAGCTCTTCGAGGAGAAGCTCGCCCTGCTCCTGCGCATCGACCGCGAAGACCCGCTCACCTGGTCCGGCCGGTTCCGCCCGCCGCTGGAGAACGCCCGGATCCTGCCCCGGCCGTACGGCAGGCGCCTGCGCATCTCGGTCGGCACCGGCGGCAACCCGGAGTCGTCGATCCGCGCCGGGCTGCTCGGCCTGCCGGTGGTGTACGCCGTGATCGGCGGACAGCCCGAGCGCTTCGCCCCGCTGGTCGACCTCTACCGCCGCGCCGGCGAGGCGGGCGAACAGGCTCCGGAGGACCTGCACGTCACCATGAGCGCGATCGGCTTCATCGCCGAGAACTCCCAGGACGCCAAAGAGACCTTCTACCCGTACTGGCTCGAGACGATGAAGTACGGCGCCCGCGCTCGCGGCTGGGCGGTCCCGACCCGCGCCGAGTACGACGAATACACCCGTGACGCGCAGGCGCTGTTCGTCGGCAGCCCCCAGGAGATCGCCGAGCGCCTGATCGCGGTCGGCAAGCTCACCGGCGCGGACCGGTACGCGATGCAGATGGACTGGTCCGGCGTCCCGCACGCCGACGTCATGCGGGCCATCGAGCTCCTCGGCACCGAGGTGCTTCCGCTGGTGGAAAAGGAGTTCTAGACGTCGTTCGCGGCGATGTAGCCGAACGTCATCGCGGGGCCGATCGTCGACCCCGCACCGGCGTAGCTGTGGCCCATCACCGCCGCGCTCGCGTTGCCCGCCGCGTACAGGCCGGGGATCACCGAGCCGTCCGGGCGGAGCACCCGCGCCCGGGCGTCCGTGCGCATGCCGCCCTTCGTGCCGAGGTCGCCGGGGACGAGCCGCAGCGCGTAGTACGGCGCCGCCCACAGCGGCGCCAGGCAGGAGTTCGGTGACACCGACGGATCCGTGTAGTAGTGGTCGTACGCGCTCGCGCCGCGCCGGAACTCGGGGTCGGTGCCGGACCGGGCGAAGCCGTTGAAGCGGTCCACAGTGGACTTCAACGCGGCCGCCGGTACGCCGATCTTCGCGCCGAGCTCCTGGACGGTCGACGCCTTGAAGACCGCGCCGGCGGCGTACCAGGCATCCGGGAACGGCAGCAGCGGCGCGATGTCGCGGAAGAGGTACCGGTTGCGGTAGTTCTGGTCGACGATGAGCCACGCCGGGATGTCCGGCGCCGTCGGGTTCTTGTCGTACATCGTGTGCACGACGTCGCTGTAGGGCGCGGCTTCGTTGACGAACCGCTGCCCGGCCTGGTTGACGATCAGGCCGCCGGGCAGGGTCCGTTCGGCCAGGCAGAAGTACGGGTCGCCGGGGGTCGGGATGGCCGGGCCCCACCAGGCGTCCTCCATCAGGTCGAGGGCGGCTCCGGCGCGCTGCCCGGCGCGGTGGCCGTCGCCGGTGTTCTCCTTCGCGCCGACCGTCCAGTCGGTGCCGATCGGCTGCCGCTGGTACTGCGCGCGCATCGCCGCGTTGTGCTCGAACCCGCCCGAGCCGACGATCACACCGCGCCGCGCCCGCACGAGCCCCTGCGGCGTCACGACGCCGGTGACCGCGCCGTTTTCGACGTTCAGGTCGACGAGCGGGGTGTTGAGCAGCACCGGGACGTTCGCCCGGAGCAGGCCGACGCGCAGGCCGGCGGCGAGCGACTGCCCCATGGTGAGCGGCTTCTGCCCGGCCAGCGCGGCCGCTGTGCCGCGGGCGAGGCATTCGGCGGCGACCGCGGCGCCCTTGGCGTTCACCAGGGCCAGGTTCAGCCACTTGTAGTCCGCGCTGAAGACGACGAGCCCCGCCGGCGTGGCGAGGTAGGGCGGGTTCAGGTTCGCCAGCTCGGCCCCCAGCAGGCGCCCGTCGAACTGGTCCGGCTCGATCGACCGGCCGTTCGGCAGGCCGCCCGGGAGCTCCGGGTAGTAGTCGCTGTAGCCCTCCATGAACCGGAACCGCAGCGGGCTGTTCGCCAGGACGAAGTCGATCATCGCCGGGCCGTTGCGCAGGAACGCCTCCTGTCGCGCGGCCGGCACGTCCGGCCCGACGACGGCGGCGAGGTACTGCGCGGCCTTCGCGGGCGTGTCCGGCACCCCCGCGGCGAGCAGGACCCGGTTGTTCGGGATCCAGATGCCCGCGCCGGACCGGGCCGCGGAGCCGCCGAACGTCGGCGCCTTCTCGAGCACGACGACGCTCAGCCCCCGTTTGGCGGCGGTCAGCGCCGCGGTCATGCCCGCCGCACCGGATCCGACCACGACGACGTCGTACTCGGCCGCAGGCGCGGCAGCGGCGGGGTTCGCCAGCCCGGCGGTGACGGCGAGGCCCACCCCGGCGGCGCTGCCGCGGAGGAGCTGACGGCGGGTCAGGTCGGCATCCATGGCGCACTCCTCGCTCGCGGAACAGCGAGGGCCATGATCTCCACACTGGCCCGAAACTGGAACAGGTTCTACACGACTGGAGCAGTCCCGGCGGGCCCGGCTCGGCCGGTGGCGCCAACCGGGCGCGGCATTCGGCGCAGGCTCAAGCCGTCCAGGTCATCGGTACCTCCTCGGGCCCGCGCACCGACAGCGGCGGCCGCCAGGTGATCGTCTCCGGAGGTACCGCCAGCTCCAAGCCGGGCAGCCGGTCCAGCAGCGCCCGCAAGGCGATCTCGCCCTCCAGCCGGGCCAGCGCCGCGCCGAGGCAGAAGTGGATCCCGTGCCCGAAGCCCAGCTGTGGTGCATCCTTGCGGCGAATGTCGAACTCCGTCGCCATCGGGAACACGTTCTCGTCGCGGTTCGCGGCCCCGACGTGGGCCAGCACCGCCTCTCCGCGCCGCACCGGCACCCCGCCCAGCGACACGTCCTCCAGCGCCACCCGCAGCAGCGACGAGTCGACCGGGCCGTCGTAGCGCATGATCTCCTCGACCGCCCCCGGGGTCAGCGCGGGATCGGCGCGCAACGCCGCCAGCTGCTCCGGGTGCCGGCACAGCAGGACGACCCCGCAGCCGATCAGGCTGACCGTCGTCTCGTGCCCGGCGAGCAGCAGCTGGGTGGCCAGGTCGATCAGCTCCGGCTCGGTGAGCCGGTCGCCGTCCTCGTCGCGGGCGTGCACGAGGGCGCTCAGGAAGTCGTCCGCGGGGCGTGCGCGTTTCTCCGCCACCAGCGCGGCCATGTCCTCGGCGCCGTCGCGCCGCGCCCGCTCGACGTCGGCGGGGGCGTGCTGCATCGGCGTCACGATCACCCGCGACCACTGCCGGAACCGCTCGCGGCCGGCGAACGGGACACCCAGCAGCTCGCACATGACGGCGGTCGGCAGCGGGAAGGCGAACGCCTCGACCAGGTCCGCCGGCGGGCCGTGCGCGATCATCGCCGCCAGGAGCCCGTCGGCGATCTCCTGGATCCGGGGCCGCAGCGCGGCGATCCGGCGGACGGTGAACGCCTGCGCCGACAACCGCCGCAGCCGCGTGTGGTCGGGCGGGTCCATGTTCAGGATGCTGTGCTCGCCGGTCGAGAAGTCGCCCGGCTCGATCAGGCACGGCGCACCCGGGTACAGCAGGTCGCGGCTGAACCGCGGATCGGAGAAGACCGTGCGGACGTCGTCGTAGCGCGTCACCAGCCAGCCTTCGTGGCCGCTGGGGAACGCGATCCGGGACATCGGCGGGTGCCCGGCGTAGATCGCCCCCATCGGGACGGCGGGATGGTCCTTCTCGGCGGGGTAGGCAGCGGTCATGCGGCCGATGATGAGCGCCGTTTCCGGCGCCCCGGAAGGTGGAGCAACCCGGAAAACCCGTCCGGACGCCGCACATCGCCCGGACGGCCTCACCCAGGCGATGTCCTGTTCGGACTCCGGGCAGCAAGTTGACGGCATGCTCAACTTGTGACTAAGTTGAGGACAGTCTCAATTTCTTCGAGAAGGAGGTTCCCTTGCCGAAAGTGCTCGCCGTCCTGGGCGTCGGTCCCGGGCTCGGCCTGTCGGTCGCCCACCGCTTCGGCCGCGAAGGCTTCACGACGGCGCTGGTGTCCCGCACCGACACGCGGCACGCGGGCTACCGCGCGTCGCTGGCCGGCATCACCGCCCCCACCTACACGGCCGACGTCACCGACGAAGCCCAGCTCCGCGACGTGCTCGTGCGCATCACCGCCGACGCCGGCGAGATCGACACGGTGTACTTCGGGCCGGCGGACGCGACGTCCGGTGGGGGCATCACGCCGCTCACCGAAGCCGGCGGCGGCACCCTCCGCGCGGCGTTCGACGCCGTCGTGGTCCCGGCGGCGAACCTCGTCGAAGCCGTGTTGCCCGGCCTGCTGGCGCGCGGTTCGGGTTCACTGCTCTTCGCCGGCGGCCTGAGTGGCAAGTACCCGATGCCGATGCTCGGCAGTCTCGCCCCGGCGTCGGCGGCGCTGCGGATGTACGTGCTCACGCTGCACGCGGCCCTGCGGGAGAAGGGCGTCCACGCCGGGCTCCTGACCATCGGCGGCCTCATCGAACGCGGTGACATCCACCGCATGTTCACCGCTCAGGACCACGGCTTCACCGTGGGCACGCTCGATCCGGACGACATCGCCGAGAAGGCGTGGGAGCTCTACACCGAGCGGGCCGCCGAAGCGGAGTTCACCACGATGGCCGTGGCCTAAGCGAGGTAGGCGAGTTCCGGGTGCGCGGCGACGTAGGCGTCGAGCAGCCGCCGGGCGACCGGCACCGAGCCGACCAGCGGGTGCAGCGCGAACGCCCGCAGCGCCGCCGCCCGCGAACCCGTCGTCGCCGCCTCGATCGCCGCCCGCTCGACCGCCTTGACCGTCGTCACCAGGCCCAGCGCGTGGTCCGCCAGCGGCGCGGCGGCGAGCGGGCGGGCGCCGTCCGCGCCGACCGTGCACGGGACCTCGACGACCGCGTCACCCGGCACGCCCGGGAGCGCGGAACCGTTGCGGACGTTGAGGATCAGCGTGGTGCGCTCGCCGTGCGCGAGGGCGCGCATCAAAGCCAGCGCGACCTTCTCGTAGCCACCGCCCTCGAGGTCGTCACGCTCCCCCTCGCGTGTCTCGGCCATGTACGTCGCTTCGCGTTCCAGGCGCGTGCGTTCCCACGACGCCAGTGAAGGTTCCGCGTAGAAACCGCGTTGCTGCTCGAGGAGGAACGCGCCGCGCGACGCCGAGCCGGCGGCCTCCCGGGCGAAGTAGTAGTAGTGCAGGTATTCGTTGGGGACCGCGCCCAGCGTGCGCAGCCAGTCCGCACCGAAGAGCCTGCCCTCCTCGAACGACTCGCACGCGGCGGTGTCGGCGAGCAGCCGCGGCAGCACGTTCCGGCCGTCGACGCGGACCGAGCGGAGCCAGCCGAGGTGGTTGAGCCCCGCGTAGTCGAACTTCGCCGACGCCGCGTCGATGCCGAGGGCCCGGGCGACGCGGCGGCACAACCCGGCCGGGGAGTCGCAGATGCCGATCACCCGGCCGCCGAGGTGCGCGGCCATCGCTTCGGTGACCATCCCGGCGGGGTTGGTGAAGTTGATGACCCACGCGCGCGGCGCCAGCTCGCCGATCAGCCGCGCGAGGGCGACCGCGACCGGGACCGTCCGCAGCCCGTAGGCGATCCCGCCCGCGCCGGCCGTTTCCTGCCCCAGCACGCCTTCCGCGTGCGCGACCTGCTCGTCCAGCCGCCGGCCGCGCAGGCCGCCGACCCGGATGGCCGAGAACACGAAGTCCACATCGGACACCGCGGCGGCGAGGTCGGTGGTCGTGCGCACCCGCGACGCGTTCGCCGCGCCGGCGGCCTGCTCGGCCAGGACCCGTTCGATCGCCGCGAGGCGACCGGCGTCGACGTCGTGCAGGACGAGCTCGGTGACCTCGCCGCCGGCCAGCAGTGCGCCGTGCACGAGCGGCACGCGGAACCCGCCACCGCCGAGGATCGCCAGCCTCATCGCGGAGCGCTTTGCTCGATCGGGTGACCCACCATGTTTTCCGGGGGTCCGGGTGGCGGAGCCCCCGGCCCGGAGCGAAGCTCCGAGTCACAGCCATGCCGCATCCGGCGACCATAGCAGCCGGGAGCACGCAATCCGCGGCTCAACCGGCGCAGCTCTTGCGGATCTCGCGCCGCTGACGCAGGCTCGGGCCACCGTTGCCTGATCGTGGAGGCGCCCGTGCCGGCCGAGCCCGCCCCCGAAGTCGATGTCTTCCTGTCCGGCCTGCTGTTCTTCGACCTCGTCTTCACCGGGCTCGAACACCCGCCGGCCCCGGGCACCGAGGTGTGGACGGGCGGCATGGGCTCGGGACCGGGCGGGATCGCGAACTTCGCCGTCGCGCTGAGCCGCCTCGGCCTGCGCACCTCGCTGGCGGCGGCGTTCGGCACCGACGTCTACGGGCGCTACTGCTGGGACGTGCTGACCCGGCAGGAGCGCATCGACCTGTCGCGGTCGCGGCGGTTCCCGGAGTGGCACTCGCCGGTGACGGTCTCGCTGGCCTACGCGGGTGACCGCGCGATGGTCACCCACGGCCACCCGCCGCCCGTCCCGGTCGCGGAACTGGCCGGTTCGCCGCCGCCGAGCCGGGCGACGGTGGCGCACATCGGCCTCGACACGGCCGAGTGGGTCCACACCGCGCACCAGTCGGGCAGCCTCGTGTTCGCCGACGTCGGCTGGGACCCGTCCGAAGCCTGGTCGCCGGCGTTGCTGGAGCAGCTGGCGTGCTGCCACGCCTTCCTGCCGAACGAGATCGAGGCGATGCGCTACACCCGCACGGACACCCCCGAAGCGGCGCTGGCCAGGCTGGCGGACCTGGTCCCGATCGCGGTGATCACCCGCGGCGGCGAGGGCGTGCTGGCGGTGGACGGGACGACCGGCGAGACGGCGGCGGTCCCGGCGCTCCCGGTCGACGTGCTGGACGCCACGGGCGCGGGTGACGTGTTCGGCGCCGGTTTCGTGGCCGCGACGCTGACGGGCTGGCCCCTGGTGGAGCGCCTCCGGTTCGCCTGCCTGACGGCGAGCCTGTCGGTGCAGCACTTCGGCGGCGCGCTGGCGGCGCCGGGCTGGCACGAGATCGCCCAGTGGCACGCGCGGACCCGCAGCCCGGAGTACGCGTTCCTGGACGAAGTGCTGCCGTCGGAGACGGTGGCGGGGATCCGCCGCGGCCCGGTGACCCTCGGCTTCGGCGACGACGGCTGGCGCTGACCGGGGGCCGGGCCGGCCCCCGGTCGGCGCGGCCTCACCCCACCGACACCCGCAGGATCTTGTTGTGGCTGTTGTGCGGGGTGCTGTCCTTGTCACCGTCCACACTGGTCGCCAGCCACATCTGCCCGTCCGGAGCGGGCTCGACCGTGCGGAGCCGGCCGTACGTGCCGTTGAAGAACGTCTGGAAGTTCGTCAGCGAGCTGCCGCTGATCACCGCGCGGTAGAGCCGCGCCCCGCGCTGGCAGGCCACGTACAGCGCGTCACGGATGATCGTGATCCCGCTGCACGAGCCCTGCGCCACCGGGTACGTCTTCTTCGGCGCGATGGAGCCGCCGCACGAACCCGACGTCCCCTCGCAGGCGGGCCAGCCGTAGTTGCCGCCCTTCACGATCAGGTTCGTCTCGTCCATGATGCTGTTGCCGAACTCCTGCTCCCACAGCCTGCCCTGCGAGTCGAAGGCCAGGCCCTGGACGTTCCGGTGCCCGTAGCTCCACACCGCGTTGTGGAACGGGTTGTCGGCCGGGATCGAGCCGTCCGGGCTGATCCGCAGCACCTTTCCGTTGGGACTGCTGGTGTTCGACGCGTTGTCGCCGTTCTGCGCGTCACCCGTGCCCGCGAACAGGTACCGGCCGTCGGGGCTGAACCGCAGCCGGCCGCCGTTGTGGAACTTGTTGCGCGCGATGCCCGTCAGCAGGATCTGCTCGGTGCTCGTGGTCAGCGAGTCGCCGGCCGGGTCGTAGTTGATCCGGACGATCCGGTTGTCGTTCGGCGAGGTGTGCATGATGTAGAGCCAGTGGTCGGAAGCGAACGACGCCGGGTTGATCTCCAGGCCGGTCAGCCCGCCTTCGCCGTCGGTGCTCTGCACGTTGGGCACGGTCCCGATCGTCTTCTTCGCGCCGGTCTTCGGGTTCAGGTGGACGATCGCGTGCGCGTCACGCTGGTTGTAGAGGATCGTGCCGTCCGGCAGGGTCACCAGCCCCCACACGACGTCGTCGTCCGTGCCGACCTGCGTGGCGCCGCAGACCCCCTGCGACGGCGTGCAGGCCGAGCCGCCGGTGGTGGTGACGTCCAGGACCGGCGTGCTCGGGTCGCTGAGGTTGCCGTTCCCGTCGACCGCGCGCACCTGCAAGTGGTAGGCCGTGTTCGGGGTCAGCCCGCCGAGCGTGGTGCTCGTCGTGTCGGACGTGCCGATCTGCGTGCCGCCGTCGTAGATCCGGTAGCCGGCGACCCCCACCTCGTCGGTCGACGCCGTCCACGCCAGGCCGATCGAAGTGCTGTTGACCGCGGTGGTGTGCAGGTTCGACGGCGCCGACGGCGGCGTGTGGTCGTCGGACGGCGGCGTCTTCACGATCAGGGTCCCGCTGGCTTGCGAGACGTTCCCGGCCGCGTCCCGCGCGTTGACGTAGAAGCCGTAGCTGCCGTTCGGGGCGAGGTTGCCGCAGGTCGCCGTCAGCGCGCCGGTCGTGCTCGCGCAGAGCTGGCCGTCGCGGTAGACGTCGTAGCCCGTGACGCCGACGTCGTCGGTGGCCGCGGTCCACGAGATGGTCGCGCTGACGGGCGTGACCCCGGTGAGCGTCGGCGTGCCGGGCGGTGACGGCGGCCGGACGTCGCCCGCCGAGCCGTAGACACCGAATTCCTGCAGCGAGTAGCCCTTCGACGCGTCGGTGCGGCACCGTTTCGTGCCGTACACCCGGACGTACCGGCCGATGCCGTCGAGGGCGGTCAGGTCTTCGACGCCGCCCTTGCCCGCGGTCGTCGCGTAGATCTTGGTCCACGTGACGTGGTCGGCCGACGTGTCGATTTCGTAGGCCGTGGCACAGGAAGCGTCCCACTGCAACCGCACGCGGCTGACGTGCACCGCCGCGCCGAGGTCGACGTAAATCCACTGTGGATCGACGCCGGCCGCGCTGGCCCAGCGGGTCGCCGAGTCGCCGTCGACCGCGCCGGCCGCCGGGCAGCAGCCACCCGACGACGACGACGTCACGGGCTTTCCCTGTGACAGCAACGGGTCCGCGGCCTGCGCCGGCCCCGCCGTGATCATCGTGCCGGCGACGAGCGCGAAGGCGATCGCCCCCGCCCGAATCCGTCTGTTCATCCCGTCCTCCATGGCTGATGACGACGGCGGAGGTCAGGAAAAACCCTACGAGCGCGGCGACCCGGTGGTCAACCGGCGTCCCGGTCAACGGGCAGCCGCCGGCTGAGCCGGTGCTCCCGGCGGGCCTCGCCCTAGCGTGTCCGACAAAGCCGTGGTCCAGGTGATCACGGTTGAACCCTTGTCAGCGGCGACGCCTGCGAAGTGGCGCCGCCATCAGGTAGACGGCAAAGCTCAAGGTACTACCGGTGAGCGCGATCCCGAGAACGACAGCGCCCAGCACGATCTGGCCGTCACTGAAGGTAGGGACCAGCGCATTGCCGATTTTCACCTCAGGCGGAACGCTGGCCACGTAGAGCATGCCCCCGGCAAACACGGCCAGCAGCACGAGGGCGATGGCCAGCCATACGAATCGGAATCGCCGCACCCGCTGTTCCTCGGGCGGCAGCCGGACCACGGTAGGGCAGTATTGCCGCACCCGCCTTTCCAGCACGGCACAGTCGGCAGTGTTACTGCGGAAGGTCAGCTGTTTACGGTCGGTAAACACGATGGTGCAGCGGAAATCCTGGCCCCACAGTCGCGATAGCCCGTTCGGGGTGCCGACCATGCGGTGTACGTCCAGTGCGTATACCTCGTCCCAGGGGCGACCCCGGGTCCACCACGCCGACCCCCACACCAAGCCGCGCCGGCGAACTTCGAAATAGGCTTTCGGGCCCAGCCGCAGTGCCCTGGCCAGCAAAATGACGGCAAACGACAGGACGACGATCGGGATGGCGATCCAGAGGCCACCCATACCTCGGATTTCCGTGCAGTACCCCGCAGCGCAGTGGCGATCCTTTCCCAGAACTGCTGGATCGGCGTAGTCCAGGATCACCTCCACAGTGGCTATGGCGACACCCAGCATCGCCATCACTGCGGCAAAAGTGATCATCGACTTGACCGAAACCGCGTGCCGGCCGCGCACCGGGCCGAACTGCTCCGCATCCACGGGGGCGAGTAAACAGGGCCACACCGGGGAGGGGTCCCAACCGTACCCCCGCTCAGTGCGGTGTGTAGCCGATCGATGTCGACGCGCCCGCGTGCCAGCGCGGCGTAGCCGCTGCCGTGGCCGCGACGGTGCTCACCACAGCCACACCGCGCTCGACGGGAAATCACCCGGCACCCGCGTCCCCCGACCTCACCGGACAGAACACCTAGTCGACCAAGGCGCCGCAGCTGACGTTCACCGTCGCCGCCGTCATCGAGGCCGCCCGGTCCGAGGCCACGAACGCCGCCACCGCACCCACGTCGGCCAAGGTCGCCGCGCGGCCGAGCATCGTCTTGCCCGCGATGTTCTCCGCCAGCTCCGACCTCCCCGGGAAGTCCGCCGGCAGCGTCTCCGGGATGCCGCCCGTCCGGAGCGTCACCGTGCGGATCCCGTGCGGGCCCAGCTCGGCCGCGAGCTGGCGGCGCATCGCCTCGAGCGCGTGGAACGCCACCTGCAGCCCGCCGACCGCGAACTCGCGCACCGGATCGGCCGCTCCCCCGAAGAACAAGATCACCCCGGACCGCCGCGCGATCATGTGCCGGGCCGCCGCGCGGGCGGTCAGGAACTGGGTGCGCACGGCCGTCACCACCGGGCATTCGTAGTCCGCGAGCGCCATGTCCACCAGCGGCGTGCCCTGGACGTCGCCGTGGCCGATCAGGTTGACCGAGACGTCGATCCCGCCCTCGGCGGCGACCGCGGCGGCGTGCCCGTCCACCGCTCGCTCGTCGAGGGCGTCGACCTCCGCGGTCTCGGCCTTGCCGCCGGCCGCGCGGATGGCGCCGGCCACCTCGTCGAGGCGGGCGCGGGTCCGGCCGGCGAGGAACACCCGCGCGCCTTCCCCGGCGAACGCGGTGGCGACGGCCGTGCCGATCCGCCCCCCGGCGCCGTAGATGATCGCGTTCTTGCCGGCGAGCAACGTCATGGAGTCCTCCGAAGTCCGGGTGCGTTCACCGGTGCGTCGAACGGCCACGCCCGGAATCGACGCTCAAGGGCGCGCGACACCCATCGGGTTCGGCACCGGGACGACGCCGCTGTCGAGCACCGCCCGGGCCAGGGGCACCGCCAGCTCCAGCAGCCGCTCGACGTCGGTGCCCAGGGCCGTCAGCGGGGCCGCCGCCAGGCGATCCGTGTCCTCCTCGATTCCGCGGCGCAGCTCGCGGCCGGCGTCGGTCAGGTGGCCGTGCGCGTCGAGGATTCCGCGGGTGCGCAACCGGTCCACCGCCGCGTCCCACTGATGGTCCGGCCAGCCGCGGTGGGGCTGGACGTCCGCGCGGCCGATCACTCCGTCACCGATGTGGGTGAGCGTCGTCTCCAAGCCGCTCAGCCCGGTGTGGACCGCCGCCAGGACGTGGCCGTCGCCGCGGTGCTCGCGCAGGATCGTCGTCGCCAGCCACAGGCGCGACAGCGGGTCCGCCGGCTTCGGCACCGCCGCCCACGCCGCCGCGAGCGGCCGACCGCCGAACTCGCACGCGTCCACCGCCCGCCACAGGAGGGCGCTCAGCTCCGAGACGTCGCCCATGACCGGCCGCAACGCCGATCCCACCGCCTCGAGCCGGGAGCCGAGGACGGCCGCGGGCGAGGCGAACGACCACGCGTCGGGCAACGCCCGGGCGACCATCTCCGGCGCGAAGCCGAACAGCACCGCCGCCGCCGGCTCGGGACCGATCGGGCCCAGGGGCGCCAGCCGTCCCGCGAAATAGCCCATCCAGTAGCCGCGCAGGCCGGCCGCCTTCGCCGCTTCGGCCGTCTCGGGCGCGAAGTAGACGACGGCGTGCAACGGTTCCACGGCGGCCCACAGGCGACGAGCTGTCATGGCCCTCCTCACGGGGTCAGCCGGTGCAGGTCACGCGGGAACAGCGTGACCTCCCGGACGTTCGCGGCGCCGAGCAGCCGCGCCGTCCAGCGTTCCAGGCCGATCGCGAAGCCGCCGTGGGGTGGCATGCCGTGCGCGAACGCCTGCAGGTAGTCGGCGTACTCCGGCGCGGCGTCGCCCAGCACCTCGAGGTAGTCGGCGTGCCGGTGCAGGCGCTGGCCGCCGGTCACCAGCTCCACCCCGCGGAAGAGCAGGTCGAAGCTGTTCGAGTAGCCGGGCCGCGCCGGGTCGGGGTGCGTGTAGAACGGCCGTTTCGCCATCGGATAACCGGTCACGAAGAGGAAGTCCGACCCGTGCTCGCGCCGCGCCCACTCCGACAGCGCCCGCTCGTGGGCCGGGGCGAGGTCGGGCTCACGCGGGTCCGCCTCCAGCAGGTCCAGCGCCGCGGCGAAGGGGATCTCCGGGATCTCCCCGGGCACGGTGACCAGCGCCGGGTCCGCCATCCCGGCCAGCACTTCGCGGAGCACGGCCATGACGTCGTGGTGGTCCCGGATGAACCCCAGCTCGACGTCGAGGCTGGTGTACTGCGCGAGGTGCCGGGCGGTGTCGTGCGGCTCGGCGCGGAAGACCGGGCCGACCTCGTAGACGCGTTCGAACACGCCGACGAGTGCCTGTTTGAAGAACTGCGGCGACTGCGCGAGGTAGGCGGGACGGCCGAAGTAGTCGATGCCGAAGACGCATCCGCCGGACTCGGTCGCCGACGCCACGATCTTGGGCGTGTGCACCTCGGTGAAGCCCAGGTGGTCCAAAGTGGACCGGAAGCCGCGCACGGCGGCCGCGGCCACCGCGAAGCGTTCCTTCAACGCGGGGTGCCGCAGGGCCACCGGTGCGTGGTCGAGGATCACCGGCAGCGACGCGGTGACGGCGGGCCGGTAGAGGTCGAACGGCGGCGGCACCGCTTCGGCCAGCGTTTCCACGACCGGCTCGGTCAGCTCGACACCGCCGGGTGCGCGCGGGTTGGCCGACACGGTGGCGTGCACCTCGACGACGGTTTCCTCCGGCGGCGCGGCACCGCGCAGCACGACTTGCGCGAGCCCGGAGCGGTCCCGGACCACGACGAACGTGACGGACTTCAGGCGTCGCCGGCGGTGCACCCAGCCGGCGACGCGGACGCGGGCGCCGACGTACCGGGGCAGGTCGGCGGCCAGAACACGAGAACTCATCACCCTCCCAACAAGATCCCTCGGGAGTGCGGGCGACTAGGGGAATCGCGGTGCCACCGCACTTTCACCGCCGTCGAGGCGGCCTCTTCGCGGCCCGGTGACGGGGGCCGGCCGGCGGGGCATGGGGCGCGGACGCCGTTCCTCCCCGCACTCCGGAGGGTCTTCGCCACCGGGCACGGGACCGCCTTCCCAGCTACCGGCGGCTCTCTGGACCCGTGCGATCCGGGGACTACTCGTCTCCATCAGCGCGTTGCCGGCCACGGTAACCGCCGAGCCGGGAAGACGCTCCCCATTTTCCCGGGTCAGCACAGTCACCCCCAGGCGACCGGCAGCTCCCGGACCCCGTACACCAGCGTGTTGTGCTTGTACCCCAGCTCCTCCCGCGGCACGGCCAGCCGGAGATCGGGGACCCGGCGGAACAGCCGCGTCAACGCCTCCTGCAGCTCCACGCGTGCCAGCTGCTGCCCGATGCACTGGTGCGCCCCGAAGCCGAACGCCACGTGCGTGCGCGGGTGCTCGCGGTGGAAGTCGAGCTCGTCCGCTTCCGGGAACACCGACTCGTCGCGGTTCGCCGAGTTCAACGCCGCCACGAGCCACTCTCCCGCGCGCACCGAACGCGAGCCGACCTGAACGTCCGCAGTCGCGTACCGCAGCACACCCCACTGCACCACCGACAGGTACCGCAGCAGTTCCTCCACCGCCCGCTCCGGCGCGGACAGCACGGCGTCGCGCCCCTCCGGGTGCTCCACCAGCACGAGCGTGCTCAGCGCGATCATGTTCGCCGTCGTCTCGTGGCCGGCCACGAGCAGGCTCAACCCGAGCACGACCAGCTCCTCCATCGTGAGCGGGTCGGAAGCACCACCGGAAATCAGCCTGCTGAACAGATCATCCTGCGGATTCCGCTGCTTCGAAGCGAACAACTCCCCCAGATAGCCCGACAGTGAGTCGTACGCCTGCTCGCCTTCCTCGCGCGTCGCGTCCGTGCTGACCAGCGTCGTGCTCTGCCGCTGGAAGTGCGACCGCTCGGCGTACGGGACGCCGAGCAGCTCGCAGATCACCAGCGACGGGATCGGCAACGCGAAGTCCCGCACCAGATCGGCCGGCGGGCCCTGCGCGAGCATCGCGTCGAGGTGGCTCTCCACCAGCTGCCGGACGTAGCCGCGCAACGCCTCCACGCGCCGCACGGTGAACTCCGCGATCACTTTCTTCCGCAGCCGCGAATGCGCGGCGCCGTCGAGCTGGATGATCGAGCCCGGGTGGACCTCTTCGTCGAGGTCGGCGTTCGGGTTCACGTGCACCGATGACGCGCCGCGCGAGCTCATCGTGCGGTCGGCGAGCACCGCGCGGACGTCGGCGTAGCGCGTCACCAGCCAGGCGTCCATGCCCGCCGGGCACCGCACCTTCGACGTGGGCGCGGTTTCCCGGCGGGTGGCGTAGCTGCCGGGTGGGTCGAACGGGCAGCCGGCCGGCCGGGTCGTCGGGAGGGCCGGGGTTGCGGGTGCGGCCGTCACGGCGGATCACCTCTCTCTTCCGGTGGTCTTTCCCTTCCACCATGGAGAGGACCGCGGCCGCCGTGGGGCGGGCGCCCCACTTGCGACCCGGATGGCCTAGCGAGCGCCGTACGCGCCGCCGTTCACGTGCACGACCTGGCCGGTGAGGTGGGCGGCTTCCGGAGCCGCCAGGAACCGCACGGTGTCCGCGATTTCCTCCGGACGGCCGGCGCGCTGGTTGAAGGCGACGGAGATCCGCGAGCTCAGCCACTCTTCGGTCATCGTGCCGTGGAAGAACTCCGTGTCGAGGACGACACCCGGCGCGACGACGTTGGCCGTTCCCCCGGCGCCCAGCTGCCGTGCCAGGTCGGTGTTCCACGCCTCGATCGCCGCCTTCGCCGCGCCGTACGAACCCGAGCCCTGCTTCGCCGCGATCGAGCCGAGAGTCACCACGCGCACGTTGTCCGCGAAGCGCGGCTTCAGCGCCGCGGTGACGAGCACGGCGGAGAGCACGTTGGCCTCGAAGTTCGCCTGCCACGCGTCGGCGAGGCCCTTCAGATCGCCCGGTGCGGGCGCCTCCCGGACCCGGTCGGTGTTGCCGCCGGCGTTGTTGACCAGGACGTCCACCCGCGAAGGCAGTTCCGCCAGCGCGGCCTGCACGGCCGCCGGGTCGCTCGCGTCGAAGGCCACCGCCCGCGCGCCGATCTTCTCCGCCGCCGCTTCGAGGACGTCCTTGCGCCGCCCGGTGACGGTCACCCGTTCGCCCGCCGCCGCGAACCGCGCGGCGATCGCCAGCCCGATGCCGGTGCCGCCGCCGGTGACCACGATTTCCCGCTGTTCACTCATGGCGTCATCTTCGCCGAGGAAAACCCTTTCCCACCGGATTTTCCCGGCGAGCGGGACACGAACCCCAGTTCGTTAGGAAAGTTTACGAATAGGTCTTGACGCACCCGCGAAGCCCGGCGAACCTGGACGCACGCCGCAGTCATCGTCCGCCCAGTCCCCCGGAGGCAGCATGACCCGGCGCGCCCTCGTGCTCGTCGTGACCCTGTTCCTCGCCTTGACCGCCGCGCTGACCGGCGCGAGCACGGCGAGCGCGGCCACGACCCAGCCGACGTTCCTCACCTTCTACGGCTGGTGGGACAACACCCCGCCCGGCGGGGACATCTCCTACCCCCAGATCCACGGCACCGCGGGCGGCAAAGGCACGTACGCCGACCCGATCACCTTCGCCACCAGCAGTGACGAACTCAAGCCCGGCACCAAGGTCTGGGTGCCGCGGGTGAAGAAGTACTTCATCATGGAGGACGGCTGCGACGAGTGTTCCGACGACTGGAACAGCCAGGGCCCGAACGGCGGCCCCGGCCTGCGCCACATCGACCTCTGGCTCGGCGGCAAGGGCGGCAGCGCCTTCGACGCGATCGACTGCGAAGACGCGCTCACCCACTACAACCCCGACAACACGCCGGTCATGGAACCCGTCGTCGTCGACCCGCCCTCGAACGAGCCGTACGACGCGACGCCGATCTTCGACACCAGCACCGGTGAGTGCTGGGGCGGTGCGCAGCCGAACACCACGGTCGGGCAGTACCGCAACACCTCCACCGGCACCTGCCTGGCCGCCCCGAGCAGCGGCACCACGCTGAAGGTGGCCGCCTGCACCGCCGGCGCCGAACAGCGGTTCACCTTCCACGGCGCCTTCCTCGTCATCAACGGCAAGTGCGCGGGCATCTCCGGCAGCTCGATCGTGCTGCAGACCTGCACCGGCGGCCCGGCGCAGCAGTGGTCGATCAACCCCGACGGCACCATCTCGGACATCCAGACGAGCAAGAAGTGCTTCCGCGCCTCGGGCACCACCCTGACCGCGGGCAGCTGCTCCGGCACCGCCGCCCGCTGGACGTTCACCGCGGCGAGCACCGCGGGCCTGAGCGTGGCGCCGTCGTCGGTGACGGTCGCGCCGGGCACCTCGGCGACGGCCACCGTGACCTCCACCGACGCCGTGACGCTCTCCGCGAGCGGCGCTCCCGCGGGCGTGACCGTCTCCTTCTCCCCCGAGTCGGTGCCCGCCGGCGGGACCTCGGCCGTCACGGTCGCCGCCGCGGCCACCGCGTCCCCCGGCTCGGCGGCGATCACGCTGACCGGCGGCACGAAGACGGCCACGCTGGGCGTCACGGTGACCGGCACCGGCGGCCCGGAAACGCTGCTGTCGCAGGGCAAAGCCGCGACGGCGTCCTCCACCGAATCGTCGTCGTACCCGGCGGGCGCGGCCGTGGACGGCAACCTGACGAGCACGCGGTGGGCGTCCGAGGAAGGGAGCAACGCGGAGTGGCTGCGCGTCGACCTCGGCGCGCCGAAGTCCGTCACGCACGTCAAGCTGACCTGGGAAGCCGCCTACGGGAAGGCGTACAGCATCCAGACGTCGGCCGACGGCACCACCTGGACGACGATCTCCAGCACCACGACCGGCAACGGCGGCACGGACGACCTCACCGGCCTGACCGGCACCGGCCGGTACGTGCGGATGAACGGCGTCACGCGCGGGACCTCGTACGGCTACTCGCTGTACGAAATGCAGGTGTACGGCACGGCCTGAGTTGCTGGATCGGCAACGAGGTTTGCCTTCTCGGGGACGTCGTCCGCATGCTGGGAGGACGTCCCCGAGGAGGAACCATGCCCCACGACCACCCGATGACCGTCGACGCGATGCTCAAGCAGGACTTCTGGGAAGCGATGTACCAGCGTGACGAGCACCGCATCTGGAGCGGGAACGCCAACGTCAACCTGCGCACCGAGGTCGAGGGCCTGAACCCCGGGCACGCTCTCGACCTCGGCAGCGGCGAAGGCGGCGACGCGATCTGGCTGGCCAAGCAGGGCTGGACGGTCGACGGCGTCGACATCTCGACCACCGCTCTCGCCCGCGCGGCGGAAGCCGGCGCCGAGGCGGGCGTGACGGTGAACTGGCTGCACCGCAACATCCTCGAGTGGCAGCCGGAAGCGCAGTACGACCTGGTCTCGGCGCAGTACATGCACCTCCCGCCGGACCTGCGCCGCGACGTCTTCACGGCGGCCGCGGCGGCGATCCGGCCCGGCGGTTCGCTGCTGGTCGTCGGCCACTCGCCGAGGGCCATGCGGGAGTTCGACGGCCAGAAGCCGCCGGAGGAGCTGTACTTCGAGCCGGAGGAGATCACCGGCTACCTCGGCGACCCGTGGCAGTGGGTGGTCGAGACGTGCGAGACGCGCGGCGAGGGCCACCACACCGACGCCGTCTACCGCGCGCGGCGGCTCGAAGCGTGACGGAACGAGGGCCCGCTCACCTCCCCCGACGGAAAGTGAGCGGGCCCTCGCCCTGGCTCAGGCGAGCTCGAGACCGTAGGCCTGCAGCTCGAGGGTGAGCGGGTAGAAGTAGCTGGTCACGGTGTCGCCGCCGGACAGCGTGCCGAGGCCCTTGGAGCCGTCGTAGGCCGGCCCGCCGGAGTCGCCGTGGTCGGTGTGCGCGGTGGTGCCGAACTCGTGGTTGAGCACGCCGACGTCGAAGTTGACCGACTCGTCGACCGAGGTCACTTCGCCGCTGCCGCCGCCGGTGGTCGAGCCCTGCTTCTGCATCTGCTCGCCGACGGTCGGGGTCGCGGCGCCGGTGATCTGCTGGCCGGTGTTGATCTGGCCGGGCCCGGTGCCGTTCGGGCGGGTCAGCAGGCCGGAGTCGGCGCCGGGGCAGTCGCTTTCGACGACCTGCGCACCCGAGACGTCGCCACCGGCCCAGGTGCCGCCGAGGTTGGTGCAGTGGCCCGCGGTGAGCAGGAACGGCGAGCCGCCGCGCGTCACGTTGAAGCCGAGCGAGCAGCGGCCCTGGCTGTTCTGGATCGCGTCGCCGTCTTTGATGTACAGCTCCAGCTTGCCGGTGCGGTGCTCGACGCGGACGCTGTCGCCGTACCGCGCGGCGGCCGCGGCGACCTTGCCGGCGGTCTCCTTGCTGGCCGCGTCGTAGACCTTCACCACGACCTGGTTGGTCTTCGTGTCGATGCCCCACGCGGTCTGCGGCACGTTCTTCACCGCGTCCAGCTGGTTCTTGACGCCGGTGAGCGCGGCGAAGGTGTGCTTGACCTTCTTGGCGGTGAAGCCGGCGGCCTGCACCTGCTGCATCGCGGCATCGTCGACGACGTTCACGACGGCCTTGCCGTTTTCGAGGTAAACGCCGCCGGACGCGGCGCCCAGTGCGTTCGCCACCTGGGTGGCACCGGTGATCGCGCGGGCCTGCAGCTCAGCGAAGGCCAGCGGGGACGCGGTGGCCGCCGAGGCGCAAACGCCGCTGGTCAGCGCGGCGGCCGACAAGACGGCGAGGGTCTTGAAGGCGGTCTTCCGGGGAGTCATCAACTTCCTCCAGGGTGGGGCGTTCGAAGCCGGTGCCGACACTTTCGTTGCCAGGCAACCAACGCACTACCGACGAAGGTTGGTTAATAACCAAGGGATTCGGACATACCTCTCAGATCACCCGGACGGCCCAACGTTCGCAGTGCTTCCGGCCTACTCGCGCCGCCAGCGGACGTGGTCTTCGTACCCCGGGTTCTTCTTCAGGTAGCCGGCGATGAACGGGCAGACCGGCACGATCGTCCCGCCGTGGGCGACGACGTCGTCGAGCGCGCCCGCCGCCAGTACCTTGCCGAGGCCCTGCCCGGAGAAGGCGTCGTCGATCTCGGTGTGGGTGAACACCGTGAGGTCGCCGCGGCGGTCGTACTGGGCGATCCCCGCCAGCTTCTCGCCCGCCCACAGCTCGTAGCGGTCTTCGTCCGGGTTGTCGACCACCCGGTTTTCGTCGGTCATCTGCTCTCCTCGCTCGGGAACTCCACCATCGTGCGACGGCCCGCCACCGCGCGCCGATCGGGCCGGAACGCCGCTGGGCCGGCCGGGGGAAGCGCTCGTCCCGTTCGTGTGCTTCCCGGCTGTTCCCCTTGGCGGACACCACGACCGGCTGGTTGCCTCGCGGTGTGCCTGAACAGCCGTTCGTCCTCCCCGAGTTCTACATGCCCTACCCGGCGCGCCTGAACCCGCACCTGGATCGCGCACGCGAGCACAGCAAGGCGTGGGCGCGCGAGCAGGACATGATCGACGTGCCACAGCACGGCACGGTGATCTGGACCGAGCACGACCTCGACTCCCACGACTACGCGCTGCTCTGCGCGTACACCCACCCCGACGCGGGCGCCGACGAGCTCGACCTGATCACCGACTGGTACGTCTGGGTGTTCTACTTCGACGACCACTTCCTGGAGCTCTACAAGCGCACCGGCGACATCGACAGCGCACGCGCCTACCTCGACCGGCTCGAACGGTTCATGCCGGTCGAAGGGGACATCACCGCGACCCCGGAAAACCCGGTCGAGCGCGGCCTCACCGACCTGTGGAACCGGACGGTCCCGCACCGGTCGGCCGGCTGGCGGCGCCGGTTCGCCGACAGCACCAAGGCGCTGCTGGACGAGTCGCTGTGGGAACTGGCCAACATCAACGAGGGCCGGCTCGCCAACCCGATCGAGTACGTCGAGATGCGGCGGAAGGTCGGCGGCGCGCCGTGGTCGGCGAACCTGGTCGAGCACTCGGTGCACGCCGAGGTGCCGGCCGCGATCGCCGCGTCCCGGCCGATGGAAGTCCTGCGCGACTGCTTCGCCGACGGCGTCCACCTGCGCAACGACCTGTTCTCCTACCAGCGCGAAGTGCAGGACGAGGGCGAGCTGTCCAACGGCGTGCTGGTGTTCGAGAAGTTCCTCGGGCTGGGCACCCAGGAAGCGGCCGACGCAGTCAACGACCTGATCACCTCCCGGCTGCACCAGTTCGAGCACACCGCGCTCACCGAGGTGCCCGCGCTGCTCGACGACCACTGCGTCGACCCGGCCGCGCGCGCGGCGACGTTCGCCTACGTCAAGGGCCTGCAGGACTGGCAGTCCGGCGGCCACGAATGGCACCTGCGGTCCAGCCGGTACATGAACGAAGGCGCCCTGACCGACCGGGGCGGCCCGGATCTGGGCGGCGCGAACGGTCTGGGCACCTCCGCGGCACGCATCTTCGCGTCGGTGCTCGCCACCGCACCGCAACGGCTCCGGGCGTACGGTTCGACGCCGTTCCGCGCGGTGGACGTGCCGCGGCCGTCCGTCGCCGTGCCGTTCCCGCTGCGGCTGAGCCCGCACCTGGATTCCAGCCGGGTCCGCAACGTG
This sequence comes from Amycolatopsis sp. NPDC024027, assembly GCF_040638975.1. Lineage (NCBI taxonomy): Bacteria > Bacillati > Actinomycetota > Actinomycetes > Pseudonocardiales > Pseudonocardiaceae > Amycolatopsis > Amycolatopsis sp. NPDC024027. The sequence continues at coordinate 217,987 of NZ_JBEZYY010000011.1, forward strand.
GACTGGGCGCGGCGCACGGGCTTCCTCGACGGCGTGGTGTGGGACGAGCGGAAGCTGCGGGCCGCCGACCTGCCGTTGTGCGCGGCGGGCATCCACCCGGACGCGACGGCCGACGCCCTCGACGTCACCAGCGACTGGCTGACCTGGGGCACCTACGCCGACGACTACTACCCGGTGGTGTTCGGCGCGACGCGCGACCTGGCGGGCGCGAAGGCGGCCAATCTGCGCCTGTCGGCGTTCATGCCGGTGCACGATTCGCCGATGCCGGCACCGGCGAACGCGCTGGAAGCGGGCCTGGCCGACCTCTGGCCGCGGACCACGGCCGGCATGCCCCCGGAGAACCGGCGCGCGGTGCGCCGCGCGGTCGAATCGATGACGTCGAGCTGGCTCTGGGAGCTGGCGAACCAGGCGCAGAACCGCATCCCGGACCCGATCGACTACGTCGAGATGCGGCGCCGGACGTTCGGTTCGGACCTCACGATGAGCCTCTCGCGGTTCTCACACGGCCGTTCGGTGCCGCCCGCGCTGTACCGCACGCGGCCGGTGCAGGCGATCGAGCACTCGGCGACGGACGTGGCCTGCCTGATCAACGACCTCTACTCCTACCGCAAGGAGATCCAGTACGAAGGCGAGCTGCACAACGCGGTGCTGGTGGTGCGGAACTTCCTGGACTGCACCGAGGAGCGCGCGTTCGCGGTGGTGACCGACCTGGCGCACGCCCGGCTGGCGGAGTTCGAGCACGCGTCGGCGATCGAGCTGCCCGCCCTGTTCCGCGACCACGCCGTCGAGCCGGACGTCCAAGAGATGCTGCTCGGCTACGTCGAGGAATTCCGCGACTGGATCGCCGGGATCCTGAACTGGCACGAGAACGTGCGCCGCTACACGGAGCCGGAGCTGGGCTACCACCCGGCGGCGACGGCAGCCACGTTCGGCGGTCCCACCGGCATCGGGACCTCGTCGCTGCGCATCTCGTCCCTGCTCCCCGCAGGTCACTGAACCTGACCCTTCAACCACGCGTGTCGGCTCTCTGATCACGCGTGTCGGCTCCCGGATCACACGCCAGCGTTGCCCTGGCCACTCCGCCGGGCGTCCGGCGGCGGCGAAGGTGATACTCGGGGGCGTGAGCGGCTTCAGCCTGCGATTCCTCGGCCATTCGACCGTCCGCCTCGAACTCGGTGGCCGGGTCGTGCTGACCGATCCGGTGCTCACCGCGCGCGTTGGCGGGCTCGTCCGGGTCGTGCCCGTGCCGGCACCCGACAGCTACGCCGGCGTCGACCTCGTCCTGCTTTCCCACCTGCACGGCGACCACCTGCACCTGCCGTCCCTGCGGCTGCTCGGCGAAGACACCCGGATCGTCGTCCCCCGCGGCGCCGGGACGTGGCTGCGCAAGAAGGGCTTCGAGCGCGTCGAGGAGATCGCGCCCGGGGAGACGCTCACCGACGGCGGCCTGACCGTCACCGCCACCGAAGCCGTCCACTCCGGACACCGGTGGGGACCGCGCCTGACCCACGGGCCGCAGAGTCCCGCGCTCGGGCACCTCCTGGAGAGCGACGGCAAGAAGATCTACCACGCCGGCGACACCGACCTCTTCGACGGCATGCGCGGCCTCGGCCCGGTCGACGTCGCCCTGCTGCCCGTCTGGGGCTGGGGCCCGAACCTCGGCCCCGGGCACCTCGATCCCGCCCGCGCCGCGCGGGCCGCCGGGCTGGTTCAAGCCCGCGCGGCCGTCCCCGTGCACTGGGGCACGCTCACCCTCCCCGGCCTGCAGCGCACCGCCCGGATGCGGCGGCTGCTGGCCGATCCGCCGCGGGTGTTCGCCGCCGAGGTGAAAGCCGCCGGCGGAACCACCGACGTCCTGTTCACCGAGCCCGGCGCCGATGTCGCCCTGCCCTCGCCGAAGGACCGCGCGTGAACTGGACCGACCCGGCCGCCATCGGCTACCCCGCGGTGTTCGGCGGCGTGCTGCTCGGCTCGATCGTCCCGGTCGTGCCGACCGGCGCGGTGGTCGGCGCCGCGGCCGCCGTCGCGACGACGACCGGCCACCTGTCCCTGCCGCTGGTGATCGTCCTCGCCACCGTCGGCGCCTACCTCGGCGACGTCGTGACGTTCGGGATCCCGCGCCTGGGCAGCGAAGCCGCGTTCCGCTGGATCAGCCGCCGCCAGCCCGCCGAACGGCTCGAGAAGGCCCGCGAGCAGTTTGCCCGCCGCGGCTGGCAGCTCGTGGTGATCGGCCGGCTCGTCCCGGCCGGCCGCATCCCGGTGCTGCTCGCCGCGGCCGCGCTGGGCTACCCGTGGCGGCGCCTGCTGCCCGCCGCGCTCGGCGCGTGCGTCCTGTGGGCGAGCGCGTACGCGGTGCTCGGCATCGTGAGCGGGGGCATCTTCGACTCGCCCGTCGTCGCGACGCTGCTGGCGACGGTGCTCGTCCTGCTGGTCACCGTGCTGGCCAACCTGATCGCCCGGTGGCGGCGCAAGACCAAGGAGCCGGTGTGACGTCGACCGCGCCGAAGGGCCGGCTGCTGCGCGGCGGCCGGGCCGTCGCCCGCGCGGTGGGCGTGTGGATCGCGGTGACCGGCGCGCTGCGCCTGCTCGACGTGCTCCTGCCCGGGTTCCGGATGACGCACTGGTGGCAGCCGGCGGTCTGCGCGCTGCTGCTCGGCCTGCTCGCCGCCGTGGTCTGGCCGCTGGTCATGCGGATCGCCTACCCGCTGGCGTTCCTCACCTTCGGCGTCTTCGGGTTCCTGCTGCTCGGGGCCGGGACGCTGGCCGTGTTCCGGACCGTGCCCGGCGTCGAGGTCGCGGGGTTCCGGACCGCGGTGATCGTCACGCTCGGCATGGCCGCCGTCGGGGCGCTCATCTCGAGCGCGCTCGCCGTGGACGAGGACGAGATCTTCTTCCGCCGCGCCGCCCGGCGCCGCCGTCGGCACACCCCCGCCACCGGGGTCGCGGACCAGCCGCCCGGGGTGCTGTTCCTGCAGATCGACGGCCTCGGGTACGACACCGTCCGCCGCGCGATCCGCGACGGCGACATGCCGACGTTCGCCGCGTGGCTCGCCGAGGACAGCCACGCGTTCACCCGGTGGCACACGGACTGGAGCTCGCAGACCGGGGCGAGCGTCTGCGGCATCCTGCACGGCTCCAACCACGACATCCTCGGCTTCCGCTGGTACGAAAAGGACCGCGACCACGTGATGGCGTGCGCGCACCCGGCCGACGCGGCCGAGATCGAGCGGCGGCACTCCGACGGGCGCGGCCTCCTGTCCGGCGACGGCGCGAGCCGCGGCAACCTGTTCTCCGGCGACGCCGCCCACGTCAGCCTCACGATGAGCTCGATCCCGGTGCTGGTCCCGAAAAAGCTGCTGCGCCGGCACCGAGATCGGCTCGGCGCGGGCTATTACGCCTACTTCGCGAACCCGATCAACGCCCTGCGCACGTTCGCCGTCGCGCTCGTCGACGTCTTCCGCGAGATCAGCGCGTCGGTGCGCCAGCGCCGCGCCGGCGTGGTGCCGCGGGTCCCGCGCGGCGGCTGGTACCCCCTGGCCCGGCCCGGCACGACCGTGATCGCGCGTGACGTCGTCGTCTCCGCGATCCTCGGCGACATGCTCGCCGGGCGGCCGGTCGTGTACGCGGACTTCCTCGGCTACGACGAGGTGGCGCACCACTCCGGCATCGAGCGGTTCGACACGCTGTCGGTGCTGCGCTCGATCGACCAGCAGATCGCGCGGCTGCACCGGGCGAGCCGGCTCGCGCCGCGCCGCTACCACGTCGTGGCGCTGTCGGACCACGGCCAGACCCAGGGCCAGGCGTTCTCGCAGCGGTTCGGCGAGACGATCGAGGCGTACGTCGGCCGGCTGTGCGGCGGCTCGCCCCCGGCGTCCGCCGGCAAGCGGCGGCAGGCCGAGAGCTGGCAGATCAACGCGGCCCTGGCCGAGGCGACGACGAGCGGCGGCCTGATCGCGCGCCGGCTGCGTGCCCGGGTGGAGGACGCGGAGTGCGCCGAGGACCGCCCGCGCACGACGTCCGGCTCGCCCGGCGCGGTCACCCGCGTGGCCCCCGGCGTGGTGGTGGTCGTGTCGGGGCACCTCGCGATGGTGTCGTTCACCGGGCACGAAGGCCGCGTCGAGCTGGAGACGATCGAGCGGGAGTTCCCGGACCTGCTGCCGTCCCTGGTGGACCACCCCGGCGTCGGCTTCCTGCTGGTGCGCAGCCGCGAGTTCGGCCCGGTGGTCCTGGGCCGCGACGGCCTGCACCGGCTGGCGACGGGGGTCGTCATCGGCGAGGATCCGCTGCCGCCGTACGGCCCGCACGCCGCGGACCTGATCCGCCGGGTGGACACGTTCCCGCACTGCGCGGACGTGATGATCAACAGCCGCTACGACCCGGACTCGGACCAGGCGTCCCCGTTCGAGACGCACGTGGGCTCGCACGGCGGCCTGGGCGGCCCGCAGCAGCGCGGGTTCGTCGTGCACCCGCGTGAGCTGCGGTTCCCGGGCGAGGTCGTCGGGGCGGAAGCCCTGCACCGGGTGTTCCGCGGCTGGCTGGCAGAGTTGGGGCACGCCCCGGTGGAAACCCCGGTCAGGGAGGTAGTTTCGTGAAGCTGACGGTCTACGGCGCGAGCTGGTGCCCGGACGTGAAGCGCAGCCGCGCGCTGCTCGACCGCGAAGGCGTCGAATACTCCTATGTGGACGTCGAGGCGGACGCCGACGCCGAGCGCCGCGTCCGCGAGCTGCAGGACGGCGCCCGCCGCATCCCGACGATCGTCTGGGAGGACGGTTCGTTCCTGGTCGAGCCGTCGGACGAGGAGCTGAGCGGCCGGCTGTGAAACTGCTGCGAGAACTGCCGCTGGGTACGCGGGTCGTGGTGCGCTACCGCATCGAGGGCGGCTTCACCGACGCGCTCGGCGACCTGGTGGCCCGCGACGAGGACTCCTGCACGGTGGAGACCCGGCGCGGCCCGGTCGTGGTGGCGTTCTCCGCGGTCACGCTCGCCAAGCCGGTGCCCCCGCCGCCGGTCCGGAAATCGGGTGGCGGCCCGCCGCCGGCTTTGTGACCATCGGAGGCGTGTTCGAGGACTTGGTGGCCGAAGCGTCGGCGGTGTCCGTCGACGGCTGGGACTTCTCGTGGCTGGACGACCGCGCCACCGAAGCGCGGCCTTCGTGGGGGTACCAGCGGCTGCTCGGCGAGCGCCTGACCCAGGTTTCCACCGCGCTCGACTTGGAAACCGGCGGCGGCGAAGTCCTCGACGGCTGCCCGTCCCTGCCGCCGGTTTCGGCCGCCACCGAGTCGTGGGCGCCGAACATCGCGAAGGCGTCGGCCCGGCTGCGGCCGCGCGGGGTCTTGGTGGTGGCGACCGCCGGCATCCCGTTCGCGGACGACGTGTTCGACCTCGTCTCCAGCCGCCACCCCGTGACGACGCGGTGGACCGAGATCGCCCGCGTGCTGCGGCCGGGCGGGGCGTACTTCTCCCAGCAGGTCGGCCCGGCGAGCGTGTTCGAGCTGGTCGAGTTCTTCCTCGGCCCGCAGCCTGAGGAAGCGCGCAGCAGCCGTCACCCGGACCGGGCCGTCGCGGCCGCTTCCGCCGCGGAGCTGGAGGTCGTCGATCTGCGCTCGGAGTCGCTGCGTACGGAGTTCTTCGACATCGGCGCGGTGGTGTACTTCCTGCGCAAGGTGATCTGGATGGTGCCGGGTTTCACGGTCGAGCAGCACCGGGACAAGCTGCGGGAGCTGCACGAGCTGATCGAGCGCGACGGCCCGTTCGTCGCCCACACGGCCCGGTTCCTCATCGAGGCCCGGAAGCCCTGACTACCGGGCTCCGAACACGTCGACGCAGTGAGCCGCGGCCGTGGCGATCTCCTGCCCGTCCAGCGTGACGGAATGCTCGGTCAGCCGCTCGGCGGGCCACGCGAAGACGAGCGTCAGCGGCCCGGCCGGCGGCAGCGGCCAACAGGTCGAGGATCTGCCGGCGGCCCCCCGCACGCAGGTTCGTCGCGTACCGGCCGTCGGCGAAGACCACGGCCAGCCGGGGTCCGTCCGGCGCCGGTGGACCCGCGCCCGGACGAGGCTCGTCCCGGTAGAAGAGCATCCGCTCCTGGGCGCCCATCGGGTCGGAGACGCACTCGCCCACCGGTGGGGTGAAGAAGAAGCCCAGTTCCAGCGTGAGGTTCGCCTTCCAGACCCGGGCCCCGGTCAGGGCGACGGTCGTCCGGGCGTCGACGCCCGGCAGCTCCACGGGTTCCGGCACCACCTGATCGAAGAAACCCCATCCCGCCCTCCCCACGTCAGCCCTGCCGCACGATCGCCGCCTCGACGCCGTCCAGCAGCAGCTCCAGGCCCGCCTCGAACGACAGCCGCGCCTCCCGCTCGAGATAAGGCTCCTCCGACGACGCCGCAGCCTCGTACTCGCCCTCCTCACCCAATCGAGCCACCGTCGGGAACCGGGCCGGGAGGTCCGGCGCCAGCTCGCCCAGCAACGCCGACCGCGCGTACCACCAGTCCTCTTCGGACTGTCCCGTCTCGCGGGCCGCCTGCCGCGACTCCGCCGCCGCCTGCACCGAGCCGCGCACGATGTTGAACAACGCCGCCACCACCCAGCGGACCCGGGACAGCGGCAGCCCGGTCGACGCCAAGACGGACAGCAGCGTCTCCTGCACGTGGAACTCCCCCGGCCCGAGCACCGGGCGCGCGGGCGAGACCTGCAGCAGCCACGGGTGCCGCAGGTGCAGGTCCCACAGCGCGTCGGCCAGCGAGAAAGCCGCCGCGCGCCACCCCGAAGTCACCGGGAACGACGAAGGCAACTCGCCCAGGGTCCGGTCGTACATCAGGTCGACCAGCTCGGTCTTGCCCGGCACGTACGTGTACAGCGCCATCGCCGTGCGGCCGAGGCGCTCCCCGACCGCGCGCATCGACAGCGCCGCCATGCCCTCGGCGTCCGCGATGTCGATCGCCGCCGCGACGATCGCCTCGACCGACAGGCCCGGCTTGGGCCCCGGGCCCGTGCGCGGGGCCACCACGCGCGGCCCCCACAGCAGTTCCATGGACCGGCGGGCGTCGCCCTGACCCGCGAAGACGACCACCTTGCCGACTCCTTACACCCTAAAGTATTGTACGATCGATAATCACTTTACAGCCTAAACTATCGAGAAGGACGGTATGACCTCACCCAGGCGGGCCGCCGACACCCACGACGTGATCGAGGTCCGGGGGGCCCGGGAGAACAACCTGACCGGCGTCGACCTGGACATCCCGAAGCGCCGGCTCACGGTGTTCACGGGCGTCTCCGGCTCCGGCAAGTCGTCCCTGGTCTTCGGCACCATCGCGGCCGAGTCCCAGCGGCTGATCAACGAGACCTACAGCGCCTTCCTCCAGTCCTTCATGCCCAGCCTGTCCCGCCCGGACGTCGACCTGCTGGAAAACCTGAGCGCGGCCATCGTCGTCGACCAGGAACGGATGGGCGCCAACTCGCGCTCCACGGTCGGCACCGCGACCGACGCCTACGCGATGCTGCGGATCGCCTTCTCGCGGCTCGGCGAACCGCACGTCGGCACGTCCGGCGCGTTCAGCTTCAACCTGCCCGAGGGCATGTGCCCGGCCTGCGAGGGCCTCGGCCGGGTGTCGGACCTCGACGTCCACGCCCTGCTCGACTTCGACCGCTCGCTCAACGAGGGCGCGGTCGTCGTCCCCGGCTGGGCGCCGGACAGCTGGTACGTCCAGATCTACGTCTCCTCCGGCTTCTTCGACCCGGACACGAAGATCCGCGACTTCACGCCCGAGCAGCTGGACGACCTGCTGCACAAGGGGCCGTGCAAGGTGAAGGTCGGCACCAGCAACCTCACCTACGAAGGCCTCGCGGTCAAGGTCAAGCGGCTCTACCTGCAGAAGGACACCGAGTCGCTGCAGCCGTACGTCCGCGGGTTCATCGAAAAGGCCGCCACCTTCAAGACCTGCGGCGAGTGCGGCGGCGCCCGGCTCAACCAGGCCGCGCTCTCGGCCAAGATCGACGGCCGGAACATCGCCGACTGCGCGGCCATGCAGATCAGCGACCTCGCCGAGTTCGTCCGGAGCCTCGACGCGCCGTCGATCCGGCCGCTGCTGGGCAACCTGCGCGACACCCTCGATTCGCTGGTCGAGATCGGCCTCGGCTACCTCTCGCTCGACCGCGAGTCCGCGACGCTCTCGGGCGGCGAGGCACAGCGCGTGAAGATGGTGCGCCACCTCGGGTCCAGCCTCACCGACGTCACCTACGTCTTCGACGAGCCGACCGTCGGGCTGCACCCGCACGACATCGAGCGGATGAACAACCTGCTGCTCTGCCTGCGGGACAAGGGGAACACGATCCTGGTCGTCGAGCACAAACCGGAGACGATCCGGATCGCCGACCACGTCGTCGACCTCGGTCCCGGCGCGGGCACCGCGGGCGGGCGGCTCTGCTACACCGGGAGCGTCGACGGCCTGCGCGCGTCCGGCACGCTCACCGGCCGGCACCTCGACCACCGCGTCACCCTGCGCGCGCACCCCCGCACTCCGGCCGGGCACGTCTCGATCACCGGCGCTCGCCTGCACAACCTGCGTGACGTCAGCGTCGACGTCCCGCTCGGCGTGCTGACCGTGGTCACCGGCGTGGCCGGGTCCGGGAAGTCGTCGCTGATCCACGGCTCCCTGGCCCGGCGCGAGGACGTCGTCGTGGTCGACCAGTCGGCGATCCGCGGGTCCCGGCGCTCCAACCCGGCCACCTACACCGGCCTGCTCGACCCGATCCGGACGGCGTTCGCCAAGGCCAACGGCGTCAAGGCGAGCCTGTTCAGCGCCAACTCCGAGGGCGCCTGCCCGAAGTGCAAGGGCCTCGGCGTGATCTACACGGACCTGGCGATGATGGCCGGCGTCGCCTCGGTCTGCGAAGAGTGCGAGGGCAAGCGGTTCACGCCCAAGGTGCTCACCTTCGAACTGCGCGGCAAGAACATCAGCGAGGTCCTGGCGATGTCCGTCGCCGAAGCCCGGGAGTTCTTCACCACGGGCAACGCGCGGACGGTCCTCGACCGGCTCGCCGACGTCGGCCTCGGCTACCTGACGCTCGGGCAGCCGCTGACCACGCTTTCCGGCGGCGAGCGGCAGCGGCTCAAGCTGGCGATCCGGATGGCGGAGAAGGGCTCGACGTACATCCTCGACGAGCCGACGACCGGGCTGCACCTCGCCGACGTCGACCAGCTGCTGGCGTTGCTCGACCGGATCGTCGACGCGGGCAACACGGTGATCGTCATCGAGCACCACCAGGCCGTGATGGCCCACGCCGACTGGCTGATCGACCTCGGCCCCGGCGCCGGGCACGACGGCGGCCGCGTCGTCTTCGAAGGCACACCGGCTTCGCTCGTGGCCGACGCCTCCACCCTCACCGCCCGCCACCTGCGCGAATACCTGGGGAAGCCGTGAAGCCGACCGGTCTGCTCGAAGTGACGGCGGTGCGGCCGGTGACCCCGCGCACCGTGCGCGTCACGTTCACCGGCGACGGCCTCGGCGAGCTCGAGCCGTGGCCGGACCAGCAGCTCAAGCTCCTGTTCCCGCCACCGGGCCGCCCGGTGCGGCTGCCATCGGCCGGCGACGACGTCATGCGCTGGTACCAGGCGTACCTGGCGATCCCCGAGGACGAGCGCCCGGTGATGCGCAGCTACACCGTGCGCGGGCGCGACCCTGGCCGGGCGGCGATCGACGTCGACTTCGTGCTGCACTCCGGCTCGGCGGGACCGGCCACGGCGTGGGCGCGCCGGGCGGAGCCGGGCGACGTCCTCGGCCGCTACGGCCCGGACGCGGCCTACCGCCGTCCACTGTCCACAGCGGACACCCTGCTGTGCGCGGGCGACGAGACGGCAATCCCCGCCATCGCGACCATCCTGTCCGAAGTGGACAAGGCGGTGGTGTTCGTCGAGGTCGCGGACGCGGCCGAGGAGCAGCCGCTGCCCGGCGAGGTGCACTGGCTGCACCGGGACGGCGCCGAGCACGGCCGCAAGCTGGTCGAGGCGGTTCGCGGGGCGGCGTTTCCGGACGGTGCGGTGGCGGCGTGGCTGGCCGGTGAGGCTTCGACGGTCCGCGCGCTGCGCCGTCACCTCGTCGGCGAGCGCGGCTGGGCCAAGAGCGTCATCGAGTTCACCGGCTACTGGCGGCGCAGCCTGACCCAGGACGACGCCCCGACCCCGGAGGACCTGGCCGACGCGGCGGAAAAGCTGGAAGACTCGGCCGGGTGGACGGGGAACTGACGGCATCGGGCATCGACCCGGCTTCGGTGGTGGCAGCCGAGGAGATCGGCGGCGGAACGTACAACCGGGCGATCCGGGTGCGGCTCGCGGACGGACGGCGGCTGGTCCTCAAGATCGCGCCGACGGACCCCGGCCTGACCTACGAACATGACCTGCTCGCGACGGAAGCGGAGTACTACCGCCGGGTTCCGGGCCCGGTGCCGTCGGTGGTGGGCGCCGGGCCGGGGTTCCTGCTGATGACGGAGGTGCCGGGCGTCCCGTGGTCGCAGGTGCCCGGCGCCGGCCCGCACCTGCGCACCGAACTGGGCGCGATCGTGGCCGGCCTGCACGAAGTGACCGGCGACGGGTTCGGCTACCCCCAGGACCCGCTGCACCCGACGTGGCCGGCGGCGTTCGCGGCGATGGTGGACGCGGTGCTCGCGGACGCCGTCCGGTACGGCGTGCACCTCCCCCGCCCGGCGGCGGAGATCGCCCACCTCGTCCGCCGCCACGAGCCGCTGCTGGAGCTGGTCACGACGCCGGTGCTGGTCCACTTCGACCTGTGGAAGGGCAACATCCTGCTCGACGGCGACCGGGTGTCGGGCATCATCGACGCCGAGCGCGCGTTCTGGGGCGACCCGGTGGCGGAATTCGTGTCGCTGACGCTGCTGCACGACCTGGACGCACCTCTGCTGGCGGGGTACGGCGCGGCCCGTTTCGACGCCCCGGCCCGCCGTCGGCTGACGGTGTACCGCGTCTACCTGGGCTTGATCATGCTGGTGGAGATGGTGCCGCGGAAGGACACGAACGCGGACCGGGAACGGCTCGTCTCGGCCTGGCTGACCGAGAACCTGGACGCGGCCCAGCGGGCGCTGTGATGACGTCGCGAATCCGCCAGCCTGCGCCACCCGCGCGTGGTTAAGGTCGCGGGCATGCCGAGCCGCGACATCGTCGAGAACGCCTGGAAAGCCTTCGCCACTCACGACGCGGACCGGATCTCCGCGGTCTTCACCGAGGACGCCGAATGGCTGGCGCCGCCGGGCAACGCCACCGCGGTCGCCCTGGGCGGCTCCTCGCACCTCGTCGGCCGGCCGGCGATCGTGCAGTTCCTCGCCGAGGACTTCCCGCGCTTCTTCGTCAGCGACGTCTCGGTGACGTTCCACGGGTTCCACGCGGACGGCGAGCGCGTCATCGTGGAAGAGACGATGACGGCCACCCTGGCCAACGGCAACCACTACGCCAACGACTACTGCTTCGTCTTCGAACTCCGCGACGGCCTCATCCACCGGGTCCGCGAGTACATGGACACCGCCCGCGGCCACCGCATGGTCTTCGGCGGGACGGCCTGAGCACGCGCTTTTGTCGAGCAGCCGCAGCCCGGGTGAACTCGATACGGTGGCCTCCGTGCGCTCCGAAATCGTGGTCCCGCTGGTCATCCGCGACCTCACCGAAGCCGACCTGCCCGAATGCGGGTGGTCGGGCTCCCGGCTGCACCTCGAACACGTGGCCCGGGAGCTCCGCCGGGACGACGCCGACTACCTCGTCGCGTGCGCGGCGCGGTCCGGGCTGCCCGTCGGCAAAGGACTGATCGACTACCGGAAAGCAGCCGGGGCGGGCACCATCGGGCAGCTGGCCGTGCACCCGGCGCTGCAGTCGTGCGGGATCGGCACCGCTCTGGGACGAAGAAGCTCCCGACGGCTCGATCCGCCGCTACGAGACCACCTGCGTCCTCATGCGAAAGGCGATCACGCGAAGACCAGCGACACCAGCTCGTCCACGAACGGCTCCACCAGCTCGGCCCCCGTCCGGTTGAGCACGCTGTGGAACAACGCCACCCGCCCGTGCGCGCCCACGAACACCACCGCCGCCGCGCGGCCCGGGGTCACCCGCAGCGGGTGACCTGCCTCGACGCAGCGCTCGAAGCCCGCGGCCAGCCGGTCGATCACGTCCAGCAACGGGCCTTCCGCGCGGGCGTCGGGGTCCGGCCGCGAAGCTCCGTTGGCCAGCATCAGGCGGTAATGGCCCGGATTCTCCATGGCGAACGCGCAGTAGGCGTGAATCTGGGCCCGCACCCGGCCGACGACGTCGGTTTCGCCGATTGACTCCTCCGCCGCGCGCATCGAATCCCGCAGCCGGGCGTATTCGTGGTCGAGCAATCCGCGGACCAATTCCGCCCGGTCGGAGAAATGCTGGTAGATGCTCGCCGGGGCGATGCCGACGGCGCGGGCGACGCCGCGGATCGTCAGCCCGTCCTCGCCGCCGAGCTCGGCGAGCAACCGGCCGGCCGCGGCCAGGATCTCGCCGCGCAACCGTTCGCCTTCGCCCCAGCGGTTTCTCGTTCGGCCTATTCCGGCTTCGACGTGTTCCGGCACCCGCCTATTCATACGCCCGCGGCGGGGACCACCGTATTCCGGGGTCGGAAAAACGCCTTCAGGAAACCAGTGCGGGGTACAGCCCGGCGAGATCGCCGGAGAGCCCGGCCCGCACGTTCCGGCTGACGTCGTCGGCGAGCACCTCGAAGCGGCCTTCCTCGACGCCGTCCAAGGCGAGTCCCGCCACGACCGCCGGGTCGATCTTCGGGCCGTCGACGTTCTTGGCCATGTCGGTGTCCATGTACCCGACGTGCAGCGCCGTCACCTGCGTCTTCTGGGCCGCCAGCTCCAGGCGCAGCGCGTTGGTCAGCGACCAGGCCGCGGACTTCGCCGCGGAGTACGCCGCCACCTGCGGTGCGGTGAACCAGGAAAGCACCGACAGCACGTTGAGCACCGCGCCGCCGCCGTTGCGCTCGAGGACCGGCGCGAACTCGCGCGTCACGGCCAGCGTGCCGAAGTAGTGCGTGTCCATCTCCAGCCGGATGTCCTCGATGGACCCGCCCAGCAGGGACGACCCGGTCGACGAACCGGCGTTGTTCACCAGCAGCGTGACGTCGCCCGCAACGGCCGCGGCTTCCCGGATGGACTCCGGATCGGTCACGTCGAGACGCAGCGGGACCACCCCCGGCAGGTCGATCGACTCGGGATTCCGCGCCGCGGCGTAGACCTTGGCCGCGCCCCGCTCCAGCAGCGCCGCGGCGAACCGCCGGCCCAGGCCCCGGTTGGCTCCGGTGACCAGCGCCACCGCACCCGTGATGTCCATGACGAACTCCTCTCGCACCTGACTTGCTCGTTGCAAGCTAGCTGGCCTCGACCCTACGGGGTAAACTTGCTCCCAGCAAGTCAGGTCGAAGGGATCACACGATGAGCCGTCGCATCACCTGGGCGGACGCCGCCTGTCCGATCGCCCGCGCCGCCGACGTCCTCGGCGAGCCGTGGACGCTGCTGATCCTGCGCAATGCCACCGCGGGCACCACCCGGTTCGAGGACTTCCGCGCCCAGCTCGGCATCGCCGACAACGTGCTGACCACCCGCCTGGCCAAGCTCGTCGACCGCGGCCTGCTCACGAAGCTCCCCTACCGCGACGGCGGCCGCACCCGCCACGAGTACCGCCTCACCCAGGCCGGCTCGGACGCGCTCCCGGTGCTGCACGCCCTCGGCGCGTGGGGTGACGCCCACACGGCGTCGGAAGCCGCTCCCGGCCCGATGACACTGGTCCACACCCGCTGCGGGCAGCTCACCCGGCCGGGCGCGAAGTGCGATTCCTGCGGGAAACCCCTGGCCAGGGGCGATCTGGCGTGGCGCGGATCCTGGCTCGGCGAGGGCGAAGTCCCCCTGGCGGACCCGGTCGGCTGAGCCGAACGGCCCCAACTACGACACCTCGGACGTCCCCCCTTCCGCGCGGAGGCGTCCCAGGTGGAATCCTTGTGGGCCAACGGCTTCACCGGCGCCCGCAAGGCCGCCGCCCGCTTCTACGAAGCGACAATGCCGGTCAAGTGAGCGGGCATCCCGCCTCCCTGAAGGGGCACTTCGGCTAGGTTCGAGGCATGCTCACCACGCTGGCCGTCGAGAACTACCGCTCGCTGCGTGACCTGGTGCTGCCGCTGTCCGGCCTGACCGTCGTCACCGGGCCGAACGGCAGCGGCAAGTCGAGCCTGTACCGGGCGCTGCGGCTACTGGCCGACGCGTCGCGCAACGGCGCCGTGGCGGCGCTGGCCCGCGAGGGCGGGCTGCCGTCGACGCTGTGGGCCGGCCCGGAGAACGGCGTGCGACGCGGGACCACGCGCGTCGAGGGCAAAGTGCACACCAAGGCCGTCGGGCTGCGGCTCGGCTTCGCGGGCGACGAGTTCGGCTACGCCCTCGACCTGGGACTGCCGGTGCCGGGCAAGAGGACGTTGTTCAACCTCGACCCGGAGTTCAAGCGGGAAGCGGTCTGGTCGGGGCCGTACCTGCGGCCGTCGGCGTTGCTGGCGGACCGGGCGGGCCCGTCGGTGCGCACGCGCGTCGCGTCCGGGGCCTGGGGCGAGGACCGGTTCAAGATCCGGCTCACGGACAGCATGCTGAGCGAGTTCTCGGACCCGCGGGCCTGCCCGGAACTGGTGGTGCTGCGGGAACGCATCCGGTCGTGGCGCTTCTACGACCACTTCCGCGCGGACGCCGACGCACCGGCGCGCCAGTCCCGCATCGGCACCCGCACGCCGGTGCTGTCCCACGACGGCGCCGACCTCGCGGCGGCCCTGCAGACGATCATCGAGGTGGGCCGCGACGCGGACCTCGCGGAAGTGCTCGACGCGGCCTTCCCGGGCTCGACCGTGGAGGTGCGGCGCTCCGAGGACGGCCTGCTGTCGGTCGAGTTCCGCCAGCACGGGTTGCTGCGTGCGCTGTCGGCGGCGGAGCTGTCGGACGGAACGCTGCGGTTCCTCCTGTGGGTGGCGGCCCTGCTGACCCCGCGCCCGCCGGAGCTGCTGGTGCTGAACGAGCCCGAGACCAGCCTCCACCCGGACCTCCTGCCGGCCTTGGCGACCTTGATCGCGACAGCGGCGAAGGAGACTCAGCTCGTGGTGGTGTCCCACGCCCAGCCCCTGATCCGCGCGCTGGCGGAAGTGGCCGAGGTGAGCACGGTCGAGCTGGAGAAGGAGTACGGCGAGACGAAGGTGGCCGGCCAGGGCCGGCTGGACCGTCCGTCGTGGCACTGGCCGGCCCGCTGAGAAGCGTCAGCGGCCGCGGGTGCTTTCGCGGATCTCCAGCGCGAACGGCGTCTGGATGTCCTGCGGCGGGGACGTCTTGTCTCCGGTGATGCGCCGGTGCACGAGGTCCACCGCCGCCTCGGCCAGTGCGGTCTTGTCCGGCGCGATCGTCGTCAGCGACGGCAGCGAGAATGCGCTCTCTTCGTTGTTGTCGAACCCCACGATCGCCACGTCCTCCGGCACCCGCAGCCCCAGCTCGGCCACCGCGCGCAGCGCGCCGACGGCCAGCAGGTCGTTGAAGCAGAACACCGCGTCCGGCGGCGAAGGCAGTGCCAGCAACGACTTCATCGCCGCCGACCCCACCGACCGGTGCCACTTCTCCGCCGGGGCCACCAAAGCGTCCGAATAGGACAAACCGGCCTCCGCGAGCGCCGAGCGGTACCCGGCCAGCCGCTGCGACGACGTCCCGCGCTCCGGGTTGCGCCCGATCGCCGCGATGCGCTTGCGGCCCAACGCGGCCAGGTGCGACACCGCCGTGCGCGCGGCCAGGACGTTGTCGATCGCCACGTGGTCGATCGGCACGTCCACCGCGTGCTCACCCAGCATGACCAGCGGAATCCCGCCCGGATCGGCCGGGAAGTCCGGCGCCTCGAGGGCTTCCGGGTGCACCAGGGCGCCGTCGACCAGGTGCGGCCCCAGCGACGAGAGCGTCTCCCGCTCCCGTGACCGCGTCCCCTGCGTCTGTTCGATCAGGACGCTCCAGCCGCGCTTCTGGGCCGCCGTGATCACCAGGCCGGCCAACTCGCCGAAGTACGGGATCGACAGCTCCGGCACCATCAGCGCCAGGAAGCCGGTGCGGCCGCGGCGGAGGTTGCGGGCCCCGACGTTGGGCCGGTACCCGGTCGCCGCCAGGGCTTCCTCGACCCGCCGGCGGTTCTCCGGCTTGACGAAGGCGTAGCCGTTCACGACGTTCGACACCGTCTTCACCGAAACTCCGGCAAGCGTGGCGACGTCCTTGAGCGTCACGGTCACGGGCGGTCCCTTCAGAGAGTGAGCACGAAGTGTAGCGAGCCGCCGCCGGTTTACAACGTTGTTCCAACGATGTAAAAAGTACCTCAAGGCTCCCGCGGTGACCCCGATCACCCCGGCGAGCGGGCCACCAACGACGCTGCCCGAGGAGTCGCCGTGCTCTTGTCCTCCCGTCCCCGACTGGTTCTGGTCACCGCAGCCGCCGCCGCGCTGACCCTCACCTCCTGCACCAGCAGGGAAGATTCCCCCGCGGCCCCGTCGAGCGGCGGTGGGCCGGCCGCCAGCGCCCAGTCCGCCGCGCCGTCCGCCGGCGGCTGCACGCTCGAGAAGACCGGTTACCCCAAGGTCGACCTGAAGACGGCGGTGGTCGGTTTCTCACAGTCCGAAAAGGAGGCCAATCCCTTCCGGATCACCGAGACGCAGTCCATCCGCGACGAAGCCGCGAAGCTCGGCATCGCGAACGACAAGCTGCTCGTCACCAACGCCCAGAGCGACCTGAACCGGCAGATCAGCGACATCAAGTCGATGCTCGACCGCGGCGCCCAGCTGCTGGTCGTCGCCCCGCTGAACTCCGACGGCCTCCAGCCGGCCCTCGACGCGGCGAAGGCCAAGAAGGTCCCGGTCATCACCATCGACCGCAAGGTGACCTCGCAGGCCTGCACCGACTACCTGACCTTCATCGGCTCGAACTTCGTCGAGCAGGGCAAGCGCGCCGCCGAGGAGACCGCGCGGGTCACCGGCGGCACCGGCAAGGTCGCGATCCTGCTCGGCTCGTCCGGCAACAACGTCACCACCGACCGCACCAAGGGCTTCAAGGACGAGCTGGCGAAGACGCCGGGCCTGTCCGTGGTCGCCGAGCAGACCGGCGAGTTCGACCGGTCCAAGGGCCAGTCCGTGATGGAGCAGCTCATCCAGAGCCACCCGGACATCACCGCCGTCTACGCCGAGAACGACGAAATGGGCGTCGGCGCGGTCAACGCGCTCAAGACGGCCGGCAAGACGCCGGGCAAGGACGTCAAGATCATCTCCATCGACGGCACCCGCAACGCGGTGCAGCTCATCGTCGACGGCAGCTACAACGCCGTGATCGAGTCCAACCCGCGCTTCGGCCCGCTGGCCTTCCAGACGCTGCAGAAGTTCGAGAACGGTGAGCCGATCCCGGCGAGCATCGTGATCACCGACGACCAGTACGACGAGACCAACGCCGCGCAGAAGGTCGGGAACTCTTACAAATGACGGCAGCCACCGAAGAGGACGTCGCCATGACGACCGCGCCGGTGCTCGAGGTGGCCGGGGTGACCAAGCGGTTCCCCGGCACCCTCGCCCTCGACGACGTCAGCTTCGCGCTGAAGCCGGGCGAGGTGCACGCGCTGGTCGGCGAGAACGGCGCCGGCAAGTCCACGCTGATCAAGGTGCTCACCGGCGTCTACCAGCCCGACGAGGGCGAAGTGCGCCACCTCGGCGAGCCGGTGGCGTTCAAGCGGCCGATCGACGCGCAGCGCGCCGGGATCTCCACGATCTACCAGGAGGTCAACCTCGTCCCGCTGATGAGCATCGCCGGCAACGTCTTCCTCGGCCGCGAGCCGCGCACTCGCACCGGGCTGGTCGACTGGTCCAGGATGTACGCCGACGCCCGTGAGCTGCTCAAGGGCTACGGCATCGACGACGACGTCAAGCGCCCGCTGCACACCCTCGGTGTGGGCGCGCAGCAGATGGTCGCGCTCGCCCGCGCGGTCTCGACCGACGCCAAGGTCGTCATCATGGACGAACCGACGTCGTCGCTCGAGCCGCGCGAGGTCGAGACGCTCTTCGAGGTGCTGAACCGGCTGCACGCCGAAGGCATCGCGATCGTCTACGTCAGCCACCGGATGGACGAGCTGTACCGGGTGTGCGACAGCGTCACCGTCCTGCGCGACGGCCGGGTCGTCCACAGCGGACCGCTCAAGCCGCTGCCGCGCATCGAGCTCGTGTCGCTGATGCTCGGCCGCGAGATCCGCCAGATCCGCGAAGAGGGCGTCACGGCGTTCGGCGAGGAGCACGACGTCGAGCGCGAGCCGCTGCTCAAGGCCGAAAATCTGTCCGGTATGCGCAAGCTGCACGACGTCTCGGTGAGCATCCGTCCCGGCGAGGTCGTCGGCCTGGCCGGCCTGCTCGGCTCCGGCCGCAGCGAGACGGCCCGGGCCATCGTCGGCGCGTTCCCCCTCGACGGCGGCAGCGTGCTGCTGGCCGGGAAACCGCTGAAGAAGGGCAAGATCGCCCAAGCCGTGCGGGCCGGGATCGCGCTGCTGGCCGAGGACCGCAAGACCGACGGCATCATCCCCAACCTGTCGGTCCGGGAGAACATCGTGCTGGCCGCGCTGCCGACGCTGTCGCCGTTCGGGCTGGTCAGCAAGGCCAAGCAGGACAAGATCGTCAAGATCTTCATGGACCGCCTGCGGATCAAGGCGGCCGGTCCCGAGCAGAAGGTGTCGGAGCTGTCCGGCGGCAACCAGCAGAAGGTGCTCCTGGCCCGCTGGCTCGCCACCGGCCCGAAGATCCTGCTGCTCGACGAGCCCACCCGCGGCATCGACGTCGGCGCCAAGGCCGAGGTCCAGGCGCTGATCGACGAACTCGCGCAGGAAGGGCTCGGCGTGCTGCTCATCTCGTCCGAACTGGAGGAACTGATCGACGGCTCCGACCGCGTGGTCGTGCTGCGCGACGGCTCGGCCGTCGGGGAGCTGACCGGCGACCGCATCACCGAGGAGAACGTGCTGACGGCCATCGCAGCGGAGGGTGACAACGATGTCCACCGCCACCCTTGAGCGCGCGAAGGTCACCGGGTGGCTGCAGGACTACGGCGTCTACCTGGCCGTCGTCGTGCTGCTGCTGTTCAACGTGGTCTTCACCGAGAACTTCCTGTCCGCGGCCAACTTCCGCACCCAGCTGGTGCAGGCGGCGCCGGTCTGCATCGTCGCGCTCGGCATGGCGCTGGTGATCGGCACCGAGGGCATCGACCTCTCGGTCGGCTCGGTGATGTCGATCGCCGCCGCGCTCATCCCGCTGTACCTGGGCGCGGGACCGCTGCTGGCGATCATCGTCGCCGTCCTCGCCGGGATCGTGTCCGGCCTGTTCAGCGGCTACCTGGTGGCCTACCTGGGCATCCAGCCGATCATCGCGACCCTGGCGCTGCTGGTCGGCGGGCGGGGACTCGCGCTGGTCATCGCCCACGGCCAGCTCGTCCAGCTGCACAACCGCGACTTCCTGGAGCTGGGCACCGGCGACGTCCTCGGCGTCCCGGTCATGGTCATCGTGGCGGCGGTGCTCGCGGTGCTGGCCGGGCTGGTCGTGCAGCGCACGACGTTCGGCCGCCACCTGGTCGCCGTCGGCGGCAACCGCGCGGCGAGCTCCCTGGCCGGGCTGCCGGTGAAACGCGTGCTCGTCGGCGTCTACGTCATCTCCGGGGCACTGGCCGCGGTGGCCGGCGTGCTGGCGACGTCGAGGCTGGGCGCCAGCGACCCCAACGACCTGGGGCTCTTGATGGAGCTGTCCGCGATCACCGCGGTCGTCGTCGGCGGCACCCCGCTGACCGGCGGCCGGGTCCGCGTGCTCGGCACCGTGTTCGGCGCGCTGCTCATGCAGCTCGTGCACGCCACCCTGATCAAGCACAACCTGCCGGACTCGACCGCGCAGATGGTCCAGGCGGCCATCATCGTCGTCGCGGTTTACGTCGCCCGCGAGCGGAGCAGCAGATGACCGCCACCACCACCGAACCCGCCGCGCGCAACGCCGCCTTCGCCGGAGTCCTGCAACGCCAGGGCGCCGCGGTCGTGCTCGTGCTCGGCATCGCCGCCGCGTGGTTCGCCTTCCCCCGCTTCGGGTCCGCGGACAACCTGCGCGACCTGGCGCTGCAGAGCTCGTTCCTCGCGGTGATCGCGCTCGGGATGACGTTCGTGATCATCTCCGGCGGCATCGACCTCTCGGTCGGCTCGAACTACGCGCTCGGCGGCGTCCTCGCCGCGTACGGCGCCCAGTACGGGCTGGTCGTGGCGATCCTGCTGCCCCTGGCGGTGTGTTCGCTGATCGGGTTCGTCAACGGCGTGCTCATCGCGCGCACCGGGATGGCGCCGTTCATCGTGACGCTGGCTTCCCTGCTGTTCGCCAGGGGACTCCTGCTCGCGCTGACCTCCGAGGGCGCGACGACGTACAAAGTGGACGCCGGCTCGGCGTTCCTCTGGCTCGGCCAGGGCACGATCTTCGGCATCGGCGTCCCGGTCTACCTGACGCTCGTCCTGTTCGCCCTCGGTGGGCTGCTGCTGCGCCGCACCCGGTTCGGCCAGTCCGTGTTCGCCATCGGCGGCGCCGAGCAGTCGGCGCTGCTGATGGGGCTTCCGGTGGCCCGCACCAAGATCAGCCTCTACACGCTCAGCGGCGCGCTCGCCGGCGTCGCGGGCATCCTCACCGCCGCGTACCTGCAGTCCGGCGTCACGGTGATCGGCGTCGGCACCGAACTCGACGCGATCTCCGTCGTCGTCATCGGCGGCACGCTGCTCACCGGCGGCGCCGGGACGATCGTCGGCACGCTCGTCGGCGTCCTGCTGCGCACGCTGATCCAGAACGTCATCAACCAGATCGGCACCCTCGACTCCAACTACCAGACCGTGGTGAGCGGCGCCTTCCTGCTCGTCGTCGTGGTGATCCAGCGCCTGCTCGCGCGCTCCCGTACCCGCTGAACCCGCGTCCCCTACCAGGAGGTTCACCGAATGTTCCGCCCCGCCCGAAAATCCCGGAGATGGCTCACCGCGGCCGCCGCGTTCGCGGTCGCGGTGGCCGGCCTCGGCACCGTGCCGGCCGCGGCCTCGGCCGCCGAACCGCAGTGGCAGCGGCTCACCCCGCCGCTGTCCACGCCGTGGACCAAGGACGTCTCCCCCGCCAACGCCCTCCCCGACTACCCCCGGCCCCAGCTGACCCGCGACAAGTGGCAGAACCTCAACGGCGTCTGGGAGTTCTCCTCGGCCAAGCCCGGCGAGGCCGCCCCGATCGGCCGTTCGCTGGGCGAGCGCATTCTCGTGCCGTACCCGGTCGAGTCCGCGCTGTCCGGGATCATGCGCCACGAGACGAACATGTGGTACCGGCGGACGTTCCAGCTGCCGCGCGACTGGCGGGGGCAGCGGATCCTGCTGCACTTCCAGGCCGTCGACTACGACACGACGGTCATCGTCAACGGCAAGACCGTCAGCCGCCACACCGGCGGCTACGACGCCTTCTCGGTCGACGTCACCGACGCCCTGACCACCGCGCGCGACCAGGAGCTGATCGTCGGCGTCGCCGACCCGAACGACCAGGGCGGGCAGCCGATCGGCAAGCAGCGCCAGCCCGGTGACGGCATCTTCTACACACCGTCGTCGGGCATCTGGCAGACCGTCTGGATGGAGCCGGTGGCGGCCACGCGCATCGACCGCCTGGACGTGACGCCCGACGTCGCGAGCGGGTCGGTCACGGTGAACGCCGTGGTCGGCGGCCCGGTGAAGCAGCGCGTCGAAGCCGTCGCCTACGACCACGGCCGCCCGGTGGGGCGGGTGTCCGGCGACGCGAACAAGCCGTTGAAGCTCAAGGTGGACCGGCCGCACCTGTGGTCGCCGGACGACCCGTTCCTCTACGACCTGCGGGTGAAGCTCGTCCCGTCGGGCGACGAGGTCGGCTCGTACTTCGGCCTCCGGTCGGTCGGCGTCGGCAAGACCGCCGACGGCAAGCAGCGGATGCTGCTCAACGGCAAGTTCGTCATGCAGGTCGGCCCGCTCGACCAGGGTTTCTGGCCGGACGGCATCTACACCGCGCCGACCGACGCGGCGCTGAAGTTCGACCTCGAGCAGGAGAAGGCGCTCGGCTTCAACATGGTGCGCAAGCACATCAAGGTCGAGCCGGACCGCTGGTACTACTACGCCGACAAGCTGGGCTTGCTGGTGTGGCAGGACATGCCGGCGATGAAGGACGACGTCGAGCCGTCCGCGGCTTCGCGCGTCAACTTCGAATCCGAGATGCACCGGATGATCGACCAGCACCGCAGCTTCCCGTCGATCGTCAGCTGGGTGCCGTTCAACGAGGGCTGGGGCGACTACGAAGTCGGCCGCATCGCCGACCTCGTCAAGTCCTGGGACCCGACGCGGCTGGTGAACGCCGAATCCGGCGTCAACTGCTGCCGGTCCGAACCGGACAGCGGCAAGGGTGACATCTACGACGACCACACCTACACCGGCCCGGGCACGCCGGTGCAGACCGGCCCGCGCGCGGCGGTCGACGGCGAGTACGGCGGGCTCGGCCTCAAGGTCGCCGGGCACGAGTTCGACGCGACGGGCAGCTTCGCCTACGAAATGGAACCCGACAGCGCGACGCTGACCCGGCGCTACGGCGAGCTCCAGCAGCGCCTGCTGCTGGTCGCCCAGCGGTGCGGGGTGTCCGCGGGTGTCTACACGCAGACCACCGACGTCGAGAAGGAGGTCAACGGCTTCTTCACCTACGACCGGCAGGTGAAGAAGATGGACTTCGCGGCGGTCCGCGCGGCGAACCTCGCGGTGATCAAGGGCGCCACCGGCGCACCGGTTTCCGGTCCGTCGGTGCCGGCCGGAACGCCCGGGATCGACGGCATCGCGGCGTACCCCTTCGACGAGAACACCGGCACGGTGGCGGAGGACGTCGTGGGCAGCCACGACGCGACACTCGCCGGCGGCGCGTCCTGGACCGCGGGCAAGAGCGGTTCGGCGCTGGCGGTGAACGGATCGGGCCAGTACGCCGACACCGGTGCCGCGCTGGTGAACACCGAAGGCAGCTACAGCGCGGCGGCGTGGGTGAAGTTCAACGCCGTGGGTGACGGCTTCCAGACGATCGTGAGCCAGGACGGCGCCGGCAACAGCGCGTTCTTCCTGCAGTACTCGGGCGCGGACCACCGGCTGGCGATGAGCTTCGTCGGCACGCGGGCCCTGGCACCCGCGGCTCCGGAGCCGAACCGCTGGTACCACGTC
The DNA here is from genome assembly GCF_040638975.1 of Amycolatopsis sp. NPDC024027. Taxonomy (NCBI): domain Bacteria; kingdom Bacillati; phylum Actinomycetota; class Actinomycetes; order Pseudonocardiales; family Pseudonocardiaceae; genus Amycolatopsis; species Amycolatopsis sp. NPDC024027. The sequence continues at coordinate 241,289 of NZ_JBEZYY010000011.1, forward strand.
GTCGGCGTCCGCGACGCGGCGTCGGGCACGCTGAAGCTGTACGTCGACGGCCAACTGGCGGCGACGAAGAGCGTCTGCCTCGGCGAAGCATCGACGGGCCACACGGTGATCGGCCGCGGCAAGTACGGCGGCGGCCCGGTCGACTACCTCAACGGGGCGGTCGACCAGGTCCACGTCTACGACCGGGCGCTGTCCGACGCGGACGTGAGCGCGTTGTACAGCAGCGGCAAGTAGCGATTCCTCCGGAATGGCCGCATCGGGATTTCCGGTGCGGCCATTCCGCGGCTTTCGGCCGCGTTGGCGGCCCTCACCCCTGCCGTGCGACCAGCCCCACCAGCAGGTTCGTCAGGCCCTCGGCCAGCCCGAACACCGGCGGCTCGTCCCGCTCGGCGGCCGCCACGGCCGCCGTCGGGTGCGCCGCCGGCCACGAGCCCGACACCAGGACCACCACCCCGTGGGCGAAGTGCCGGGCCGCTTCCGCCGGCAGCTCCGGCACCCGGACCCGCACCAGCTCGCCCAGCCGCCCGGTGTTCGCGGCGGCCCGGCGTTTGAAGCTGCGGGCGAACTCCACCGGGATGTTGCGCTCCAGCACCGGCGCCATGGAACTGAGCAGCTCGCACAGCACCGGCTGCCCGGCGAGCGTCGCCGCGATCGTGCCGGCGATCCGCTCCTCACGGGCGAACCCGGGCTCCGCCGGGCCCGGCTCGCCGAGCGCCTCGGCCAGGTCGTCGAGCCAAGCGGTCCACGCGCCGTCGAGGACTTCCAGGAAGATCGCTTCGCGGCTGTCGAAGTACCGGAGCACATTGGACTTCGCCAGCCCCACCCGGCAGCTGAGCTCCCGCAGGCTGATTTCGGCGACCGGCCGCTCGGCGAGCAGCTCCCGCGCGACGGCGAGGATGACCCGCCGGCGCGCCTCGATCTGTTCGGGACGGCGGGCGCGCTGGAATCCGGCGCTCATGGCGCCGAGGCTACCGATCGGTGGAAGCCTTCGTCCCGCTCTCCCGGCGCGACTTGACCCGGTGGTAGCTCCAGCCCAGCAGCGCGAACAGGATCACCGACGACAGGATCAGGCTCGACCCGGTGCTCCAGCCGCTGAACGGCAGCGACTTCACCGTGCCCCAGACGATCCCCGCCGCCAGCAGCGCCAGCCCGGCCAGCACCGAGCCGGCGATGCGCAACGGCGACGACACGCTGTCCTCCGCCGCCTTCATCGCGCGGTCGCGCACCGGGTCGACGTACCGCTCGAGCGCCGGGAACTCCGAGGCCAGCAGCAGCAACCCGGCGAGCACGAGCAGCAGCCCGGGGCCGGGCAGCACGAGCAGCAGCACCCCGACCACCAGCAGGATGGCACCGGCCACCACGACCAGGACCCGCTTCATCCGCTTTCCGAGCCCCACGCGACCACTCCTGTCGTTTCGGCCGATTCTTCCCGTCGCGGCCGCTGTCTGCCACTCACGAGTGCCCATACCCGCGCGGCGGCCACCACTAACGCGCAGAGCGTCGCCGAACCCAGCCAGCCGACGACGCCCGGCCAGACGTACAGGATCTGCCCGAACGTGCCCCGCCGACCGGCGAAGACGGCCCCCATCAGGTCCGGCAGCAGCACCAGGACCACGCCGGGCACCAGGCAGGGCAGCAACCGGAGCCCCGCGCGCCACGGGCTCTTCCGCCGCGCGGCCCACCGGCGCGCGTGGACGACGCCGAGGGCGGCGAGCAGCACCGAAAGCAGGATCAGCCCGGCGAGCACCCGGTCCGCGACCACCCCGGCGGGCAGCGCGAGCTCCGGCGAACCACCCCGGACCAGGGTGGCCAGGCCCTGCGCCAGCGTCTCCGCGTCGTTGTCCAGCGCCATGCCGGTGGTCGCGATCACGGCGATGCCGTGGCCGTCCGGCAGCAGGACCTGCGCGGCGGTGTGGCTGAACCAGTCGCCGGAGTGGGACAGCTGTCCCGGCGGATCGGCACGCCACCCGAAGGCGTAGTCGCGCCCGGGTGCCGGGGTGTGCGCCAGCGCGACCGACGACGGCGACAGGACCCCACCGCCGTCACGCTGCGCGATCAGCCACCGCGCCAGGTCCTCGGCGGTGGTCAGCACGCCGTGGCTGCCACCGGTGAACCAGGCGCGCTCGGCCACCGGGATCTCGAACCCGAACGCCCGCACGTAGCCCGGCGAGAGGTCCGCGGGCGGCTCGTCCACGGTCGTGCTCGACGCCATCCCGAGCGGCTGGAACAGCCGCGTCCGCAGGTAGGTCTCGAACGGCTGCCCGGCGACGACCTCGACGATCCGGGCGGCGACCTCGTAGTTCGGGTTGTGGTAGTGGAACCGCGCGCCCGGCTCGTCGGCTAGTTCGGCGTCCTTCAGCCGCGTGACGGCCTCGGCGAGGGTGTGCGGCTGCGGCAGCTTCAGGTCGGGGAACGCCGAGTCGGCCATCCCGGACGTCTGGTCCAGCAGCATCCGGACGGTGATCTTCGCGCCACGCGGGTCGGCGAGCCGGAAGTCCGCCAGGTACCGCGTCACCGGCTCGTCCAGCCCCAGCCGGCCCGCTTCGGCGAGCTGCAGGACCGCGAAGGCCGTCATGGACTTGCTCACCGACGCGATCGGCAGCCGGGTCGACGCCGTGAGCGGCGTGCCCGCGGCGTCGTGCCCGTAGCCGGCGACGCGGACGACGTCCGTGCCGTGGGTGACCGCGACCGTGGCGCCGGGCAGGCCGGCGTGGTCCAGGTAAGCGCGGACGTAGCTGTCGATGTCCCGGGGCGCGGCCGCGTCCGCCGGGGTGGCGGTGGCCAGCAGGAGGGCCGCCAGCACGAGGAGGAGCCTTGTCATGGCGGTGAAGGTAGGCGGCGCGGGATGGCGGCCGCTGCTGCCGGACGATCGGGTCGGCCCCCTACTTTCGGCAGCTCCTTGACGAGCCGACGCAGCTTCCTTATATTCAACCCACTGGTTGATAAACCGCTTGGTTGATCAGGAGGTGCGGCTCATGCCGGACGTGGTGGCGAGCTTCTGCACGTCGCTCGACGGGTTCGTGGCCCGGCCCGACGACAGCGTCGGACCGCTCTTCGACTGGTACCAGGCCGGAGAGGTCGAGGTACCGATGGTGGGCTACCCGATGACGTTCCGCGTCGCCCCCGCCAGCGCGGAGTACCTGGGCACGTTCCTCGATTCGGTGCGCCACAGCGCTTTCGTCTGCGGCCGCCGGGTGTTCGAGCACACCCACGGCTGGGGCGGCCGTCCCCCGGGCGGCGGCGCGGCGTTCGTCGTGACCCACCGGCCACCACCGGCCGACTGGCCCGCGGACCACTTGGCACCCTTCACGTTTTGCGCGGACATCACGAGCGCGATCGAAAAAGCCAAGGCGGCCGGCGACGGAACGGTGGGCGTTTCCGGGCCGTCGATCGCCCAGCAGTGCTTGAACCTCGGCCTGCTCGACGAGGTGCGGATCGACCTGGTTCCGGTGCTGCTCGGCACCGGCGTGCGGTACTTCGAGGACTCCGGCACCGGGAACGCCGAGCTGGAGCAGGTGGAAGTCGTTTCGGGGCAAGGGGTTACGCATTTGCGGTATCGGGTTCACTACCGCTGATCCCGGTTGGACACCACCTGATCGTGTGATGAACTCATGTTCGATGCTCGGTAATCTTGAGCTATGTCCGACAACGCGGCTCTCTCCTCCGACGCGGTGGCCATCGCCGACCGCATCGGTGAGCTGCTCGCGTGCATGCGCTCCGCCGAAGCCGAACTTGGTGCCCTGCTGGTGGAAATCGAACAGCGTGGGGTGATGGAGCTGTTCGGCTACCGCTCTGTCGCTCGGCTGTTGGAGCATCTCGGCGATGTTCCCAAGCAGGCCGGCGAACGGATGATGAAACGCGCCCGCGCCCTCAGCCCGGGCCGGAATCTCGACGGCAGCCTGATTCCCGCTTTGGCGCCCGCGACGGGTGTTGCCGCGCGGGCGGGGCGGTTGAGCACCCCGATGATCGATGTGATCACCGGAGTGCTCACCCAAGTCCCGCCCGAGCATCACGCGAACGTCGAAGGCGACCTTCTGACTTTCGCCGCCGATGCCGGACACAGACAGGTCGCGGCCCTCGGCGCTCGCATCCTCGCCCACTTGAACCCTGACGGCGCCGAACCGGACGACACCGAACCTGCCATCCCGCCCCGGGAACTGTTCTTTCGTCGCAAGCGCTCCGGGGTCTGGGAGTTGAACGGCAGGTTCGACGACGAGACCGGCACCCGCGCCAGCGCCCTACTCGATACGCTCGCCGAACGCCGCACCAGCGACGACGGCCCCGACCACCGCACCCTGCCCCAACGCTACGGCGACGCCTTCTCCGACGCGGTCGACCTCGCCCTCAACTCCCCGGCCCTGCCCATGCAGGCCGGGGAACGAGCGCATGTGATGGTCGCGGTGTCGCTAGCCGACCTCAAGACCGGCGTGGGGACGGCCACCCTCGGCGACAGCGGTTCGATGACCGCTGCCGAAGCCCGGGTGCACGCCTGCGACAGCATGCTCATCCCCGCCGTCCTCGGCGACAAGAGCGAACCCCTCCACCTCGGTCGCCTCCGCCGCCTGATCTCTGCTGGGCTCCGCCGGGCCCTGTACCTGCGCGACCGTGGTTGCGCCTTCCCGGGCTGCCATCGGCCGCCACGGCATTGCCAGGGTCACCACGTCCGCCACTGGGCCGACGGCGGACCCACCGACCTCACCAACCTCGTCCTGATGTGCGCCCACCACCACCGGCTCCTGCACCGCTCCGGCTGGGAAGTCCGCATCGCCCCCGACGGCCTCCCCGAATTCCTCCCACCGGTATTCATCGACCGGCGCCGAAAACCCAGACGCAACAACATCCACGAACCGCTCCCATTCGCAGCCTGAACACGGGAAAGGCCCGCAGCCACCCGGCTACGGGCCCACACCCACGACAATCCGGGCCGGCGACCGACTCAGCAGTCGCAGCGCATCGGCAGACCACGCCCATCGACCGTCAGCCGGCTCAACCGCCTGCAGGCTTCACTCGGCCGCCAGCAACTGCTCGAACGGAACGAAATCCGGCTCCCCCGGTACAGCAGGCCGGCCCCCGGCGAGCGCAGCCAACTCCGCCCCCGCCTTCTCGATCCGCCGCTGCAACGCCCCCGAGGCCTCACCACTGCCCCAGTCGGACGAAGCCGCGTACACGCCCGTAGCGACCGGATCCGCCTTCAAATACCCGAACAACGGCCGCAGCTGGTAGTCGAGCACCAGGGAATGCCGTTCCGTCCCGCCCGTGGCCGCGAGCAGCACCGGCTTGCCCACCAGCGAATCCGCGTCCAGCACGTCGAAGAACGACTTGAACAACCCGCTGTAGCCCGCCGTGAACACCGGCGTCACCGCGATCAGCGCGTCCGCGCCGGTCACCGTCTCGATCGCCGTGCGCAGCTGCGGGCTCGGGAAGCCCGTCAGGAGGTTCTTCGTGATGTCCAGCGCGATGTCCCGCAACTCCACCACGGACACCGAGACCGGTTCCCCGGCCGCGGCGACGGTCGCCGCGGCCAGGCGGTCGGCCAGCAGGCGGGTCGATGAAGGCACCGACAGGCCGGCCGTCACCACTGCGAGTTTCATACCGAAGCCTCCATCGAAGCCGCCGCCACCGAAGCCGCCTTCAGGGACGCGTGCGTCGGCGCGTCCGGGACGTGCGCGGGGCGCAGGGAGTCCAGCTCCTTGCGCAGCACCGGGATCACCTGCTCGCCGAGCAGGTCGAGCTGCTCCAGCACCGTCTTCAGCGGCAGGCCCGCGTGGTCCATCAGGAACAGCTGGCGCTGGTAGTCGCCGAAGTTCTCGCGGAAGGTCAGCGTCTTGTCGATGACCTCCTGCGGGCTGCCCACCGTCAGCGGCGTCTGCTCCGTGAACTCCTCCAGGGACGGGCCGTGCCCGTACACCGGTGCGTTGTCGAAGTACGGCCGGAACTCGTTCCACGCGTCCTGGGACTTCGGGCGGATGAACGCCTGGCCGCCCAGGCCGACGATCGCCTGGTCCGCCGATCCGTGGCCGTAGTGCTCGAAGCGCTGGCGGTAGAACGAGATCAGCTGCTGGAAGTGCGACGTCGGCCAGAAGATGTGGTTGGCGAAGAAGCCGTCGCCGTAGTACGCCGCCTGCTCGGCGATCTCCGGGCTGCGGATGGACCCGTGCCAGACGAACGGCGGGACGCCGTCCAGGGGCCGCGGTGTCGACGTGAAGCCCTGCAGCGGGGTGCGGAACTTGCCGGACCAGTCGACGACGTCCTCGCGCCAGAGCCGGCGCAGCAGCGCGTAGTTCTCGATGGCCAGGGGGATGCCCTGGCGGATGTCCTGGCCGAACCACGGGTAGACCGGGCCGGTGTTGCCGCGGCCCATCATGAGGTCGACGCGGCCGTCGGCGAGGTGCTGCAGCATCGCGAAGTCCTCGGCGATCTTCACCGGGTCGTTCGTGGTGATCAGCGTCGTCGACGTCGACAGGATCAGCTTGGACGTCTGCGCCGCGATGTGGCCCAGCATCGTCGTGGGCGACGACGGGACGAACGGCGGGTTGTGGTGCTCGCCGGTCGCGAAGACGTCGAGGCCGACCTCCTCCGCCTTGAGCGCGATGCGGACCATCGCCTTGATCCGCTCGTGCTCGGTCGGCGTGGTTCCGTTCGTGGGATCGGTCGTGACGTCGCCCACCGTGAAGATTCCGAACTGCATGACCTGCTCCCTTCGCGAGCACCATCTTACATGCGCGTTCAACTACTTCCAAGCAAGAGATATTCCGGCCGTCAGGTGCTCCAGGGGCACCGGCTAAGGTCGTGGGCATGGACGCGGAGCTCGCTCGGCTGGGTTTGGCAGAACGTTCGGTACGACTACTCGCCGGTCGCGACATCTGGGCCTCGATCACCCCCTTGCTCGCCCCGCGCCGGAACCTGGTGGCCGCCTTCGGCCACGTCGGTCCCGGCGCGGCGGCCCTGCTGCCGTTGCAACCCGGCGACACGCTGATCACGGACGCGAGCCTGGACACCGTGCTGTCCGGCGCGACGAGCCCGCACGCGCTGCTGCACTGGGTCAAGGCGGGCGTGATCGTGCACTCGCTGCGGGGGCTGAACGCGAAGCTGGTGATCGCGGAGGACGACCCGTCGTTCGTCGTGGTCGGCTCGGCCGACGTCACGGCGGCCGGCCCGCGGCAGCTGTTCGAGGCCGTCACGCTCTCCCACGAGCGGCAGACCGTCGAGGAGGCCCAGGAGGCCTGGCTCGAGTGGTGCGACCTCGCGGGCCCCTCGCTGACCGCCGGTGACCTGGAGCCGCTGCTGGAGCAGTACGGCGCCGGCAAGCCGGTCACGGGCCGCCCCGCGGCGACCCGGCCCGCCGCCGCCCGGCCGGTCGTGACCAGCCGCCCGGTGACGCCGGTCCGGCCCGCGGCCGCGACGCCGCCACCCTCGCCGGTGCGCCCCGCGGCTCCCGCGCCTTCGCCCGTCCGCCCGGCTGCCACGCCGCCCGCTTCCCCGGTGCGTCCCGGCGTACCGGGCGCGGCTCCGTCGGGCGTGATCCGCCCGGGCGTTCCCGGCGGCCCGGCCACGACGTCCGCGGCCCGCCCCGGCGTCCCTGCCGAGGTCGCGAGCCCCGCACAGCCCGCCACGGCCCCGCCGGCCGCCTCCGCCGCCGAGCCGGGCACCACGCGGCCGGAACAGCCGGAACCGGCCATGCCCGCCGCTGCCGAGCCCGGTTCGCCGGCCGGCACCGCGGAACCGGTCGCGGCCGAACCGGAAGCCTCCGAAAGCACCGAAGCACCCGAAGCCCCCGAAGCCACTGACGTGCCCCGGCCGTCCTGGCCGCGGCCGGCCGAGCTGTACCTGGTCAGCCTCGTCGAAGGCGGCGAACCGAACGCCGAGGCCGCGTACCGGCTCGAAGAGCTGCAGCGCGAATACACCCACCCCGGCGAGAACGGCGAATCACCGTTCCGCGTCGAGCTGCTCTGGGCCGACGACGGCCAGGGCCAGGACCCGCCGCGCACGCTCCGGGCGGGTGTGCACGTGATCCCCGTCTACAGCCAGAAGCAGGGCCGCCCCCTCGTCGGGTCGCGGATCGAGGCCCCCGGTCTCGTCCTGCAGGCGTACATCGACGAATTCGCGTACCCCCGCCGGACGTACTGCTACGTCCTGACCCGGCAGTCGGCCGCCAAACCGGCCTTCGGCGACCTCCGCAAGGCCCTCGCCACGATCGGCGAGAAGCCGAACTTCCGGAACAGCTTCCAGGTCCCGCGGAAGATCGAAGCCCTGCTGGGCCTGTGGCCCGACCTGGGCTACGACCCCCGCTGACGGGCGGCGCACGCCACTCCGGGGACGGGAGCGCGCGAAAGTTGTCGGGGTGGGCGGATATCCTGCACTACGGTGCAGGCGAGTCCGCACCACCACCAGCACTTTCGCGAGCCACGATCCGGGAGAACGACCCTGTGACTGCCGAGACCTTGTACGGGGCCGACGACCTGACGCATCTCGAGGGTCTCGAAGCCGTCCGCAAACGACCCGGGATGTACATCGGCTCCACCGACAGCCGGGGCATCAACCACCTCTTCGCGGAGGTGGTGGACAACTCCACGGACGAAGGGGTCGCCGGCCACGCGACGAAGATCGTCGTCACCCTGCACGCCGACGGCAGCGTCCAGGTGGACGACGACGGCCGCGGCATCCCGACCGGCACCCACGCCAAGTCCGGTTTGTCCGGTGTCGAGCTGGTGCTGACGCGCCTGCACGCCGGCGGCAAGTTCGGCGGCTCGGGCTACAAGACCTCCGGCGGCCTGCACGGCGTCGGCGCTTCGGCGGTCAACGCGCTGTCGCACCGCTTCGACGTCACGGTGAAGCAGGACGGCAAGGTCCACCAGATGTCGTTCAAGCACGGCGTCCCGGGCACGTTCGACGCGCCCGGCCCGAAGGCGAAGTTCACCCGCCGGTCCGGGCTGAACCTCACCGGCAAGATGAAGCGCGGCGAGCGCAGCGGCACGTCGATCCGCTACTGGTACGACGCGCGCTACTTCGAGTCCGGCGCGGCGCTCGACGTCGACGGCGTGCGGGCCAAGCTGCGCAACACCGCGTTCCTCGTCCCGGGCGTCACGTACGTGCTGCGCACCGCGATCGAAGACACGATCAACGAGGAAACCTTCCACTTCCCGCACGGCCTGGTCGACATGGTCGACTTCCTCACGCCGTCGGGCGAGAAGCCGGTCTGCGGCACCCTGCTGATCACCGGCGAAGGCACATATAAGGAGAACGCGGCCGACGCGGCCGGCGTCATGCAGTCCAATGTGGAGCGCCACGCCGAGGTCGAGGTCGCGCTGCGCTGGGGCACCGGCTACGAGCGCACGGTCGAGTGCTTCACCAACACGATCCGCAACGTCCACGGCGGCACCCACCGCCGCGGCTTCGACCGCGCGGTGACGAAGGCGCTGCAGGAGGCCATCTCCAAGACCCGCGGGCTGCTCAAGCCCAAGGAGGACATGCCGACCCTCGAGGACGTCCTCGAGGGCATGACGGCCGTGGTGCACGTCCGGCTGCCGGAGCCGCAGTTCACCTCGCAGACCAAGGACGAGCTGTCCACCGCCGGGATCACCCGGGTCCTGCAGGCCATCGTCGACAAGCACGTCAAGGCCTGGACCGAGGATCGCAAGACCAAGTCCGAGGCGAAGGTCGTGCTGCAGAAGGTGGTCGACGCCTCCCGCGTCCGGCTCACGCAGAAGCAGCAGAAGGACGCCGCCCGGCGCAAGACCGCCCTGGAAGGCGCGGCGATGCCGCCGAAGCTGGTCGACTGCCGCACCACCGGCGTCGCCCGCAGCGAGCTGTTCCTGGTCGAGGGCGACAGCGCGCTGGGGTCGGCGCGGATGGCGCGCGTCTCGGAGTACCAGGCGCTGCTGCCGCTGCGCGGCAAGATCCTGAACGTCCAGAAGGCGTCGCTGGGCGACACGCTGAAGAACGCCGAGATCGCGTCGATCGTCCAGGTGCTCGGCGCGGGCACCGGGCGCACGTTCGACCTCTCGACCATGCGCTACGGCCGGGTGATCCTGATGGCGGACGCCGATGTGGACGGCTCGCACATCCGCACGCTGCTGATCACGCTGTTCGCGAAGTACATGCGCCCGGTGATCGAGGACGGCCGGCTGTACGCGGCGATGCCGCCGCTGCACAAGCTCGTCACGAAGGGCCGCAACCCGGAAACGCACTTCACGTACACGCAGCAGGAGATGGAGACGAAGTTCGCCGAGCTGGAGCGGGCGGGCAAGAGCATCGTCACCCCGGTGCCGCGGTTCAAGGGTCTCGGCGAGATGGACGCCGACGAGCTGTGGGAGACCACGATGAACCCGGCCACCCGCTCGGTCCGCCGCATCACCATGGACGACGTCGAAGCCGCCGAAGGCGCGCTGGAACTGCTGATGGGCGAGAAGGTCGAGCCCCGGCGGAACTGGCTGGTCGCCTCTTCGGACCGGATCGACCGCGAAGCCATCGACGCCTGAGTTTTTCGTAGCTACCAAGGAGTTCTGCCGTGGCACGCCGCAAGGGCACCACCACCAAGGTCGATCCGAGCGCGTTCGACGCCGCCGGGGCGCAGGTCTTCGAGAACCCGCTGAAGACCGAGATCGAAGACTCCTACCTGGAGTACGCGTATTCGGTCATCCACTCGCGCGCCCTGCCGGACGCGCGGGACGGGCTCAAGCCGGTGCACCGCCGGATCCTGTACTCGATGAACGAGAACGGCTACCGCCCGACGCACGCGTACGTGAAGTCGTCGCGCGTGGTCGGTGACGTGATGGGCAAGTACCACCCGCACGGCGACGTCGCGATCTACGACGCGATGGTGCGGCTGGCGCAGGACTTCTCGCTGAACGTCCCGCTGATCGACGGCCACGGCAACTTCGGCTCCCCCGACGACGGCCCGGCCGCCAGCCGGTACACCGAAGCCCGGATGTCGCCCGAGGCGATGCAGCTGGTCGGCGAGCTCGGCGAGGACACCGTCGACTTCCGGCCGAACTACGACGGTTCGCTCGAAGAGCCGTCCGTGCTGCCCGCGGCGTTCCCGAACCTGCTGGTCAACGGCACGTCCGGGATCGCGGTCGGGATGGCGACCAACATGATCCCGCACAACCTCGGCGAGGTCGTCGCCGCGGCGCGGTGGCTGATCACGCACCCGTCGGCGACGCTCGACAAGCTGATGGAGTTCGTCCCCGGCCCCGACCTGCCGACCGGCGGCAAGCTGCTGGGCCTCGACGAGGTCCGCCGTGCTTACGAGACCGGCCGCGGTGTGGTCCGGATGCGCGCGAGCGTCGAAACCGGGCCCCTGGAGGGCAGCCGCGGGCGGCAGGCGATCACCGTCACCGAGCTGCCCTACGGCGTCGGCCCGGAAAAGGTGATCGAGAAGATCACTGACGAGGTCAACAAGTCCAAGCGGCTCACCGGCATCGCCGACGTCAAGGACCTCACCGACCGCGAGAACGGCACGCGGCTGGTGATCGAGTGCAAGGTCGGCGTCAACCCGCAGGCGCTGCTGGCCGACCTCTACCGGCTGACGCCGCTGGAGCAGTCGTTCGGCATCAACAACCTGGTCCTCGTCGACGGCCAGCCGCAGACCCTGGGCCTGAAGGAACTCCTGGAGGTCTTCCTCCGTCACCGCTACGACGTCGTCACGCGGCGCACGAAGTACCGGCGCCGCAAGCGCGAAGAGCGGCTGCACCTGGTCGACGGCCTGCTGATCGCGCTGCTGAACATCGACAAGGTGATCAAGCTCATCCGCGAAAGCGAGAACGCGCAGGCCGCGAAGGACGGCCTGATGACGCGCTTCAAGCTGTCGGAGATCCAGGCGACGTACATCCTGGACACGCCGCTGCGCCGCCTCACGAAGTACGACCGGCTGGAGCTGGAGTCGGAGCAGGAGCGGCTGCGCGAGGAGATCGCGGAGCTGTCCAAGATCCTCGACGACGAGTCGGTGCTGAAGAAGCTCGTCTCGGCGGAGCTGGCGAAGGTCGCGAAGGACTTCACGACCGAGCGCCGCACCGCGCTGATCGACGGCGACCTCAAGGAGGTCCTGGCCGCGTCGAAGCCGTCCGGGCCCCTCGAAGTCGCGGACGACCCGTGCCAGGTGATCCTGTCGGCAACCGGGCTGGTGGCGCGCACCGCCGCCGAGTCCGAGGAAGCGACAGAGACGCGCCGCCGCAACGGCCGTGTGAAACACGACGCGGTGGCGGCCCTGGTCCACACGACCGCGCGCGGGCAGGTCCTGCTGGTGACCAGCCGCGGCCGGGCGTTCAAGACCGACGTGCTGCCACTCCCGGTGCTGCCCGAGCAGGCCGGCACGGTCTCGCTGCGCGGCGGCATGGCGGCGAAGGAACTGGTGCCGCTGGAGAAGGGCGAGACGGTCGTCGGGATCGCGCCGCTGGGCGAGCAGGCGGCGGCTTCGCCGGGCCTGGCGCTCGGCACGAAGGCCGGTGTCGTGAAGATCTGTTCGCCGGAGTGGCCGGTCCGCTCGGACGAGTTCGAGGTGATCTCGTTGAAGGACGGTGACGAAGTCGTCGGCGCGACCTGGCTGACGGACGGCTCGGAGACGCTGGCGTTCGTGTCGTCGGAGGCGTCGCTGCTGAAGTACCCGGCGTCCCTGGTCCGCCCGCAGGGTCTCAAGGGCGGCGGAATGGCGGGCATCAACGTGGGTTCGGGCTCGGTGGTGTTCTTCGGCGCGGTCCGCACGGACGACGACGAGCACGGCGAGCCGATGGTGATCACCGCGACGGGCCAGAGCGTGAAGGTGACACCGTTCAGCGAGTACCCGGCCAAGGGCCGCGCGACGGGCGGCGTCCGGGCGCAGCGGTTCCTCAAGGGCGAAGCGGAGCTGCGGGTGGCGTGGATCGGCCCGCGCCCGGCGGGCGCGGCCCGCAACGGCGACCCGGTGGAACTCCCGGAGATCGACGTCCGCCGCGACGGCTCGGGCCACCCCCACCCCGGCCCGGACGTGGTGGGCCACCTCATCGAACGCGGCTGATCCGAGCGGGGCCACCTCGGTGGGTGGCCCCGCCCCGGACCCCGGCTAGCCGACCTTGAACGACTGAGCGGCGCTGCCGCTGCAGGCCGCCTGGACCAGCTGGACACTGTCCGCCGTCGCCGAGCCCGGCACGGTCAGGCACTTGCCGCTGTGGCGGGCGGCGAAGTGGTAGTAGCCGCCGCCCTCGGGCACCGGCTGCCACTGCTGGTTGCCGCCGCCGCTGTAGGACCACAGCTGTAGCCCGGCGTTGTCCGCGGTCGAGACGTCGGTGACGTCGATGACCTCGGCGGTGTTCGTCCGGTTGTTGATCCGGTCGTAGCCGCCGCCGGCCGGGGCGAACTGGTACTGCTGGGCCGCGGTGCCGTTGCAGGTGTACTGCTGGATCACCGTGCCGTTGGCGCTGCCGGCCGCGCGGGCGTCGACGCACTTGCCGGACGCCTTGTTCGTCACGGCGTAGAAGGCCGCGGGGTCGATCGTGCCCGGGTCGGTCGGCCCGGTCGAGCCGCCGCCGAGCCACTTCAGGCCGTCGAGCACGAACCGGTTCTGGTCGGCGCTCTCGAACGTCGACGACAGCGCCGTGTTCGTCTCGTAGTTCATCGCGTTGTGGCCGAAGTTGGCGTAGAGCATCTTGTAGTTCTTGTTCGTCCACGCGATCGGGTAGTAGCCGCTGTACCAGGTCTGGCTCGGGTCGGTGCCGATCGGGAAGGTGCCCTGGTCCATCGACGCCAGGACGGTGATGTTGCCGTTCTGGCGCAGGTCGTTCTGCCAGGCGTACCACTCCGACGTCGACGACCGGATCGTCGCCGGCAGGTTCGCCGTCGACGGGTGCGTGCGGTTCTCGATCTTCAGCGTCTCCGGGGTCGGGCCCCACGTGTTCGACGTGAACCGGCCGGTGCCGAGGAAGTCGTTGTGGAACCAGTTCGCGTACGACGGCGTCGAGCTGTCGTTGTAGGCGGTGACGTGGAAGCCGAAGAACCCGCCGCCGGCCTGCATGTACCGCTGGAAGCCCTGGAACTGGGCCTGCGACTGCGGCTGGTCGTCGAGGAACAGCACCACCTGGTACTGGTCCGGGGTGAGGGTGGTGAGCTGGTTCCAGTTGGTCGTCGCGGTGTAGGTGAACCCGTTGGCCGCCGCCTGCTGCGGGAACCAGACGTTCGCTTCCTTCTCGAAGCTGATGTGCGCGGCGTCGTACGTGCCGCTGTAGAACGCCAGGACCTTGAACGGGGTGGCGGCCTGCACGGGCGGACCACCCAGGCTCAGCCCGAGGCAGGCGGCGAAGAACGCCAGGACCCGGATCAGCGGACGGCGGGATCTCATGGGCGGACCTTTCCGTGGGGGACGGGGATCACCAGGGGCGGTGCGGGTACCGCAGGCCGAAGCCGAACGGGAACAGCGCGGGCAGCTCGGCACCGACGTTGATCGGCTGCTGGTCGGCGCTGCGCATCCAGGTCACCGGCAGCTTGCCGGTGGGGTTGTAGTCGCCGAAGAGGACGTCGGCGACGCCCTGTCCTTCGCTGCCCGGTAGCCACGATTCGACCAGCCCGGCCCAGTCCGGCAGCTGCGCGGCGATGTCGAGCGGGCGCCCGGACACCAGCACGACCACCGTCGGCACGCCGGAGTCCTTCAGCTTCTGGAGTGTGGCGAGGTCGGTGGCGTCCAGCCCCATCCCCTGGGGACGGTCGCCCTTGCCTTCGGCGTACGGCGTCTCCCCCACGACCGCGACGGCGACGTCGTAGCTCTTGTCGATCCCCGTGCCGTCCTTCGCGAAGGTGACCTTCGCGGACTTCTGCTGGATGCCCTGCAGGATGGTGGTGCCCGGGATGACCGGGCCGCTGGTGCCCTGCCAGCCGACCGTCCAGCCGCCGGACTGGTTGCCGAGGTCGTCGGCGTTCTTGCCGGCCAAGAAGACCTTGCCGCGCTTCGAAAGCGGCAGGACACGCCCCTCGTTCTTCAGCAGCACCTGGGATTGCCGCACAGCCTGGCGCGCCAGGTCGCGGTGCGGCTTGCTGCCGATCGTGGCCAGGAACCGCCGGTCGGTCAGCGGGTGCTCGAACAGGCCGAGCTCGAACTTCTTGGTGAGGATGCGGCGGTTGGCGTCGTCGATCCGGGACATCGGCACGCGGCCCTGGTCCACCAGCGACCGCAGCGTGTCGATGAACTTCTGCCACGCGTAGGGCACCATCACCATGTCGATGCCGGCGTTGATCGACGCCTCGACCTCTGCCGGGGTGAAGCCGCTCTGGCCGTCGATCTTGTCGACGCCGTTGTAGTCGGAGACGACGATCCCGGTGAACCCGAGTTCCTTCTTGAGGACGTCGTTGATCAGGTAGGAGCCGGCGTGCATCTTGACACCGTTCCAGCTGCTGTAGGAGATCATCACCGAGCCGACACCGCGCTGGATCGCGGCCTTGAACGGCGGGAGGTGGATCGCGCGCAGCTCCTGCTCGCTGATCTCGGTGTTGCCTTCGTTGACGCCGCCGGTGGTGCCGCCGTCGCCGACGTAGTGCTTGGCGGTGGCCATGACCGAGCCGGGCCGGTTCAGCGCGTTTCCTTGCAGGCCGGTGATGATCGACGTCATCTGCGTGGCTAGCTGCGGAACTTCGCCGAAGGATTCGTAGGTCCGGCCCCAGCGGTCGTTGCGGGCGACGCACAGGCAGGGCGCGAAGTCCCAGTCGATCCCGGTGCCGGAGACCTCTTCCGCGGTGGCGCGCCCGATCTTCTCGACCAGCCGCGGATCGCGCGTCGCGCCGAGGCCGATGTTGTGCGGGAACACGGTGGCTCCGTAGAGGCCGTTGTGGCCGTGGACGGCGTCGACACCGTAGATCAGCGGAATGCCCAGCGGCGTGGCGAGCGCGGCCTTCTGGAAGCCGTCGTACATGTCGGCCCAGGTGACGGGCGTGTTCGGGGTCGGCTGCGAGCTGCCACCGGAGAGCAGCGAGCCGAGCCGCCCGGTGGTCACGTCCGCCGGGCCGCTGACCCCGAGCCGTTCGGCCTGCATCATCTGACCGAGCTTGTCGTCGAGGGACATCCGGCCCAGCAGGTCGGCCACCCGCACCTTGACCGGCCGCCAGGAGTCCTTGTAGGCCGGGCCGTTCCCGGCCAGTGCGGGTGTTTCCGACGTCAGCAGCAACGCAAGAGCCAGCGCGCCGATGCCCAGCCTGCGTCCGAGGCGCATCCGGGTCCTCCTCGTCGAGAGACCAAAATTCACGCCTTGAATTAATACATAGCCGTTGACGGTTGGTCCAGACCTCTGCGCGAACTCGGTTGCCGCTCAGCGGGATTGCGCTTCCGGTCAGGAACTGGCCTATTTCGGTTCTACGGTGTGCTCATGACCCGCGAACACGAAGACCTCCTGGACCTGCTGGCCGAAGTCCGCAAGCGCTTGCTGATCCCGGCCGGCGACATCTCGGACGCCGACGCGGCCAAGCGCACGACGGTCAGCGACCTGACCCTGGGCGGCTTGATCCGCCACCTGGCCACGGGCGAGCGCCTGTGGCTCCAGATCCTGCGCACGGCCGACGGATCCCTGCCGGACGGCATGCTGGACACGGACCAGTACGCGATGAACGAAACGCTGTCCCACTGGCTGACGGCTTACGCGGAGGCCGCCGCCGCGACGGACGAGTACGTGGCTTCGCTGCCCTCACTGGACGTCGAGGTGCAGCTGCCGACGACACCGTGGTCGCCTCCGGAACCCCAGTTCTGGTCGGCCCGCCGAATCGTCCTGCACCTGATCCACGAGACGGCCCAGCACGCCGGCCACGCGGACATCATCCGCGAATCCCTGGACGGCGCGAACTCCACCGCCCAGCTGGCCTAGCGATCCGAGCGCAGCGAAGCCGGATCAAAGGACTCCCAATAAGCATCCTCGTCCTCGACACTCGCGGCCGGAGCAGCCTCCGGCGACGAAGGTGCCGTCCCCAGCCGTTCGGCCCGCTGCCGCTGGAACTCCTCGACCGTCATGCCCGGGTCGTCGTCCTCGGCGCGGGCCGGCGCCGGCATGCCGGTCATCTGCTCGATCATCGCCGTCATGTCCTCGCCGAGCAGCAAGGCCACCTTGTTGTAGCCGTCCTGGGTCGCCTCGCGCATCGCCGCCTGGGCGATCTCCACCACCAACGGCCCCAGCCGCTCGCCCAGGTCCACCGCCGAGGGGGCCAGCCACAGCCGCAGGAGCTTTCCGCGGGCGTCGACCGTCACCTCGACCTGGCCGTCGAGGTCGTGGGCCGTGCCCGACGCCGACGCGAGCAGTTCCTCCACGCGGGCCATGGCCTCTTCGCGGGCCCGGGCCTGGGCGATCAGCTGGCGGGTCGTGATCACCGCGGTCCCCCACCGTAGGAGTAGGTCTCGGCGTCCGGGTCGTCGTCCGGAATCGGCTCGTAGCCCAGGGTTTCCAGCTGTTCGCGGTCCACGACGGGCGACAGCGCGTGGT
Source organism: Amycolatopsis sp. NPDC024027 (assembly GCF_040638975.1). Taxonomy (NCBI): domain Bacteria; kingdom Bacillati; phylum Actinomycetota; class Actinomycetes; order Pseudonocardiales; family Pseudonocardiaceae; genus Amycolatopsis; species Amycolatopsis sp. NPDC024027. The sequence continues at coordinate 258,709 of NZ_JBEZYY010000011.1, forward strand.
ACATCCGGTCGCCCGCGCGGCGGGTCGCGCGCTGGGCCAGCTCGAAGATCCGGTCGGCGAGCACCGCGGACCCGTGCCGCAGCTCCGATCGGTGGATCGACACGCCGGTCAGCAACCCGCCCGGCGCCACCTGGACCTCGATGCCGCCGGACGAAGCCTTGCCCACCACCGGACCCGAGCGCGCGAGGCGCGCGGACGCCTCCGCGCCCGCCCGCTCCGCCTGTTCGGCGATCCGCGCGGACGCCAGGTCGATGTCGAATTCAGCCACAGCTCACCCCGTAGGCCGGTAGAAGCCGATGAACGACTGCCCCGCGTTCGTGGTGCGGATCTTGCTGATCTGCACCGGGTCGCCCGCCTCGATCATCTGGCCGTCGCCGATCACCATCGCCACGTGCCCGGACCACACCACGAGGTCGCCGGGCAGCAGCTGGTCGATCGAGGGCACCTCGGCCCCCACCGTCTGCTGCGCCGCCGTCCGCGGCAGCTGCATGCCGGCGTCCTGGTACGAGGTCATGGTCAGCCCGCTGCAGTCGAGGCCGACGCCGCGGGCGGTGCCGCCCCACACGTACGGCACGCCGAGCTGGGAAAGCGCGTTGCGCACGGCCTTCGCCGCGGTTTCGTTCGGCGCCATCACCTGCTTGCCGCCGGGGAGGTTGATCGCGACGCCGCTGCCGGGCTGCGGCGGGATCGCCACCGGCAGCCGCGGCTTGTGGACGGCGCCACCGCCGCCACCGCCGCCACCTCCCCCGCCGCCGCCTCCGCCGTTCGAACCGCCGGAGTACCCGCTGTTGCTGTTGAACGACGACCCGACCTTGGTCGAGGAAGCGGACGCCGAAGACGACGACGTCGTCTGCTCATCGCCACCGAGGCGGGTGCCGATGGCGGTCAGGTCGTTGATCGTCTGCTCGCTGAACGTCGCCGCCTGCCCGGTGAGCTGGCTGATCTTCGTCTGCAGCTTCATCAGGATGTCGCGCGAAGCGGCGCCGCGGCTCTCCGGCGGCTGGATGGTCTTCACCGCTTCCAGCGCCTTCATCGACGCCGCGATCTCCTTGATGATCTGGTCGCGGACCTGGTCGTTCTTGATCTCGCCGACGTGCAGGGTCTCGGCCGCGTCCGCGACGGCCTTCTCGATCTCGGCGCTCTCGTCGAGGAGGTCCTGGACCTCCTTCTCCAGGCTCTGCGACGTCGCCGTGGCGCGGTCGGTCGTCGAGCCGGAGCTGGCCGAAGCCAGCGAGACGCGCTGCTCGGACGCGACGTCGCGGGTGCGGCCCACCGACGTCTGCAGCGCGACGTGCGCGTCCCGCGCGCCGCCGATGGCCGCCGGGTCGTGGCGCAGCTTCTGCGCGAACTGGTTCGTCGTGTCCAGGCCGTGCCGGACGAGCTGGTCGGTGTGCTCGGTCACGCGGAGCCCTGCCCCAGGTCGCCACCGAGCCGCCGGACGACGTCGCCGTGCTCGCCCTCGACCGCCGCGTAGTTGCGATCGGTCTGCCGGGCGGCTTCGCCGACCTGCCCCCAGCCGCCGCCGACGCGGTGCATCTTCTCCTGCAGCGCGCGCATCCGGCCGCTGTAGGCGCCGGAGAAGCCGGACTCGCCGCCCATCTCCGAGAAGCCGTGGCCGCCGAGCGTCACGTGCGGGCCGACGTGCCGCTCCGCGGCTCCCTTGACGTCTTCCCCGAGCGGGTCGACTTCGCGCGCGTACCGCGTGTACGCGCCCTCATCGACGTGAAACCCCGAACCGTCCACTGGCCCTCCCTGTCACCGGAGGTGCGACGTGCGCACGGCACCCCCGGTTCCCTGTGACATCCGGGCTTCGCCCGGGCCGGGGGCTCCGCCACCCGGACCCCCGAAGATGTCATGCGGGAATCAGCCTAGTCCAAGGTCCGTACCCCGGTGGGCGAATTGCCCGGAGTCAGCCGAGGACCTTCGTGAGCCAGTTCGGGTCCTGCCAGGACACGATCTTGCCGTTCGCGGTGACCGTCGGCGTGCCGAAGCCGGTCTGCCCACCGCCGAAGTCCTGCGCCAGTTTCGGGTCGTTCTCGATCTGCTGGAACGCGGTGTTCAGCTGCTGGTCGTAGGTGCCGGCGTTGACCGTCTGGGCGAACTCCGGGTCGGTGATGCCGACGTTCTTGCCGAGCTCGATCAGCTGCGCCTTGTCGTAGCCGCGCTTGCCCTCTTGGGGCTGGTTGGCGAACAGCGCGTCGTGGAACTGGAGGAACTTGCCGGCGTTGGCGGCGGCCAGCGCCGCGTTCGCCGAGTCGAGCGAGTAGCCCGGCGGGCTGGACCGCTCGTTGAGCAGCGGCACCATGTGGTAGCGCACCTGCAGCTTGCCGTCGTTGATCGCCTGCTCGATCTGGCCCTTGTACTGCTTCTCGAACTCGCCGCAGATCGGGCAGAGGAAGTCGGCGTAGACGTCGATCGAGGCCTTGGCGCCGGTCTTCCCCACGATGGCGACCACGCCGTCACGCTTCTGGGTGACATCGCCCGCCAGCGCGCTCGTCGACGCGCCGGGGTTGATCACCTGGCCCTCGGTCTGGTTCCGGTCCGCGATCGTCCAGATCACGCCGCCGATCACGAGCGCGACCACGACGACCACGGCACTGACCCCGATGATCCACTTCCGCCGGTCGCCGGACGCTCCCCTGGCCTGCGCGACCACGTTCGAACCGGCCTGCGCCGCCTGACGGCGCTTGCGTGCGGTCCGCTCAGCTCCACCCACTGTGTATCAGTTCCCTTCCGCGATACCCGAGTAGTCGTGCCCGGGTTCGCCCGAGTTCCCGCGACCTCGCGCCAGCCAGCCGTCGAGCGACAGCCAGGTGCGCGGCCGCGCCAGCAGCCAGACGGCGAGCAGCGCGAAGCCCGTGTCGCGGAGGATCTCCTGCGGGTACTCGGTCTGCCCCGCCGCCACCTGGCCGCCGCCGCCGAAGCACCCGCAGTCGATGCTCAGGCCGCGCGCCCACGATTGGGCGATCCCGGCGATGAGCACGACGAGCAGCCCCAGCGCGGCCGCGGCGGCCCACCGGGTCGCCAGGCCCGCGAGCAGCAGCAGCCCGAGCACGAGTTCCACGAGCGGCAGCGCGATGGCCACCACGTCTTCGAGTGCGACCGGCAGCACCTCGTACGCCTGCACGGCGATCAGCGTCTGACCGGGATCCGCCAGCTTGAGCGCACCGGAAACGAGCCAGACGGCCGCCAGCCCGAGCCGGGCGAGCGTGCCGACGGTGTTCAGCACGGGTTGGGACGGTCGCACCACGCACTTAGGCTAACGGGAGGACCTGAGAACTTCGTGAGGCAGGACAGTGCTGGAGGGAGCGGCCGGATGCGGTGGCGCACGCTCCTCGGCTCGTTGTTGCTGCTGGTCACCGCGTCGGCGTGCGGCCCGGCGAAGGTTTCGCCGACGGACTCGCTCGTCACCCGGGCGAGTGCGACGGATCACCTGACCATCGGCATCCGGTTCGACGCGCCGGGACTTTCCGAGCACACCATCGACGGCCGGTTCGTCGGGTTCGACGTCGATGTCGCGACTTTCGTCGCGAGTGAGCTCGGTGTGTCCGCGAAGGACATCACGTGGCGTGAGACGACGTCGGCGACGCGGGAGACGGACCTCACTTCCGGCGCCGTCGACCTGGTCGTGGCGAGCTACTCGATCACCGACAAGCGCAAGCAGGTCGTCTCGTTCGCCGGCCCGTACTTCACCACCGGCCAGGACCTGCTGGTACGGCGGACGTCGGCCGACATCGCCGGGCCGGAGGCGCTCAACGGCCGCCGGCTGTGCTCGGTCACCGGGTCGACGCCGGCGCAGCAGGTGAAGGACAAGTACGCCCAGGCCGTGCAGCTGGTCGAGTACCCGCGGTACTCCGACTGCGTGACCGCGCTGCTCGCCGGGCAGATCGACGCGGTGACCACCGACGCGGTGATCCTGGCCGGCTACGTCGCGCGCGACCCGGAGCTGCTCAAGATCGTCGGGAAGCCGTTCTCGAAGGAGAGCTACGGCGTCGGCCTGCGCAAGGACGACACCCACGGGGTGGCCGCGGTCGACGACGCGATCCGGAAGATGATCTCCTCCGGCGAATGGCTGCGCTCGCTCAACGCGAACATCGGCCCGTCCGGTTACCAGCTGCCCCCGCCCCCCGAGGTCACGGCGAAGTGAAGCTCCCCGACCTGCCGGTCCGGTCCGTGCTGCCGGACGTCGTCGCCGCGCTCGGCGAACACGGCGCCGCGGTGCTCGTGGCGCCACCCGGCACGGGGAAGACGACGCTGGTCCCGCTCGCCCTGGCGGAGGCGGCCGAGGGCCGGGTCGTGGTCGCCGAGCCGCGGCGGCTGGCGGCGCGCGCGGCGGCGGCGCGGATGGCTGCGCTGCTGGGTGAGCCGGTCGGCGAGACGGTCGGCTACGCCGTGCGCGGCGACCGGAAGGTGTCGGCGCGGACCCGCATCGAGGTCGTGACGTCGGGGCTGCTGGTGCGGCGCGTGCAGGGCGATCCGGAGCTGCCCGGCGTCTCGACGGTGCTGCTCGACGAGTGCCACGAGCGGCACCTGGACGCCGACCTGCTGCTCGCGCTGCTCCTGGACGTCCGCGCCGGGCTGCGCGAGGACCTGCGGCTGCTGGCGACGTCGGCCACGGTCGCGTCCGGGCGGCTCGCGGCCCTGCTCGGCGACGCCCCGGTGGTGACGGCCACGGCACGGACGTACCCGGTGGAGTTCTCTTACGTCCCGCCCGCTCGCGGTGAGCGCGCCGAGGCCTGTGTCGCCCGGGCGGTAAGAACGGCGTTGTCCGACGGGGACGGCGATGTGCTCGCCTTCCTTCCCGGGGCTGGGGAAATCGCCCGGACGGCCGGCCTGCTGCGGTTGTCCGAATTGGACGCTGTGGACGTTCTTCCGCTGCACGGCCGGTTGTCGTCGGCGCACCAGGACGACGCGCTGCGGCCGCGTGATCGGCGGCGGGTGGTGCTGGCGACGGCGGTGGCGGAATCGAGCCTGACGGTCCCGGGCGTGCGCTCGGTGGTGGACTCGGGACTGGCGCGCGTGCCGCGCGTCGACCACCGGCGCGGGCTGCCGGGGCTGGCGACGGTCCGGGTGTCGGCGGCGGTGGCCGCGCAGCGGTCCGGCCGCGCGGGCCGCGAGGGGCCCGGGCGGGCGTACCGCTGCTGGGCCGAGCACGAGCAGGCGACGCTGCCGCCGTACCCCGAGCCGGAGATCCGCACGGCCGAGCTGGCCCGGCTGGCGCTGGAGCTGGCGTGCTGGTCGACACCCGACGGCAGCGGGCTGGCCTGGTGGGACCCGCCGGGCGAAGGCGCGCTGGCGGCGGGCCGGGCGCTGCTGGTGACGCTGGGCGCGACGGCCGCGGACGGGACGGTGACCCAGCGCGGACGGCGGATGGCCGAGCTCGGCCTGCACCCGCGGCTGGCCCGCGCGCTCCTGGACGGATCTTCCGAAGTGGGCGCCCGCAACGCGGCGGAGGTGGTGGCGCTGCTGGACGCGGGCGCGACGCTGACGGACGTGACCGCGGAGCTGCGCCGCCTCCGCTCGGCGAGCGACGAAGGTGCGCGGCGCTGGAAGCGGGAAGCGCGGCGGCTGGAGGGCCTGGTCCCGGGACGGCGGGCCGAGCGTCCGGCCCCGGCCGATCCCGCGCTGGTCGTCGCCCTCGCCCATCCCGAGCGGCTCGCCAAGCGGCGGCCCGGCGGCGCGCCCGTCTACCTCATGGCCGGTGGCACCGCCGCCGAGCTCCCGCCCGGCAGCGGCCTCGACGCCGAGTGGCTGGCGATCGCCGAAGCCACCCGCGATCCCGGCCGCGTCCACGGCACCATCCGCCTCGCCGCGCCCGCCGACGAAACCCTCGCCGTCCGCGCCGGCGCGGTGTCCGAAGTGGACGAAGTCACCTGGGACGGTGACGTCGTCGCCCGGCGGGTCCGCAAGCTCGGCGCCATCGTCCTCTCCGAGAAGCCGCTGAGGAACGCCGACGTCCGCGCCGCCCTGATCGCCGGTCTGAAGTCCGAGGGCCTCGGCCTCCTGAAGTGGAGCCAGGACGCGCTCCGCCTGCGTGACCGGATGGCCTTCCTGCACCGCGTCCTCGGCCCGCCGTGGCCCCCGGTCGACGACGCCGCCCTGCTGTCCGATGTGGACAGCTGGCTCGACCTCGGCACCGCCCGCCGGAAGGCGGACCTGGCGAACATCAACGCGGGCACCGCCCTGAAGGCCCTCCTCCCCTGGCCGGATGCGGCGAAACTCGACGACCTCGCCCCGGACCGCCTCGAAGTGCCGTCGGGGTCGCACATCCGCGTCGACTACCGCGGTGACCGGCCCGTGCTCGCCGTGAAGCTCCAGGAGACCTTCGGCTGGACCGAAACCCCGGTGCTCGCCGGCGTCCCGGTGGTGCTGCATCTGCTTTCCCCCGCCGGCCGGCCCGCCGCGATCACCGCCGACCTCGCGTCCTTCTGGACGTCCGGCTACCCGGCCGTGCGCGCCGACCTGCGTGGCCGCTACCCGAAGCACCCCTGGCCGGAGGACCCCGCCACCGCCGTCCCGACCCGGCACACCCGCCGCCGCTCCTGACGAAAGTCGGGGGCGGCCCGCGACCGTCGTCCGATGCCCGCGCACCCCCGCGGACCGCAGACTTCGACGCATGATCACACTCAGAGGACTCACGAAGCGCTACGGGGAGAAGACCGTCGTCGACGCGCTCACTTGCGACGTCGCCGCGGGCCAGGTGACCGGGTTTCTCGGCCCCAACGGCGCCGGGAAGTCGACGACCATGCGGATGACCGTCGGGCTCGACCACCCGCAGGCGGGCGAAGCCCTGGTCGGCGGGCGGCGCTACGCCGAGCTGCGCCACCCGCTGCGCGAGGTCGGCGCGCTGCTCGACGCCAAAGCCCTGCACCCCGGCCGCAGCGCCGCGAAGCACCTGCTGGCCATGGCCCGCAGCAACGGCATCGCGGCGAGCCGCGTCGAGGAAGTCCTGGCGACGGTCGGGTTGTCCGACGTCGCCGGCAAACGGGCCGGGCAGTTCTCGCTCGGCATGGGACAGCGGCTCGGCATCGCGGGCGCGCTGCTCGGCGACCCGGCGGTGCTGCTGTTCGACGAGCCGGTCAACGGCCTCGACCCGGACGGCGTCCGCTGGGTGCGGCAGCTGATGCGCTCGCTGGCGGCCGAGGGGCGGACGGTGTTCGTCTCGAGTCACCTGATGAGCGAGATGCAGCTGACCGCCGACCACCTGGTGGTGATCGGCAAGGGCAAGCTGCTGGCCGACGCGCCGGTGGCGGAGTTCATCGCGGGCCATTCCCGCACGACGGTCTCGGTCCGCGTCCCGGCCGACGGCGACCGCGCCGAGCTGGACGCGCGGTTGCGTGCCGAGGGCGGGCTGACGCACCCGGGCGAGCCGGGCGAGCTGCTGGTGGACGGCATCGACGTCACCCGCGTCGGCGACCTCGTGCACGAGCTGGGGATCCGCGTGCACGGCCTCGCCGAGCAGACGGCGTCGCTCGAACAGGCGTACATGGAACTGACGGCTTCTTCGGTGGAATACGGGGTGTCGGCATGACCGCATCGGCCGAAGTACGCGGCGGCGGGCTCCCGGGGGCGGTGGCCGCGGAGTGGACGAAGTTCTGGTCGGTCCGGGCAACGTGGTGGTGCTTGGTGACGGGCACGGTCCTGATGTTGTGCTACGGCACGCTGTCGGCCATCGCCCAGCGCATCGGCGACGAACCCCAGGCCGCCCACACGATCACCCTCGGCGGCGGGTTTTACTTGACCCAGTTCGCGGTGATCGCCCTGGCAACGCTGTTCGTGACGAGCGAGTACACGGGCGGCGGCATCCGCTCGACGCTGCTGTGGACACCGGTCCGCTCCCGGGTGGTCCTGGCGAAGGCGGCGGTGCTGGCGCCCGTGCTGTTCGCGTACGGAGTGCTGCTGGCGTGCGCGGGAATGGCCCTGGCCACAGCGGTGATGGCCGGCCACGGCCTGCCGACATCGTTCGAAGCGGGCTTCACGACGGCATCGGGCATGGGCGGCTACTTCGCGCTGCTGGGTCTGTTGTGCACGGGCATCGGCTGGGCGTTGCGCAGCGCGGCCGGGACGCTGGTGTCGGTGATCGTGCTGCTGGTCCCGCTGCCGCTGATCGTGGCATCACTGGGCCTGCCGGAGGCGGTGCCGTACTTCCCGGGCATCGCGGGGGTGAACGCAATGGTCGAGGCGGGGCAGCCGAACCCGATCACGATGACGGCCGCACCGTACGCGCCTTGGGTCGGATTGGCGATCTGCGCGGCTTGGGCCGCGACGGCGCTGCTGGCGGGCGGGGCGGTGTTGCGCCGTCGGGACGCCTGACCGGTCGGGACGAGTTGGCCGCAGGCTAGGTATCGGCCAACTCGTCCAGGGTCGCTTCGACGGCGGTCAACTCGGGAACGGCCAACTCCTGGTACAGCGCCAATGCCCGGCGGAGGTAGTCGACTCCCCCAGCCTTGTCAGCGGCTTTCAACGCGCTTCGCCCGAGTCCTTCGAGTGCCCGACCCACCTGTAGCCGGACGCCGACGGCGCGTGCCAAGTCCAGCGCTCGGCTGTAGAGCTCTGCGGGGTCACCGGCTTCGGGCCATTCCAAGGCAAGACCGCCGAGGTTGTTCAGGTTCTCCGCCTGCCAGCCGCGGTCGTCGCCGAACAGGTCCGCTGCCCGAGTCAGGTATGTGAACGCCAGCCGGTGGTTGCCGGAAGCGTGGTGCAGCCGCCCGAGATTGGTCAGGGTGACCGCCACACGAGCCCGGTAATCCAGTTGGCTGTAGACGATCTGAGCACGGCTGTAGTAGCTGTCGGCCGTTCCGTAGTTGCCGCAATCGAAGTGCGTCCGGCCGAGATTGTTCAAAGCCTTTGCCTCGGCGAATCGATCGCCAAGTTTTCTCGACAGCGACAGCGCGTGCGTGAATGCGTCGACAGCGCACGCGTAGGCGCCGGACATGCACTGCGCACCCCCGACGGTGATCAGGGAGCTCATTTCACCGGGCTCGTTGCCTAGCAGACGATAGAGATCAAGGCCCCGCCCAGCATTCTTTTTGGCCACTTCAAGATCGCACGACCGATACTGAACACGGGCGAGCTGGGCGAACGTGGCGGCGACGCCGAGTGTGTTGTCGAGCTCTTCATACAGCTGGTGGGCACGACGCACGTACGCAGTAGCATCGGGGAAGTTAGAGAGGTCCAGCTGGACGCGCCCTGCTTCATAGAGCACGTCGGCTTCACCGAGCTGATTGCCGAGTTCGACGTACAGGTCTCGAGCGCACGCCAAGATGGCTGCAGCCTCGTGGTAGTTGCCCAGAAGGCGCTGCACTCTCCCCAGGTCCGCACGGGTCACCGCCTCGGCGGCGAGGTCACCTGCCGTTTGCGCCGCCGTGAGCACGGCCAGATGGATGCGGTGGGCGTCGTGCCAGTGCCCGTGCTGCTCGAGGAACGGGTGCAACGCGGCAGCCAACTCGGCTGCCCGCCGAACCCGGTTGTCGGCGGCGGAGCCGATGCAGGCACCGATGGTGGCCCGCTCCGCGGTCAGCCAGGCGATCGCCTCGCCTTCAGTGTCGAATCTGCGGCACGGAACCGGTAGCTGCGGCCCGAGTTCCAGGCGCGGTATAGGGCTGACCGCGAAGTGGTTAGCCGCGCGGACAGTATCGAGGTAGTAATCGAGAAGGCGCTCGAAGGCGCCATCGTCGACGTCCGGGTCGGTGAGCGACCGGCCGTAGCTCTGTGTCAGATCGTGCAGGCGGTAGCGACCGGGTGATGGTTCGTCGAGCAGGTGGTTGAGGTACAACACCTCGAGTTGTTCCCGGGTGGCGTCGACTTCGTTCCCGTCCAGGGCCGCGGCCGCCGCGGCGTCGATGTGGCTGCCGGGGTGCAGGCTCAGACGCCGGAACAGTCGCTGCTGGTCAGGCTTCAAGTCGCGGTACGAGAGTTCGAATGCAGCAGCCACGCTCCGGTTGTCGGCGCGTAGCGTCTTCAGGCGGTTCCGGGAGCAGCTGAGGTCGTCGGCCAGCTGTCGGAGCGTCCAACCCGGATGGCTGCGCAGCCGGCCGGCGGTGAGGGAAATAGCGAGCGGCAGATTTCCGCACAACGCCATCAGCTCGGCCACTGCGCCTGGTTCGTGCTGCTCCGGGAAGGTGTAGCGATCGAACATCGCGGCGGCTTCCGCGGCCGGAAGCGTTTGCAGTGAGACGCGGCCGGCGTCGGCGATCGATTCGAGCCGGTGCCGGCTGGTGATCAGCACCAGGCTGCCGGCTCCACCAGGCAGGAGTGGCCGGGTCTGGTCTTCGCCGACAGCGTCGTCGAGCAGAAGCAGGACTTTCTTCCCGGCCAGCTTCTCGCGCCACAGCAGTGCGCGATCATCGAGGTCGGCCGGGATGGCCAATGTCGGGACACCTCGGAGAAGCAGGAGTGAGGCAAGCGCGTCGGCGGGGGCGACCGGGGCTTGCGACGGACTGTGGCCGTGGAGTTCCAGGAAGATCTGCCCGTCCGGGAAGTGGGCCGCCAGCTGATAGGCAGCGTGCACCGCGAAGCTCGTCTTCCCCGTTCCCGGCATGCCATCGATGACGTGGATCGCCACGCCGAGCGCGTTCTTCTCCGCCGCGGTGGAGACTGTCGCGGCGAGGACGGCGAGTTCCTTTGCACGCCCGGTGAAGACCGGGAGATCTCGCGGCAGCGTGCACTGTGCGGTCACCGAGCCGTAGGTATCGACCGCAGCCGGCCGCCGCGGAGGAATGGGAGCGGCCGCCCCGGGGTGGGGCAAACAGGGCTGGTCGGGCAGGCTGATCCAGCCGGTTGTAACCGTCTCCTTGACAGCCACTCGCACCGGCCGGAACGTCAGCGCATCCACGACAGTGCTGCTGCGGACGACCTCATCGAAGAACCAGGCTGACGTGATCAGCGCGAGGACACCGGGCGATTCGGCCAGTGCGGCCTTGAGCTGTGGCGCTTCGAGGAGACGAAATGTCCGGTTGATCGCCGGGCCGGTCGCACCCTGGTCGTCGTAGGCGACTTCTCCCGCGTGCAAAGCCATCCGCAGCCGGATCTGTTCTTCCGGCTGATGTGTTTCGTTGTGCCGTCGCAACTCCCGGGCGAGAACCGTGGAGAGGACCTCCACGAAGACACCTTTCGGGACCTGCGCCGGCACCAGGACGAACGTGCCGTCACCGGTGTTCTCGTGACGGCAGTCGAACCACGGCACGCCCGCCTCGTCGAAGGCTCGACGCAGCGCGTGGTCAATCCCCCTGCGAACCGCCAATCTATGCGGCGTCGTCCGCCGGAAATCCCCATAGCTCTCGATGTCCACCGCCAGGATCGTGCGATGAACAACATGTCGTGAATGTTCCATATCCCCCCACCGGGTCGACCTCAGCATAGGAAGCGCCTGTTGGTAGCGCTACCACGCCCGCGATGAACGGTGCAGTCAGTCGGACGAATGGTCGCGAGAGTAGCGCCGCGCAGAATCGACAACGAGAAGGGCGCGAATAAGTAGTGATCGACTTTCAGCCCACGCCGATTCCCGCCAAGATCTCCCGAGCGCTCTCGACCAGCTCGTCCAAGTCAGGCGGCGCAAGCGATCCCGTCCCCGCCAGCGCGCCGAAGATCGTCCCCTCCATCCAGTCCACCACCACCCTCGCGTGCCGCGAAGGGTCCGCCGAACCGGCCGCCTCCAGCGCCGCCGCTGCTTGGCGGCGGATCTGCAAACCTCCCTCGTCGTACGCCGCTCGTAGCTCCGGCCGCCGAGTCGCTTCCAACGCGAACTCGTAGCGCGCCAGCATCCGCGTCCGGCCCGAAGTGATCGCCTCGAACGCGTAGCCCGCGATGAACTCCGGCAAAGACCCCGACGACCCAGTCGGAGCCTGGTCCAAGACCACGATCCGCGCGATCGTCAGCTCCAGCAGCGCCGCCCGCGTGCGCGCGTAGTACGACGTCGAACCCACCGGCAGGCCCGCCGCGCGGTCCACCGCCCGGTGGGTCAAGCCTCGCATGCCTTCCGCCGCGATCACTTCGATCGCTGCGTCCGCGATCACATCCAACCGATCCACGACAAAGCACTCTACAGGTGTAGAGTCCTCTACACCTGTAGAGGAGGCGACATGCACGCAGTAGTGGTCGGCGGGGGCATCGGCGGTCTGGCGGCAGCCGCGGGGCTGCACCGGGTCGGCTGGAACGTCACCGTCCTGGAGAAAGCGCCCGAGTTCGGCGACGTCGGCGCCGGGATCTCGCTCTGGCCGAACGCCCTGCGCAGCCTCGACGAACTCGGCGTCGACCTCGGCGGGCGGCTGGCCCCGCAGCGAGAAGGCGGGTTCCGCGACCGCCGCGGCCGGCGGATCTCCCGCTTCGACGCCACCGAGTTCGCGCGGCGGCACGGGCGGCCGCTCGGCGCGATTCACCGGCGGGACCTCATCGCCGCCCTCCGGGACGCGGTTCCCGCCGAAAGCCTGTGCACCGGCGAAGAAGTCACCGAAGTCCGCGAAGACGGCCTGGTCCGCGTAGGCGGCAAAGAACTGCGCGCCGACCTCGTCGTCGCGGCCGACGGCATCCACAGCCGGGTCCGCCACGCGCTCTTCCCGGACCACCCGGAACCCGTTTACACCGGCAGCACGGCGTTCCGCGGCGTCACGCACCGCCCCGGGACCGGGCTGAGCACGAGCTTCGACCGCGGCACCGAAGTCGGCGTCCTCCCGCTGACCGGCGGCGACGTCTACTGGTGGATCTCGACCCTCGCCGCGCCGGACACCGGCCGAGCCGACCTCGAACAGGCCTTCGGGAACTGGCACGACCCGATCCCGGCCCTCCTGGCCGCCACCCCGCCCGAAGCCGTGCTGCACCACGACCTCTACTACCTCGGCACCCCGCTCCCCACCTACACCCGGGGCCGGATCGCGCTGCTCGGCGACGCCGCCCACGCGATGCCGCCGTTCCTCGGCCAGGGCGGCTGCCAGGCCATCGAGGACGCCGTCGTGCTCGCCCACACGGTGTCCACAAAGGACACGGTCGACGCGGCCCTCGAGCACTACGACCGGCAACGACGGCCGCGCAGTCAGCACGTCGTGCGCGAGTCCGTCCGGATGGGGAAACTCGGCCCGCAGCTGACCAACCCCGTCGCGGTGGGACTGCGCACGGCCTTGCTGAAGTGCCTGCCGGCCAAAGCGACGGCCCGCGTCGGCACGGGGATCACGGGGTGGACGCCGCCGCGTCTCCCCCGACCAGTCCCGCCTCGTACGCCGTGATCGCCGCCTGGACCCGGTTCTTCGCGCCGAGCCGGGTCAGGATGGTGCTCACGTGCGCCTTCACCGTGCCCTCGACGACGAACATCTTCGCCGCGATGTCCGCATTGGACAGTCCGGAACCCAGCAGTGTCAGCACTTCCCGCTCGCGCGGGGTCAGCGCGGCGATCCGTTCGCGGGCCGCGGCGGCGCGCGCCAGCTGCCCGCCGGAGAGCCGGGCGATCACCCGCTGCGCCACCTTCGGCGAGAGGAACGCGGCCCCGCCGGCGACGGCATGGATGCCGGCGAGGAGCTCGCGCGGGTCGCCCGACTTGAGCAGGAACCCGCCCGCGCCGAGGGAGAGGGCGCGCTCGATGTAGTCGTCCTCGCCGAACGTGGTCAGCATGATCACGCCGGTCGCGGGCAGCAGCCGCCGGATCTCGGCGGCCGCGCCGAGGCCGTCCAGCCCTGGCATCCGGATGTCCAGGAGCACGACGTCGGGGTGCGTGGCGAGGACCTGGGAGACCGCCGAACGGCCGTCGGCGGCTTCGGCGACGACCTCGATACCCGGGTCCGCGGCGAGGATCGCCGCCACCCCCGCCCGCATCATCGCTTCGTCGTCGGCCAGCACGACCCTGATCACGTTGCCCCCTCGGCGAACCTGTCCTTGGCGACCAGTCTCCCATCGGCGAAACACAGCCGGTAGGCGGCGTAGTCGTTGTCGAGCCAGGACCGCCCGGTGCCGTAGTACTCGCACGCGATCCCGGGCACCGCCGGCCGCGGCGGCTCGCCTCGCACCGGCCGGGCGACGCGCTGGTTCTCCGGCAGCTGCGGCACCACCTCGGCCCGCGGCTGCCCGATCCGCAGCCGCTCGTAGACCGGCGTGGGCAGCTCCGAGGAGTTCCACTGGTACAGGAACGCGATCCCGGCGACCGCGAGGACCATCGCGAACAGCGCGAGCGGGACGGCGACGGCCTGGATCAGGCTGCGCCGCACGTCACGCCGGGCCAGTTCGAGAGCGCGGGCCGACGTCGACTGCCCGGACTCGTCGTCAGCCGAGGCGGCCTCCTGCCGCTCGACCGGCGCGGCCCCGTGCGGCAGCGTCGCGGTGACGGCGAACCCGCCGGCGTCGGGCCCGGCCCGCAGCGTGCCGCCGACGAGCCGGACGCGCTCGCGCAGGCCGATCAGCCCGACGTGCCCGGACGCGGCCCCGGGCAGCGGCCCGGCGGGCGGCGGCGCGTTGACCACGCTGACGTCGGTCCGCGCGCCGGTGCCGGTCACTCGGACCGTCACGGCGGCGCCCGGCGCGTGCTTCGCCACGTTCGTCAGCGCTTCCTGCACGACCCGGTAGGCGGCGCGGGCCACCATCGGCGGCACTTCCGCGGCGTCCACTGTGGACTCGATGAGCAGCCCGGACGCCCGCGCCCGGGCGATCAGCTCACCGAGGTCGCCCTGCACCGGCTCGACCGGCGCGGCGTCCTCGCGCAGCACGCCGATGATCTCGCGCAGCCGCTCGGTCGCCGTCGCGGCGCTGATCCGCAGCTGCGCGGCGGCGTCGCGCTGGGCGTCGCCGAGCCCGCCCGCGACCTCCAGCGCGGCGGCGCGGACGGCGATCAGGCTCAGCTCGTGCCCCAGCGAGTCGTGCATGTCGCTGGCGATCCGCGCCCGCTCCCGCAGCCGGGCCTGCTCGGCGACGAGCTGCTGCCTGCTCTCCATCTCCTCGGCCCGCCGCCAGCCGGTGCGGGCGAGCTCGCCGCGGACCCGGACGTACCGGCCGAGCAGCCACGGCGACAGCCCGGCGAAGACGATGATCGCGACCATTTCCGCCCAGTCGCCGAGGCCGTCCGGACCGAAGACGAGCGCGACGGGGAGCCCCAGCACCGTGACGGCCGCCCCGGTCAGGATGCCCGGGCGGGCGCGCGGCATCCGCAGCCCGGCCTGGTAGCCGATCGCGACCAGCACGAAGATCACCCACGCGGGCATGCGGCTGCCGTAGGGGAACGGCACGGCCAGCGCCCCGGCCAGCGCGATGCCGAGCGAGACGGCCGGGTACCGCCGGGCCGTCGCGACCGAGCCGGCGACGACCACGAGGCCGCCGGCCAGCTCCCAGTAGAACGGGGTGTCCAGCGTGCCGACGACCACGGTGAACGCGAGGAACAGCCCGATGGCGACGTCGAGCACCGCTCGCCACCTACGCTTCGTCACCGCCCGCACGGGTTCGAAACTACAAGGCGTGACAGCGGCCGACCACTGCCGAAAGTCAACCCTTCAGCTTGGCCACGCCCCGTCGTGGCCCAGTCTTCGCATCCCCGAGAGCGGTGCTCTCTAAGCTGAACATCGCTCGGGGATGACAGGAGAGCAGTGCTCTCGTTCCGGAGCGGCACGCAGGGCTGGTTGTGAGCAGTGCTCTCGAAAATGAGCACCGCCGGCCGTTGCCCGAGAGCAGCGCTCACAATACGGAGCACTGGGCAGCGAGGTCACCGACACGGACGGCGGACGTCTCGATGCGCATATCCGCACGGCGCGGGCCGCGGTGTTGCATGATGATCCACCATGGCCGAGCGCACACTCGCCGACCAGTTGGGCGGCTACCTCCCCGAAGGCATCGAGGCCCTCGAAGAGCACGAACGGCAGGACCTCGCCGACGCGCTGCGCGACGCGCGCAGACGTCAGGCGAAAGCGCTCGCCGAGGCGGGCGAAGAAGGCCTCCGGTACGTTCCCTCGCTGCTGCGCGGCGCGGTCCGGAAGGTGGTCGGCCTGTGACGGAGCACGCGGTGCCATCAGCGAACTACGGGGCCGAGGCCGAAATCCTCAAGCTGGCCCGCGTCCTCGACGTCGAGCCGGCGCGCCTGGCGTACCTCGCCCGCGTCGACGCCGACGACCTGCAGGCCTTCCGCGAGCAGGTCACCGACACGCTGTTCGACGCCAACGCCGCCGCGCTGCAGCGGATGGCCCTGGCCGCGCGGGTCGTGCCCGTCGGGGTGCTCGCCAAGATCGCCGAGAAGGTGTTCGGCCCGCTGCTGTGCGCCCGGATCGCCGGGCTGGTCGACGTCGCGCGCGGGGTCGACGTCGCCAAGCGGCTCAGCACCCGGTTCCTCGCCGACGTGGCCGCGGAGCTCGACCCGCGGCGCGCGAGCGCGATCATCAGCCGGATCCCCTTGGACACCGTCCTCGCCGTCGCCGGCGAACTGGCGCGCAAGGAGGACTGGATCACCCTCGGCCGGTTCGTCGGGCACCTGCCGGACCCCACCGTGCGGCGGGCCCTGGAGCAGATCGACGACCCGGCGCTGCTGCGGATCGCGTTCGTGCTCGACGACAAGCGCCGCATCGACCACGTCGTCGGCCTGCTCCCGGCGCACCGGCTCGGCCGGCTGGTCACGGCGGCGAGCGCCGACGAAGACCTCTGGACGCCGGTCCTGGACCTGCTGACCCACCTGACCGAAGCCCGCCGGGCCACCCTGGTGCCGATGCTCGGCGGTCTGCCCGGCGGGTTCCGGGACCGCGTTCAGGCGACGATCAAGTAGATCCCGTAGCCGACGATCGCCAGGCAGGCGGCGAAGCAGACGACCGCGCCGGCCAGTGGCCCGCTGCCCGAGCCACCCTCCGCACGGGCCGATTCGCGCTGCGAGAGCCCGACCACGCCGAAGGAGAAGAGGCTCGTCAGCACGACGACCGAAGCCAGCGCGACGACGAAGACGAGACCGAGGGAACCCCAGTTGATGTGCACGGCGCTCCTCAGGCGTTGGCCGGCTGCGCGACGCCGGGCTCGGGCTCGTGGATGGAGTTGGCGTTGACGGGGTTCCGCTTCGACGCGAGGTAGATGCCCAGGGCGACGACGACCCCGGCCAGGCCGACCAGCACGGTGCCCCAGGTTCCGAGCGTCGAGACCTCGGCGGCGACCGCGCCGACGATCGCGGCGGCGGGCAGTGTCAGCGCCCAGGCCAGGACCATCCGGCCCGCGACGCCCCAGCGGACCTCGGCGAGCTTGCGGCCGAGCCCGGAGCCGATGATGCCGCCCGAGCAGACGTGCGTGGTGGACAGCGCGAACCCGAGGTGCGCCGACGTCAGGATGACCGCCGCGGCGCTGGTTTCCGCCGCGAACCCCTGCGGTGTCTGGATTTCGGTGAGCTTCTTGCCCATCGTCTGGATGATCCGCCAGCCGCCGAGGTAGGTGCCGAGCGCGATCGCGGTGCCGGCGGTCAGGATCACCCAGAGCGGCGGCCCCGAGTTCGGCGCGAGCGAGCCGGACGCGATCAGCGTGAGCGTGATGACGCCCATGGTCTTCTGCGCGTCGTTCGTGCCGTGCGCGAGCGACACCAGCGAGGCGGAGGCGATCTGGCCGGCCTTGAAGGTGCGGCCCACCGTGTCCTGCTTCGCCCGGGCGGTGATCCGGTAGACGAGGAAGGTGCCCAGCGTCGCGACGAGCCCGGCGACGATCGGCGAAGCGAGCGCCGGGATCAGCACCTTCTCGACGACCTTCCCGAAGTGGACGGCGTCGGAGCCCGAAGCGATCCAGGTCGCGCCGATCAGGCCGCCGAACAGCGCGTGCGACGAACTCGACGGCAGCCCGATCAGCCAGGTCACCAGGTTCCACACGATGGCGCCGACGAGCCCGGCGAAGATGATCACCGGCGTCACCTTCGTGTCGTCGACGATCCCGCCGGAGATCGTCTTGGCGACCTCGACCGAGAGGAACGCGCCGACGAGGTTCAGCACGGCCGAAACGGCGACGGCGACTCTCGGTTTGAGCGCCCCGGTGGCGATGGAGGTGGCCATCGCGTTGGCGGTGTCGTGGAAGCCGTTGGTGAAGTCGAAGGCCAGCGCGGCGACGATCACCACCAGCACGATCAGCGAGAAGTCCATGGGCGGCCCACTTTCGTTGCTGTTCGTTAGCAACGCTACTGATCGACGGGGACCACTCCGATCCCTGTCGAGTGACGGCTTACTGAACTCTGCGTGAACCGGGGTGGGGTAAACCCCACCTGAATCGGGTGGTTCAGCCCAGTGTGGCCGCCCGCCTCCCCTGGAACGATCAAAACCGGGCGAAAGGGGCCACGATGAACAAGCTGGGGTGGGCGGTCGTCGCGACGGTGGCGTCGGCGGTGTTGTTCTTCTTCGGCACGGGCTTGGACCCGCTCCCCGAACTGGCCTGGGTGGCCCCGCTGCCGATCTTGCTGCTCGCGCCGCGCGTCCCCGGCGCGGCGGCGATGGCCTGCGCGTTCGCCGCCTACCTCGCGGGGAGCACCGGCAGCTGGAGTTACTACTGGCATTCGCTTTCGATCCCCCGCCCCGCGGCGATCGGGATCCTCGGCGGCAGCGCGCTGCTGTTCGCCCTGTCCGCCGGGCTGTTCCGGGTGCTGGTCCGGCGCGGGCACGGCCTCCTGGCGGCGCTCGCCGCACCCGCGTTGTGGACCGTCGCACTGTACGTCGTTTCACTGCTCAACCCGACCGGCGTGATGGACACCCTGATGACGACCCAGGCCGACCGGCCGGCCGTGCTGCGGCTCGCCACGGTGACCGGCGGCTGGGGCGTGGAGTTCCTGGTGCTGTTCGTCCCGGCCGCCGTGGCCGCCGCGCTCGCGCCGGGCGTCCGCGGCCGGGCCCGGCTCGCCGGCCTGGTCGTCACCGCCGCGGCGCTGGCCGGGCTCGCCTTCTGGACCACGCCGCCGCTCACCGGGCCGACGACGCGGATCGCCCTGCTCGCCCAGGGACAGAGCCGCTGGGCGATCGACGTCGCCACGTTCGAGGGCCGCACCCGCGTGCAGTCCTATGTGGACGAGATCGGCCGGCTGCCGGACGGCGTCCAGGCGGTCGTGCTCCCCGAAGCCACCTTCGCGGTGGACCAGGTCAGCCGTGCGCGGCTCGTCGAGGCCTTCACGCAGGTTGCCCGTGCGAAGAACCTCGACGTCGTCACCGGCGTCATCGACACGACTCCGGACGGCCGGTTCAACGCCGCGCTGGCGATTCCGCCGTCCGGCCCGCCGGTGGAGTACCGCAAGTGGCACAACGGGAGTTCGCCGAACCTCACCTCCGGCACCCAGCTCGCGCACCTCGCCGGGATCGGGCTGATGGTGTGCATGGACGTCAACTTCGCCGACCCCAGCAGCGAATACGGCCAAGCCGGCACGGGCCTGGTCCTCATCCCGGCCTCCGACGAAGACGTCGACGGCTGGACCCACAGCCGCACCGCGCTGATCCGCGGCGTCGAGAACGGCTTCTCGGTGGCGTGGAGCGCCGCGCGCGGCACGCCGATGCTGGCCGACGCCCAGGGACACGTGCTGGCCGACGCCCACACCGGTGACCGCCCGTTCTCGGTGGTCGTCGCCGACGTCCCGCTGGGGCCGGGGAAGACTCCCTACGCCCGCTTCGGCGACTGGTTCGCCTGGCTCTGCGGGCTGGTCGCGCTGGCCGGGATCGGCACCGCGACCCGCAGGCCGTCGTTGTCACCCGTCACAACGCACGCCGGACAACTCTGAGCGTTTTCCCAGGTCGCCTCCAGCGGTCTGTGACCGATCATGATCCAGGTCACGTACTGACAGGTAACTGGAGGCAATGGAATGCGGGTCACCAACGGCGGTGTCAAGCGAATCCTGGCCGTGCTCGCCGCGGCGCTCACCTTCGGCGCGGTCGCGCCGTCGGTCGCGGAAGCGGCCCCGAGCAGCGGCTGGAACGACTGGGGCTGCCGTCCCTCGGCCGCGCACCCGGAGCCCGTCGTGCTCGTGCACGGTCTCGGCGCGAACGACACCGTCAACTGGTTCTTCCACGCGCCGAAGATCGCCGCCGAGGGCTACTGCGTCTTCTCGCTGACGTACGGCACCGGCATCCTCGGCCCCGGCGTCGGCGGGCTCGCGTCCATGCGCGATAGCGCCGCGCAGCTCGGCCGGTTCGTCGACCGGGTCCGGTCCACGACCGGAGCGGCGAAGGTCGACATCGTCGGGCACTCCGAAGGCAGCACGATGCCCGCGTACTACCTCAAGTACGGCGGGGCCGCCAAGGTCGCCCACTTCGTCGGCTTCGGCGCCAACTACCGCGGGACGACGCTCGGCGGCCTCGACGCGCTCGCCAAGGCCCTGCTCACGTCCGTGCCCGGCCTCGGCGCGGTCCTGCGCACGGCGTGCGGCGCGTGCACCGAGTACCTCGCGCCGTCGGCCTTCCTGGACGACCTCGCCCGCGGTGGCGTCCACGTCCCCGGCCCCACGTACACGAGCATCGTGAGCAAGTACGACGAGGTCGTCACGCCCTACACCAGCGGAATCCTCGGTGAACCCGGCACCACGGACGTCGTCCTGCAGGACTTCTGCGCGGGAGACGCGTCCGGGCACCTGAGCCAGGCGGTCGACCCCAACGTCACCGGCCTGATCCTGCACGCGCTCGACGCGAGCTACGCGCCGGCGTGCACGCCGTTCACCCTGCCGTTGTGAGCGGGTTCTGCCCGAGGTACCGGCGCCCGTTTTCGGCGGACTCCCGCACCGCGGCGAACCCGTAGTCCACCATCGCGGTCTCGTAGGCCGCCACCGCCTCGAGCGGCGGAGCCCCGGCCAGCGCGGACGCCAACGCCGCACCGTCGCGCAACGCGGTGTTGGCCCCCGCGCCGCCGGCCGGGCTCATCGCGTGGATCGCGTCGCCGACGAGCGTCACGCGCGACGGTTCCCACCGCCCGATCGGGATGCTCGTCCGGATGGGCTGCGGGAACGTCGCCGGAACGTCCCAGTGCTCGACCATCGCGCGGGCCAAGGGGTGCCAGCCGTCGACCAGGCGGAGCGCCACCTTCTGCAGGTCCTCCGGCGCCATCGCGGCGAGCTCGGCTTCGGCGTGGCCGGCGATCTCCCAGCGCGCGCCCACCGAGCAGGTCATGTACGGCTGGTCGTCGCGCAACCGCAGGTCCGGCACCAGCCGCGCGCACGCGCCGGCCACCGGTTCGGGGTAGTCGACCGGCGCGAACCCGGCCATCGTCCGGTCCGGCCCGAGCATCATGGAGAACACCGCGAACATCTCCGGCTCGAACAGCGCGCGGGTTTCCGGCGTCAGCGGGATCCGGCCGTAGAGGTGCACCAGGCCGGCGTCGACGACCGGGGCGTGCGGGAGGTGCTGCCGCCGCACGCCGGAGTTGATGCCGTCGGCGCCCACGAGCAGGTCACCCCGCGCGGTCGTCCCGTCGGCGAAGTGCGCGGTCACGCCGTCCGCACCGGTCTCGTAGTGCGTGCACCGCTTGCCGTAGGTGACTTCCTGGCCGTGCAGCAGGATCTGCCGCAGGGTGAAGCGGTTGATGTTGAGGTGCGTTCCCTCGTCTTCCAGACGCGTGAGCAGCCGCAACCGGTGGTCGTAGACGTTCGTGTGCGGCAACGCGCGGCCGGCGGTGGCGCGGAAGAGTTCGTGCAGCTCCGGCGGCAGCACCTCGCGCAACGCCGCGTCGCCGACGCCGCTGATGTGCAGCCGGTACCCCTGCTTGCGCGAGGCCGCCGACTCGTCGCGTTCGTAGATGCGGCAGGGGATTCCGGCGCGGCGCAGGCCGTGCGCGAGGCTCAAGCCACCCAGGCCGGCACCGATGATGATCACAGACACAGCTGTCCCTTCGTCACGGATGAGGAAGGGACGCACAGGTAAGCCTGCGGATGCCGTCCGGACTAACCCATACCGGACTGTGTCTTCGCGCGTCCTCGCTTTCGACGTTAGCGCACCCGCTCCCCGGCACGCCACACCATGTTCGTCAGCGGCACGCCGGGCCGGTAAGCCAGGTGCGTCACCGAAGGCGCGTCGAGCACGTGGACGTCCGCCCGGGCGCCCGGGCACAGCACGCCCACGTCGTCGCGGCGCAGCGCCTTCGCGCCACCGGCCGTGGCGGCCCAGACCGCCTCCTCGATCGTCATGCGCATCTGCAGCACCGCCGTCGCGACGCAGAACGCCATCGACGTCGTGTACGAGCTGCCCGGGTTCGCGTTGCTGGCCAGCGCCACCGTCGCCCCCGCGTCGAGCAGCCGCCGAGCCGGGGCCAGGGGCTGGCGGGTCGACAAGTCGCACGCGGGCAGCAAAGTCGCGACCGTCTCGGAGGCCGCCAGTGCTTCGACGTCCGCGTCCGCGAGGTAGGTGCAGTGGTCGACGCTCGCCGCGCCCAGCTCGACCGCCAGCCGGACACCGGGGCCTTCGCCGAGCTGGTTGCCGTGCACCCGCAGGCCGAGCCCGCGCCCGGCGGCGGCCTTCAGCACCCGCGCGGACTGGGCCTCGTCGAACGCGCCCGTCTCGCAGAACACGTCCGCCCAGCGCACGCTTTCCGCCACCGCGTCGAGCATCTCGCCGCAGACGAGGTCCACATAGGACTCCGTGTCGGCACCGGGCGGCACGAGGTGCGCGCCGAGGAACGTGACCTCGTCGGCCACTTCACCGGCGATCCGGGCACTCCGGGCTTCGTCGGCCACCGTGAGCCCGTAGCCCGTCTTGGTCTCCAGGCACGTCGTGCCCTGGCGGGCCGCCTCGGCGACGTGGTGACGCAGGTTCGCCGCCAGCTGCTCGTCCGTCGCCGCGCGCGTGGCACCGACCGTGGTCGCGATGCCGCCTGCGGTGTAGGGCTTCCCGGCCATCCGCGCCTCGAACTCGGCGGTACGGTCGCCGGCGAAGACGAGGTGCGTGTGACTGTCGACCCAGCCGGGCAGCACCGCGCGGCCGCCGACGTCGACGCGTTCGTCGGCGTCCGGGGCCTGCGCGGCGGACCCCGCCCAGGCGACCTTCCCGCCCTCGACGACCAGGGCGGCATCGGTCAGCCGGCCCAGCGCCGGATCGTTGGTGGTGAGCTCGCCGATGCCCGTGATCAGGACCGCCACAGTGCCTCGATCTCCTTCGCCAGTAGGGTTTCCGGTCGGTCGACGAGCAGGTGCGCGCCGTCCCGCACGACCTCGCGGCCGGCGACGACGACGTGCCGGACATCGGCGCCCGACGCCGCGAACACGACACCCGACGGCTCGATCCCGGCCGTCCGCACCGAATCCAGGGCCACGGTGACGAGGTCCGCGCCCGCTCCCTCGGCGAGCGCGCCGACCTCGTCCCACCCGATCGCCGCGTGGTCCGTGCCCGCTTCGAGGAGCTCTTCGGCGCTGAACCGGCCGCGTTCTTCACTGGCCAAGCGGTCGTCCAGCTCCAGCGCCCGGGTCTCTTCGAACGCGTCGACCACGGCATTGCTGTCGCTGCCGATGCTCAGCCGCACCCCGGCGTCGCGCAGGGCGCGGGCCGGGCCGATGCCGTCACCGAGGTCGCGTTCGGTGGTCGGGCAGAAGCACGCCCGCGCTCCGCTCAGCCGGTCGATGTCCGACGCCGTCAAGTGCGTGGCGTGTACAGCGACCAGGCGCTCGGTCAGCACCCCGCGGTCGGCGAGCAGCTCGGTGGGCGTGCGGCCGTAGGCGGCCTGGCACTGCTCGTTCTCGGCCCGCTGCTCCGACAAGTGGACGTGCACGACCCGTGCGCTGTCCACAAGCGACAGCTGGTCGGCGGGAACCGCCCGCACCGAGTGGATCGCCGCGCCGACCCGGAACAGCTCGTCTTCCTTCAGCGTGGCCACCCGCGAAGCCCATGCTGACGCCGAGCCGTCCGAGAACCGCCGCTGGACCTCGTCGGGCTCGACACCGATCCCGCCCGCCAGGTAGCACGTGTCGAGCAGCGTCAACCGGATCCCGGCGTCCGCCGCGGCTTGCCGCAGGGCCGCCCCCATCGCGTTCGGGTCGGCGTACGGCTTCCCGCCGGGCGCGTGGTGCAGGTAGTGGAACTCGCCGACGCTCGTGTACCCGCCGAGCACCATCTCCGCGTAGACCCCGCGGGCCAGCCGGTAGTACGTGTCGGGGTCGAGCCGCGCGGCCAGCGTGTACATACGCTCGCGCCACGTCCAGAACGTGCCGCGCTCGTGGTGCGTCCGCCCCCGCAGGGCCCGGTGGAAGGCGTGCGAGTGCGCGTTCGCGAAGCCCGGCAGCGTCAGTCCGGGAAGCACGGTGCCGGACCGCGGCGAGCCCGGTGTCACGCCCGTGATCCGGCCGCCGTCGACGTCGATCCGCACCCCGGCCGCGATCCCGCCCGGCAGCCAGGCCCGTTCGCACCAGAAAACTGTCGGTGCCGCGCGATAGGCTGGAAACGGGGGGCGCCCCCGCGGGCCGAGGGTCGGGTTGGGGGTCACTGCGCCAGCCGCTCCAGGATCGTGGCCAGCGCCGCGGCACCGGCTTCGACGTCGCCGGCTTCGGCGAACTCCTCCGGCGAGTGGCTGATCCCGGTCGGGTTGCGCACGTAGAGCATCCCGGCCGGGACGAACCCGGCCAGGATGGCCGCGTCGTGCCCGGCGCCGGTCGGCAGCTCCGGCGGCGCGCCGAGCCACTCGCCGAGGTCACGCCGGAGGGCGTCGTCGAACACGACATCGCCGGAGTAGGACTCGCGCGTCACCTCGACCCGGCAGCCTTCCTCCCGCGCCGCGTCCGAGGCCGCCCGGCTGATCTCGGCGACCAGGCCCGGCGTGCCTTGGCCGGGCACCCGCGCGTCCAGCCAGAGGTCCACTGTGGACGCGATGACGTTGGTCCCGCCGGGCGTCGGCACGAGCCGGCCGACGGTCGCCCGCGCGTCCGGCACCTTCGCGGCCAGCCGCCGCACGGCGGTGACCGTCGCCGCGGCGGGCAGCATCGGGTCCGCGCGATCGGCGAGCAGCGTCGCCCCGGCGTGGTTCCCCTGCCCCGTGAAGGAAAATCGCCACCGTCCGTGCGCGATCACCGTGCTGCCCACGGCCACCGGGGAACCGAGGTCGATCAGCCCGCGCCCCTGCTCGACGTGCAGCTCGAAGAACTGCCCGATCCGGTCCAGCCGCTCGGTGTCCCGGCCCATCCGTGCCGGGTCGACGCCCGCCTTCCCGGCCGCCTCGGCGAACGTGACGCCGTCGGCGTCCCGCAGGCCACGCGCCTTGTCGGCGTCGATCGTGCCGGTGAGCAGCCGCGAACCCAGGCAGGGAACGCCGAACCGGCCGCCCTCCTCCTCGGCGAACACCACGACGGCCAGCGGCCGGCGCGGCCGGATCCCCTTGTCCTGCAATGCTTCGACAGCGGCCAGCGCGCTCACCACACCCAGCGGGCCGTCGAACGCGCCGCCGCCCGGCACCGAGTCGAGGTGGCTGCCGGTGACGACGGCGTTGCGTCCCGGCGGCCCCCACCAGGCCCAGATGTTGCCGTTGCGGTCGGTCTCGACGTCCAGCCCGAGCCCCAGTGCGCGCTCGACGAACCACTCGCGCAGGTCGTGCTCGGGCGAGTCGAACGCGTGGCGGGAGTAGCCGCCGCGCTTCGGGTCGCGCCCGACGTCGGCGATCTCGCCCAGCAACCCCGAGGCGCTCACTCGGCCTCCCGCATCGGCACCCGCACACCGCGCTCGTCGGCGACGTCGGCCGCGCGATCGTAGCCCGCGTCGACGTGCCGGATGACGCCCATGCCCGGGTCGTTGGTGAGCACCCGCTCCAGCTTCTGCGCGGCCAAGAGCGTTCCGTCGGCGACGCTGACCTGGCCCGCGTGGATGGACCGGCCCATGCCGACGCCGCCGCCGTGGTGGATCGACACCCAGCTGGCCCCCGAGGACGTGTTGACCAGGGCGTTGAGCAGCGGCCAGTCGGCGATCGCGTCGGAGCCGTCGGCCATGCCCTCGGTCTCGCGGTACGGCGAGGCGACGCTGCCGGAGTCGAGGTGGTCGCGGCCGATGACGACCGGCGCCTTCAGCTCGCCGCTGGCGACCATCTCGTTGAACCGCAGCCCCGCCAGGTGGCGTTCGCCGTAGCCGAGCCAGCAGATGCGGGCGGGCAGGCCCTGGAACGCGACGCGCTCGCCGGCCAGCTTGATCCAGCGGGCGAGGGATTCGTTCTCCGGGAAAAGTTCCAGCATCGCGCGGTCGGTGGCCGCGATGTCCTCGGGGTCGCCCGAGAGCGCCGCCCAGCGGAACGGGCCGTTGCCTTCGCAGAACAGCGGCCGGATGTAGGCGGGCACGAAGCCGGGGAAGTCGAACGCGCGCTCGCAGCCGCCGAGCTTGGCCTCGCCGCGCAGGGAGTTGCCGTAGTCGAAGACCTCGGCCCCCTGGTCCAGGAAGCCGAGCATGGCATCGACGTGGTCGGCCATCGACTCGCGCGAGCGGTCGGTGAACTCGTCGGGCTTCTTGGCCGCGTAGTCGTGCCAGTCGTCGACGCCGACGCCCTTGGGCAAGTAGGAAAGCGGGTCGTGCGCCGACGTCTGGTCGGTGACGATGTCGACCTCGACGCCGCGGCGCAGCAGCTCCGGCAGCACCTCGGCGGCGTTGCCGACGACGCCGACCGACAGCGGGCGCTTCTCCTGCTTCGCTTTGGTGACGCGGGCGATGGCGTCGTCGAGGTCTTCGGCCACCTCGTCGAGGTAGCGGGTCTCGACGCGGCGGTGCGCGCGCTGCGGGTCGCATTCGATGACCAGCGCGACACCGTCGTTCATGGTCACGGCGAGCGGCTGCGCGCCGCCCATGCCGCCGAGGCCCGCGGTCACGGTGAGGGTGCCTTTCAGCGTCCCACCGAACTTCTTCTTGGCGACCGCGGCGAACGTCTCATAGGTGCCCTGGAGGATGCCCTGGGTGCCGATGTAGATCCACGAACCCGCGGTCATCTGGCCGTACATGGTCAGGCCCTGCTGCTCGAGGCGGCGGAACTCCGGCCAGGTCGCCCAGTCGCCGACCAGGTTCGAGTTGGCGATGAGCACGCGCGGCGCCCACTCGTGCGTGCGGAACACGCCGACCGGCTTGCCGGACTGGACGAGCAGCGTCTCGTCGACGTCCAAAGTGGTCAGTTCGCGGGTGATGGCGTCGAAGCTGGCCCAGTTGCGGGCGGCCTTGCCGGTGCCGCCGTAGACGACCAGGTCCTCCGGCCGCTCGGCGACGTCGGGGTCGAGGTTGTTGTGGAACATCCGCAGCGCGGCTTCGGTCTGCCACGACTTCGCGGTGAGCTGGGTGCCGCGGGCGGCACGGACGACGCGGGACATTCTCAGACCTCCAGACGGGCGGCGTCGAGGACGGCGCCGGAGCGGACGAGTTCTTCGGCGGCCGCGATTTCGGGCGCCAGGTGGCGGTCGGGACCGGGGCCCGCGACCTTCGTGCGGAGCAGGTCCCGGACCCGGCCGGTGACCGGCGACGGTTCCAGCGGCGCCCGGAAGTCCAGCGCCCGGGCGGCCGTCAGCAGCTCGATGGCCAGCACGGTGGTCAGGCCGTCGACGGCCTTGCGCAGCTTCCGCGCGGCCGACCAGCCCATGGAAACGTGGTCCTCCTGCATCGCGCTGCTCGGAATGGAGTCGACCGACGCCGGCACGGCGAGCCGCTTGAGCTCGCTGACGATGGCGGCCTGCGTGTACTGGGCGATCATGTGGCCGGAGTCGACGCCCGGGTCGTCGGCGAGGAACGGCGGCAGGCCGTGCGAACGCGCCTTGTCGAGCATCCGGTCGGTGCGGCGCTCGGCGATGCTGGCGACGTCGGCGACCGGGATGGCCAGGAAGTCGAGGACGTAGGCGACGGGCGCGCCGTGGAAGTTGCCGTTGGACTCGACGCGGCCGTCGGCCAGGACGACCGGATTGTCCACAGCGGACATCAGCTCGCGCTCGCCGACGAGTTCGGCGTGCGTGAGGCTGTCGCGTGCGGCGCCGTGCACCTGCGGGGCGCAGCGCAGCGAGTAGGCGTCCTGGACGCGGTTGCAGTCCGGGCCGCGGTGGCTCTCGACGATCTTCGAGCCCTGCAGCGCCTGCCACATCCGGGCCGCGGACTTCGCCTGCCCGGGGTGCGGGCGCAGGGCCTGGAGGTCGGCGGCGAACGCGCGGTCGGTGCCGAGCAGGGCCTCGACGCTCATCGCGGCGGTGAGGTCCGCGATGTCGAAGAGCCGGTGCAGGTCGGCGGCGGCGAGCAGGAGCATGCCGAGCATGCCGTCGGTGCCGTTGGTGAGCGCGAGGCCCTCCTTCTCGGCCAGGACGACGGGCTCGATCCCGGTCTGCTTCAACGCCTCCGCGGCGGGCTTCAGCCGACCGGCGTGGATCACTTCACCCTCGCCCATCAGCGCCAGCGCGACGACGGCCAGTGGCGCCAAGTCGCCGGAGCAGCCGAGCGAACCGTACTCGTGGACGATCGGCGTGATATCGGCGTTGAGCAGGGCCGCAAGCGTTTGCGCGGTGCCCGGGCGGACCCCGGTGTAGCCGCTGGCGAGGGTGCGCAGCCGCAGCAGCATCAGCGCGCGGACGACCTCGGGTTCGACGGCGGGGCCGGCACCGGCGGCGTGCGAGCGGATCAGGCTGCGCTGCAGTGCGGTCCGGCTCTCGACCGGGATGTGCCGGGTGGCGAGCGCACCGAAGCCGGTCGAGACGCCGTAGGTGGGCGTGACGGCGTGGGCGAGGTCCTCGATGTGCAGGCGGGTCGCGGCGAGGTTCTTCTCGGCGGCGTCCGTGAGCCCGACCGGCGCGTGGCCGCGGACGACGTCGACGACCTGGGCGGCGGTCAGGGGCTCCGGGCCCAGGAGCACTTTTTCCGGCATGGGCTCATTGCACCCCTTCGGAACCGCTGGTGGGATGCCTCAACGGGTGGTTCTGTCTGGGATCCCAGACGCTAGGCTCAGGCCATGGGCGACAGCAGCGAGGTCCCGGCGCTGCGCCGCGGGCTGGCGGTGCTGAGCCTCCTGGCCACGCGGCCCGGCCCGGTCACCGCGGCCGCCATCGCCCGGGAAGCGGGGCTCCCCCGTTCGACCACGTACCACCTGCTCAGCGAGCTCGAAGCGGCCGGTTTCGTCGTGCACCTGCCCGCCGAGCGCCGCTATGGCCTGGGCATCGCGGCGTTCGAGCTGGGCTCGGCCTACCTGCGCCACGATCCGCTGGAGCGCCTGGCCGGGCCGTTGCTGCGCAAGCTCGTCGACCGCGTCGGGCACACCGCCCACCTCGGCGTCCTGCACGGCAACGAGTCGCTGTACCTGATCAAGGAACGCCCGGCCCGGCCGGAGACACTGGTGACGGAGGTCGGCGTCCGGCTGCCGGCGCAGCTGACCGCGTCCGGCCGGGCGATCCTGCGGCACCTGCCGGCCCCGCACGTCCGAGCGTTGTTCCCGGCGGCGCCGGCGTTCGTGCTCCGCACCGGCCGCGGCCCGCGCACGCTGGCCGAGCTGCGCCGCACCCTCACCGCGGAGCGCCGGCTCGGCTGGTCGGTCGAGGACGGGCACGTCACCGACGGCTTCGCCTCGGTGGCCTGCCCGGTCTTCGACCACGGCGCCCGCCCCCTGGCGGCGATCAGCGTCACGCTTCGCCACCACTGCGCGGCGGAGCCGTGCCCGGAGACCTGGCCGGACCTGGCCGCCGAAGTGGCGACGACGGCGGCCGAGCTGACCACCCGCATCGGCGGCCACCCGGCCTGACGGCCGTCGCGGGCCGTCCGGGCGTCGGGACTGGTGCGATCGGGGCAACTGTCACCGAACGGCTCGATTCCACTCCGGTGGGTGATTACCGTAGCGGGGGCTGCGGTTTCGAGGGGCACCGATGGATGACGCAGGTGTGAAGAAGGCCGGTTTCGGTGCGGTGCTCGCCGTCGCCGAGTTCCGGGCGATGTGGACCGCCGAGCTGCTCTCCGTCTGCGGTGACCAGCTCGCCAGGGTCGCGCTCGCGGTGCTCGTCTTCCAGCGCACGTCCTCGGCCGCGCTGACCGGTCTCACCTACGCCCTGACGTACGTGCCTTCGCTGCTCGGCGGCATCCTGCTGGCCGGCGCGGGCGACCGGTGGCCGCGGCGGGACGTGATGGTCGCGGCCGACCTGGCGCGGGCCGCGCTGGTCGCGGTCATCGCCGTCCCCGGTGTCCCGCTGTGGGTGCTGTGCGTGCTGGTCGCGGTGATGACGGCGCTCGGCGGCCCGTTCAAGGCGGCGCAGCAGGCGCTGCTGCCGTCGGTGCTGGAAGGCGAGCGGTACCTCGTCGGGATGGCCCTGCGGAACGTGACGATGCAGGGCGCGCAGCTGGCCGGGTTCGCCGGGGGCGGCGCGCTGATCGCCGCGTTCACCCCGTCGGCGGCGCTGGCCTTGGACGCGGCGACGTTCCTGCTTTCGGCGTTGTTCCTGGTCACCGGCGTCCGGCGGCGAGCGGCGATCACCCAGGCGATCCGGCCGGCCTGGCTGTCCACGACCGGTGCGGGTATCCGGCTGATCTGGCGCGACCCGGCGTTGCGGACGTTGGTGGCGCTCAACTGGCTGGCCGGGTTCTACGTGGTGCCGGAGGCGCTGGCCGCGCCGTACGCGGCCGGGATCGGCGCGGGCGCGACGCTGGTGGGGCTGCTGATGGCGGCGGACCCGGCGGGCAGCGTGCTCGGCGGCGTCGTGTTCGGCAAGTGGATCCCGGAGCACGCGCAGGTCCGCGTGCTGGGCTGGCTGGGGATCGTGGCCGGGCTGCCGCTGGTGGTGTTCGTCTGCCGGCCCGGCCTGGTGGCGTCGGTGGTGCTCATGGCGGCGTCCGGGCTGGTGGCGACGGGCTACAACATCCAGGGCACGGTGTCGTTCATGCGGCGGGTGCCGGACGAGCACCGCGCGCAGTGCGCCGGGGTGAATTCGGCGGGCCTGATCACCGTGCAGGGGCTGGGCGCGGCCGCGGCGGGCGCGCTGGCCGACGTGCTGGGCCCGGCGCACACCATCGCCGTGGCCGGGGCGGCCGGGGCCGCGGTGGCCGTGCCGATCGCGAGGGCGTGGCGCCGGGTCGGGGTGGTGAGCCGATGACCTCAGTTGTCGCGTCCGCACATGGTGCGCCTCCCTTCACCGCCTCGGGCCGGACCGGCTCCGTCACCGGCCGGACACCATGAGTATGCGGACCGGGGGCGGGATTGCGCGCACCGGGCCGCGTATTCGTGACGTGCTCGTGGCACCACGGCGCTGGGTGCTGTGGCGCCAGGGTCCGCGGGTGATCGTCTACTGCCTGGTGAGCGAGGTGGTGGCGGTGGTGCTGACGCTGCGCCCGTCCCCGATCGCGGTGGACCGCCGGACGCTGGCGATCCTGGCGGTGCTGCTGGTCCTCGGGGTGGCGCAGTCGGAGTCGGGCCGGCGCGTGGAGCGGATCCGCCGCCGCGTGTCGGGGACGCCGCACATCAACATGACGTCGGTCTGGACGTTCGCCGGCGTGCTGCTGCTGCCCCCGCTCCTGCTGGCGGTCCTGGTCGGGGGCCTGTACGCGCACCTGGCGGTCCGCAGCTGGTACCGCCTGCAGCGGGTGCCGGTGTCCCGCACGGTCAGCAACGCGGCG
This sequence comes from Amycolatopsis sp. NPDC024027, assembly GCF_040638975.1. Lineage (NCBI taxonomy): Bacteria > Bacillati > Actinomycetota > Actinomycetes > Pseudonocardiales > Pseudonocardiaceae > Amycolatopsis > Amycolatopsis sp. NPDC024027. The sequence continues at coordinate 290,151 of NZ_JBEZYY010000011.1, forward strand.
ATCATCGTGCTGTCGTGTTACGCGGCTCAGTCGGTGCTGCGGGTTTCGGGCTTCTCCGATGTCCGCTCGGCGATGCCGCACAGCTGGGCGGGGACGTTCGCGATCGCGGCCGCGGGGGTGACGTTCTTCGCGGTGAACGCGCTGCTGGTGCTGCCGGCTCGCCGTGAGGTGGGCCGGACGCCGGAGGCGCTGTTCGGCACGTGGTCGGACAACGGCCTCGAGGTGGCGACGCTGTGCCTGGGTGCCCTGAACGCGGTGGTGCTGGCGACGTTGCCGGGCCTGGTGGTGCTGGTGTTCCCGCCGTTGCTGCTGTTGCACCGGACGGTGCTGGTGAAGCAGCTGGAGGTGGCGGCCCACCGCGACGAGAAGACGGGCCTGTACAACACGAGCGGCTGGCACGCGCTGGCGGAGCGGACGCTGGCGGCCGCTGCTCGCCAGGGGGGCACGTTCGGGCTGCTGATGCTCGACTTGGACCACTTCAAGCAGGTGAACGACACGTACGGCCACTTGGCGGGTGACGCGGTGCTGAAGGCGGTGGCCGGGTCGATCATCTCGGCGGTCCGCGGCCGGGGGGACGCGGTGGGCCGGTTCGGTGGTGAGGAGTTCGTGGTCTTGCTGCCGGGGATCGCGCAGCCGGACATCGGCGCGGTGGCGGAGCGGGTCCGCCGGGCGATCAGCGCGTTGCGGGTTCCGGCGGGCCAGCTGGTGATCTCGGGCCTGTCGGTCTCGATCGGCATCGCGGTCTACCCGTCAGCAGGCGCTTCGCTACAGCGCCTGCTGGACGCCGCGGACACGGCGCTCTACCACGCGAAGGCGACAGGCCGGAACAAGGTGGTCCACGTCGCGGACCTGGTGTGAGGGGTCAGGCGGTCCGCTGCCGCCGCCCGGCGTCGAGGCCGAGCATGGCCAGCAGTTCGGTGCAGTCGTGGACGTCGGAGGAGTGTCCGGCCACGGTGAGGACGGCGCGGTCGTTCTGTTCGCCGAGGCGCACCGCCTCTTCAGCCCGGATAACGCCCATCCGGCTGTCTTCATCATTGGCAAGGGAGCTGCCGCTACGCCGGGCCCAGGTCATCTGGCCACCTACTTCCGACTCCACGGGTGCGGAGCCATGGTCGGACCCCAAGCATGACATTGACACGAATTTCACTCACAAGTGGCCCCCACCACAAGCAGCAACCACCCCACCCAAAACCGAACACACCAGGTGAGCGCCCCCGCGAACCACTCCCCCAGACGAACGACCCCGACACACCCCCCGCTCACCCACCCCCGCCCTCATCACCCGATCCACCCCACCGCCGGCCCACTCCCACGAAGGCCCCCGGTCGCCTGGCTCATCACCACAAAGGCCCCAGCCCGCCTGGCTCACCACCTACGGAGGCCCCACCCGGCCCGGCGCACCACCCAACGGAGGACCCACCCGAGCCTGGGTCACCACCGAACGCAACCACCCGGGGGGTCCAGGGGGGCGAAGCCCCCTTGGCGGGGGTTTGGGGGTCCGACCCCCAAAGAACACGACAGAACGAAGGGAAGGCCCAGCCCCGAAGGGGCGTGGGCCTTCCCGCAAAGTGCCGTGGAGGTGCCGGGAATTGAACCCGGGTCCTCTGGCGTATCAACAGGACTTCTCCGTGCGCAGTCCGCTACGTCTCTGCTTGGCTCCCTCAATCACGCGAACAAGCTGAGGTGACGAGCCCAGCCACTGTTTGCTTCACGACTGTTCCCCGTGGCCGGGACAGTCGCTGAGCCTCCTAGCTGATGCCGGTACCCGGGCCGGAGGCGAACCCGGGCCGACAGAGTCGCACTCGCTCAGGCGGCGAGGGCGAACTCGCGCTGACTGGAGTCGGCGCTTATTTGGTTGCGATGACGCTTACGGTGGTCTCTCGCCTGCACCGGCACGCTTCTCCTGAATCAACGTCCAAAGTCGAAACCGTTCACCCCCTTGTCGGGACACGACCTGTTCATCATAACGCCTGGCGCCATCGGTTTGGTCCGGGTGGGGTGGGGCCAGCCCTACCGCCGGGATGCCCGCTCGCACCATGTCGTCTCCGGGGCGGAGCCGCGATGCTGGTGGGGCGTCGTGGGATGAAGGGAGCGCGGTCATGGTGAGCGAGAGGCGGGATCCGCCGTTCGGTGGTTCGGTGGTGTTCTTGCTGATGAACTTGCCGCTGGGGGTGGTGGCGTTCGGGTTCCTCGCCGTTTTCGTGTCGGCCGGGGCGGGGACGGCGGTGGTGTGGGTGGGGGTGGGCCTGCTGGCCGCCGTCGTGCTCGCGGTGCGGGGGGCCGCGCGGCTGGAGCGGGCGCGGGTCTACGCGCTGCTGGACCGCTACATCGACCTTCCCTACCTGCCGTTGCCCGCCGGGAAGCAGGTCGCGCGGTGGAAGGGGCGGCTGAAGGATCCGTCGACCTGGCGGGACCTGAGCTACTTCGCTCTCCTTTTCCCGGTTGGCCTGGTGGAGTTCGTGCTCGTGACGACGTTCTGGGCGACGAGCCTGGCGCTCGTGGGCCTGCCGGTCTACTTCCGGTGGCTGCCGGGCGGGGAGTACCACTTCCCGGCTTGGGAGGTGCCGTGGCTGACCGTGGACTCGACCGTGGAGGCGCTACCGTGGGCAGCGCTCGGGGTGTTGTTCGTCGCGTTGTCGGTGGCGCTGACCAAGGCGCTGGCGGGCACGCACGCCCGGCTGGCGTCCGCGCTGCTGGGGCCGACGGTGGCGCAGCGCCACCGGATGGAGCGCTGGTGGGAAGACGCGGAAGAGAAGAACCTGGTGGCGGGATGACCGAGGCGCGACAGCTGGAACACCCGCGGCCGCACCCGGCTCGCACGATCCTCTACATGATCGTCAGTTTCGTCTTCCGGCTCCTGCAGTTCGTGCTGATCGTGGTCGGCATCTCGGTGGGGGTGTCCACGGCGGTGATCTGGGTGGGGTTCCCGATCCTGCTGGCGACGACGAGCTTCGTGCGCTGGTCCGGTGACCGCGAGCGGGGCTGGCTGGGGACGATGCTGCGGGTGCCGCTGCCGCCGGTGCAGCGGCGGCCGTACGAAGAGGGGCAGCCGCTGCTGCGGCGGTGGATGGTCCGGCTGAGCGATCCGACGACGTGGCGGGACCTGGCTTACCTGATGGCGGCGTTCCCGCTGGCGTGTGCGGAAGTCGTGATCGCGCTGGCGTCGGTCGTGCTGCTGCCGATGGCGGTCTGGGTGACGCCGTGGCTGGGCTGGCTGCACGGCGAGCTGGCGCTGGCACTGCTGGGGCCGGACCGCACGAAGCGGCTGGAGCAGAAGGCCGAGCGGCTGCAGGCGTCGCGGGCGCGCGGGGTGGACGCGGCCGAAGCGGAACGCCGTCGCATCGAACGTGACCTGCACGACGGCGCGCAGCAGCGGCTGGTGGCCGTCGCGATGAGCCTCGGGCGCGCGAAGTCGAAGTTCGACCACGACCCGCAGGCGGTGCGGGAGCTGATCGACGAGGCGCACTCGGACGCGAAGCTCGCCGTCTCGGAGCTGCGGGACCTGGCGCGCGGCATCTACCCGGCCGTCCTCGGTGACCGGGGGCTGGACGCGGCGTTGTCGGCGCAGGCGGCGAAGTCACCGATCCCGGTGGACGTCTCGGTGGACGTCGACCCGCGTCCGCCGGCCGCGGTGGAGACGACGGCGTACTTCATCGTCGGCGAGACGCTGACGAACATCGCGAAGCACGCCGGAGCGACCGAAGCGACCGTGAAGGTGTGGCGGACCGACGACCACGTCGTCGTCGAGATCACCGACAACGGCCACGGAGGCGCGGAGGTGCGTCCCGGCGGCGGGCTGGCCGGCCTGGCCGACCGCGCCGCGACGATCGACGGCGTGATCACCGTGGTGAGCCCGGTGGGCGGGCCGACCGTGATCCGGGCTGACCTCCCCTGCCAGTGGTGAATAGGCTGGACCCCGTTCATCCACGAGCTTGGGGGCCGGATGCGGGTAGTGATCGCCGAGGACGCCGTGCTGCTGCGGGCCGGGGTGACCCGCCTGCTCGCCGACGAGGGCATCGAGACGGTCGCGGCCGTCGACAACGGGGACGACCTGCTCGGCGCGCTCAAGGAACACCGCCCTGACCTGGCGATCGTCGACGTCCGCATGCCGCCGACGTTCACCGACGAGGGGTTGCGCGCGGCACTGGCGGCGCGCAAGGAGATCCCGGGGCTGCCGGTGCTGGTGCTGTCGCAGTACGTCGAGGAGTCGTACGCGGTGGAGCTGCTCTCGGGTGGCGCGGGCGGCGTCGGCTACCTGCTGAAGGAGCGGGTGGCGGACGTCGCGGACTTCCTGGACGCGGTCCGCCGCGTCGCGGGCGGCGGCACGGCGATCGACCCGGACGTGATCGCCCAGCTGATGGCCCGCGGCCGGCGCAACCCGCTGGACGCGCTGACGGCCCGCGAGTCCGAAGTCCTGGGCCTGATGGCCCAGGGCTTGTCGAACACGGCGATCGCGAACTCCCTGGTGGTATCGCACGGCGCGGTGGAGAAGCACATCGGCAACATCTTCTCGAAGCTCGGGCTCGAAGCCAGCGCGGAGGAACACCGCCGGGTCCGTGCGGTGTTGACCTACCTGGGTCGTTGAGCGACGGAGCGTGACCAAAAGTCCCGTAGGGTGGCAACGGGTCACCCGTTCCGCGGGCGGCACCCGGGTGAGCGCTCACCTACCATGAGCGGACCCGCCGTCGAGAGGAGCCGCAGATGTCCGACGAGACCCGCTGCGTCCGCTTCTTCGGCGGCCCGCTCGACGGCCGTGTCCAGGAGCTCGGGGACGCCGAGCCGATCCCCGGCACCGTCATCCGGCACATCCACCTGCACGGCGGCCCGAAGATCGAGACGCGCTACGAGCTCGGCCTCACCGACCACGGCTGGGAGTACCGCCTCGCCGCCGCGCAGCACGAACCCGAGCCCGACGGCCTGCGCTAGTAGGGAGAACCCCCGTATCCACCGGGGGTGAACAGGACCCCGAACAGGCCGGGCAGCACCGCTGTCTTCCCAGGTCGAACCGGCCAGGCTGAGCAGCATGCACACGAGCCGCGACAGGTTCCTCGACGTCGTCCGGGCGGGGGCCATCCTCGCCGTCATCGCCCAGCACTGGATCATGCCGGTGCTCTCCTACTCCGACGGGCACCTCGCCACCGGCAACGCCCTGGCGACGCCGGGCTGGTGGGTCGTGACCTGGTTGTCGCAAGTGATGCCCTTGGTCTTCTTCGCCGGCGGCGCGGCCAACCTGATCTCCTTCCGCCGCGCCGCGTCCACGCAGCAGTGGCTGGCCGGGCGCATCAAGCGCCTGATGGTGCCGGTGCTGCCGCTGATGGCGGTCTGGCTGATCGTGCCGGACTTCCTGCGCGGCCTGGGTGTCCCGCCGCAGCCGTTGCAGGTCGGCAGCGCGATCGCCGCGCAGCTGCTGTGGTTCCTCGCGGTGTACGTGCTCGTCGTGCTGCTCACGCCGCTGATGGTCGCCGCGCACCGGCGCTGGGGCCTGAAGGTGCCGCTCGTCATGGGCGCGGCGGGCATCCTCGTCGACGTCGCGCGCTTCAACGACTTCGGCTACATCGGTTACGCCAACGCGATCTTCGTCTGGGTCGCCGTGCACCAGCTGGGCTTCCACTACGTCGAAGGCCGCCTCGGCTCGCTGACCCGCCGCGGCGCGCTGGCGCTGTCGGCGGCCGGGTTCGGCGTCACGGCGTTGCTGGTGGCGTTCGGACCGTACCCGGCCAGCATGATCGGCATGCCGGGCGCGCCGGTGTCGAACATGAGCCCGCCGACCGTGCTGCTCGCCTTCCTCGCCGTCGGCCAGATCGGCCTGCTGCTCGCCTTCCGCCCGCAGCTCAACGCGCTCGCGGCGCGTCCCGGCATCGGCGACGCCCTCGGCTGGCTCGGCGCCCGGTTCATGAGCGTCTACCTCTGGCACATGCCGGCGCTGGTCGTGGTGGCGGGCGTGACGGTGTACGGCCTCGGCTACCAGACGCCGGCCCCGGGCACGGTGTTCTGGCTGGCCATGGCCCCGGCGTGGTTCGCGGCGTGCGGGATGGTGCTGTTCGGGCTGCTCCGGTTGTTCGCGCACTTCGAGATGCAGCGCGACACCGCGGTCGCGACGGCGAAGGTGCCGCAGCTGGTCGCGGCCGGGCTGATGGTTTCGGGTGGCCTGCTCGGCCTGGCGGCGCACGGGTTCGCCCCGCTGTCGGACGGCATCGCGCGCGGCCCGGTGCCGTGGGTGGTGCTGGCGACGGCCGGGTTCCTCCTCGCCGGCAAGCAGATCCCGGTGGTCGACCTGCTGGGCCGCGCGGTCACCGTGAGCGAACGCGCCACCCTGCCCGGCCTCAAGCGCTGAGCAGCCGCAGCGGGGTGTCGTGCAGGACGGCCCGCAGGAACGGCTCCCCCAGGCGATCGTCGGCCGCCCAGCCGGCGATCGCCTGCAGCTGCGTCGCGTAGGAGTACGGGATGTTCGGGAAGTCCGTGCCGAGCACGACGCGGCCGGCGAACTCCGCCAGCCGCGCCGTCCAGTCCGGCGGCAGCGGCGACATCGCCTCGGCGAACGGCACGCCGACCATCGTGGTGTCCAGGTGCACCCGGGGGTACTTCGCCAGCAGCTCGAAGGCCGTCCCGAACTCGGGCATCGCCGCGTGCGCGAGCACCGCCGTCAGCTGCGGGTGCCGGGCGAGGACCTCTTCGAACACCGACAACCCGGTGAAGTCGCCCCGCAACGGTCCGTGTCCACAGTGGACGACGACCGGGACGCCGGCGTCGGCCAGCGCGCCCCACACGGGCTTCAGCAGGTCGTCGCGCGGGTCGTACGCACCCACCTGGACGTGCGCCTTGAACACCCGGGCGCCGGCGCGCAGCGCATCGTCCACAGCGGACCCGGCCCCGGGCTCGGGGTAGAACGTGCCGGTCGGCACCGCGGCCGGGACCCGGGCGGCGAACTCGAGCGCCCAGTCCGTCAGCCACTGCGCCATCCCCGCCTTGTGCGGGTAGACCAGCGGCGCGAAGCGCGTCACGCCCAGCGCACGCAGGGTGTCCAGCCGCTCCACTTCGGACGTCCGGTAGTGCACCGGCCACTCGGTGCCGTAGTGCGTCGAGGCCCGGTCGAAGTACGCCCAGACCTTGTCCATCACCGGCTTCGGCAGGAAGTGGACGTGCAGGTCGACCAGGCCCGGCAGGCCCAGCGACGCCGTCCAGCGCGCGACGTCCGCGTCGGAAGCCGGGCCGGGCGTCACTCCGTGAACCGGCCCTTCAGCGCGCGGCCCATCGCCTTCCTGATGTCGCGGTCCGCGTCGCGCTTGGCGAGCGTCTGCCGCTTGTCGTAGGCCTTCTTGCCCTGGGCCAGCGCGATCTCGACCTTGACCTTGCCGTCCTTGAAGTACATCGACAGCGGGACCAAGGAAAGCCCGCTCTCCTTGGTCTTGCCGATGAGCTTCTCGATCTCCCGCCGGTGCAGCAGCAGCTTCCGGGTGCGCCGCGGCATGTGGTTGGTCCACGTGCCCTGCGTGTACTCCGGGATGTGGACGTTGCGCAGCCACACTTCGCCGTCGTCGACCGTCGCGAACGCGTCCGCCAGGGACGCCTTGCCCTCGCGCAGGCTCTTGACCTCGGTACCGACGAGCACGAGACCGCACTCGTAGGTGTCGAGGATGGAGTAATCGTGGCGCGCCTTGCGGTTCGACACGATCACCTTCTGGCCACGTTCCTTGGGCATACGACCACTCTACGTGATTCCGACGGTGACGAGCAGCGGGTTAACTCAGTGCCGGACGTACAGGCGCAGCGTGACGTAACCGGTGATGGCGGAGATCACCACGGACACCCCGAGCAGGATCGGCGCGACCGGGAACAGCAGCTCCAGCGTGGTGATCTTCGGGAAGACATCGCCGGTGAACACCGCGTCGAGGAAGCTCACCTTGGTCAGCACCAGCATGATGATCCCGAGGATCGCACCGACCGCGCCGGCGACCACCGCCTCCAGGAGGAACGGCAGCTGCGTGTACCACCGCGTCGCGCCGACCAGCCGCATGATGCCGACCTCGGTGCGCCGGGTGAACGCGGACACCTGGATCGTGTTGGCGATCAGCAGCAGTGCGGCGATGGCCATGATGAGCGCGGCGCCGAAGGCCATGTTGCGGACGCCGTTGAAGGCGTTGAAGACGCGGTCGAGGAACTTCTTCTGGTCGTCGACCTTCCGCACGCCCGGCTTGTTCCCGTACTCCTGCACGATCGCGTCGCTGCGGTCCGGGTCCTTCAGCTTCACGTGCAGCGACGCGGGCAGCGACTCGGGGCCGGTGAGCGCGACCAGCTCCGGCTGGCTCTCGAAGATCTTCTTGAACCGGTCGAAGGCCTGGTCGCGGTTCTCGAACACGACCGACTCGACACCGTTGTTGCTCTGCAGCGAGGTCCGCAGCGACTGGCACAGCGCCTGCGTGCAGTTCTTGTCGGTCGCGCTGATGTCGTCGGTGAGGTAGACGGAAACCTCGACGTCGGCGAGGAAGTTGGACTTCATCTTGTCGATCGTCCGCACGGCGAGGAGGCCGCCGCCGAGCATGGCGAGCGACACGGCCGTGGTCAGCATCATCGCGATGGTCATCGTGACGTTCCGGCGCAGGCCGGTGACTACCTCACTGAAGACGAAACTGGCGCGCATGGCGGGTGCAGGTCCTTGGGGTCGGGGTCGTTGAAGGGCGGGGCGGTCAGCGACCGATGCCGTAGACGCCGCGGGCGTCGTCGCGGATCACCCGGCCGAGCTGCAGCTCGACGACTCGGCGCCGCATGGAGTCCACGATGGAGTGATCGTGGGTGGCCATCAGGACGGTGGTGCCGGTGCGGTTGATCCGCTCCAGCAGCAGCATGATGTCCTGGCTGGTGTCGGGGTCCAGGTTGCCCGTCGGTTCGTCGGCGAGCAGCACCAGCGGGCGGTTCACGAACGCACGCGCGATGGCGACGCGCTGCTGCTCACCACCGGAGAGCTCGTTGGGCAGCCGGTCCGCCTTGCCGTCGAGGCCGACGAGCTCCAGCACCTCGGGAACGACCTTCTTGATGGTCGGGCCCGGCTTGCCGATGACCTCGAGGGCGAACGCGACGTTCTCCGCGACGGTCTTGTTCGCGAGCAGGCGGAAGTCCTGGAAGACGCAGCCGATGGTCTGCCGCAGGCGCGGGACCCTGCGGCGGGCCAGCTTGGCGACGTCGAAGTTGGACACCATCACGCGGCCCTTGCTGGGCGTCTCTTCGCGCAGCAGCAGCCGGAGGAAGGTCGACTTCCCCGATCCCGAGGGACCGATGAGGAAGACGAACTCACCCTTTTCGATGTCGACGGACACCCGCTCGAGCGCGGGCCGCGTCGAGGTCTTGTAGACCTTGGAAACCTCTTCGAGCCGGATCACGATTCGGCATACTACCCACCGGTCTCGTGAAGCCCCGGTTGCCCGGTGCACCCGAGTGGAGCAAGGGGCGTTTGCGCACGGTGAGCGGTCGCACGCCTACCCCTTGCGCCGATCAGGCGGCCGACTGCTTCCGCCAGCGGATGCCGGCGTCGAGGAAGCCGTCGATCTCGCCGTCGAGCACCGCCGACGGGTTGCCGACCTCGTAGTCGGTCCGCAGGTCCTTCACCATCTGGTACGGGTGCAGCACGTAGGAGCGCATCTGGTTGCCCCAGCTGGACCCGCCGTCCTTGAGGGCGTCCATCTCGGCGCGCTCCTCTTCCTTCTTCCGCAGCATCAGCCGGGCCTGGAGGACCTTCAGCGCGGCCGCCTTGTTCTGCAGCTGCGACTTCTCGTTCTGGCAGGAGACGACGATGCCGGTCGGCAGGTGCGTGATGCGCACCGCGGAGTCGGTCGTGTTGACGCTCTGGCCGCCGGGGCCGGACGAGCGGTAGACGTCGACCCGGATGTCCTTCTCCGCGATGTCGACGTGGTCGACCTCTTCGACCTCCGGCAGCACCTCGACGTGCGCGAACGACGTCTGGCGGCGGCTCTGGTTGTCGAACGGCGAGATCCGGACGAGCCGGTGGGTGCCCTGCTCGACCGAGAGGGTGCCGTAGACGTAGGGGGCGGTCACCTTGAACGTCGCCGACTTGATGCCCGCCTCTTCGGCGTAGGAGATGTCGTAGACGTCGGTCGGGTAGCCGTGGCGCTCCGCCCAGCGCAGGTACATGCGCAGGAGCATCTCGGCGAAGTCGGCCGCGTCGACGCCGCCGGCCTCGGAGCGGATGGTGACGACGGCGTTGCGGTCGTCGTATTCGCCCGAGAGCAGGGTGCGGACCTCGAGGCCGTCGATGGCCTTGCCGAGGTCGGCGAGCTCGGCTTCGGCCTCGGCCATGCTGCCGGAGTCGCCCTCGGCCTCGGAGAGCTCGTAGAGCACGGCCAGGTCGTCGGCCCGCTGGCGCAGCTCGCTGACCCGGCGCAGCTCGCCCTGCCGGTGGGACAGCTGGCTCGTCACCTTCTGCGCCGCCTCCGGGTCGTCCCAGAGGTTGGGGCTCGATGCCTGCTGTTCCAGGTCGGCCACCTGGGCGCGCAGCGCGTCGAGGTCCATCACCGACTCGATCTGGGTCAGCTTGCCGGTCAGGTCCCTCAGTGCCGCGTCGAACTCATCACTCACGTTTGTCAAGGTTACGGCAAAACCCACGACCGGTTGCGAGGACCGGTCGTGGGCGCGCGAACCTCAGGCCGCGGGGATGGCGTCGAGCAGCTTCAGCGCGGCCTTGGCCTGCGCTTGGGCGAACTCGGCGACCGCCTTCTCGTACGGCCCCTCGGCCGCCTTGGTGGCCGCCTTGGCGTCGTCGAGCTGCTGGCTGTAGCTCGTCCGGGCCGACTCGAGCAGCGACTGGCGCTGCTTCGCGGTCAGCGACCCGGCGTGCACGAGCCGCAGGATGAGCGGGCTGCGCAGGTGGTCGGGGCCGGCTTCGGACGTCAGCCAGGCCTTGAAGGCCTTCTTGCCGGCGGCGGTGATCAGGTACTGCTGGCTGGAGCGCGGGCCCTGCTTGCCGAGCCGGACGAGACCTTCTTTGGACAGCGCCGGGAGCTCCCGGTACACCTGGCTGCGGGTGACGCTGAAGAAGGCGCCGAATCGCTCACCCGCTCCCGCGACGAGCTGCCCGCCGGTGGCGGGACCGTCGTGGAGCAGACCGAGCAGGGCGGCGGCTGTTGCATTCAATTCGGACACGCCCCCTAGATTCCCACTTATCGGCCGCTGTGTCCACAGTGGTCAGCGGATCTGTCCATTGTGGCTAGTGAGATCCCCTCGTTCGGCCCAATGCGACCCGGTCCACTGTGGACCCGGATACGCTCTGCAACCGCTCCCAGGCCATTTTGGCCCAACCAGACGCACTCGCTAGCCCCCAACACCTCCAGGCAGGTGAGTTCGGCAGGCGGCGATCCCCGGCTTGGCGCACTCCGAACACACAACGCAACCAGCGACCACGGCCGCCCACATCACGAGATCCGTAGCAAAAGCGACCTACCACGGGGGATCCAAGGGGGCGAAGCCCCTTTGGCGGGGGTTTGGGGGTTCGACCCCCAAAACATGCGAAAGAGGCCCGTGTTCGCGTTTTCCGCGAACACGGGCCTCCGATACTGTAGCGGGGACAGGATTTGAACCTGCGACCTCTGGGTTATGAGCCCAGCGAGCTACCGAGCTGCTCCACCCCGCGCCGTTTTGGTACTTCAATAGATTACACGGGGTCGCGAGGGGCTTTACACCGGGGTCCGAAAAGCCCCTGACCTGCTCTTACGGCGCTTCGAGCCACTGCCGGGCTCCACTGAGGACCATGGTCAGCCCGTCCTCGAACCGCGCGTCGGCGTCCCCCAGCACCGCCTCACCCGCCGACTCGCGGTAGCGCTCGTCGAACTCGCCGGGCATGGGCCGCACGGCCTGTTCCTCGATCACGTAGCCGATGACGAAGCAGTAGACGGTGAACGTCGCCCGGCTCGCCCGCGCCTCGTCGAGCCCGGCTTCGATGCTCCGGCGCAGCGGGTGCTCGCCGACCAAGCTCGTGTCGCCGAGGTACGTACCAGCGAAAACCTTTCCGCCGTCGCGGTAGGCGAGCATCATCCGCCGAAGCGCCCGGGCGCTGTGCGCGACACCTTCCCACTCTCCCGCCGACGCCGGCGGCCGCCGATCGGCCACGGAGTCGCGGTACATCTGCGTCGCCATCTCGTCGAGCAGTTCCTGTTTGTTCTTCATGTGCCAGTAGAGCGCGGGCGCCTTGACGCCGAGGTCGGCGGCGATCAGCCGGAGCGTGAGCCCGTTGAGTCCCACTTCGTTGAGCAGCTTCAGCCCAGCCCGAGCGATGTTCTCCCTGGTCAGGGCCATCTTTTGAGTACTCCTCAGTATCCCGGCTTGACAATTTAACGATGTTAAGGCCACTCTGGGGGCAGGTCAATTTAACGTTGTTAAGGAGCTGGGGATGCAGGAGTTGACGGCGGAGGTGGTCGTCGCCGGCGCGGGCCCGACGGGCCTGATGCTGGCGAACGAGCTGGCACTGGCCGGAGTGGACGTTCTGGTGCTCGAGCGGATGCACGAGCGAACGGGGTTGTCGAAGGCCCTGAACCTCCAACCACGCACGGCGGAAGTCCTGGATCTGCGGGGTTTGCTGCCTCGCGCGCGGGACCGCTCGTTCGCGACTGTCGCGGACGGACACTTCGCGGTGATCCCGGTGCCCTACACCGGCTGGGACACCCGCCACCCGTACCAGCTGGGCATCCCGCAGGCGGAGGTCGAAGCGGCGTTGGAGGAGCGCCTGGCGGAGCAGGGCGTGAAGGTGCGGCGAGGGCACGAGCTCACGAACTTCGTCCAAGACGCCGACGGCGTCACGGTCACGGCGGGCGACCTGCGCGTCCGAGCGGCGTACCTGGTGGGCTGCGACGGCGGCCGCAGCGGGGTGCGCAAGGCGTTGAACCTGTCGTTCGAAGGCATCGAGGGCCGGGGCCACGGCGTGGCAGCGGACGTGCTGTTCAAGTCGACGCCGCCGGGCGCACCGACGCAGTGGCGCTCGATGACCAACATGGTGACCTCGCAGAGCCCCGGCAAGTTCGTCGGCGTCATCCCGTTGGCCGAACCGAACTTGTACCGCATCAGCTTCGGCGACCGCCTGAACCGCCCGGCCAACCTCCGAGCCGACGTCACGGACGAAGAAGTCCGGCGAGCAGTCACCGAACGCTTCGGCCCCGAAGCGGAGATAGCGGAGATCCGCTGGGCATCCCGTTTCTCGGACGACAGCCGCCTGGCGGAAAGCTACAAGGTAGGCCGAGTACTCCTCGCGGGCGACGCGGCTCACACCCATTTCCCGGCAGGAGGCCAGGGCCTGAACTTGGGAGTCCAGGACGCGATGAACCTGGGCTGGAAGCTGGCAGCAGAGCTGAACAACCGAGCCCCGGCAGGACTCCTGGACACGTACGAATCAGAGCGCCGCACAGTGGCCAAGCAGGTCCTGGACAACATAGCGGCCCAGAACGCCCTGATCCCGACAACCCCGAACCAGCTGGCCCTGAGAGCCCTCTTCCGAGACCTGGCAACCCTCCCGGAAGTCCAGCACCACCTGTCAGGAATGGTCTCCGGCCTCAACATCCGCTACGCGACAGAAGAAACCCACCCAGCAACAGGAACCCGCCTCCCCGACTTCCCCCTACCCAACGGCGGCCACGCATCCACCTTATTCCACAAAGGAAACTGGGTCCTGCTGACAAAAACCCCAACCCCCAGCCCCCACACAGAGGTACTCGTAGCAGAGGTCCCCGAACTCCCCTGGCCAGACCTGGAGAAGATCTTGGTCCGCCCAGACGGCTACATAGCAAACACAACAGGCAAAACAAACGCCTGGCTCACCTGACAACGCAACCACCCACCGGAACGAACGGTTGGCTCACCTGACAAGCCAACCACCCACCGGGGGGTCCAGGGGCGGCGAAGCCCCCCTGGCGGGGGTCTGGGGGTTCGACCCCCAGGGGCAAATGCGAAGGAGGGGTGTGTTCGCGCTTTCCGCGAACACACCCCTCCCAACCTCTGTAGCGGGGACAGGATTTGAACCTGCGACCTCTGGGTTATGAGCCCAGCGAGCTACCGAGCTGCTCCACCCCGCGTCGTGGCACCTACCTTACGCCCTCGTTTCGCGGGGGTGCAAAGCAGGTGCCGCTTGGGTAACCGATGTCACCCTCCGGGCTGGGTGCTGGGTGGCGCGGTGCTGGTTCCGGGGGGCGCGGTCTTGGCTGCTTCGTAGGCGCGGGCGGCCGCGTCGAGGGCGGCGAGTGCGGCGCCTTGGTCGGTGAAGTTGCCGGACTGCTGGGCGGCCTTGAGTTTGGCGATGGCCGATTGGATGTCGGCGACGGCCCGGTCGAGGGCCGCGTTGCCGCCGCCGGTGTTGGGGGGTGTCGTGGTCGGGGTGGTGGGTGTCGTCGGCGAGGTCGGCTGGCCGGCTTGGGGTGGCGTGGTGGTGGCTTCGCCGGTGCCGGCGCCGAAGACCTGGTCGAGGGCTTCCTGGAGGGTGGCGCCGTAGCCGACCTTGGGTCCGTAGGAGACGAGGACGCGGGCCAGCTGCGGGTAGCTGTTCTGGTTGCGCTGCCGGATGTAGACGGGTTCGACGTAGAGGAAGCCGTCGGCGACCGGCAGCGTGATCAGGTTGCCGTAGATGGGGGTGACGTTGGGGTTGTTGAACAGGGTGCGGTCCTGGGCGACGCGGGAGTCGCTCTGGAACCGGTTCTGGACTTGGACCGGACCGTCGACCTGGGTGGCTCCGGTGGCCGCGCTGGGTAGCTGGAGGACGCGGATCTTGCCGTAGTCAAGGGGGTCGGAGGACACCGACATCCACGACGCGAGGTACTGGCGCTGGAGACCGGTGAGCGAGCTGGTCAGCTGGAACGTCGGTTTGGTCTGGCCCGGGGTGTCGGCGAGGACGTAGTAGCCGGGCTGGTTCGCCGCGCCGGCCGCGGCCGGGTTCGAGCCGCCTTCGGCGGTCGGGTCCTGCGGGACGCTCCAGAAGGCCTGCTGCGAGTAGAACTCCTGCGGGTTGCTGACGTGGTAGCGCGACAGCAGTTCACGCTGGATCTTGAAGAGGTCTTCGGGGTAGCGGAAGTGGGCGCGCAAGTCCGGGGAGATCTCGGAGCTGGGCTTCACGAGTCCGGGGAAGACCTTCTCCCAGGCGTTGAGGACCGGTTCCTTGTCGTCGATCGAGTAGAGCTTCACGCTGCCGTTGAAGGCGTCGACGGTGGCCTTGACGGAGTTGCGGATGTAGTTGATGGAGCTGTTGGCCTGGCGGGCGACGCCGTTGAGGGAGTCGTTCGTGGCCGCGCCGAGCTGGGTCTGCTGGGCGTACGGGAAGTTGTTGAGGGTGGTGTAGCCGTCGATGATCCACTGGATCTTGCCGTCGACGACCGCCGGGTACGGGTCGCCGTCGAGGGTCAGCCACGGCGCGATCTTGCTGACGCGGTCGCGCGGGTCGCGGTTGTACATGATCTTGGAGTTGTCGCCGATGGCGTCGGAGAACAGGATGTTCCGTTCGCCGTACTCGGCGGCGAAGGCGAGGCGGTTGAACCAGTTGTCGATCGGGACGCCGCCGGTGCCCGTGTACTTGTAGCGGTCGGTGGCGGTGTCGTACTCGCCGGGCGCGTTGCCGGTGGTGCCGCCGACGATGGCGTAGTCGGATTCCGCGGCGGACAGCTCGCCGTAGTAGATGCGCGGTTCCTTGACCTCGATGCCGGGCTGGCCCGGGGCCGACGAGCCGGCTCCGGACGGGTTCTGCGTGTCGCTGGTCGTGGCGATCGGGTAGCCGCCGTCGGAGTTGGCGTCCTTGACCGCGCGGTCGATCGTGTTGGCCGGCGCGACGACGAAGCCGTTGCCGTGGGTGTAGACGAGGTGCTTGTTGATCCAGCTGGTCTGGTTGCCGGTGAGGCCCTCGGTCTTGATCTCCTTGGCGGCGACGATGTAGTCCTGCGCCACGCCGCCGACGGTGTAGCGGTCGATGTCCAGCTTGGCCGGGAAGCCGTAGAAGTTCTCGCGGCCGACGCGCTGCGTGAAGGTGTCGGAGAGGATGTTCGGGTCGAGCAGCCGGATGTTCGACATCGTCCCGTTGTCGGCCTTGATCTGCTCCGGGGTGGCGTCCGACTTGCCGGTGTAGGGCTGGTACTGGACTTCGGTGAGGCCGTAGGCGCGGCGGGTGGCGTCCATGTTGCGCTGGATGGACGTCGCTTCCTTCTCGTTCGCGTTCGGCTTCACCGAGAACTGGTCGAGGACGGCGGGCCAGGCGACGCCGACGAGGATGCTGGACAGGATCAGCAGCACCAGGGCGATGGCCGGCAGCTGCAGGTTGCGCAGGAAGGCACCGGCGAAGAACGCGATCGCGCAGATCACCGAGATGCACAGCAGGATCAGCTTGGCGGGCAGCACCGCGTTGAGGTCGGTGTAGGTGGCGCCGACGAACAGCGGCATCCCGCGGTCGGACAGCAGCAGGTTGTACCGGTCGAAGAAGTACTCGACCGCCTTCAGCAGCACGAAGAGCCCGACGGTGATGGCGAGCTGGGCGCGGGTCGGGCCGGCGAGCTGGCCGCCCTTGCCGGCCAGGCGGATCCCGCCGAAGACGTAGTGGGAGATCAGGGCGCCGAAGAAGGAGATGACGACCATGATGAACAGCCAGCCGAGCAGCCAGTTGATGAACGGCAGGTCGAAGGCGTAGAAGCCGACGTCGTTGCCGAACTCGGGATCGGTCTGGCCGAACGAGGTGCCGTTGAGGAACAGCTGCACGACCTGCCAGTCGCTCTGGGCGGACAGGCCGGCGATGAGGCCGGTGAGCACCGGGATGCCGACGCCGAAGAGGCGGATGCGGGCGACGATCGCCGACCGGTAGCGCGCCAGCGGGTCGTCGGCGCCGGAGATCGGCACGAACACCGGGCGGCTCCGGTAGGCGATCATCAGGCTGACCGCCAGCGCCCCGCCGACGAGCAGGCCGACGGCGAAGAACAGGATGATCCGGGTCACCACCTGGGTGGTGAACACCTCTCGCGCGCCGACTTCGCCGAACCACAGCCAGTCGACGTACGTGTCGAGGAGACGGGCCCCGAGCAACAGCGCCAGCACGATCACCGCGGCGATGATGAGGAGGATCCGGCTCCGCCGGGACAGCTTCGGCAGGCTCACCGGGGGCCGAGTCGCCACGGCACACGCTCCTGTCTTCGTCAATACTCGAGCAGGGGCGCGTGCGCCCCCTGATTCCCTAACTCTACGGATGCCCGGTGAAGTTCCCGGGACCCGCCCAAACCGGACTCGCGGCGCCGGCGCGCCGGCCGACCTGACACGATGTGCGCATGGCAGCGAACGAAGCGCGACAGGCCGGTGTGGCCGCGCTCGCCCGTGAGATCGAGGAGTTCATGGCCGCGGGCGGCTGGGACCAGCCGCCGCAGCTGTTCGCGCTGGTGCCGACGGCGGCGCTGCTGGACGAGCAGCCGGAGCTGGCCGGCCAGCTCGACCGGGCGAACCCGCTGACGCCGGTGGCGCAGGAAGCGCTGCCGGACGGCGATCTGGCCGAGGCGCTGGGCCGGATCGCGTGGCCGGACCTCGTCATCGGGTGCGCGCTGGCCCAGGAGATCATCGTGCTGCCGCCGGGCTCGGAGTCGGAGCTGCCGGACGTCGCCGAGGCGGACGCCGAGAGCCTCCGCCGCGCGGCCGCCGACCACCCGCAGCGCACGGAGGCCCGCTTGGTCGCGGCCGTCCTGCGCGACGGGGAAGGCGCCTGCGTGATGCGGCTGCGCGGGATCAGCACGGCCGAGGGCACGGACGAAGCGATGGACGAGATCGTGGAAAGTCCCGACCTGGCGCCGAACCTGCTCGAAGCGTTGAAGGCCACGCTGCTGCCCTAGCAGGCGGCCGTCGGGCGTCCCGCCTTCAGGTTGGCGAGCTGGGTGAGCGCGTCGTCCAGTGTGGACACCTTGATGAGGTTGAGGCCGGCGGGCGCGGCGGTCTTGGCCTCGGCGCAGTTGTGCTCGGGCACCAGGAAGTCGGTGGCGCCGGCTTCGCGGGCGCCGACGACCTTGAACGAGATCCCCCCGATCGGGTCGACCTCGCCGGTCTCGGTGATCTCGCCGGTGCCGGCGATGTGCCGGCCGCCCGCGAGGTCGCCGGACTGCAGGCGGTCGATGATGGCGAGGGTGAACATCAGCCCGGCCGACGGGCCGCCGACGTCCTGCAGGGAGATGTTGACGGTGAACGGCGCGTCGGCGCGGTCGACCGCGGTGAGGCCGATGAAGCCCTCCTTGCGGTCGGGGCGCGCGGCGAGGGTGAGCGGCACGGTCCGCTCGGGCTGGCCGTCCGACTGGAAGGTGATCTGGACGGTCTGGCCGGGCAGGGTGCCGGCGAGCGCGGCCCGCACGTCGGCGGCCTCGGCGACCTTCTTGCCGTTGACGGTGATCAGCTTGTCGCCGGGCGAGAGCACGTGGTCGGCCGGGCTGCCGGAGACGATCTGCTTCGCCAGCACCTTGATCGGGTAGCCCAGCTTGCGCAGGGCGGCGACCTGGGCGTTCGTCTGCGAGTCCTGCAGCTGCTGGATGTTCTCCTGCTTGACCTGCTCGTTGGTCTCGCCCGGCTTGAAGTACTCCTCGCGCGGCGCGAGCGCGAACCGGCCGCTCGCCCAGAAACCGAGGCCCTGGAACAGGGTGACGCCGTCGTGCAGGGAGACGGTCGTCATCCGCAGCTCGCCGGTGGTCGGGTGGGTCTCGTGCCCGGTGACCTGGATGACCGGGTTGCCCGCCGCGTCGCGACCCAGCGTGTCGTAGGTCGGGCCCGGGCTGATGGCGACGAACGGCACCGGCACGACCGAGCCGAGCACCACGAAGATCAGGAACAGTGAGCCGCTGACCACCAGTGTCCAGCCGCGCCGGGTCATCCGGCGGGCCTCGCCGGCCGGCTCCGGCGCCGGTTCCGGGGCGCTCTTCGCGGGGGCGGTCTCCTCGGAGGACTTGGTCACGACCGACAGCGTACGGTGACCGCGTTCGCTTCCCGGTGAAGGCCACGCACATGGGTCCGGTTGACCCCCTCGGTGGCCGCCGACCCGCGTACGGTGGACACATGAGCAAACCCCCGTTCGGCTTCGGACCTTCCGATCCCGACAAACGAGGAGAGAACGACCCCTCGGAAGGCGGGCAGCAGTCCGGCGCCGAGGCCTTCAACCAGCTCGGGCAGATGCTGAGCCAGCTGGGCCAGATGCTCAGCCAGGCCGGCACCTCCAGCGGGCCGGTGAACTACGACCTCGCCAAGCAGATCGCCCTGCAGACCCTCGGCAGCGAAGGCAACACCGGAGAGAGCAAGCTCGGCTTCCGCGGCGGCGACGACGCGAACGCCGCGGTCCGCGACGCCGCCCACCTGGCCGAGCTGTGGCTCGACGCGGCGACGGTGTACCCGGCCGGCGCGACGTCGACGGTCGCCTGGTCGCCGCGCTCCTGGGTGGAGAAGACGCTCCCGACGTGGCAGCGGCTGTGCGACCCGGTGGCCCGGCAGGTCTCGGGCGCCTGGATGGAGGCGCTGCCGGAGGAGGCCAAGCAGGCCGCGGGCCCGCTGCTGCAGATGATGGGGCAGATGGGCGGGATGGCCTTCGGCTCCCAGCTCGGCAACGCGCTGGCCCAGCTGGCCTCGGAGATGCTGACCTCGACGGAGATCGGGCTGCCCCTGGCCCCGGCCGGCACGTCGGCCCTGCTCCCGGCGAACATCGAAAAGTTCGCCGAGGGCCTGGAGCTGCCGAACAGCGAGATCCTGGTCTTCCTGGCCGCCCGCGAGGCGGCGCACCAGCGCCTGTTCACGCACGTGCCCTGGTTGCGGCAGCGCCTGCTGGCGACGGTCGAAGAGTTCGCGCACGGCATTTCGGTGGACACGTCGGCCCTGGAGTCCCTGGCCGGCCGCATCGACCCGGCGAACCCCGCGAGCATCGAAGAAGCGATGTCCTCGGGACTGCTGGAGCCCCAGACGACCGAGGAGCAGAAGGCGGCGCTGATGCGCTTGGAGACGCTGCTGGCTCTCGTCGAAGGCTGGGTCGACGTGGTGGTGGCCGAAGCGGTGGGCGACCGCCTCCCGGGAGCGGACGCCCTGCGCGAGACGCTGCGCCGACGCCGCGCGACGGGCGGCCCGGCCGAGCAGACGTTCGCCACCCTGGTGGGCCTGGAGCTGCGCCCCCGCCGCATGAGGGACGCCTCGAACCTGTGGTCGCTGGTAGGCGAGCGCCACGGCACGGAAAAGCGCGACGGCCTGTGGTCCCACCCGGACCTGATGCCGACGGCCGAAGACCTGGACGAGCCGATCGACTTCGCGGACCGGGTGGGTTCGGCGGGCTCGATCGACGACCTGGACCCGATGGCCGAGCTGGAGCGCACGGAGCAGGCCGAGCGTTCGGAGCGGGAGAAGGACACCCCGCCGAAGCCGTCCGGCGACGACCCCGAAGAGGGCAACGCCAAGAGCTGAGCACCACCCGGAGCCGGGCGTCTCGCAACGAGCGAGGCGCCCGGCTCCATTTTCACCCGCCCCTCCTCATCGCCCGCACCGTGTCGTCCCTCCAGACACGCGAGCCGACCCTCCAAGCACGCCAGCCGACCCTCCAAGCACACGAGCCCCGCCGGCGAGCCCCGCCGTCACGCGCGGCATCCGGACGGAACCGGGGTGACCCGCAACCACGGATCACCCCGATCACCGTCACCCGCTCAGTCCTCGGTGGAGATCCCCCACCCGGCCGCGGCCGACAACCCCTCCAGGTACCCGATCGCTCGTTCCGTCTTGGGGTACCGCTGCACCAGCGCCCAGAAAGCCGCGTCGTGCCCGGGCTCCCGCAGGTGCGCCAGCTCGTGCACCAGCACGTAGTCCAGGACCCACGGAGGCACCTTCCGCAGCCGTTCGCTGACCCGGATGGTCGCGTCGACCGGCGTGCAGGACGCCCACCGCGTGCGCATCGGCGGCACCCAGCGGACGCTCGCCGGCACCGCGGTGCCGCCCAGGTACTTGCCCGACAGCAGCGCGCAGCGCGCCAGCAGGGCTTCGTCCGACGTCTTCGGGGACGCCGGCCGACGTGGTTCCGAGCGCTGCAGTTTGCGCTCCATCTCGGCGACCCAGTGTTTCTCCTCCGCCCTGGTCATCCGCGCGGGGATGAGCACGACGAGCGTGTCGTCGTTCCAATACGCGGTGACCGTCCGGTGCCGGCGCTGGCTGCGCCGCACTTCGACCTTGTGTCCGGGTGTGTCCGACGGGGGGTTCGTGTCCCCCCGGCTCCTCAGTGAGGGCATTCGTGCTTCGACCACCCGACAACGGTAAGGCCAGGCACCGACAACTCCGAGCGCCTTGAGGTCACAGACCCGAGTTGTCCACAGGGGGTTCCACTTGTGGACAACTCGGCCGTTCCGGCTCCTTCCGAGGCCTCCCGGTCGCCGCCGGGTGCGATCCTGCGGACATGCTCCTCGACACCGCGGACATGCCACCGGTCCTCCTGCCGGCCCACCCTGCCCTGCTCCCGGGCCTCACCGTGCTCGAACGCGGTCCCCGGGAGATCCAGATCGGCCTCGACCCGCGCCACGGCGTGATCGTCGAAAACCTCTCCCCGCACCTCGTCGCGAAGCTGCGCGCCCTCGACGGCAGCAAGCCGGTCGAGCGGCTTCTGCTCGCCGAGAGCGAACACCGCGACCAGCTGCGGACACTGCTGCGGCAGCTGACCGCGCTCGGCCTGGTCACCGACGCCGGCCGGCCCGACAGCCCGGGCTTCCGCGGCGAGCCCGGCCTCTGGTCGCTGCGGGCCCGGCACCACCAGCCCGCCATGGCCGACCGGCGGCGCGCGGCCGCGGTCTCGGTGCACGGCGACGGCCGGGTGGCGGTGGCGGCCGCCGTGCTGCTGGCCAACGCCGGCATCGGGCACGTCGAGCCGCGGGTGTCCGGCACGGTGACCGAGCACGATCTCGGCTCCGGCTTCACCGTCGCGGACCTGGGCCGGTCCCGGCGGGAGGCCCTCGCCGACCTGCTCCGCCGGGTCGATCCCGAAGTCCGCGTCACCCGCCTGCACGACCGGTACCCGGACCTGGCGCTGCTCACCGACGCCGTCGTGCCGGCTCCCGAGCTCGTCGCCGAGCTGATGGGCGACGGCGTGCCCCACTTGGCGGCGCGCGTCCGCGACGGCACAGGCATCGTCGGGCCCCTGGTCGTGCCGGGCCGCAGTTCGTGCCTGCGCTGCGCCGACCTGCACCGCACGGACCTCGACCCGTGCTGGCCGCGCGTCGCCGGGCAGCTCGCCGGCCGGCACCAGCGGCCCGACCTCGGTGCGGTCCAGTCCTGCGCGTCGCTGGCCGTCGCCCAGGCGATGCGGCTGTTCTCCCCGAGCGCGCCGGCCCCGCCGACGTGGAACGCGACCCTCGAGATCGACGCCTTCGACGGCCGCATCCGCCACCGGGGCTGGCCGCCGCACCCGCGGTGCCGGTGCGGCGCCCAGGAGGTGATCCTGGAGACGTAGCCCACGAAGACGCCGCTCGCAGGCTGCGCGCCGCCGTCGCCGCAGGGCAGAATCGCCGTTGTGACCGACTTCCGCGACCCAGCCGATCGCGACACCGCGATGCCGCGCAAGGGTGCTGCCCGTACCGCCAAGCTCGCCAGTCTCCCGCTCGGCATCGCCGGCCGGGCGGTCGGCGGCTGGGGCAAGAGGCTCGCGGGCCAGAGCGCGGAACAGGTGAACGCCACGCTGTCGGCGAAGGCCGCCGAGCAGCTGTTCGAGGTGCTCGGCACACTCAAGGGCGGGGCGATGAAGTTCGGCCAGGCGCTGAGCGTGTTCGAAGCGGCGGTGCCGGACGACATGGCGAAGCCGTACCGCGAAGCGCTGACGAAGCTGCAGGCCGCCGCGCCGCCGATGTCGGTCCGGCAGACCCACCGGGTGCTCGCCGAGCAGCTGGGCCGTACCTGGGCCAGCCGGTTCGCCTCGTTCGACGACGAACCGGCGGCGGCCGCGAGCATCGGACAGGTGCACCGCGCGGTCTGGCACGACGGCCGCGCGGTCGCGGTCAAGGTGCAGTACCCGGGCGCCGACGAGGCCCTCCGCAGCGACCTGCGGCAGCTGCAGCGGTTCAGCCGGCTGTTCCAGGCGTTCGTACCGGGCACCGAGGTCAAGCCACTGCTGGCCGAGCTCGCGGAGCGGATGAACGAGGAGCTCGACTACCAGGCCGAGGCCCAGCACCAGCGCGCCTTCGCGAAGGCGTTCGACAGCGATCCCGGCATCCTGGTGCCACGGGTGGTGGCCAGCGCGCCGAAGGTCGTCGTGACGGAATGGGTGAGCGGCACGCCGTTGTCGAAGGTGATCGCGGACGGCGATCGCGAAACGCGGAACCTCGCCGGCCGGCTGCTGGCGGAGTTCCACTACTCGTCGCCGGAGCGCGTCCACCTGCTCCACTCGGACCCGCACCCGGGCAACTTCATGATCACCGAGGACGGCAGGCTGGTCGTCATCGACTTCGGCGGCGTCGCCCGGCTGCCCGAAGGCATCCCCCGCCACCTGGGCGAGATGACCCGGCTGGCGCTCGACGGCGAGTCCGCCGAGCTGATGCGCCTGCTGCGGGAGAACCGGTTCATCCGGCCGGACAGCGACCTCACCGCGGACGAGGTGCTCTCCTACCTCGCGCCGTTCACCGAGCCGCTGGCGGCGCCGACGTTCCACTTCACCCGCCGCTGGATGCAGAAGCAGGCCGGCCGGGTGGGCGACAGCCGCGGCAACGACTTCCGCGTCGGACGCTCGCTCAACCTGCCGCCCGAGTACCTGATGATCCACCGGGTGACGGCGGGGTCGACGGGCATCCTCTGCCAGCTCGACGCGGAGATCCCGGCCCGCGGCATCGTGGAGCGCTGGCAGCCGGGGTTCGCCGCCTGAGTTGTCCACAGGCGGGGCCCCGAACGGAGGGATTCCGCCGAGTTGTCCACAGCTGGGGCGGACGGGGTTCCACCCGGTTGGCCGAGCAGCCATGCTCGAAACATGGCTGCTACTCAATGCACTGACCCGCTCACCCTTCGCGATCCCGGCGGCTGCGAGGTGATGAACCTCGAACAATTGCGCCGGGCGGGGGTGTCGGACCGAAGAACCCGGCGGCTCTGCGGCCCGGGAGGGCCGTGGCGCCGCCTGCACCCCGGTGTCGTCCTGCTGCGCAACACCGCCCCGACACGGCAGCACCTGCTGCACGCCGCGCTGGTGCGCTACGGGCCACGGGTGGTGATCACCGGGGCCGACGCCCTGCAGGCCCACGGCGTGAAGTGCCCGGTGGAGGGCGAGATCCACCTGCTGGTGCCCGACCACTGCCGGGTGGTGGCCTGCGAGGGAATCCGCCTGACACGCACGGCCCGGCTACCGGACCCGGTCCAGGTCGACGGCCTTCCGTTCGCCCCGCCGGCAAGGGCGACGCTGGACCTGGCGCGGTCCGCACCCGACCCGGCTCGCGTGCGGCACTTGCTGACGCTGCCGCTCTACTGGGGCCTGTGCGAGCGGCAGGAGCTGCTGGCGGAGCTCGAGTCCGGCCCCCAACGCGGCACGGCGGTGGTCCGCAAGGTGCTGCGGGAGCTCGACGAGGGGCCGATCCAGGCGCACGGCCTGGCCACCCGCGTCCTGGACCTGGTGCCCCTCCCGCCGCCGAGCTGGGACCAGACGATCTGCGATCGTCGCGGCCGCCGCATCGGCGCGGCGGACGCCTGGTGGGACGAGTTCGGCCTGGCCTGGCAGTACCGCTGCACCCCGGGCCCGGGAGGCGGCTTCAGTCACCTGGCCTTGGCGGCGACGGGCATCGTGCTGGTCCGCTGCACGGTCAGGCAGCTGCGCCAGGTCCCGCGAGAGGTGGCTCAGGAGCTGGCCAGGGCCTTCGGCGAAGCGTCCCGCACCCCCCGCCCCAAGGTCCGCGCGGTTCCGCAGACGCTCATCGGAGACGCGGCCTGATGGCCGCCGTCACGCTCAGGAGGGCGAAGTGATCACCAATACTCGTCGGGCAGCTTGCCTTCGATGTCCCGCACGTGCTGCCGCGCGCAGTCCGGGCACAGCCACCGCAGCGCTCCCCGCTCGCGGGTGGACACCCAGGCGAGCGCCGTAGCCGGATCGTCGTCGGCGGTGCGAGTCCGGCCGCAGCGCGTGCACACGACCGGTTCCGGCGCGGTCACCGCAGCCGTCCACAGTGGATCGCCTTGGCGCCGAGCAGGTACAGGTCGTCCCGCCGGCCGAGGAAGTCCGGGCTCCGCGGGTCGGTCAAGGTGGCGGCCGCGGCCCGGTCGTCGGCGTCGAGCCACTCCCCGGCCGATTCCGCGAACCACCCGACGCGGTGCGCACCACGTACTCACGAAGGAGGTCCGAGCCCGGCATCGGGTGGTCGATGAGCGCACCGAACGACTCGACGGCCTCGAGGCCGGCTTCGCGAAGCGCGCGCGGCCAGCCGTAGGGCAGGGCGACGCTGCCCGGAATCCCGGCGCGCATCCGCTCGAACCACGAGGCCCGGGCGGCCAGCAGCCGATGCTCCAGTCCGGGGCGCCCGACCCCCAGCTCCCACGGGAGGCACCGCATCTCGAGCCCGCCCTCGGAGATGGCCAGCACCCCACCCGGCCGCAGCAGGCCGGCCAGGCTGCGCAGCGCGGCCTGCTGATCGCCGACGTGGTGCACGACACCGGACGCCCACACGAGGTCGGCGGCCGGCACGGCCAGCGCGGGATCGGTGAGGTCCCCGAGCAGGCTGACGACCTCGACGGACTCGCCGGCCACCTCGGCCACGGCCTGTTCGGCCTCGACCAGCAGCGCCGGCGTGGCATCGAAGAGCACAACGGTGCCCCCACCGCGGCGGCCGAGTTCGCGCGCGAACAGCACGCTCATCCCTCCGGCCCCACACCCGACATCGACCACGGTCGGCCGCTCCCCGACCGACCCGACAAGCCGCCGGGCAACGGGCGCAAGCGCCTCGGCATCGAGCGAGTCGGCCATGCGCAGCTGGGCCAGCCGATCCGCCCAGTCGATGTCGCCGTGGGTGTGTCCGGACATCACCCCATTCAACACCAGCGGCCCCGCCCCCGAGCGCCCCGAAAGGAGGCCACCCGAAGGAGGCCCCGAGAACCCCGAACGCCGCAGCAAGCGCCAGGCGACACCGCCATCCGCACAACGGCGCGGAGCAACCGCACCTCAGCCGACGCACCCCGAACGCCACCGGCGGCGGCAACGGCGGGACGCAACTGCGCACGGTGGCGGCACAATCCACCCTCGCCCGCCCAGCGGCAGCAACCCGACCGCGCAACACCACAGCACAACCGCACCTCAGCGACACGCCCCGAACGCCCGCGGCAACGGCGGCACGCAACCGCGCACGGCCGCGGCCCAATCCACCCTCGCCCGCCGCCCAGCGGCACCAACTCCACCGCGCACCGCCACAACACAACCGCGCCCAGCGAGCGTGACCACGCCACCGGACCACGCGCCAAATCCCCGAAGCGCAAAGCCCCCACCGCCCGCGGACGGGCGGCAGGGGCCTGCGCTCAGTTCTGGTCCTGGTACCGCTCCGCCCGGCGAGCGGCCCAGCGGGCTACTCGCGTCCATCGGCGGGCGGCACGCGCGCCACCTCGGGCCCGCTGGGCGCGGACCCCCTCCTCCAGGTCCCGTATTCGGGCTCTGGACAGTTCTTCGTAAAGCAACATCTCGCTGATCTCCTCGATCTCGGTCTTCGTCAGCTGCAGCTCTTCGCTGCGGGGGTGGGCTTCGTAATCCCTCGTGGTGACCGGTTCGACGCTCATGCGGCAGCGCTCCGGTGGTCGTCGCCGGCCTTGGCGGCGACGGGCTCGACAGCTGCGTTCTTGCGCGGGCGGCCGCGGGGCCGCTTGCGCGCGATCACCGCGCCGCGCTCGAAGATCTCGCCGCCCCAGACGCCCCACGGCTCGCGACGGGCCAGGGCGCCGGCCAGGCAGGCCTCGCGGACCGGGCAGTCGGCGCACTGGGCCTTGGCGCGCTCGAGCTCGGCCGGGGACTCCGCGAACCACAGGTCCGCGTCGCCCGAACGGCAGGGCAGCGCTACGTCGGGGACGGTGATCGGGTCGAGCAGGTCGGCGAATATTGCCTCACCGGAGGTGTAGGCGACGGCCGAAGACATGGTGGTTCCTCCTTGTGTCGTACGGGATTTCGAGTGGGTGCTGGAGCTGGGCAACGCTGTTCCTCTTGGGTTGTGCAGCCAAAAAGCACGAAGGCCGCGGATCCGGGTTTCCCGGTTCCGCGGCCTTCGTGAGCCTCGTGTCCTGACTAGGTCAGGAACTTCGCTCCCGTATCGACAACGGAACACGGAACTGCTTGATGGTCGGCAGATCAGCCTGCGGGTACGCGGCGAGAACGCCCTGCGTCCCGAAGACGACGACACCGGTGGCCCAGCGACGCGAGACGCGCCGCATGCCACGGATCCCGTGAGCGCTCACGGACACACCAGTGCCCGGGCGCTGAGCAGCCGCAACTTCCGCGGCGCAGGACAGACGGGTGCCCGGGTTCGTGAGCGTCAGGTTGATGGTCATTTCACCGGCACCTCCTTCTGTACTCTGCACAAGCGGCCGCCGAGCGGCGCTTCCTCAAGATCCCCAGTCGAGCCCTTCGGGCTCGGTACTGGCAGGTTATTGCTCCGCACCACACCGAGGCAACTCAATTAACGGGAAAATCCTCGAAGATACGAAGATCGCCTCTGAGCAGCGGGTTCGCCGCGTCGATCATGGTTCGGACGCGGTCAAGACCCCGCCGACGCCCGGACGACGCCGAGGATCTCCGCGCCGAAGCGTTCGAGCTTCGTCGCGCCGATGCCGGAGATCGACACCAGTGCCGCCTCGTCGGTCGGGCGCTGCTCGGCGATGGCCATCAGCGTCGCGTCCGTGAACACGACGAACGTCGGCACCTTGAGCTCGCGCGCCCGGTCGCTGCGCCACGTCTTCAGCCGCTCCAGCAGGCCCTCATCCACTGTGGACGGGCACCGCCCGCAGCGGCCCAGCTTGACGTCGATGGTCTCCAGCAGCGGCCCGCCGCAGACGCGGCAGCGCGTCTTGACCGGCGTCGCCGGCTTCTGCTGGGACCGCGCGACCCTGGCGGCCGGGTGGTCCTCCGGGACCAGGCCGTAGAGGAACCGGCTGCGCCGCCGGTTGCGCCGGCCGCCCGGCGTGCGGGCCAGCGCCCAGGACAGCCACAGGTGCTCGCGGGCGCGGGTGACGCCGACGTAGAACAGCCGCCGTTCCTCCTCGATCGCCGCTTCGTCGTCGCCGGCGTGGAGGATCGGCATCGTGCCCTCGGCGAGGCCGACGAGGAACACCGCGTCCCACTCCAGGCCCTTCGCCGCGTGCAGCGACGCCAGCGTCACACCTTCGACCGTCGGCGGGTGCTGGGCCGCGGCGCGCTGGTCGAGCTCGGCACAGAAGCGCGGCAGGTCCGCGTCCGCGACCGTCGCGGCGAGTTCTTCGGCCAGTTCGACGATCGCCAGGAGCGCGTCCCAGCGTTCCTTCGCCGCGCCACCGGCCGGCGGAGACTCGGTCAGGCCGACCCGGGCGAGCACCGAACGCACCGTCGTGACCAGGTCGGAGCTGCCGTCGCCGCTCGCCATCCGCAGCGCGGACATCGCCTGCCGGACCTCCGTCCGGTTGAAGAACCGCTCGCCGCCGCGGACCAGGTACGGGACGCCGGCCTCGGCCAGCGCCGACTCGTAGGCCTCGGACTGGGCGTTCACCCGGTAGAGGATCGCGATCTCGCTCGCCGAGACGCCGCCGTCGAGCAGCTCGCGCACCCGGCGGGCGACGGCCCCGGCCTCGACCGCCTCGTCGTCGAACTCGGCGAAGCGCGGCTCCGGCCCCGGCGGCCGCTGGCCGATCAGCTTCAGCCGCGAGCCCGCCGGCCGTCCCCGCGCCGCGCCGATCACCCGGTTGGCCAGCGCGACGACCTCGGGCGTCGACCGGTAGTCGCGCTCGAGGCGGACGACGGTGGCGTCCGGGTAGCGCCGGGTGAACTCCAGCAGCGGCCGCGGCGACGCGCCACCGAAGGAGTAGATGGTCTGGTTGGCGTCGCCGACGACGGTCAGGTCGTCGCGGCCGCCGAGCCACGCGTCGAGCAGGCGCTGCTGCAGCGGGGTGACGTCCTGGTACTCGTCGACGACGAAGCAGCGGTAGCGCTCCCGGAACTCCTCGGCGACGGTGCCGTGCTCCTCGAGCACCGCGGTCGTGTGCAGCAGGAGGTCGTCGAAGTCGAGCACCTGCGCGGCGTTCTTCAGCTCTTCGTACGTCCGGTACACCTCGGCGACCTGCGCCGCCGGGGCCGGGATGTCGCGCTGGGCGCGCGCGGTGACGGCCGGGTAGTCGTCCGGGCTGATCAGCGACGCCTTCGCCCACTCGATCTCGCTCGCCAGGTCGCGCAGGACCTCGACCTCGGTCCCGAGCTTGGCCCGGTTGGCGGCCTGGCCGACGTACCGCAGCTTGTTCTCCAGCAGGTCCCACGGCCGGTCGCCGACCACGCGCGGCCAGAAGTACCGCAGCTGGCGGCGGGCGGCGGCGTGGAACGTCAGCGCCTGCGCCGCTTCGACGCCGAGGCCGCGCAGCCGCGTCCGCATCTCCCCCGCGGCCCGCGTCGTGAACGTGACGGCGAGGACCTGACCGGCGGAAACGTGCCCGGACCGGACGAGGTGGGCGATCCGGTGGGTGATCGTGCGGGTCTTGCCCGTGCCGGCGCCGGCGAGCACGCAGACCGGCCCCCGGGGGGCACTGGCGGCGGCGCGCTGCTCGGGGTCGAGACCCTCGAGCAGACGGTTGATGCTCTTGGTGGAAAGTACGCCGGTCACGTCCGGCATCCTCGCAGAGGGGGACGGGGAAACGGGGCAGGGGCACGCGGCCGTATCCTGGTCATATGGCGGGTAAGCAGGACAAGGAAGCGGCCAAGCAGGCCAAGAAGGAGAAGCGCGCGGCGAGCAAGGCACGCCGTGGCCAGCTCTTCGAGGCCTTCAAGATGCAGCGCAAGGAAGACCCCTGGCTCATCCCGTGGATGGTCGGGGCGATCGTCGTCGTCGCCGGCTTGGCGTTCGGGATCGGGTTCTTCTTCGGCGCGCAGTGGGTGCTGCTGCCGCTCGGCCTGGTGCTCGGCGCCCTGCTCGCCATGATCATCTTCGGCCGGCGCGTCCAGAAGACGGTGTACTCGAAGGCCGACGGCCAGCCCGGCGCCGCTGCGTGGGCGCTGGAGAACCTCCGCGGCAAGTGGAAGGTGACGCCGACCGTCGCGGCCACGACCCAGCTCGACGCCGTGCACCGCGTGCTCGGCGGCCCGGGCGTGGTGCTCGTCGCCGAAGGCGCGCCGCACCGCGTGAAGACCCTGCTCGCCCAGGAGAAGAAGCGCGTCTCCCGCCTGATCGGCGACACGCCGATCTACGACGTGACGATCGGCCACGAAGACGGCCAGCTCCCGCTGAAGAAGCTCCAGGGCTACCTGATGAAGCTGCCCCGCAACTTGAAGCCGGCCCAGGTCGACGCGCTCGAGGCGAAGCTGACGGCGCTCGGCAACCGCGGCGCGGCGCTCCCCAAGGGCCCGATGCCGGCCGGCGCGAAGATGCGCAACGTCCAGCGGACGATCCGCCGCCGCTGACCCCGCCTTACGAGAAATGCCCCCGTCCGAACCGGACGGGGGCATTTCTCGTGAGTGCGTCAGCGCATCCGGATGACGACGGTGCCGGTCAGCCGGTCGAGCCAGCTGCGGCCGTCGGCGTTGCGGACAGCCGCCGGGATGATCACGAACGTCAGCACGGCCCGGACCAGCGCGCGCACCGGGCCGACCAGCGCGGCGCCGTCGAGGCGGGCGACGCGGATGCCGACGGCGGCCATCCCGGGGGTGAAGCCGAAGAACCCGGCCGAGATGACCGAGATGACCGCCCACACCCCGCCGGAGAAGAGGTTGAACTGCTGCATCGCGGCCGGGTCACGCAGGCTGGGGTGCAGGAAGATGGCCGTGACCAGGGCCGCGACGACGAGGTCGACGATCAGCCCGAGCAGCCGCGCGCCCCCGCTCGCCGCCGAGCCGACGCCCGATTCGGGCAAACCGAACTTCTCGCCCGGCCACCGCGAGCCGTGCTGATCAGTGTCCTGACCGCCGTCGCCGGTGCCGGGCAGCCATTCACCGGTCCATCTCGCCACCCGTCTAGGGTATGCCGGTGGCGTGGAACACATCCGACCTGGTCGGATACCCGATATCGACCACCCGTTAACACCGGCGAAACATACGGGTGACGGTCGGGCAACACCGCACTTTTAGCGTGAGCCGAAGAGAGCACTGCCGTACGAGCTCGAACGAGAAGGAGTCACCGAGGGTGCCCACTACTCCAGACGACATCCAGCGCCTCATCGCGGACGAGGACGTCGAGGTCATCGACGTCCAGTTCTGCGACCTGCCCGGCGTGATGCAGCACTTCACGGTCCCCGCGAAGGCCTTCACCGATGAGGCCTACGAAGAGGGTCTCGCGTTCGACGGCTCCTCGGTGCGCGGCTTCCAGTCCATCCACGAGTCCGACATGCTGCTGCTGCCGGACGCGGCGACCGCGCGGATCGACCCGTTCCGCAAGGCGAAGACGCTCGCCCTCAACTTCTTCGTGCACGACCCGTTCACGCGTGAGGCGTACAGCCGCGACCCGCGCAACATCGCGCGCAAGGCCGAGCAGTACATCGCGGAGTACGGCGTCGCCGACAACGTCTACTTCGGTCCCGAAGCCGAGTTCTACATCTTCGACTCGATCCGCTTCGACTCCGCGGAGCACGCCTCCTTCCACGAGATCGACTCCGTCGAGGGCTGGTGGAACACGGGCGCCGACGAGGTCGGCGGCAACCAGGGCTACAAGACGAAGTTCAAGGGCGGCTACTTCCCGGTCCCGCCGGTCGACCACTTCGCCGACCTGCGCGACGACATCGTCCGCAACCTGCAGGGCTCCGGTTTCGAGATCGAGCGCGCGCACCACGAGGTGGGCACCGCCGGCCAGACCGAGATCAACTACAAGTTCAACACGCTGCTGCACGCCGCGGACGACCTGCAGCTGTTCAAGTACATCGTGAAGAACACGGTGTTCGCCGCGGGCAAGACGGCGACGTTCATGCCGAAGCCCCTCGCCGGAGACAACGGCTCGGGCATGCACTGCCACCAGTCGCTGTGGAAGGACGGCCAGCCGCTGTTCCACGACGAGTCGGGTTACGCCGGCCTGTCGGACACCGCGCGCCACTACATCGGCGGCCTGCTCAAGCACGC
Source organism: Amycolatopsis sp. NPDC024027 (assembly GCF_040638975.1). Classification (NCBI taxonomy): domain Bacteria; kingdom Bacillati; phylum Actinomycetota; class Actinomycetes; order Pseudonocardiales; family Pseudonocardiaceae; genus Amycolatopsis; species Amycolatopsis sp. NPDC024027. The sequence goes on from NZ_JBEZYY010000011.1 coordinate 322,360, forward strand.
CCCGAGCCTGCTGGCCTTCACGAACCCGACGGTGAACTCCTACCACCGCCTGGTCCCGGGCTTCGAGGCGCCGGTTTCGCTGGTCTACTCGCAGCGCAACCGCTCGGCCTGTGTGCGCATCCCGATCACGGGCAACAACCCGAAGGCCAAGCGCGCCGAGTTCCGCTGCCCGGACTCGTCGGGCAACCCGTACCTGGCGTTCTCGGCGATGATGATGGCCGGCCTCGACGGCATCCGGAACAAGATCGAGCCGCCGGAGCCGATCGACAAGGACCTCTACGAGCTCCCGCCCGAGGAGGCCAAGGACGTCAAGCTGGTCCCGGGCGACCTGGGCACGGTCCTGGACACGCTCGAGGCGGACCACGACTACCTCCTCGAAGGCGGCGTGTTCACCCCGGACGTGATCGAGACGTGGATCTCGTACAAGCGCGAGAACGAGATCGACCCGCTGCGCCTGCGCCCGCACCCGTACGAGTTCTCGCTGTACTACGACGTGTGATCGGCGCGGGCTTTGACCAGGGGTTTCACTGGTCGGAGCCCCAGCCAGGCCGTCACCAGGCCGTGGTGACGGCCCACCAGACACGGGACGGCGGTCGCGGGGAACACCCCGACCGCCGTCCCGTTCCTTGTGTATGTGTCGCCCACGCGGCGTTTTCCGGCGGAACACCTCGTCGATGGCTCGCCGGGTCAGCGTGGGCGAGGTACTCGGCGAGTGCCCGGATGCGCTCCCCCGCAGGTCGCGCCAACGGCGCCCTCCCTGCCGAATTCGGCGCTATGGGATCAAGGCGCGCCGCCGATGGCGGCGCGCTGGTGCGGCTTGGCGACAAGCCGAGCCATCAGCGGCGCGTACGTGGAAAAGCAACCACGGGCCGCCGCTCTCTACCTCGTGACGGAGGCCCAGCTTATCGATCCCTCTCTCCGACGCCTGATTGTGACAACGGCCGGCAGCACCGGCCGCGTTCTTGGCTTCATGTCGGGATGAGGGGGTGGTGTGGTCGTGGTTCCCCAGGCCGTCTCGAGGCCACCGGCGTTTCATTCTGTCACTCCGCCGTCGACAGCAGCTTCAGGTCCGCGCCCGCCGCCTCGAACTTGCCGCGCGGGTCCTCGACCAGCTTGCGGCGCTCCAGGTCCATCAGCCCCAGCGTGCAGGTAATTTCCGCGGCCAACGTGCCGTCCAGCTTGATGATGTTCGAATCCATCCTGAACGTCTTGCCGCTGCCGAACTTGGCCTCGCACGTCACGTCGACCTCGTCGCCCGCGCGTAGCTCGCGGCGGAACACCACGTGCGTCTCCAGCAGCACCGCCGCCACGCCCGGCAGCCCCTTCAGGGCGCCCGACTCTTCGAGGAGCTCCAGGCGGGAGACCTCGCCGTACGAGTGGTACACGGCGTGGTTGAGGTGGCCCAGGGTGTCCAGCTCGTAGTGCCGGACCTTGATCCGGGTCCGGAACGGCTCGCGATCGGTCACCGGCCCACTGTAGGTCAGGCCTCGTAGAACAGGTGCTCCACCACCGCGTGCGCCCGCCGGGTGATGCGGCGGTACGTGTCGAGGAACTCGCCCGGGTCGTCGCCCGCCGACTGGCCGAGGACGCGGGCCACCGCCGTCAGGTCGCGGCCCGAGCCCGGCACCTGGTCGACCGCCTTGCCGCGCACCAGCATCCCCGCGTTGCGCACCCGGGTCGCCAGCAGCCACGCTTCGGCCAGCGAGTCCGCCTCGGGCTGCTCGGCCAGGCCCGCTTCCGGGAGCACCGCCAGCGCGTCGAGCGTCGACGTCGTCCGCAGGCCTTCGACCTCGTGGGCGTGCTGGAGCTGCAGCAGCTGCACCGTCCACTCGACGTCGGCGAGGCCGCCGCGGCCGAGCTTCGTGTGCAGTGTCGCGTCGGCGCCGCGTGGCATCCGCTCCGTCTCGACGCGGGCCTTGATGCGGCGGATCTCGCGCGCCTTCGTCCCGTCCAGGCCGTTCCCGGGGTAGCGGATCGGGTCGATCATCGCGATGAACCGCGCGCCGAGCTCGTCGTCGCCGGCGACGAACCGGGCCCGCAGCAGGGCCTGCGCCTCCCACACCTCGCCCCACCGCGCGTAGTAGGCGCGGTACGACTCCAGCGTCCGGACCAGCGGCCCGCTCCGGCCCTCCGGCCGCAGGTCGGCGTCGACCTCCAGTGCCGGGTCCGAACTGGGCGCGCCCAGCATCTTCCGGACGGTCTCGGCCACCGACGAAGCGAACTTGACGGCGTCGGTGTCCGAAACCCCTTCGGACGGCTCGCAGACGAAGAGCACGTCCGCGTCGGAGCCGTAGCCGAGTTCGGCGCCGCCGAGCCGGCCCATCCCGATGACGGCGATGCGCGCCGGCGTCCGGCCGAGTTCGGCCTGCCGCTGGCGGAACGCCGCGGCCAGCGCGCCCTGCAGCACGGCCACCCAGACGCTCGAAAGCGCTTCGCAGACCGCGGGCACGTCGAGCAGCCCGAGCAGATCCGCGCAGGCGATCCGCAGCAGTTCGTGCCGCCGCAGCGAACGGGCGGCGGCGACGGCGGCGTTCAACCCGGGCTGCCGCCGGACGGCGGCCCGCAGCGACGTCGCCACCTCGGCGGGCGTGCGGCCCAGCAGCCGGGCCGGGTCGCCGAGCAGCTGCAGCACCTCCGGCGCGCGGACCAGCAGGTCGGGCACCAGCCGCGACGTGCCCAGCAGGAAGGCCAGGTTCTCCACGACCGTGCCCTCGTCGCGCAGCACCCGCAGGTACCACGGGGTGTCTTCGAGCGCCTCGGACACCTTCCGGTACGACAGCAGGCCGCCGTCGGGATCCGGCGTGTCGGCGAAGAGGTCGAGCAGCACCGGCAGCAGCGCCTGCTGGATCGCGGCGCGCCGCGAGACGCCCGCGGTGAGGGTCTTGATGTGCTGGAGCGCGCCGTCGGGCGCGGTGTAGCCGAGCGCGGCCAGGCGGCTGGCGGCCTGCTTGGTCGTCAGCCGCAGCGCCTCCGCCGGCACGTTCGCGACGGACTGCAGCAGCGGCCGGTAGAAGATCTTCTCGTGCAGGCGGCGGATTCCCTTGCCGTGCCGCCGGAACTCCGCGAGCAGCGACTCGCCCTGGCTCTTGCCGCCGGCCGCCTTGATCCCGCTCGCCCTGGCGATGATGCGCAGCTCGGCGGTGTCCGACGACGCGGGGAACAGGTGCGTGCGGCGCATCCGCCGCAGCTGCAGCCGGTGCTCGATCATCCGCAGGAACTCGTAGGACGCGCCCAGCTCGGCGGCGTCCTGACGACCGACGTAGCCGCCTTCGCCGAGGGCCGCGAGTGCGTCCATAGTGGATGGTGAGCGCAGGTCCGCGTCGACCCGGCCGTGCACGAGCTGCAGCAGCTGCACCGCGAATTCGACGTCACGCAGACCGCCGCGGCCCAGCTTCAGCTCGCGTTCAGCGTGCTCGGACGGCACGTGGCCCTCGACCCGGCGGCGCATCTGCTGCACCTCACCGACGAAGTTCTCCCGGTCGGCCGCCGACCACACCAGCGGCGCCACCATCTCGGCGTACTGGCGGCCGAGCTCGGCGTCGCCCGCCACCGGACGCGCCTTGAGCAGCGCCTGGAACTCCCAGGTCTTGGCCCACTTCTGGTAGTAGCCGTGGTGGCCGTCGAGGGTGCGGACGAGCGCGCCGGCCTTGCCCTCGGGGCGCAGCGCCGCGTCGACCTCGAAGCACGCCTTGTCGACGACGCGCATCATCGTGCTCGCCAGCCGTGTCGCGAGGCCGAGGTCGCCCTCGCCGACGAAGATGACGTCGACGTCGCTGACGTAGTTGAGCTCCCGGCCGCCGCACTTGCCCATCGCGATGATCGCCAAGGTGCCGTCGGCGGAGGCGCCGGCTTCGGCCTCGGCGACGAGCAGCCCGGCGGCGAGTGCGGCTTCGGCGAGCTCGGTCAGCTGCGCCGCGACCTCGGCGTAGCCCGGGTGCTCGAGCCCGGCCTCGACGACGTGCCCGAGGTCGGCGGCGGCGATGCCGAGCAGCTGGCTGCGGTAGGCGACCTTGAGGGCGTGTTCGGCTTTGCGCCCGGTGAGCATCGAACCGTCCGCGTCCAGCAGCGCGGTGCGCAAGGCCTCGCGGTAGCAGGCGGAATCGGTGCACTTGTCCCCGGTGAGCGAGCGCCACTGGTCCGGGTTGGCCGCGAGGAAGTCGGCGAGCGCGCTCGACGTCCCGAGCACGCTGAGGAAGCGGCCGCGGAACGTCCGGTGGGTGCGGAGCAGCTGTTCGAACTCGGACCACTCGGCGGCGTCGGCCTCGCGGATCCGGTCGAGGCCGCGCAGCGCGAGGTCCGGGTCGGCGGTGCGGGACAACGCCGCGAGCACGTCGGCGGCCGGCTCGGCCGGGCCGGCGTCGGCCCACCAGCCGGCCGCGCGCAACTGACCCTCGGCACGGGCATCGGTGAAGCCGTACCTCGCCGCCGAAGCGGTCGTCCGCGCGCGGTCTGCCATCACCGACCACCGTAGCCGGGGAACCCGGCTCAGGCGGCGAGCCGGCCCGGCTCGGTTCCGGCGGGTGTCGGCTCGGGCACCTGGAAGCTGTGCGCGGTGACGGGGTGTCGTCGCGAGAGGAGGTAGATGCCGAGGCCCACGCCGATCCCGACGACACCGACGGCGATCGTGCCCGCGCTGCCCAGCGACGCGACCTTGCCGGAAATCGCGCCGACGATCGCGGCGGCGGGCAGGGTGAACAGCCAGGCGACGACCATCCGGCCGGCCATCCGCCAGCGGACCGGCGCGTCGCGGCGGCCGACGCCGGAGCCGATGATCCCGCCGGAGCAGACGTGCGTCGTCGACAGCGGGAAACCCAGCCGCGACGAGACCAGGATGACCAGCGCCGAGCTTGTCTGCGCGGCGAAGCCCTGCGGGCCTTCGATGTCGGTCAGGCCCTTGCCGAGGGTGTGGGTGATGCGCCAGCCGCCGAGGTAGGTGCCGAGGGCCAGCGCGCACGCGGCGCTGATGATCACCCAGACGGGTGGCGACGCGCCCGCCGGAAGGCTGCCGGCGGTGACGAGCGTGAGCGTGATGACGCCCATCGTCTTCTGCGCGTCGTTGGTGCCGTGCGCGAGCGAGACCAGGGAGGCCGAGACGATCTGGCCGACCTTGAACCCGCGCGTGGCCGGCCGGCCCCGCACCAGGAAGCGGTAGACCAGGTAGGTGGCGCCCATCGCGACGAGCCCGGCGATGACCGGGCTGGCCGCGGCGGGGACGAGGACCTTCTCGACGATCTTTCCGAAGTGGACCGAGTCGGCGCCCGCGGAGATCCAGGTGGCGCCGATCAGGCCGCCGAACAACGCGTGCGACGAACTCGACGGGAGGCCGACGAACCACGTCACGAGGTTCCAGACGATGGCGCCGATCAGGCCGCCGAAGACGATGGCCGGGCCGATCTTCGTGTCGTCCACCAGGCCGCTGGAGATCGTCTTGGCGACCTCCACCGACAGGAACGCGCCGACCAGGTTCAATACCGCGGAGATCGCGACGGCCACGCGAGGCTTGAGGGCCCCGGTGGCGATCGACGTCGCCATCGAGTTCGCGGTGTCGTGGAACCCGTTCGTGAAATCAAAAATGAGGGCCGTGACGACGACGACCACGACCAGCAACGAGGGTTGCACCCCGACCTCCGCACCCTTGTGGGGACTTCTCCCGCAAGGTACCTGACGGGTACGCCTGGCGTTAACACGACGTTGCTGGTTGTGACCTCTGTCGTTAAGCCAGCGGTAACGTGCGTTGACTCGCCACGGCGGGCGCGAGTTCTCCGGCGGCCAGCTTGACGAACCTGTGCGCGAAGGGACGCCAGGTTTCGTCGATGTCGGCGTGCACGGTGACCAACGCTTCGTGCTCGAGCGAACCGGGCCGGGCGAATTCGGCTTCCTCGGGGCATTCCGCGGCCCAGCTCTCGACGACCTCGGGCGTCGTCTCGATGTGGAACTGGACACCGTAGACACAACGCCCGAGCCGGTAGGCCTGGTGCGCGTAGCGCGGGGCGGATGCGAGCAGTTCGGCGCCGGGCGGGAGCCGGGTGATGGCGTCGGTGTGGAACTGGAGAACGTCCTGCACGAGCGGCAGGTCGGCGAACAGGGGGTCGGTCCACGCCGCGTCCTTCTTGCTGACGAGGTGCGGACCGACCTCCGGCCCATCGGGGGCGACCTCGACGCGGCCACCGGTCGCGACGGCCAGCAGCTGGGCGCCGAGGCAGATCCCGAGGGTGGGCAGGTTCTTCGCCGCCGCCTTGGACAGCAGCCGCCGGACGTCGGCGAGCCACGGGTGCTTGGCGTCGTCTTCCGCGGCCATGCCGCCGCCGAGGCAGACGACGGCCTGGTAGCCGTCGAGCTCGGGGAGGTTCCGCTCCGGCAGCAGGCGGACGTCGAGTTCCGCGCCGGCCTCGGTCAGCCAGTCGCCGAGGGGGCCCAATGGGTCCGACGCGTCCGGCTGGATGATCAGGATTCGGGTCACGCTGTCCAGGGTAGGTCAGCAGGCGCAGTGAATTCCTCCGGCTTTGCCGCCTTCGGCTTGGCCGCCTTGGACCTTGTCGCCTTCGACCGGGTAGCCGGCGGCGATCCAGCCGGTGATGCCGCCGGAGAGCCGTTTGACCTGGAAGCCGAGCTCGGCGAGCTTGAGCGCGCCCTTCGTGGCGGCGTTGCAGACGGTGCTTTCGCAGTAGCAGACGTAGACGAGGTCCCGGTCGAGGTGCGCGGTCGTCTCGGGCGTCAGGTCGCGGTAGGGCAGGTTGATGGCGCCGGGGATACGGGCGTGCGCGAAGGCTTCCGGCGCCCGCGTCTCGACGATGAGGTAGCCATTGGTGCGTCCGGCTTCGAGGTCCTGGACGAGATCGTCGGGATCGACCTCGAAGCCGAGTTCGGCCCCGAAGTACTCGACGGCGGCTTCCGGTGCCGCGGCGGGGAAGGCGAGCGTGCGTGTCATGGGGTAAATCCTGCTGGTGAGGCGACGTTCGAGACAGGGCAGAATCGGCGTGGAAGCCCTTGCCGGCCGGGGATTTCCCCGTTCTGGCCCTGCGAACCCGGGAGAGTTGCGGTGGACCACCTCGACGACGTCGACTGGCGCCTGCTGGAGCTCCTGCAGGCCGACGGCCGCCTGAGTTTCTCGGAGCTGGGACGCCGGGTATCGCTGTCCGGCTCGGCGGTGACGGAGCGCGTCCGCCGTCTCGAGGAGCGCGGAGTGATCACGGGCTACGCGGCGAGCGTCGACACGACGAAGCTGGGGCTGCCGATCGAGGCATTGGTGCGGGCCCGGGTCCGGAGTCTGGACACACCTCGGTTCCGGACGGCGGTGCTCCCGTTGCCGCAGGTGGTGGCGGCGGACCATGTGACGGGTGAGGAGTGCTGGGTCCTGCGGGTGCTGTGCCGGGACACCGCGGAGCTGGAGGAGCTGGTCGAGAAGGTGCAGCGGTACGGCGAGACGACGACATCGCTGGTGTTGTCGTCGCCGTTGAGGAGGCGGCCGCCGGCTCGGCCGGGAGCGCGGTGAGGTATCACGCGTGATCCGGGAGGCTTCATGCGTGATTGGAGGGGCATCGCGCGTGATTCGGGAGACGACACTCGTGATTGGGGAGACGACACGGCGCGGACCAGGTCGCGGCTGGCGTGCTCCGGGGCGGGATTGGCGTGACTGGGGCCGGATCTCGGGCGATTCGAGCCGGAGCCTTCGGACCCGGGGGGTCGGCCAGTGTGCGTGGAGGGTCGGCCGGCGTGCCTGGAGGGTCGGCTTGCGTGCCCGGGGGGTCGGGTCGGGTTTTGGGCATGCGGAAAGGCCCCGGGAGAACCTTTTCGGGTTCTCGACCGGGGCCTTTCACATGTTAAGTTCGGCGGTGTCCTACTCTCCCACAACCCTTCGGTTGCAGTACCATCGGCGCTGTCAGGCTTAGCTTCCGGGTTCGGAATGGGACCGGGCGTTTCCCTGACGCTATAACCACCGAAACACTCCGAAACAACACACCCTGGGGTGGTGTTTCAGAACCGTAGAGTGGATGCGTAACATCTTCGTAGGCAAGTCCTCGGCCTATTAGTACCAGTCAACTCGACAACACATTACTGTGC
>NZ_JBEZYY010000012.1:0-319185 GCF_040638975.1 Amycolatopsis sp. NPDC024027
CGGGCCGCGCGCGCCCGGCGGAGGCCGCGAGCCTGCGCGCCGGGCTGGCGGTGCTGGTGCGGCGGGGGCCGCTGCGCCGGGTGACGCTCCTGACGGTGCTGGCGGCGGTCGAACTGGGGGCGCTCCCGGTCGTGGCGGTGCGCTTCGGCGCGGAACTGCGCGGCACGGCCGCGGCGGGGGCGACGCTGACCGTCGTGTACGGCGCGGGCAGTCTCCTGGGCTCGGCCCTGGTGACGGCGTGGCCGTTGCGCGGCGAGCCGGAAGTGCTGACGGCCCGGCTGTTCGCGGCCATGGCGGTGGCCACGGCGATGTCGGCGTTCGCTCCGGCCTACGCGGTGGCGATCGCCGGGTTCGCGGTGCTGGGCCTGCTGAACGCGATGGCGTTCACGGCCACCCTGTCCGCCCGCGGCGCGTACGCCCCGGCGAGCGCGCAGGCCCAGGTGTTCGTGACGAGCGCGGGCTTGAAGGTCACCTCGGCGGCGGCCGGAGCGGCCCTCGCGGGCGCGGCGAGCGGCCTGGGAGGCCAGGCGCTCCTGCTCGCTGCGGCCACGACCACCGGGCTGGCGGTGGTCGCGGCCTGGGTGGACGGAAAGCTCGCGCCCGCGTTCGCTCCAACGCATTGACCCATTCGCCGTCGGCCCCGTTTTCTTTTCGACAGCGGAATCCGGATCCCGCGGGGACGCTATGCTCACCGTCCCGCCACGCAAGGGAGGGCACGTGCCGGATTTCATGAGGAACCCGCCGAGATTGATTCACGATTTCCCGCCCTTGCCCGGAGATCTGCCCACCATCACGCAAGTGAACGAAGTCTTCGGCGTCTCCCGCGACCTGCCGCTGAACTACGTCGAGCGGGACAAGGTCGACAACAAGCTTTTCCTCGCTTTGGCGCAGAACCACCACATCGTGATCCACGGTTCGTCCAAGCAGGGCAAGACCTGCCTGCGGAAGTGGAACATCAAGAACCGCGCCCACGCCGTGGTGGCCTGCATCGAGATCCGCACCGTCGCCGAACTCAACGCGGCGATCCTCAAAGCCGTCGGGTACAAGGTCGAGAAGTCGCAGTCCGTCACGGTGTCGGGCAAGCACCGGGTGACCGCGCGCCTGGACACCAAGATCCCCGTCCTGGGCAAGGAGATCTCCGGCTCCCTCGGCCGAGAGGTGGAGAAAGAGCAGAGCAGGTCGACGGTGACCGGCTCCCTGGACCTGGACCTCGAAGACATCAACGACATGATCACCGCCCTCGACTCGATCAAGACGAGGACGCTGATCGTGCTCGAGGACTTCCACTACCTCCCCAACAAGGTCCAGCACTCGTTCTCCCGATCGCTCAAGGGCTACTTCGACTACTCGGATCACCGGTTCGTCATCATCGGCGTCTGGCTCGACGACAACAAGCTCTTGCGCTACAACGGTGATCTCGGCGGTCGTATCTCCACCGTCAACGCCGACAAGTGGTCCCGGCCGGAACTCGAGAAGGTGATCTCGTCCGGGGAAGAACTGATCGGCATCACCTTCGACCGCGACTTCAAGGAGCACATCCTCGACAGCTGCCTGGACAGCGTGTGGGTCGTGCAGCAGGCCTGCTACCAGGCCTGCATCGAGCAAGGCGTGATCAGCGACGCCAACGAAGGCACGACAGTGGGGTCGCTCGAACACGCGAAAAAACTGATGGACGGGATCGTCCAGGATCAGGCCAGCCGCGCGGAAAGCTTCATCGACAGTTTCTCCGCCGGCCCGACCACCATGCTGACCAGCATCTACCGCTGGACGATCTTCACCGTCCTGGCGTGCGACATCGCCCGCCTCGAAGGCGGCCTCAGCGTGGCGGAGATCGCCGAATTCATCGGGACCTTCGGTGCCCCCGTGGATCCGAACCTCAGGGATCTGATCCGCGAGCTCCCGGAGATCTCCGAATTCCAGATGCACCACCTCGAGATCAGTCCCATCGTCCTGGACTACGACTTCGGAGCTCGGCGGCTCAACGTCGTCGACCGCTCCTTCCTGCTGTGGCTCAGCGGCCAGAACCGGGTGGACATCCTGCGGCAGGCCGGGATGCCCGGCAACTCGCTGCGACGGTGGCAGCGCGACGTCCACGACCTGCCGAACAGCCACCACAAAGGCGCGGCGCACCCGCGGAAACCCGTGCGTGCGCCGCGGCCGGTCAGGCCCGCTCCACGTCCAGCGGCAGATGCCTGACGCTGACGATCACCGACGGGTTCTGGAACACCACCGGCGCGTCCGTCGCGACCGCCAGGTCCCGGTACCGCTCGAACAGCACTTCGAACGCGATCCGGCCCTCCAGCCGGGCCAGCGGCGCGCCGAAGCAGAAGTGGATGCCGTGGCCGAACGTCAGGTGCGGGTTGGGGGTCCGCGCCGGGTCGAACGCGTCCGGCCGGTCGAAGAACGCCGGATCCCGGTTGGCCGCCGCCAGGTCCGCCATCACGATCGAGTTCTCCGGGATGCGGTGGCCGCCCAGCTCGATCTCGCGGGTCGTGCGGCGGCCCAGCTCGGGGAACGGCGGCAGCAGCCGGAGCACTTCCTCCAGCGCCGCCGGCAGGCCGGCCGGCGAGGACCGCAGCGCCGCCGCCGCGGCCGGGTTGCGGTCGAACGTCACGATCGCGTTGCCCAGCAGCGCGGTCGTCGTGATGTGGCCCGCGATCAGCAGCAGCGCGACGAACCCCACGATCTCCTGGTCCTCGAGGCGCTCGCCGTTGAACTCCGCCTCCACCAGCCGGCTCGTCAGGCCCGGGCCGGGGTGGGCGCGGTGGTGCCGGATGTGGTCGAGGATGTAGGCGTTCATCTCGCGGATCGTCGGGGCGATCGCGTCGAGGGCCCGCTGGATGTCCGCCATGTCGGCCGACTCACCCAGCTGGTCGCCGCTGAAGAGGACCTGGGCCCAGCGGGTGAACAGCGGGCGGTCCGCCACCGGGACGCCGAGCAGCTCCGCGATCACGATGATCGGCAGCGGGTACGCGAGCGCGTCGACGACGTCGAAGCGGGACGCCCCGGCGACCTCGTCGAGCAGCTCACCGGCGATGGTCCGGATCCTCGGCTCGAGGCCGGCCACCACCCGCGGGGTGAACGCCTGGCTGACCAGCGTGCGCAGCTTGCGGTGGTCCGGCGGGTCCATCCCGACGAAGTTGCCCTTGCGGAAGGTCTCGAAGTCCTCCTGGACCGGCGTGAGCCCGCTGAAGTCCGACGAGAACGCCGCCGGGTCGGACAGCACCCGGGAGACGCCCGGGTGGTCGAGCACCCGCCACAGCCCCCGCTCTTCGTCGTGGTGCACCGGCCCGCGCTCGCGCAGCTCGGCCGAGCGCGCCAGCAGGTCTTCGAAGGCGAAAGCGAGGTCGGGTTCCTGGGTGGTCATGACGTTTTCTCCTCGGTGGTGGTCGGCTCGGCGGCGGGAACGAGGGTGTCGCTGCGGGGGAACCGGCGCAGGGTCGGGCTGACCGTGACGACCAGGGTGACCAGGGCGATCCCGGCGGCGCACAGCACGACGGCGCCGGTGCCGGGGAACGCCTGCACCACCAGGCCGCCGAAGGCGGGCCCGGTCGCCGCGGACACCCCGCCGATCACGCCCATCACGCTGGTCAGCCGGCCGCGCAGCCGGTCCGGGGTGAGCAGCAGCTGGTAGGTCCCGATCGTCGTGTTGGCGGTCGGCGGGAGCAGGGCCATGGCGACGAACAGCGCGCCCAGCAGGTAGCCGTCGTGGATCACGGCCGCCAGCGGGGTCAGCAGGGTCAGCACCCAGAACACGCTCATGATCGACACGTAGGGGCTGAGCCGCCGCTGCAGGTAGGGCGCGACCAGCGACCCCACGACCCCGCCGACGCCGAGCATCGCGGCCATCACGCCGATCTCGCCCGAGGTGACGCCCCGTTCCTTGGCCAGCACGATGATGACGATGTAGTAGGCGCTGAAGAAGAAGTTCAGGCTCACCGCGCACGCCACCGTGACGCGCACGTGCCGTTCGCTCCACACCCAGCGCAGCCCCTCGGCCATCTCCCGGCCGAGGTGCCCGCCCTCCAGCCGGGCGGCCTCGCGGCGCGGCGCCCGGACGAAGGTCAGCGCGACCAGCGAGATCAGGTGCACGAGCACGTCGAAGGCGAACGGGACGGCCCGCCCGATGCCGTAGAGGAACCCGCCGACCGCGGTGCCGGACAGCTGGCCGAGCGCGCCGCGCGCGGAGTTCATCGCCACCGCCGTGGGCAGCTGGGCCGCGGGCACGACCCCGGCCAGCATCGCGCCTTCGGCCGGGCCGAACAGCGACCGGCAGCAGCCCATGACCGCCGCGACCGCGATCAGGTGGGGGATGCGCACGCCGTCCCACCAGATCGCCGCCACCAGGCTCGCCACCGCCACCGCGTACACGGCCTCGCAGCCGAGCAGGATCTTCTTGCGGTCCCACCGGTCCGCCAGCGCGCCGGCGGGCAGCCCGGCGACCAGCTGGGCCATCGCGTCGACGCCGAGCACCAGCCCGGACAGCGCCGGCGAGCCGGTCACCGCCAGCACCAGCAGCGGCAACGCGATCATCGACGCGCTGAACCCGGCCTCCGACAGCGCCTGGCTGCCCCACAGCAGCCCGTAGTTGCGGTTGCGCGAAAGCCGCGTGGTCACCGCCGCTCCTTCCGGCGGCCCGGGGCCTGGCAGTCGGCGGCGATCCGCCGCAGGGCGCCCGCGAAGTCGCCGGCCACCGCTTCGACGGTCCGCCGGTCGTGCCGGTCGGGTTGGTAGATCAGCGAGAACACCAGCTCGCCGTCCTGGACCGCGCCGACCAGGTCGAGCAGGTGCGGGTGGTGCTCGGCCGGGTCGTGGTCGAGGCCGAGCGAACCGCGGGCGGCGGCGTAGAGGCTCTCGGCCACCGTCCCGGCGCCCCCGGAGCCGTCCCACTGGCCGAGGTAGTTGAACGAGATCTCCGGCTGCGGCCCGGTTTCCGCGAGCTGCTTCCGGACGTCCGGGTCGCCGAGGTGGCGGAGGGCACCGTAGCCGAACCCGTTGCCGGGCATGGCCCGCAGCTGCTTGCGGACGGACTTGACGAGCGTCCGCCAGTCGGGGGTGCCGGTGTCCTCGAGGGACAGCGCGACCGGGAACAGCGTGGTGAACCAGCCGACGGTCCGGTTGAGGTCGACGCCGTCGAGGATGTCCTCGCGGCCGTGGCCCTCCAGGGCGATCGACACGTCCGGGCGCCCGGTCCACCGCGCCAGCGCCCAGGCCAGTGCGGCGAGGAGGACGTCGTTGACGCGCGTGCGGTAGGCCGACGGCGCCGACCGCAGCAGGGCGTCGGTGTCGGCGGCGTCCAGCGCCACGGTGACTTCGGCGGTACCGGTGTCGGCGCCGGTGCCGGTGGCGTCGTGGTCCACCGGCAGCGCGCCCGAGGCGGGCAGGCCCGTCCAGTACGCCAGTTCGTCGTCGAAGCCGCCGGCGCGGACGTGGTCACGCAGGCGGTGCGCCCAGTCCCGGAACGACGTCGTCCGCGGCCCGAGGTCGACCGGGACACCCCGGGCGGCCTGGCGGTAGGCGGTGTCGAGGTCGTCGAGCAGGATCCGCCAGGAGACGGCGTCGACGACGACGTGGTGTGCGGCCAGGAACAGCCGCGGCCGCCACGCCGGATCGGCGGTGACCAGGACGGCCGCCAGCAGCGGGCCTTGCGCGAGGTCGAACCCGGCGTGGACGGCGTCGGCGATCCGCTCCAGCGCGGCCGCCCGGCCGGGCGCGGGTACGGCGGTCAGGTCCTCGCGGCACAGCCCGGGCACCGGCTCGACGTCGGCGTTGTGCTGGCGCCAGCCCGCTTCGGTGCGGGTGAACCGCATGCGCAGGGCGTCGTGGTGGGTCCACACCGCGGCCAGCGCCCGCTCGAGCGCGCCGGCGTCGAAGCCGTCGGCGAGCTCGAGCAGCATCGACTGGTTGAAGTGGTGCGGGTTGACGGTGTGGGTGGCGAAGAACCAGTCCTGGATCGGGGTCAGCGGGACCTCGCCGACGACCGGCCCGTCCGCCGCCGCTTCCTCGGCCACCGCGCCGGCTTCGGGCGCCAGCGCGGCGACGGTCTGGTGCAGGAAGATGTCCTTTGTGGACACCCGCAGCCCGGCCTGCCGGGCCCGGGACACGACCTGCATGCTGAGGATGGAATCGCCGCCCAGCTCGAAGAAGTTGTCGGCGGTGCCGACCCGGTCCAGGCCGAGGACCTGGGCCCAGATCTCGCAGAGCGCGCGCTCGGCCGGGGTCACCGGCTCGACGTGGCGGGTGGCCGGCTCGGCCGCGGCGGCGACCGCGGGCAGGGCGCGGCGGTCGACCTTGCCGCTCGGCCCGAGCGGCAGCGCGGGCAGCTCCAGCAGCGCGGCGGGCACCAGGTGCCCGGGCACCGACCGGCTCAGGAACTCCCGCAGTTCGCCGGCGCCGACCGGGCCGGCGCCCGGTTCGGTGACGAAGCAGGCGACCAGGCGCTTGTGGCCCGACTCGTCCTGCTGGACGGCGGCCACGGCGGCGGCGACACCGGGGTGGCGGGTCAGCGCCGCCTCGACTTCGCCGAGCTCGATGCGGAAGCCGCGGACCTTGACCTGGTCGTCGGCCCGGCCGGTGAACTCCAGCTGCCCGGCAGCGGTCCACCGGACGACGTCGCCGGTGCGGTACATCCGCTCCCCCGGCGCGCCGAAGGGGTTGGCGGTGAACCGGTCGGCGGTCAGGCCCGGCCGGTCGAGGTAGCCGCGGGCCAGGCTCGGCCCGGCGACGTACAGCTCGCCGGCCACGCCGACCGGCACCGGCTGGAGCGCGGCGTCGAGCACGTAGCCGCGCGTGTTCGGGATGGGCCGGCCGATGGGTGGCGGCGTGCCCGGTTCCAGGGGGTCGCTCCAGGTCGCGACGATCGTCGATTCGGTGGGGCCGTAGGCGTTGATCATCCGCCGTCCGGGCGCCCACCGGTCGACGAGCTCCGCCGGGCAGGCGTCCCCGCCGACGACGAGGGTGCGCAGGTCCGGCAGGTCGGTGGCGGGCACGGTGGCCAGCGCGGCGGGCGGGATCAGGGTGTGGGTGATCCGGTGGGCCGTGAGGAACTCGGCGAGGGGCTCGCCGAGCAGCGGCTCGGGCGGCACCACCACGAGCGCGGCGCCGCTGGGCAGGGCCAGGCAGAGCTCCAGGATGGACGCGTCGAAGCTGGGCGAAGAGTAGGCCAGGACGCGGTCCCCTTCGGTGACCTGGAGGTGATCGGCTTCGGCGGCGGCGAAGGAGGCCAGCCCGGCGTGGGTGACGACCACGCCCTTGGGACGGCCGGTGGAGCCGGAGGTGTAGATGACGTAGGCGGGGTGCTCCGGCCGGACGGGGACGGGCGGAACAGGTTCGCCGCCGAACAGCCCGGGGTCGTCCAGGGAAAGCACCGGCACGTCATCCGGTACCGGTGGGGCCAGCCCATCCAGCGTCAGCACCAGGGCCGGGCGGGCGTCGGCGAGCATGAACGTGATGCGCTCGATCGGGTAAGTCGGGTCCACCGGCAGGAACGCCCCGCCCGCCTTCAGGACCGCGAGCTGCGCCACCACGATCTCCACCGACCGCGGCAGGGCCAGGGCGACGATCCGCTCCGGGCCGATGCCGTGCCCGGCCAGCACCCGCGCCAACCGGGACGCGCGGCTCTCCAGCTCGGCGTAGGTGAGGGTCTCGCCCGCGATGACCGCCGGTGCGTCCGGCGTCCGCCGGGCACGGGCCGACACCAGCTCGGGCAGCGTGCGCGGCTCCACCGGGACGGCCGTGTCGTTCCAGGCACCCAGGACCAGCTCGCGCTCGGCCGCGCCGATCAGCGGCAGCCGGGCCAGCGGCCGGTCCGGGTCGTCCGCGACGCCCGCCAGCAGGACACCCAGGTGCGTGGCCAGGCGGTCGATCGTGGCCGCGTCGAACAGGTCGGTGTTGTAGGTCAGCGCCGCGCGCAGGACTTCGCCGTCCGGCTGGAACTCCAGCGTCAGGTCGAAGTTCGCCGCCGTCGCCGGCTGCGGGAGCTCCTCGGTCTCCAGGCCCGGCAGCCGGGCCGCCTCGCGGGGGCTGTTCTGCAGCACCACCATCACCTGGAACAGCGGCGTGCGGCTCGGGTCGCGGCCGGGCTGCACCGCGTCGACGACCCGGTCGAACGGCAGGTCCTGGTGGTCGAACGCCGCGCGGACGCCCGCCGCGACCTCGTCGAGGAACGCGGTGAACGCCAGGTCCGGGCGGACCCGCGAGCGCAGCACCAGCGTGTTGACGAAGAACCCGACGAGCCCTTCGAGCTCGGGGCGCTCCCGGCCGGAGGTGACCGTGCCGACGGCCACGTCGTCCTGGCCGGCCCAGCGGCCGAGCAGCACCTGGCACGCGGCGACGAGCGTGGTGAACAGCGTCGTCTCGCGCTGCCGGCTCACCTGCTCGAGCCGCGCGGTGACCGCCGCCGGGACGACGATCTCGCGCGTGGCGCCGCGGGTGGTGCGCACCGGCGGGCGGGGCCGGTCGGTGGGCAGCTCCAGCGGGGTGAGGTCGCGCAGGCGCCCGGCCCAGTAGTCGACCTGGCCGGCCAGGACCCGCTCGGCGAGCCGGCCGCGTTGCCAGGCCGCGAAGTCCGCGTACTGCACCGGCAGCGGCGGCAGGTCCGCCGGTTCGCCGCGCAACGCGGCCGCGTAGAACGCCCCGACCTCCTCGGCGATGAGCCCGTTCGACCAGCCGTCGGTGACGATGTGGTGCACCGCTACGGTGAGCACGTGCTCCTCCGGCGCGAGCCGGATCAGCTTGGCCCGCAACAGCGGCCCTTCACCGAGGTCGAAGGGTTGTTCGCCGTCGGCACGCAGGATGTTCGCGAGTTCCTCCTCGCGAGCGTCGACGACCGGCAGCGGAACCGCCGACGGCGGGTGCACGACCTGGACGCCGTGGCCGTCGGCCGAGCCGAACGTGGTGCGCAGCGGTTCGTGCCGGGCGACCAGCTCGGTGAACGCCCCGGCGAGCGCGCCGACGTCCAGTGCGCCGCGCAGACGCACCGCGGAACTGGTGACGTATTCGGTGCCGCCCGGCTCGAACTCGTCGAGGAACCACAGGCGCTGCTGGGCGAAGGACTGCGGCAGCTCGCCGTCCCGCGGCACGGCCGGGATCGGGTCCTGGGCGGTGGTCCCGACGGTTTCGATCGCGGCGGCGAGGCGGGAGACCGTCGGGTGCGCGAACACCGCCCGCGGCGACAGCGACACGCCGCATTCGGCCAGCAGCCGGGACACCAGCCGGATGCTCAGGATCGAGTCGCCGCCGAGCTCGAAGAAGTTGTCCTGCGCGCCGACCCGGTCGACCCCGAGCAGCCGCTGCCAGATGTCGGCGACGGCGCGCTGGGTCGCGGTGGCCGGCTCGGCGTAGGGCCGCTGGGACGCCACCGGGCCGTCCGGGGCGGGCAGCGCGCGGCGATCGACCTTCCCGTTGCGGTTCAACGGAAGCGCGGCCAGCACGAGCACCACGGCGGGCACCATGTACTCGGGCAGGGACGCGGCCGCGTGCCCGCGCAGCCCGGCGGGGTCCGCGGTCCGGCCGGAGGTGAGGACGACGTGCGCGATCAGCCGCCGCGTGCCGGCGGCGTCCGTGTGGACGGTCGCGACCGCCTGGGCGACCGCCGGGTGGGCGGCCAGCACGGCCTCGACCTCGGCGAGCTCGATCCGGAACCCGCGCAGCTTGACCTGGTCGTCGGAGCGGCCGAGGAATTCCAGGTCGCCGTCGGGACCGCGCCGGACGACGTCGCCGGTGCGGTACATCCGTTCCCCCGGCGCGCCGAACGGGTCGGGGACGAACCGCTCGGCGGTCAGGCCGGGCCGGCCGAGGTAGCCGCGAGCCAGGCCCGCGCCGGCCAGGCAGAGTTCGCCGGGCGCCCCGGCGGGCAGCGGCCGCAGCTCGGCGTCCAGCACGTACGCGCGCATGCCCTCGAGCGGCCGCCCGATCGGCACGGGTTCGGGCACGCCCGCCCCGCCGGTCATCCGGAACGAGGTGGCGAAGGTGGTCGTTTCGGTGGGGCCGTAGCCGTCGACCACGACGAGGCCGGGGCAGGCGGCCTGGACCGCCCGCACCACGGCGGGCGGGACGACGTCGCCGCCGGTCCACACCTCGCGCAGGCCGCGCAGGCCGTCCGGGGCGTCCTGGGCGAGCAGCCGGAAGAGCCCGGCGGTCAGCCACGCCGCCGTCACCCCGTGCGCGGAAACCGCGCGCCGCAACGATTCCACGGTGAGGTCGGGCCCGTCGGGCAGGACCGTCGCGCCGCCGTTGAGCAGCGGGACCCACAGTTCGTAGGTGGAGGCGTCGAAGGCGAGCGGCGAGTGCGCGAGCACCCGGGTGTGGGCGCCGCCGGCGAACCGGCCGTCCTGGGCCAGCGCGGTGATGTCGCGGTGGCGCACGGCGACCCCCTTGGGGACGCCGGTGGAGCCGGAGGTGTACATGACGTAGGCGAGGTTTTCGGGCACCACGACGGGTTCCGGCGCGGTCCGCGAGCGCTGCTCGCCCACGGTCAGTACCGGTCCACTGTGGACGGCTTCGGCGGCCGGCACCCAGGTGTCGCCGGAAACCACGACCGAAACCCCGGCCTCGGCGAGCACGGCCCGCAGCCGCTCGTGCGGCGCCCGGGTGTCCAGGGGCACGTAGGCCGCGCCCGCCTTGAGCACGGCGAGTTCGGCGACGACGTGCTCGACCGAGGGCTCCAGCAGGAGCCCGATCCGGTCCTCGACGGCAACAGCCAGACCGGCCAGCCGCACGGCCAGGTGGTTCGCCCGCTCGTCGAGCTCGGCGTAGGTCAGGGTCCGGTCGCCGGCGAGCACGGCGACGTCGTCCGGACGCCGCCGCACCTGGTCGGCGAACAGCGCGGGCACCGTGGACGGCGTCCCGGCGGCGCCCGGGCCGTGGGCGTCCGCGAGCACCCGGGCGCGCTCGGCGGCGGCGACCCACGGCACCCGGGCCAGCGGCCGGTCCGGGTCCGCGGTGACGGCGTCGAGCAGCCGGACCAGCCGGTCGGTCAGGGCCGCGGTGGTGTCGCGGTCGAACAGCGCCGGGTCGTAGGCGAGGTCGAGGGCGAGGCCTTCGTCGAGGGACGCGCGCAGGCACAGCGGGAAGTTCGTGGCGTCGGCCGAGGCGACCTCGACGACCCGGGGCGCGCCCGCGGTCGCGGGTTCGCTGATCGGGTAGTTCTCGAACACGACCATGCTGTCGAACAGGTTCTGCCCCGCCGGGACGTCGCTGAGCGGGCGCAGCCGGGCCAGCGACACGAAGTCGTGGTCGCGGGCCTCGCTCTGGGCCGTCTGCAGCTGCCCGAGCCACCGCGCGACCGGCTGGGTGCCGTCGACGCGGACGCGGGTGGGGATGGTGTTGATGAACAGCCCGATCATGGTTTCGACGCCGGCCAGGTCGGCCGGGCGGCCGGAGACGGTGGTGCCGAAGACGACGTCACGGTCGCCGGAGAGCATCGCCAGCAGCAGCGCCCAGCCGCCCTGCACGACGGTGTTGACGGTGAGGCCGTGGGTCCGGGCGAACTCCCGCAGCCGCAGCGTCGCGGCCGGCGGCAGCTCGATCCGGACCGAATCGGTGGAGCGGGACTGGTGGGCTTCGGCCGGCGGGCGGTCGTAGGGCAACGCGGTCGGCGCGTCGAAGCCGGCCAGGGTGTCCCGCCAGAACGCGTCGGCCGCGTCCTGGTCGCGGTCGGCCAGCCAGCCGAGGTAGTCGCGGTACGGGCGCCGGGTGACCAGGGCCGGGCGGACACCGGCGGTCGCGGCGGCGTACTGCTCGCAGGCTTCGGCGAAGACCTGCGCGGAGCTCCAGCCGTCGAACAGCACGTGGTGGGAGGTCCACACGAGGTCGACCTCGTCGCCGGGCAGCGCACCGATCGTCAACCGGGTCAAGGGGGCCCGGGTCAGGTCGAACGGGACGGCCCGGTCGGCCGCCAGGGCCTCCCGCAGCGCGGCTTCGCGCTCCGCCGGGCCGAGGTCGCGCCAGTCGTGGTGGGTGACCGGCAGGGTCGCGGCGCGGTCCACCACCTGCACCGGCTCTTCGACGCCCGTCCAGACGAGCCGGGTGCGCAGCACCGGGGTCCGGTCGACGACCCGCTGCCAGGCCGCGGCGAGCGCGGCGGGGTCGGTGACGCCGGCGAGCCGGATGCGGACCTGCTCGAAGTAGGCCGGGGAGCCGTCGTCGACCAGGGTGTGGAACACCATCCCGGCCTGCAGCGGCGTCAGCGGGTAGACGTCCTCGACCGCGCGGCCGTCGCCGGCCACGGTGTCCAGCTCGGCCGCGCTCAGCCGGGCCAGGGGGAAGTCCGACGGCGTGCGGCCGCCGGCGTCCGGGGTGGCGCAGTGCTCGACGATCTCGCGCAGGGCCGCGAGGACCTGCTCGGCGAGCCCGCGCACGGTGTCCTCGTGGTGCACGCCGGGGGCGTAGGTCCAGGCGAGTTCGAGCCGGCCGCCGTCGACGATGCCGACGACGTCCAGCAGGGCCGTGCGCGGCCGCCCGGGGTCGATGTCCTCGCCGAGGTCGCCGCCCCAGCCGCGGTACAGCCCGCCGTCGTCGCCACCGGCGGTCCACTGTCCGTGGTAGTTCAGGGAAATCTGCGGCACCGGGTCGTCGTGCCGCCGCAGCGCGCCGTAGCCGAGACCCTTGCCGGGGACGGCTCGCAGCTGCTCCTTGACGGCCTTCAGGGTCGATCCCCAGTTTTCGGTCGCGGGGAGGGTGAGCGCGACCGGGAACTCGGCGGTGAACCAGCCGACCGTGCGGGACAGGTCGAGGTCGTCGAAGATTTCCTCGCGGCCGTGCCCTTCCAAACCGACGAGGACGCGTTCGCGGCCGGTCCAGCGGGCCAGTACCCGGCCGAGCGCGCCGAGCAGGACGTCGTTGATCTGCGTGCGGTAGACCTCGGGGACCTGGTGCAGCAGGGCGTCGGTGGTGGCGGGGTCCAGGCGGACGGTGACCGTGCGGGCACTTCCGGCGGTGTTCTCCCCCGTCGCGTCCACCGGCAGGTCCGGGTCGACTCCGTCGAGCGCTTCGGTCCAGTACGGTTGTTCGGCGTCGAACGCGTGCCCCGCGAGGCGGTCCGCCCAGCGGAGGAAGCTGACCGGCGCCGGGCCGAGGTCGACCGGCTGCCCGGAAACCACCTGGCGGTAGGCGGTTTCCAGGTCGTCGAAGAGGATGCGCCAGGACACGCCGTCGACCACCAGGTGGTGGACGACCAGCAGCAACCCCGGTGCCTGCCCGGGAGCGGTGATCAGCGCGGCCGCGACGAGCGGGCCGCCCTCGACCCGCAGCGCCGCCCGAGCCTCGGCCGCGACCGTGCTGATGTCCCCACCGGACACGTGCCGCAGCGCCGGGATTTCCGCGTCGGGCCGGAACTCCTGCCGCCAGCCGTCGCCGGTGCGGGTGAACCGGGTGCGCAGGGCGTCGTGGCGGCCCAGCACCGCGGCCAGCGCGGTTTCGAGCGCGGGGATCTCGATGCCCGGGTCGAGTTCGGCGAGCGTGGACATCGTGAAGTGGTCGTGGTGGCCGGTTGCGAAGAACCACCGCTGGATCGGGGTGAGGGGCGCCGAGCCGGTGAACCCGGCTTCGGGCTCGGCGGTCGCTTCGGCGCCGGCGACGAGCGCGAGCTCGGCGATGCTCTGGTGGCGGAAGACGTCCCGGGAGGTCAGGCGCAGGCCGTGCCGCCGGGCCCGCGAGACGACCTGGATGCTGAGGATGGAATCCCCGCCCAGGGCGAAGAAGTTGTCGTCCACGCCCGGTTCCGCGACGCCGAGGACCTCCGCCCAGATCCCGGCCAGCAGCCGTTCGGTGCCGATGCGCGGCGCGGTCCGGTCCCCGGCCGGGGCCGGGTGGACGGCGGGCGCGGGCAGCGCGCGGCGGTCGACCTTGCCGCTGGTGGCCAGCGGCAGCCGGTCGAGCGGGACGAACACCGACGGCACCAGGTGGTCGGGCAGGGTCGACTTCAGCGCCGTCCGCAGCCGCGCCGGATCCGCGGTAATCCCGTCCGCGGGGACGACGTAGGCGACGAGCCGGGCGTGGCCGTCGTCGCGACGGGCGACGACGACCGTGTCGGCGACCTCGGGCAGGGCACGCAGCGCCGCCTCGACCTCGCCGGGCTCGATCCGGAAGCCGCGGATCTTGACCTGGTCGTCGACGCGGCCCAGGTACTCCAGGTAGCCCTCGGCGGTCCAGCGGGCGCGGTCGCCGGTGGCGTACATCCGGCTGCCGGGCGGGCCGAAGGGGTTGGCGCGGAAGCGGTCCGCCGTCAGCCCGGGCCGGTTGAGATAACCGCGGGCCAGCTGGACACCGGCCAGGTGCAGCTCGCCGGGCACGCCGATCGGCGCCGGGCGCAGCCGGTCGTCCAGGACGTAGGCCCGCACGTTCCCGAGCGGGCGGCCGATCACCTCGCGCGCGGTCTCGCCGATCCGGCAGAAGGTGGCGTCGACGGTGCACTCGGTCGGGCCGTAGAGGTTGAACGCGGTGACGCCGTCGAGGTCGCTCAGGTCGCGCCACAGCGCTTCGCCGACGGCTTCCCCGCCGACCAGCAGCACCGGCGGGCGGTGGTCCCCGAGCCCGGCGTCCAGCAGGTGCCGGACGAACGACGGCGTCGAGTTGACCAGATCGATCCCGTGGCCGGCGACGTACCCGGCCAGCACGCCCGGATCGAGCCGGGTCTCGGCGTCGATCACGTGCAGCTCGTGCCCGGCCGTGAGCATCAGCAGCACGGTTTCCCAGGACGCGTCGAACGAGAAGGCCGCGGTCAGCGCCACCCGCAGCCGGTCCTTCCCGGCCGCGGCGGTGAACTGGCCGGCGTGGTCGACGGCGAAATTGGCGAGCGCGCGGTGGCCGACGAGCACGCCCTTCGGGGTGCCGGTGGAGCCGGAGGTGTAGATCGCGTAGGCGGCGTGGTCCGGGGTGAGCGGCGCACGGCGGTCGGCGTCGGTGAGGTTGGTGTCCGCTTCTTCCGCGACGACCGGTGCGGTGAGCACCAGCACCGGCCGGGCGTCGGCCAGCAGCGCTTCGCGCCGCCGGCCGGGCAGCTCCGGGTCCAGGGGCAGGTGCACCGCGCCGGCCTTGAGGACGGCGAGGATCGTGACGACCAGCTCGGCCGAGCGCGGCAGGGCGACCGCCACCAGCCGCTCGGGCCCGGCACCCCGGGCGACGAGCACTCGCGCGACCTGATTGGCGCGGGCGTTCAGCTCCGCGAAGGTCAGCGTCGTGTCGCCGCAGACGAGCGCGGTCGCGTGCGGAGTCCGGGCCGCCTGGGCCTCGAACAGCTCGACGACGGTGGTTTCCGGCATCGCCCGGCCGGTCGCGTTCCACGTCTCGACGACGAGGTCGCGTTCGGCGGCGGGCAGCAGCGGCAGCGCGTCGACCGGCCGGTCCGGGTCGGCCACGACCGCGGTGAGCAGCACCGTGAGGTGCTCGGCGAAGCGCCGCATCGTCGCCGCGTCGAACAGGTCGGTGTTGTAGTTCAGCAGGCCGCGCAGCCCGTCGGGCCCCTCCTCGAACTCGACGCTCAGGTCGAAGCCCGCGGTGGTCATCGGCAGCGTCAGTTCACCGGCGGTGAGCCCGGCGAGGGCAGGCAGGCGGTTGCCGGCGTTCTGCAGGGTCACCAGGACCTCGAACAGCGGGGTGCGGCTGGGGTCGCGGTCCGGGCTCAGCTCGTCGACGATCCGCTCGAACGGCACTTCCTGGTGGGCGAACGCGTCCAGGACCGTCCGGCGGACGGCGCCGAGCAGCTCGCCGAAGCCCCGCCGACCGTCCACCCGGGACCGCAGCACGACGGTGTTGACGAAGAGGCCGACGAGGTCCTGGACCTCCGGGTGGTCGCGGCCGGAGGTCACCGTGCCGACGGCGACGTCGTCCTGGCCGGACCAGCGGCGCAGCACCAGCTGGCAGGCCGCGACGAGCGCGGTGAACAGCGTCGTGTCGCGGTCGTGGCTCAGCCGGCGCAGCCCGGCGAGGGCCTCGGCGCCGAGGGCGAACTCGTGCTCGGCGCCGTTCGACGTCCGGGTGGCCGGGCGCGGGCGGTCGGCCGGCAGGTCCAGCGGGCGCAGGCCGTCGAGCTCGTGGCGCCAGAAGCCGAGCTGCTCGTCGAGGAAGTCGCCGGTGAGGCGCTCGCGCTGCCACGCCGCGAAGTCCGCGTACTGGACGGGCAGCGCCGGCAGGGCGACCCGCTCGTCGCCGTAGAGGGTGGCCAGCTCGCCGATGAGGACACCCATCGACCAGCCGTCGGTGATGATGTGGTGCAGGGACAGCACGAGCGCGTGGTCGTCCGCGGCCAGGCGGACGAGCCGCGCCCGCAGCAGCGGGCCCCCGGCGAGGTCGAACGGCCGGGCGAGGTCCTCGGCCAGCAGCCGCCTCAGCTCCTCCTCCGCCGCCGGACCGGCGCTGTCGGTGAGGTCGGTGAGATCGGAGAGGTCGGTGACCGGCAGCGCGAGCTGCCACGGCTCCCCCACGACCTGGCGGGGGCGGCCGTCGACGGCCGGGAACGTGGTGCGCAGCGCCTCGTGCCGGGCGATCAGCGTGGTGAGCGCGCGGCCGAGCGCGTCGGGCCGCAGGGCGCCGCGCAGCCGCACGCCGAAGACCGTGACGTGGTCGGTGCCGCCGGGCGCGAAGTCGTCGAGGAACCACAGGCGCTGCTGGGCGAAGGACAGCGGCAGCTCGGCGTCGCGGGCCACCGGGGTGATCGTCGCGGTCAGCGGCGTGGCGGACGCGGCCGGCAGCGCGGCCGCCAGGCCGGCCACCGTCGGGTGGTCGAACACCGTGCGCGGGGACACTTCGACGCCGAAGGCCTCCCGCAGCGCGGAGGTGAACCGGATGCTGAGGATGGAATCCCCGCCCAGCTCGAAGAAGTTGCCGTCGGCCCCGACGCGCTCCAGGCCGAGCGTGGTGGCCAGCACGGCCGCGACCGTGCGCTCGGTTTCGGTGCGGGGTTCGGTGAACCCGGCGCTTTCCGCCGCCGCCGCGGCGGGGGCCGGCAGCGCGCGCTGGTCGAGCTTTCCGTTGCGGGTCAACGGCAGTTCGTCGAGCGTGACGAACGCCGAGGGCACCATGTAGTCCGGCAGCGACCGGCCGAGGTGCTCCCGCAGCCGCGCGGTGCTCGGCGGCGCGTCCGGCGTCGCGGCGACGACGTAGGCGACCAGCCGCTTGCGGCCGGGCTCGTCTTCGCGGGCCAGCACCGCCGCCGAGCCGACGTCCGGGAGCGCGAGCAGGGTGGCTTCGATCTCGCCCGGCTCGATCCGGAAGCCGCGGATCTTCACCTGCTGGTCGGCGCGGCCGTGGTAGCGCAGGGCGCCCTCGCGGGTGCGGGACACCCGGTCGCCGGACCGGTACATCCGGGAGCCGGGCGCGCCGAACGGGTCGGCGACGAACCGGGCGGCGGTCAGCCCGGGGCGGCCGAGGTAGCCGCGGGCCAGGCCGTCCCCGGCGACGTAGAGCTCGCCGGGCACCCCGGCCGGGACCGGGTTCAGGTCCGCGTCCAGGACGTACCCGCGCAGGTCGGGCAGGGCGGTGCCGATGAGTCCGGGAGTGTCCACGGTGTCCCTGTCGGACCGCAGGTCGTGGTGGGTGACGTGCACGGTGGTTTCGGTGATGCCGTACATGTTCACCAGCCGCGGCGTGCGGTCGCCGTGGCGGGCGAACCAGCCGGCCAGCCGGCGCGTGTCCAGTGCCTCGCCGCCGAAGACCACGTACCGCAGCGCGAGCCGGGCGCCGGCGTCCGGATCGTCCTCGTCGGCCCGGACGAGCTGGTAGAACGCCGACGGCGTCTGGTTGAGCACGGTGACGCCTTCGTCGGCCAGCAGGCGCAGGAACTCCCGCGGCGAACGGGACACCGCGTGCGGGACGACGACGAGCCGGCCGCCGTGCAGCAGCGGGCCCCAGATCTCCCACACGGAGAAGTCGAACGCGTAGGAGTGGAACAGCGTCCAGACGTCCTCGGCGCCGAAGCCGAACCGGGCGTCGGTCGCGGCGAACAGGCGGGTGACGTTGCGGTGCGGGATCACCACGCCCTTGGGCAGCCCGGTCGAGCCGGAGGTGTAGATGACGTAGGCGGGGTGGTCCGGCGTGCACCGCGGCGGCGGGTCGGTCTCGGGGCCCGTCTCGACGTCGACGTCTTCGGGAGCGAGGACGGCGACGGGATCGGTGTCGGCGAGCATCCGGTCGACGCGTTCGGCGGGCGTGGCCGGGTCGATCGGCAGGTAGGCGGCCCCGGCCTTGAGCACGGCGAGGATCGCGACGACCTGCTCCGGCGAGCGCGGCAGGCGCAGCGCGACGAACCGCTCGGGGCCGGCGCCGAGCTCGATCAGCCGGTGCGCCAGCCGGTTCGCCCGCGCGTTGAGCCCGGCGTAGGTCAGGGAGACACCGTCGCCGGTGAGCGCGACCGCGTCCGGATGTGCCGCGACCTGGGCGGCGAACAGCTCGGTGATGGTGGGGGCGGGCAGCGACGGCGGCCGGTCGGCGGTGAGCCCGGCGCGGTCCTCGGCCGACAGCCACGGCAGCTGCGCGATCGGGCGGTCCGGGTTCTCGGCCAGCCCGAGCAGCAGGGTCTCCAGCCGGGCCGCCATCGCGGCGGCGGTCTCCTCGTCGAAGAGGGCCGGGTCGGTGCCCAGCTCGAAGCCCAGGCGCCGGTCGACGTAGGCGCGCAGGGTGACCGGGAACGTCGTGGCGTCGAGGGCGGTCACCTCGCGCAGGGTGACGCCCGCCTGCGCGGCGGCGTTCTCGTCGAAGGGGTAGTTCTCGAACGCGACCATGCTGTCGAACAGGTTCTCCCCCGGCGGGACGTCGCTGAGGGCGCGCAGCTTCCCGAGCGCGAGGAAGTCGTAGCGGCGGGCCTGGTTCTGCTCGTCCTGCAGCCGTTGCAGCCACGGCAGCACCCGCTCGCCGCCCTCGATCCGGGTCCGGGTCGGGACGGTGTTGATGAACATCCCGATCATGGTCTCCACGCCCGGCAGGTCGTCGGGACGGCCGGAGACGGTGGTGCCGAACACGACGTCGGACTCGCCGCTGGAGTGGGCCAGCAACAGCGCCCAGGCGCCCTGCACGAGCGTGTTGACGGTCAGGCCGTGGCGCCGGGCCACCTCCCGCAGCCGCGTGGTGTCCTCAGTGGACAAGGACGTCCGGACCGTCCGCGACGAGCGCGTCCGGTGCGCCTGCGCCGGGGACCGGTCCCACGGCAGCGGGGTCGGGGCGGCGAAGCCGGACAGCACCCCGCGCCAATGGTCTTCGGCCGCGGTGCCGTCCTGCGCGGCGAGCCAGCCGAGGTAGTCGCGGAACGGCCGGTGCGCCGGCACCCGCGGGATCCGGTGCTCGGTGAGCGCGGCGTACTGCTCGCACACCTCGGTGAAGATCTGGGCCAGGCTCCAGCCGTCGAGCACGATGTGGTGGGAGGTCCACATCAGCAGCACGCGGTCGTGGGTCAGCGCGATGATCGCCAGCCGCATCAGCGGGGCGGTGGTGAGATCCAGGCCCGTGGCGGCGTCGCCGGCCGAGAGCCGGTCCAGCTGGGCGGTCTGCTCGGCTTCGGACAGGCCACGCCAGTCGTGGCGGGTGATCGGGACGACCGCCCGGTGCCGCACGACCTGCAGGGGGTCCTCGACGCCCTCCCAGACGAGTTCGGTCCGCAGGACCGGGGTGCGGTCGGCGACCTGCTGCCAGGCCTGCGCGAACGCGTCGGGGTCGCGGACGCCGTCGAGCAGCATCCGCGCCTGGTCGACGTAGGCGTCGGCGGTGGGATCGAGCAGGCTGTGGAACAACATGCCCGCCTGAAGGGGGGTCAGCGGGTAGATGTCGTCGACGTCGTGGCCGTCGCCGGCAATTCTGTCCACAGTGGATTGGTCGAGCCGGGCGAGGGGGAAGTCCGACGGCGTACGGCCGCCGCTGCCGGGTCGCGCGCAGTGGGCGACGATCTCCCGCAGGCCCGCGAGCATCGCCTCGGCCAGCTCGCGGACGGTGCCGGAGTCGTTGACCTGGTCGGAGTAGGACCACGTCAGCGACAGCTCGCCGGATTCGACGACGCCGGTCACGTCCAGCTGGTAGGTGCTCGCCTCGTCCGGGGCGACGTCGGCGCCCGGGCTGTCGTGCCGGCCGCGGAACAGCCCGTCCGCACCGGCCTGGGCGTCCCAGCGGCCGTGGTAGTTGAAGCAGATCTGCGGCAGCGGGAACGCCTGCAGCGCGTGTCCCGGCGCGCCGGGCTCGCCGAGGTACCGCAGGGCTTCGTAGCTCAGGCCGCGGCGCGGGACCGCCCGCAGCTGCTCCTTGACCGCCTTGAGGGTGGCGCCCCAGTCCCCCGACGGCGGCAGGTCGAGCGCCACCGGGAACTGCGTGGTGAACCAGCCGACGGTGCGGGAAAGGTCGACGCCGTCGAGGAAGTCTTCGCGCCCGTGCCCTTCCAGGGCGATCAGGACCCCGTCTTCGCCCGTGCGGTCGGCCAAGGCCCGCCCGAGGGCGCTCAGCAGCACGTCGTTGACCTGGGTCCGGTAGGTGGCGGGGACGCGGTGCAGCAGCGCGTCGGTGTCCTCGGCGCCGAGGGTCACGGTCAGCGTGCGGGTGGAGCCGGTGGTGCCCGCGCCCGCGTGGTCGGCGGCCAGTGCCGCCGGGACCCGGCGCGCCACCCGCGTCCAGTGCTCGAGGTCGTCGTCGAACCCGCCGGAACGGACGTGCCGCTCCAGCAGGTGCGCCCACTGGGTGAACGGCGTGGCGGTGGCCGCGAGCCGGACCGGTGCCCCGGCCACGACCTGGCCGTAGGCGGTTTCGAGGTCGCCGAGCAGCAGCCGCAGCGAAACGCCGTCGGCCACCAGGTGGTGCACGGCCAGGAACAGCAGCGGCGGCCGGGTGCCGCGGGCGAGCAGCGCCGCGCCGGCCAGGGTGCCGGTCGCCGGGTCCAGGCCGGCGCGCACCTGCGCGGCCGCGGCCTCGATTCCGGCGCGCTGCCCGGCGTCGCCGAGCGAAGACAGGTCCCGGATCCGCAGGACACCGGTCGGCGGCTCCGGCGTGATTTCCTGCCGCCACTGCCCGTCGACGGTGAAGAACCGGGTCCGCAGGGCGTCGTGGTGGGCGACGACCGCGTCGAGGGCGGTCCGCAGGGCCTGCTGGTCGACGCCGCCGGGCAGCTCGAGCAGCTGCGACATGGTGAAGTGGGCCAGCGGCCCGTGGGTGGCGAAGAACCAGTGCTGGATCGGGGTGAGCGGGGCCGGGCCGGTGACCGGCCCCGCCGCCGGGGTGTGGATCGCGGTGGTCTGCACCGCGGTCGCGAGCCCGGCGATGGTCTGGTGCAGGAAGATGTCCCGCGAGGTGAGCCGCAGGCCGGCCTGGCGGGCCTGGGCGACCACCTGGATGCTGAGGATCGAGTCGCCGCCGAGGCCGAAGAAGTTGTCCTCGACGCCGATGCGGTCGTTGCCGAGCACTTCGGACCAGATCGCCACCAGCTGGTGC
The DNA here is from genome assembly GCF_040638975.1 of Amycolatopsis sp. NPDC024027. Classification (NCBI taxonomy): domain Bacteria; kingdom Bacillati; phylum Actinomycetota; class Actinomycetes; order Pseudonocardiales; family Pseudonocardiaceae; genus Amycolatopsis; species Amycolatopsis sp. NPDC024027. The sequence continues at coordinate 21,397 of NZ_JBEZYY010000012.1, forward strand.
TCGACGGCGGTGCGCGCGGGCACGTAGGCCTGGCCGCTGTCCGACGGCGCGTCGGGCGCGGGGAGCGCCCGCCGGTCGACTTTGCCCTGCGGGGTCAGCGGAATCGCGTCGATCGGGACGAACGCCGAGGGCACCAGGTAGTCCGGCAGCGTGGCCCGCAGGGCGGCGCGCAGCTCGTCGGCGGTGGGCGGCACCGGTCCGGCGCCGACGACGTAGGCGATCAGCCGGGCGTGGCCGCCGTCCGGCCGGTGGGCGACCACGACGGCCGCGGTGACTTCGGGCAGGCGGGCCAGCGCGGCCTCGACCTCGCCCGGCTCCACCCGGAAGCCGCGGATCTTCACCTGGTCGTCGAGCCGGCCCAGGTACTCCAGCTGCCCGTCCGCGGTCCAGCGGACCCGGTCGCCGGTGCGGTACATCCGCTCCCCCGGCTCCCCGAACGGATTGGCGACAAAGCTCCCGGCCGTCCGGCCCGGGCGCCCGAGGTAGCCGCGCGCGAGCTGCGCCCCGGCGAGGCACAGCTCGCCGGGCACGCCGGCGGGCACCGGCCGCAGGGCCTGGTCGACGACGTAGGCGCGTGTGTTGGCCAGCGGCCGGCCCAGCACCGGGCGGGCCGTTTCGCCGACCCGGCACGACACCGCGTCCACGGTGTACTCGGTCGGTCCGTAGAAGTTGTGCGCCACGGTGACGTCGGCGCCGGCCAGTTCGCGCCAGAGCGTGTCGTCGAGGGCTTCGCCGCCGAGCATGAGGATCTTCGGCCGGTGCCGCGGATCGGTCAGCAGCCCGGCGGGGATCAGCCGGCGCAGGTAGGTCGGGGTGAGGTCGAGGAAGTCGATCCGGCGCTCGGCGATGTGGTCGACCAGGGCGTGGGCGTCGAGCCGGACGTCGTCGCCGATCAGGTGCAGCTCGTGGCCGTCGGCCATGAGCAGCGGGCCTTCCAGGGACGTGTCGAACGACAGGGTGGCGGTCAGCGCGACCCGCAGCCGCCGTCCGGGCGGGGCGAAGTCGTGGCGGTGGTTGAAGAGCAGGTTGGTGAGGTTGCGGTGCGGGACCGCCACCCCCTTCGGGCGGCCGGTCGACCCGGACGTGTAGATGACGTAGGCGGTGTTGCCCGGCCGCAGCGGGGCGAGCCGGTCGGCGTCGGTGAGGTCCGCCGCGGAATACTCCGGCGGTACGGCCGCGAGTTCCGCGGTCGTGAGGACCAGGGTGGCTCCGGCGTCCCGCAGCAGCAACTCCTTCCGGTCGGCGGGCAGGGCGGGGTCGATCGGCAGGTACACCGCACCCGCCTTCAGCACCGCCAGGAAGGCCACGATCGCCTCGGCCGTCCGCGGCAGCTCGAGCGCGACGACCCGCTCGGGGCCGGCGCCCAGCGTGACGAGGTGGCGGGCCAGGCGGTTGGCGAGCGCGTTCAGCTCGGCGAAGCTCAGCGCGATGTGCCCGGCGACGAGCGCGGTCTCGTCCGGGCTGCGCTGGGCCTGCGACTCGAACAGTTCGGTGACGGTGGCCGCGGGCACGTCCAGCGCGGTTTCGTTCCACCCGGTGAGCAGCCGGTGGCGTTCGTCCCCGGTCAGCAGCGGCAGCTCGCCGACCGGGCGCGTCGCGTCGGCCGCGATCGCGGTCAGCAGCACCGTGAGGTGCTCGCCCAGCGCGACGGCGGTCCGCTCGTCGAACAGGTCGGTGTTGTACTCCAGCGAGCCTTCGAGCGCGTCCGCGGACGGCTGGAACTCGACGGTGAGGTCGAAGTTGGCGGCGCGGCGGGCCACCTCGACCGGCTCGGCCGTCAGCCCGGCGAAGGCGGCCGGCCCGCCCTGGCTCCCGTGCAGCAGCACCATCGCGTCGAACAACGGGTTGCGACTGGCGTCGCGGTCGAGGCGCAGCGCTTCGACGAGCTTTTCGAACGGGGCTTCGGCGTGCTCGAAGGACTCCAGCACGGTCGTGCGGACGGCGTCGAGGAGGGTCCCGAACGGCACGTTCCGGTCCACAGTGGACCGGATGACGACGGTGTCGACGAAAAAGCCGACCGTCCGCTGCAGTTCGGGCCGGTTCCGGCCGGAAACCACGGTGCCGACGGCGATGTCGCTGCGGCCGGTGTAGCGGGCGAACAGCACCTGGCAGGCTGCGACCAGCACGGTGTAGAGCGTGGTGTCGTGGACCCGGGCCAGCTCGGCCAGCCCGGCCGCCACCTCGCCCGGGACGCTGAAGCCGTGCACGGCACCGGCCGTCGTGCGCACGGCCGGGCGCGGCCGGTCGGACGGCAGGTCCAGGGGTTCGACGCCGGCCAGCTGGGTCGTCCAGTAGGCGAGGTGCCGGTCCAGCGCCGGCCCGGCGAGCCGGTTCCGCTGCCACACGGCGAAATCGGCGTACTGGACCACCGGTTCGGGCAGCTCGGCGGGTTCGCCCCGGACGGCGGCCGCGTACAGCGTGCCGAGCTCGCCGACCAGGATGCCCATCGACTCGCCGTCGGTGACGACGTGGTGGGCGGTGATCAGCAGGACGTGGTGTTCCTCGGCGACCCGCACCAGCAGCAGCCGCACCAACGGGCCGCGGCGGAGGTCGAACGACCGGCCGTACTCCGCCTCCAGCACCTCGTCCAGATCGGCCGGCCGCAGCGCGGGGTCGGTGGTCAGGTCGACCGTCCGCACCGGGATCTCCGGGGCGTCGTGGACGACCTGCACCGGGGTGCCGCCGGCGTCGTCGATGGTGGTGCGCAGGGATTCGTGGCGGGCCACCAGCTGCGTGAGCGCGCCGGTCAGCGCGCTCGTGTCGAGCGGCCCGGTCAGCCGCAGCGCCACCGCGCTGTTGTATTCCGCATCCCCCGGGCGGAACTCGTCGAGGAACCACAGGCGCTGCTGGGCGAACGACAGCGGCAGGGCGTTCTCCCGCGGCGCCCGGCCGATCACGTCGGACCGCTCCGCCCGCCCGGCCAGCCGGCGCTTGAGCGTCTCCCGCAGTTCCGCGGGCAGCGCGTCGATGCGGCTCTTCCTCGAGGTGGTCATCGCTTTCATGTCCTTACGACAGAAGTCGGGTGGTCCGGGGTGGCGGGAGCTCAGGAGGCGCGGCGGCGGCGCCGGGCGACGCGGCCCCCGGCCTGCATGGCGCTGACGGTGCCGGTGGCCGGGTCGGTCAGGAAGCGGCCGCCGATGATCCGCCGGCCGGTGCCGGGTTCGCGTACCGAGAACGACCCGTCGCGCAGCAGCGCCAGCTCCGGGTAGACCTCGCCGTCGACGACGAGCACGGCGCCGCCGTCCGCGCGGACGTCCACCTGGTACTCGAGGTCGCCGTTGGTGTAGCGGCCGGTCAGGTCGGCGGCCGGGCGCGCGGCCCGGGCGAGGTCGCGGGGCAGCTCGTAGTCGCCGACCGGCAGGCCTTCGGCGCGCAGCGCCGCGACCAGGTCCGTCCACAGCGCCGAGCCGGTGCTCCCGTTGGTGGTGAGCGCGACGACCCGGCCGTGTTCGGCGTCGATCCGCAGGTGGCAGGAGGTGCCGTCGGCGGTGCCGTCGTGGCCGGTCCAGTCCGCGTCGGCGCCGCGGTAGCCGGCCAGGCCGAGCCCCCAGCCGTCGGCCAGCCCGAACGGCTCCGCCCCCGGCACCGGGCGGCGCATCAGGTCGATCAGGTCCGCCGGCAGCGGACCGTCGCCGCCGCAGCACATCAGGCCGAACGCGGCGAGGTCCCCGGCGCTCAGCGCGAGCGCCCCGGCCGCGGCCTCCGCGGGGGTCAGGGTCTGCGCGACCGGCCGGGCGCGGCCGGTCGCCGCGTGCACGGCGTGCCCGCTGACGTGGGCGGCGGTCCGGCGCCGCGCACCCGGCTCAACGACGAACGCGGCCTCGATGCCGAGTTCGCCGAGCAGCATCGTGTCCATCGCCTCCCACCAGCTCATCCCGGTGATGGCCTCGACCAGGTAGCCGGTGAGGACGTACCCGACGTTGGAGTAGGAGAAGCCCAGCCCGGGCGGCTGGACGAGCCCGGCGTCGCGGCAGGCCCGCAGGTACCGGCGGGCCGAGCCGCCCCCGTCCGCGTCGGCGCCGAGCGCGGCCGGCAACCCGCCGGTGTGGCTCAGCACCTGCCCGACGGTGGGTCTGCCGACCTGGGGGCCGAGGCCGTCCAGGTGCTCGCCGAGCGGGTCGTCCGGGTCGAGGTCGCCGTCGGCGACGAGCAGCATCGCCAGTGCCGCGGTGAACGCCTTGGTGATGGACCCGGCCGGGAACTTCGCCTCGGCGGTGATCTCGCCGGCCGTGGCCGACGCCGCCCGGCCGCCGTCGTGGACGACCAGCTGGGCGGCCGGGACGCCGTGTTTGTGGGCGAGCCCCGCGAGCAGCCGCTGGAGGCGGCCGTCGGCGGGCGACCGCGGGTCCGGGACGTCCCGGACCACGGGTATGGACTGGGAAAACGTCGAAGGAGAGGGCATCAGAGGGGACCTTCCGCGTCGGTTCGGTGGGCCGGGGAGCGCCGCCGGCTCAGCCGTCGGCGGCCATCTGCCGCTGCAGGCTCAGCGGCCGCATGTCGGTCCACACCTCGTCGACGTGGTCCATGCACTCCTGGCGGCCGCCGCGGAAGCCGTCGGCGCGCCACCCCGCGGGGACCTCGTTGGCCACCGGCCACAGCGAGTACTGGCCCTCGTCGTTCACCAGCACCTGGAATTCGGCGTCGTCCTGCATGGCTTTTCACCTTCCTGTAAGGGTTTCGGTTCAGTGGTCGTGGCCGGCGGCGAGCCGTTCGAGGTCCTGCAGGACCCGTTCTTCGACGAGCTCCGCCAGCGCCAGCACGGTGCCGGCGGTGAGCACGTCCCGGGGCGTGATTTCCACGTCGAAGGCGGACTTCGTCATCGACGTGATCTGCAGGCTGCGCAGTGAATCGCCGCCGAGGGCGAAGAAGTTGTCCTCGACGCCGACCCGGTCGAGGTCGAGCGCCTCGGCCCAGATGGCCGCGAGGACCTCTTCGGTCTCGGTTTCCGGGGCCGCGTACCCCGCGCTCTCTTCCGGCGCGGCCGGGGCGGGCAGCGCCCGCCGGTCCAGTTTCCCGTTGGCCGTCAACGGAAGTGCGTCGAGCCGGACGAACGCGGCGGGCACGAAGTGGGCCGGCAGGGCTGCCGCGACGTGTTCACGCAACCCCGGCCCCGCGTCGCCCACGACGTAGGCGATCAGCCGCTGGCCGTCCGCGACGACGGCGGCGTCGCGGACTCCCGGGTGCTTGCGCAGCACCGCCACGATCTCGCCCGGCTCGATGCGGAAGCCGCGGATCTTCACCTGGTCGTCGGCGCGGCCCAGGAACTCGAGCGTGCCGTCGGCGCGCCACCGCACCAGGTCACCGGTGCGGTACATCCGCATGCCCGGCGCCCCGAACGGATCGGCGAGGAACCGCGTGGCGGTCAGCCCCGGCCGGTCGAGGTACCCGCGGGCGAGCCCGGCGCCGGAGACGTACAGCTCCCCCGCGACGCCGATCGGCACCGGGCGGAGAGCGGCGTCGAGGACGCGGACGCGGGTGTTGCGGATCGGGCGGCCGATCGGCGGGGTGGCCCCGGGTTCCAGGGGGTCGCTCCAGGTCGCCACCACCGTGGTTTCGGTGGGCCCGTAGGCGTTGATCATCCGGCGGCCCGGTGCCCAGCGGGCCACCAGGTCGGCGGGGCAGGCCTCGCCGCCGACGACCAGGGTGCGGAACGCGGGCAGCTCGACGTCGGGCACGCTCGCCATGGCGACCGGCGGGATCAGCGCGTGGGTGACGCCTTCGTCGCGCAGCACGGCGGCCAGGTGCTCGCCGAGCAGCGGCCCGGGCGGCGGCACGACGAGCGCGGCCCCGGAGGGCAGCGCCATGCACAGTTCCAGCACCGACGCGTCGAAACTCGGCGAAGAGAACTGCAGCACGCGGTCGCCGGGCCGGACGTCGAAGTGGGCGATTTCGGCCCCGGAGAAGCTCGCCAGCCCGGCGTGGGTGACGACGACGCCCTTCGGGGTGCCGGTCGAACCCGAGGTGTAGATGACGTACGCCGGCGCGGTCGAGGGCACCGACCGGCCGAGCGGGGCCGGACCTGCTTTTCGGGGGTTCCGGGTGGCGGAGCCCCCGGCCCGGGGCGGAGCCCCGGTTGAGCACAGTCCGTGCGCTTCCGAGCCGTCGAGGACGAGCACGTTCTCCACCGGCAGCGGCGTCCCCGGCCGGGTCACCACGACGACCGGCCGCGCGTCGGCGAGCATGAACGCGATCCGCTCGGCCGGGTAGTCCGGGTCGACCGGCAGGTACGCGGCACCGGTCTTCAGCACGGCCAGCTGCGCGACGACGATCTCCACCGACCGCGGCAAGGCGAGCGCGACGATCCGCTCCGGCCCGGCACCGCGCGCGGCCAGCAGCCGCGCGAGCCGGTCGGCGCGGGCGTCGAGTTCGGCGAAGGTGAGCCGTTCGTCGCGGGACAGCACCGCGACGGCGTCGGGGGTGCGAGCCGCCTGGGCCTCGATCAGCTCGGCGAGGGTGGCCGGCGCGACCTCGTGGCCGGTGTCGTTGAAGGCCACGAGGACCTCGTCGCGTTCCTCGGCATCGAGGACGTCGAACTCCCGCAGCGGCCGGGCCGGGTCTTCGGAGATCGCCGTCAAGAGGTGCTCGAGCCGCCGGGCCAGCCGCCGGATCGTCGCTTCGTCGAACAGCGCCGGGTCGTAACCCAGGCCGAGCGACAAGCGCGGGCCGGGCGCGGCCACGACGCTGAGCGGGTAGTTCGTCGTCTCCATCGCCTGCAGGTCCCGCAGCCGCACCCCGTGCGCGGCGACATCGTCGGCGGTGACCGGGTAGTTCTCGAACACCACGAGGCTGTCGAACAGGTTCCGGCCGCCCTCGACCCCGCTCCAGGCCTGCACCGCGGTCAGCGGCACGTGCTCGAACCGGCGCGATTCCGCCTGCGCGGTCTGCAGGCCGCGCAGCCAGCCGGCGACCGGGGCCGCCGGGTCGGCGGTCACCCGCACCGGCAGGGTGTTGATGAAGATGCCGGTGATGTCGTCGACGCCGGCCAGCCCGGCCGGGCGGCCGGACACGGTGGCGCCGAAGCAGACGTCGTCCTCGCCGCTGTGCCGGGCCAGCAGCAGCGCCCAGGCCCCCTGCACGACGGCGTTGACGGTGAGCCGCTCGCGCCGGGCGAACGCCGCCAGCCGGCCGGTGGCCGCTTCGTCCAGATCGCGGCTGACCCACGTCGACGAGCTCGATTCGTGGGCGAACGCGGGGATCCGGTCGTAGGGCAGCGGCGTCGGCTCGGTGACGTCGGCGAGCTCGCGGCGCCAGTACTCTTCGGCGCCCTCGGCGGTCTGGCCGCTCAGCCACGTGACGTAGTCCCCGAACGGACGGCGGTGCGGCAGGGCGGGCGGCGTGCCGTCGCGCAGGGCCGCGTAGGCGGTGCAGACGTCGGACAGCACCTGGAAGACGCTCCAGCCGTCCAGCAAGACGTGGTGGAAGGTCCAGACGAGCTGGACGGCGCCGCCCGGCAGCCGGGCCAGGGTGACCCGCACCAGCGGCGCGGCTGCCAGGTCGAACGGCTTGGCACGGTCACTCGCGAGCAGCTCGCGCAGGGCTTCCTCGCGGTCGCGATCCCGCCAGTCGAGCTCGGTGACCGGCACCCGTGCTTCGCGGTGGACCACCAGCAGCGGCTCCGGGACGTCCTCCCACACGACGCTGCCGCGCAGGACCGGCGTCCGGTCGACGACGTGCTGCCACGCTTCGGCCAGGAACCGCGGCTCGGCCACGCCATCGAGGACCGCGGTGACCTGTTCGAAGTAGACGCCCTGGGATTCCTGGGAAAGGCCGTGGAAGACCATGCCCGCCTGCATCGGCGTGAGCGGGTGCACGTCGGCCACCCCGCGGCCGTCGCCGGCGATCCGGTCCACCTGCCGCTGGTTCAGCTTGGCCAGCGGGAAATCGCTCGGGGTGCGGCCCCCCGCGCCGGGTTCGGCGCAGTGCGCCACGGCTTCGCCCAGCGCGGCCACCAGTTCGGCGGCCAGGCGCTCCACCGTGGCGGCGGTGTGCGTGTCACGTGCGTAGTACCAGGTCAGTTCCAGGGTTTCCCGGTCCACCCGGCCGACGACGTCGAGCAGGTGGGCCCGGCCCGCCCCTTCGCCGACCGAAGAGTCGAGGCTGCCGGCGGCACCGTCGAGCCGGCCCAGGTAGTTGAAGCTGATCTCGGGCCGCAGCGCGGGCGCGGTCCCGGTCAGGTACCGCAGCGCGCCGAAGCCCACCCCGCGGCGGGGCACCGCGCGCAGCTGTTCCTTCACCGACTTGAGCAGCGCGCCCCAGCCGTCGTCGATCCGCAGCGCCACCGGGTAGAGCGAGGTGAACCAGCCGACCGTGCGGGACAGGTCGACATCGTCGAACAGGTCCTCGCGGCCGTGGCCCTCCAGGTCGATCAGCACGCCGTCGCGGCCGGTCCAGCGGGCCAGCACCCGGCCCAGCGCGGCCAGCAGCACGTCGTTGACCTGCGTCCGGTAGGCAGCCGGGACGTCCTGCAGCAGCGCCCGCGTCAGGTCGGGGTCCAGGCGCGTGGTGACCGTGCCGGTGCCCCCGGCCGAACCGCCGGCGTCGATCGGCAAGGCAGTGTCGATCGGCAAGGCAATGTCGACTGGCAAGGCAGTGTCGACCGGCAAAGCAGGGTCGACGGCGAGCGCTTCGCGCCAGTACGGCAGTTCGTCGTCGAAGCCGCCGGCCTCGGCGTGCGCGGCGAGCCGGTTGGCCCAGTCGCGGAACGACGTCGTCTTCGGCGGCAGCGGGCCACCGAGGTAGGCGGTTTCCAGGTCCTCCAAAAGGATCCGCCACGACACGCCGTCGACGACGAGGTGGTTGACCGTCAGCCGCAGGGCGGCGGGCTCCAGGAGTTCGGCGGTGAGCAGCGGCCCGCTCGTCACGTCGATCCCGGCGCCGAGGATCTCGGCCGGTTCGGCCGGGGCGTTCTCCTGGCCGCCGCCGGTGAACCGCATGCGCAGGGCGTCGTGGTGCTCGGCCAGGGTGGCCAGGGCCGCGCGCAGGGTTTCGACGTCGAACGGCTCGGCCCGCTCGATCCGGACCGACTGGGTGAACCCGTCGGGGTCACCGAAGTCCCCGGCGAAGAACCAGTGCTGGATCGGGGTCAGCGCGGCGAAGCCGGTGACCGGCCCCTGCTCGGCCACGGTGACCGCGGCCGAACCCGCCGCGACGGCCAGCGCGGCGACGGTCTGGTGGGCGAACAGGTCGCGCGGGGTGAGCGCGAGGCCGTGGCGCCGGGCCCGGGAGACGACCTGGATGCTGAGGATCGAGTCGCCGCCGAGCTCGAAGAAGTTGTCCTCGACGCCGACGCCGGGCACGCCGAGCACGTCGGCCCAGACCTCGGCGAGCACGCGTTCGGTGTCCGTGCGCGGTGGCACGTACCCGGCCATCGGCTCCGCCGCGGGCTCCGGCAGCGCCCGGCGATCGACCTTTCCGTTGGCGCTCAGGGGAAGCGCGTCGAGCTTCACGAAGGCCGGCGGCACCATGTAGTCGGGCAGGTCGCGGTGCAGCCACGCCCGGAGGTCGGCGGTGCCCGCGGTGGTGACGACGTAGGCGACCAGCCGCCGGTCCCGCGCGACGACGACCGCTTCGGCGACGTCCGGGTGGGCGGACAGGGCCGTCTCGATCTCGCCCAGCTCGATCCGGAAGCCGCGGATCTTCACCTGGTCGTCGGCGCGGCCGACGAACTCCAGCACGCCGTCCCGCGTCCAGCGGACCACGTCCCCGGTGCGGTACATCCGCGCACCCGGCGCCTCGAAGGGATTGGCCATGAACCGTTCCGAGGTGAGGCCGGGCCGGCCGAGGTAGCCGCGAGATACGCCGGCGCCGGCGATGAACAGCTCGCCCGCGACCCCCGGCGGAACCGGCCGCAGCCCCTCGTCCAAGACGTAGGTGCCCATGTTGTCCAGCGGGCGCCCGATCGGCATCGCGTCCGGCACCGCGTCTTCGGGCGCCAGGAAGTGCCGGCTGGCGAAAGTGGTCGTCTCCGTGGGCCCGTAACCGTCCACGACAGTCAGCCCAGGGCATGCTTCGCGCACCTGGCGAACCGCCGCGGCAGGCACGACGTCACCGCCGGTCCACACCTCACCGACCCCGCTCAGGCAGCCGGGATCCTCCTGCGCCAGCAGGCGGAACAACCCGGCGGTCAGCCAGAGCGCGGTGACGCCCTGCCCGGCGACGACCTCGCGCACGACGTCGGCGTCCACGTCCCCCGGTGGCGCGACGACCACCCGGCCGCCGTTGAGCAGCGGCACCCACACCTCGTACGTCGAGGCGTCGAACGCCTGCGGCGAGTGCAGCAGCACGCTCCGGTGCGCCTCGCCCGCGAACGACCGGTCGGACGCGAGGGCGACGATGTCGCGGTGGGTCACCGCCACGCCCTTGGGCTGGCCCGTCGACCCGGAGGTGTACATCACGTAGGCCAGGTTCCCGGGCCGCACCACGGCATCCGCCGAACCGGCCGGGCCGGTCTCGTCCACCCGCACGACATGTCCGTCGTGGACGTCCACTTCGGACCGATCGGTGACGACCACGGAAACGCCCGCTTCGGCCAGGACCAGCCGCATCCGGCTCGCGGGTGCGCGCAGGTCGACCGGCACGTACGCCGCCCCGGCCTTGAGCACCGCCAGCTCGGCGACGACGACGTCGGCCGACCGCTCCAGCAGCAGGCCCACCCGGTCCTCGACGCCGACACCCAGCTCGGCCAGCCGGCCGGCGAGCCCGTCGGCCCGGGCGTCGAGCTCCGCGTAGGTCAGGTCGCCGACCGCCGGAGCGTCCGGCGTCCGGCGGACCTGCTCGGCGAACCGGCTCACCACCGTGGCCTCGGCCACCGGGTGCGCGGTGTCGTTGAACGTGCGCAGCACTCGCTCGCGGTCGCCGTCGGTCAGCAGGTCGAGCTCGCCGACCCGCAGGCCGGGGCCCGCGGCGATGCGCTCCAGGGCGAGCAGCAGCTGCCCGGCCAGCCGGTCGATGGTGGCCCGGTCGAACAGGTCCGGGTCGTGGTCGAAGGTCACCGTCAGCCGCTCGCCCGGCGCGACGACGACGCTGAGCGGGTAGTTGGTCGGCTGCAGCTCGCCTTCCTCGTGCAGGCCGATCCCGTGCGCGGCCACGGCTTCGGTGTCGAACGGGTAGTTCTCGAAGACGAGGATGCTGTCGAACAGCGTGGTGCCGCCCGCCCAGGTCTGCAGCTGGGCGAGGGACACGAAGTCGAACCGGCGCGAGCGCGCCTGGCCCGCCTGCAGCTCGCGCAGCCAGTCCGCCACGGTGTGTCCGTCGTGGACGGTCACCGGGGCGGGCAGGGTGTTGATGAACAGCCCGGCCATCGACTCGACACCGGGCAGGTCGGCCGGCCGGCCGGACACGGTGGTGCCGAAGACGACGTCGGATTCCCCGCTGTAGCGGGAAAGCACGAGTCCCCAGGCGCCCTGCACGATCGTGTTGAGCGTCAGGCCGGCGCGGCGGGCCAGCTCCCGCAGCCCGTCGGCGGGTGCCGACACCCGGACCGACGCGGCGGATCGCGCGCGGTGGGCTTCGACCGGGCGGCGGTCGAACGGCAGCGGCGTCGGTGTCCGCAGGCCGTCGAGCTGCTCGCGCCAGTGCGTTTCGGCGGCCGCGGTGTCCTGCTCGCCGAGCCAGCGCAGGTACTCGCGGAACGGCGGGCGGTGCCCCGGCGTCGCGGCGCCCGCGTACCGGGCGCACACCTCGCCGAACACCTGCGCGGCGCTCCAGCCGTCGAGCAGCACGTGGTGGAACGTCCACACCAGCAGCACGTCGCCGCCGGGCAGCCGGGCGAACGCCAGCCGCAGCAGCGGCGCGGTCGTCAGGTCGAAGCCCTCGGCCCGGTCCGCTTCGAGGAACCGCTCCTGCTCGCGGGCCCGCTCGTCGTCGTCCAGCGCCGTCCAGTCGAGCTGGACGACCGGGACCGTGACGGCCCGCTCGACGACCTGCACGGGCTCGTCGAGGCCGTCCCAGACGACGCGGGTCCGCAGCACCGGCGTGTCCGCGACGACCTGCTGCCACGCCCGGGCGAGGCGCTCGGGGTCGGTGATGCCGGTCAGCCGCAGCCGCACCTGGTTGAGGTAGGTCCCGGCCGCGCCGTCGACGAGGCTGTGGAAGACCATGCCCGACTGCATCGGGGTGAGCGGGTAGATGTCTTCGACGCTGCGGCCATCACCGACCAAGCCGTCTATTGTGGACTGATCCAACCGGACCAGGGGGAAGTCCGACGGGGTGCGGCCGCCGGCGTCCGGCCGGGCGCAGTGCGCGGCGATCCCGGTGAGCGCTTCGAGGAGGGCGCCGGCCAGCCGGCGGACGGTGGCCTCGGTGTGCACGCCTGCCGAGTACTGCCAGGCCAGTTCCAGCTCGTCGCCGACGACCGCGCCGATGACGTCGAGCTGGTGCGCACGGGTCTGCTCGGGGTGCGCCGCGCCGCCCAGGCCGCCGCCGTGGTCGAAGCGGCCCAGGTAGTTGAAGCTGATCCGCGGGTCGAGGTGCGGGGCGGTGCCGGCGAGGTGGCGCAGGGCGCCGTAGCCGATCCCCCGGCGGGGAATCGCGCGGAGCCGTTCCTTCGTCGTCTTCAGGGCCTCGCCCCAGTCCGCCCCGGACGAGGTCAGCTCCACCGGGAAGATCGAGGTGAACCAGCCGACCGTGCGGGAGAGGTCGATCCCGGGGAACAGGTCTTCGCGCCCGTGGCCTTCGAGGTCGACCAGGACGCGGTCGCGGCCGGTCCAGTCGCGCAGGACGCGGCCGAGCGCGGTCAGCAGGACGTCGTTGACCTGTGTCCGGTAGGCCCCCGGCACGTCGTGCAGCACCGACCGGGTCACGTCCGCGGGCAGCCGCACGACCACCGAGCGGGCCGAGCCGTAGGTGTTTTCGCCCGTCGCGTCGACCGGCAGGGCCGGGTCGGCGTCGATCGCCGCCCAGTGGGCGAGTTCGCCGTCGAAGAAGCCGTCGGCCGTGTGGCGGGCCAGGGTGCGCGCCCAGTCGCGGAAGGACGTCGTCCGGGCCGGGAGTTCGCCGCCGTCCAGCAGGGTTTCCAGGTCTTCCAGGAGGATCCGCCACGAGACGCCGTCGACGACCAGGTGGTGGGCGGCGAGCGTCAGCGTCGTGCCGGACAGTTCGGCGCGCAGCAGCGGCCCGTGCTCGAGGTCGATCGTGGCGCCGAGGACGTCTCCGGCGTCCGGGGCGTGGTGCGGGCCGTCGGCGGTGAACCGCAGCCGCAGGGCGTCGTGGTGCAGCTGGAGATCGCGCAGCGCGCGGCGCAGCACGGCCGGGTCCGGCGGGGCCGGCAGATCCACCGCGACGGACTGCACGAACTGTTCGGGGTGCACCGGCCGCGGGTCGAGGTACCAGTGCTGCACCGGCGTCAGCGGCATCCCGCCGGTCACCGGTTCGGCGTCGGCGACGGCCGCGGGCGCGGCCGGGGTGGCCGCGAGGGCGAGCGCGGCGACGGTCGGGTGGTCGAACACCTGGCCGGGCATCAGGTCGAGGCCGGCCCGGCGGGCCCGGGAGACCACCTGGATGCTCAGGATCGAGTCGCCGCCGAGCTCGAAGAAGTTGTCGTCGGCACCGACCCGCTCGACCCGCAGCACCTCGGCCCAGATGCCGGCGAGCAGCCGCTCGGCGTCCGTGGCGGGCTCGCGGTAGCCGAGCCCGGAGACGAAGTCGGGCGCGGGCAGCGCGCGGCGGTCGACCTTCCCGTTTTCGTTCAGCGGCAGGGCTTCGAGCGGCACGAACACGGCCGGGACGAGGTAGTCCGGCAGCGAGCGCAACAGGAATTCGCGCAGGTCCGGCGTCCCGGTCGCGACGACGTAGGCGACAAGCCGCTTGGACCCGCCGTGCTCGGCCGCGACGACGACGGCTTCGGCCACGTCCGGGTGGGCGGTCAGCGCCGTCTCGATCTCGCCGAGCTCGACGCGGAAGCCGCGGATCTTCACCTGGTCGTCGGCGCGGCCGACGAACTCCAGCACGCTGTGACAACCGGGGCTTTGCCCCGGGCCGGGGGCTTCGCCACCCGGACCCCCGGAAAGCGAGCCGCGGGTCCACCGGACGAGGTCGCCGGTGCGGTACATCCGCGCCCCCGGCACCCCGAAGGGGTCGGCGAGGAACCGTTCCGCCGTCAGCGCCGGCTGCCCGAGGTAGCCGCGGGCCAGCCCGGTGCCGGCCAGGTAGAGCTCGCCGACGGCGCCCGGCGGCACCGGCCGCAGCCCGTGGTCGAGCACGTAGGCCGCCGTGTCGTCCAGCGGCCGCCCGATCGGCAGCACGTCCGGCACCGGCTCGCCCGGCGGCAGCGGGTACCGGGTGGCGAACGTCGTGGTCTCGGTGGGGCCGTAGACGTCCACCACGGTCAGCCCCGGGCACGCGTCCGACACCTGCTGCACCGCGGCGGGGCGCACCACCTCGCCGCCGGTCCACACCTCGCGGACGCCGCGCAGGCAGCCGGGATCCTCCTGCGCCAGCACGCGGAACAGCCCCGCGGTGATGAACAGCCCGGTCACCCCGTGCGTGGTGATCACGCGGCGCAGCACGTCGGCGTCGATGTCCCCCGGCGGCGCGACGACCACGCGGCCGCCGCTGAGCAACGGCACCCACAGCTCGTACGTCGACGCGTCGAAGGCCAGCGCGGAGTGCATGAGCACCGTCTGGTGGGCGGGGACGGCGAAGGACCGCTCCCGGGCCAGTGCGACGATGGCCCGGTGGCTGACGGCCACCCCCTTGGGGGTCCCGGTCGAGCCCGAGGTGTACATCACGTACGCCAGGTTTTCCGGCCGCAGCAGGACATCCGGCGTCTCGGACGGCTCGTCACCGGTTTCGCCGATGGTCACCACCGGTCCACTGTGGACGTCCTGGGCGAGTGCCCGGCCGGCGTCGTCGGTCACCAGCACGCGGACCCCGTCGAGCAGGGCCGTCAGCCGGCTGCGGGGTGCGCGGGCGTCCAGCGGCAGGTACGCGCCGCCGGCCTTGAGCACCGCCAGTTCGGCGACGACGACGTCGGCGGAGCGGCCGAGCAGCAGCCCGACCAGGCCGTCCCGCCGCGCCCCGAGGGCGAGCAGGCGGTGGGCCAGCCGGTTCGCCCGGGCGTCCAGTTCGGCGTAGGTCAGGGTTTCTTCGCCGGTGACGGCGACCGCGTCGGGGGTGCGGCGGACCTGCTCGGCGAACAGGGCGGGCACGGTCGTGTCCGGGTACTCCTGCGTGGCGCCGTTCCCCTGCTCCAGAACGGCTTGCCGCTCGGCGTCGGCGAGCATGCGGAGCCGGGCAAGCGGCTCGTGCGGCCGGGTCGCGAGCTCGGTCAGCAGGGTCTCGAGGTGCCCGGCGAACCCGGCGACCGTCTCGGCGTCGAACAGCTCGGGGTCGTAGCCGAACAGGAACTCCAAGCGCTCCTCACCGGGGTAGGCGACCACGCTGAGCGGGTAGTTGGTCGTCTCCACGCCCCGCAGGTCGCGCAGCCCGAGTTCCGCGGTGACCGGGTAGTTCTCGAACACGAGCAGGCTGTCGAACTCCCCGCCCCAGCTCTGCAGGCGTGCCAGGGAAAGGTGGTCGAACCGCCGGGCTTCGGCCTGGGTCTCCTGGAGACCGCGCAGCCAGTCCACGGCGGCCGCCCGCTCGTCGACGTCGGCGACGACCGGCAGCGTGGTGATGAACATGCCGGTGATCTCCCCGGCCCCGGGCAGTTCGGCGGGCCGCCCGGCGACCGTGGTGCCGAAGCAGACCTCCGGCCGGCCGGTGTGGCGGGCCAGCAAAACCGCCCAGGCGCCCTGGACGAGCGTGTTGAGGGTCAGCCCGTGGCGCTGCGCGGCGGTGCGCAGCGGCCCGGCGGGCAGCCCGATCCGCAGCGAGGCCGTCGACTCGACCGGGTGCGCTGGGGACCGAGGGCGGTCGGTGCGCAGACGGGCCTGCTCGGGCCGCCCGGAAAGCCTTGCACGCCAGTAGCTTTCCGCCGCCGGCTGGTCCTGTTCGGACAGCCACCGGACGTGGTCGCGGAACGGCCGGCGGGCCGGCAGCGGACGCCCGGCGTGCGCCGCCGCGACGTCGGAGAGCACCTGGAAGAGGCTCCAGCCGTCCAGCAGCAGGTGGTGGAACGTCCAGACCACGCGGACCTCGGTCGCCGAGACGCGCGCGAGCAGCAGCCGCATCAGCGGGAGCGCCCCCAGGTCCAGGCCGGCGTCCCGGTCGGCCGCCAGCACGGTGTCCAGGTCTTCCGGTGCGGACGTCCAGTCCCGGAGCTCGACGGGCAGGGTGACCTGCCGGTGGACCACCTGCACCGGGGCGTCGAGGCCGTCCCAGACGACCCGGGTGCGCAGGACCGGCGTCCGGTCCACCACCCGCTGCCAGGCGCGGGCGAGCGCGGCCGGGTCGGGGACGTCGCTCATCACGAACGTCACCTGCTGGAGGTAGGCGTGCCGGCCGCCACCGGTGAGCCGGTGGAAGAGCATGCCGGCCTGGGCCGGGGTGAGCGGGTAGATGTCCTCGACGTCGCGGCCGTCGCCGGCGAGCCGGTCCACCGTGGCCTGGTCGAGGCCGGCCAGCGGGAAGTCCGACGGCGTGCGGCCGCCGGCGCCCGGCTCGGTGCAGTGCGCGACGATCCCGGCCAGCCGGTGGACCAGGTCGTCGGCGACCGTGCGGACGGTGGCCTCCTCGTGGAGCTGGTCCGAGTAGAACCAGGTGATCTCCAGGCGGCCCTCGGCGACCCGGGCGACGACGTCGACGGCGTGCGCGCGGACGTCGGCGGGGTGCTGCGAGAGCTCGAGTTCCCGCTCGATCCCCCGGTACAGCTCGCCTTCGACCTCGAAGCGGCCGAGGTAGTTGAAGCTGAGCCGGGGCGTCACCGCGGGGGCGGTCCCGGCGAGGTGGCGCAGCACGCCGTAGGACAGGCCGCGGGCCGGGATCGCGCGCAGCTGCTCCTTGACGGACTTGAGCAGCCTCCCGGTGTCCCCGTCCGGGACGGCGAGCGCCACCGGGAACATCGAGGTGAACCAGCCGACCGTGCGGGACAGGTCGACGTCGTCGAACAGGTCCTCGCGGCCGTGGCCTTCGAGGTCGACCAGCACGCGGTCGGCGCCGCTCCAGCGGCGCAGGGCCCCGCCGAGCGCGGCCAGCAGCACGTCGTTGACCTGGGTGCGGTAAACGCCCGGGACGTCCTGCAGCAGCGCCCGGGTCAGCTCGGCGTCCAGCCGGGTGGTGACCGTGCGGGTGCTCGCCACCGTGTTGGCGCCGTCGGTGTCCAGCGGGATCTGGGCGCCCTCGACCGCCCGCCAGTACGGGAGGTCGCCGGCGAAGTCGTGCTCGGCGAGCCGGTTCGCCCAGTCCTGGAAGGACGTCGTCCGGGCACCCGGCTCGCGCCCGTGGTAGGCGTGGCCGATGTCCTCCAGCAGGATCCGCCAGGAGACGCCGTCCACCACCAGGTGGTGCACGGCCAGGCGCAGGGTCGTGCCTTCCAGGTCCGCGCGCACCAGCGGGCCGTGTTCGATGTCGATCTCGGCGCCGAAGACGTCGGCCTCGCCGGGCTCGGCGTGGAACTGCGTCCAGCCTTCGGTGCTCTTGCGGAAGCGCAGCCGCAGGGCGTCGTGGTGGGCGACGACGGTGTTCACCGCCGCGCGCAGCCGGTCTTCGTCGACGTCGTCGGCGAGCCGGACGCTCAGCTGCTGGACGAAGTGGTCCGGGTCGGCCGGATCGGTGTCGAGGAACCAGTGCTGGATCGGCGTGACGACGACGTCTCCGGTGGCCGCGGGGCGCTCGGCCACGGGCTCGGCCACCCCGGCCGCGGCGGCGAGCGCGGCGATCGTCTGGTGCCGGAAGACGTCCTTGGTGGTGATCCGCAGGCCGGCTTTGGCCGCCTCGGACACCAGCCGGATGCTGAGGATCGAATCGCCGCCGAGCTCGAAGAAGTTGTCCTCGACGCCGACCTCGGGCAGCCCGAGGGCGTCGGCCCAGATGGCGGCGAGGAGCCGTTCGGTCTCGGTGCGCGGCGCGACGCGGGTGGTGCCGCCCGCCCAGTCGGGGGCGGGCAGGGCGCGCCGGTCGAGCTTGCCGCTGGGGTTGAGCGGCAGCCGGTCGAGCGGGACGAACGCCGACGGCACGAGGTGCGCGGGCAGCGACGCGCCGAGGAACTCGCGCAGGCCGGCGGGCGCCCCGGGCACGACGTAGGCGACCAGCCGCTGGTGCCCGCCGTCGGTGCGCGCGACCACCACCGCTTCGGTGACCTGCGGGTGCTGCCGCAGCGCGGCTTCGACCTCGCCGGGCTCGATCCGGAAGCCGCGGATCTTGACCTGGTCGTCGGCGCGGCCGAGGTACTCCAGCTCACCGCGGGCGGTCCAGCGCACGACGTCGCCGGTCCGGTACATCCGGGCGCCCGGCTCGCCGAAGGGGTCGGCCACGAACCGGCCGGCGGTCAGGCCCGGCCGGCCGAGGTAGCCACGGGCCACCCCGGCGCCGCCGAGGTGCAGTTCGCCGGGCACGCCGACGGGTACGGGCCGCATGCCGCGGTCCAGGACGCAGGCGCGGATGCCGGCGATCGGGCGGCCGATCGGCGGGGTGCGGTCGGTGTCGTGGTACCACGCGGTGGCGTACACAGTGGACTCGGTGGGCCCGTAGATGTTGGCGATCCGGCTGCCGGGCAACGCTTTCCGGATGTCGAGCAACGCGTGCCGCGTCAGCGCTTCACCGGCCAGGACCACAGTGGACGGCCGCACCGACACCGCGCCCTGGGCCAGCAGCTGGGCGAACGCCGAAGGCACGCCGCTGACCAGGCCGACCGGGCGGCCGGTGTGCTCGCCTTCGCCGAGGGCCAGCACGTCCCGCACGATTTCGACGGTGGCGCCGGTCATCAGCGGCGCGAAGATCTCGAACACCGAGACGTCGAAGTTGAGCGACGTCGAAGCGACCACGGTGGACCCGGGGCGGAAGACGTCCGCGAAGTCGGTTTCCGCCCACGCCATCAGGTTCGCGGCGCTGCGATGGGCGACCACGACGCCCTTGGGGCGGCCGGTCGAGCCGGAGGTGTGGATCACGTAGGCGGGGTGGTCCGGGTTCGTGGCGCGGCCGAGCGGCGCGCCGGAGACGCCGTCGAGCAGGGCGGGGTCGTCGAACGCGAGGGCGGGGACGGCGCCCGGGCCCCGGCCGTCCGGGATGAGCAGCAGAGCCGGACCGGCGTCGTCGAGGATCAGTTCCTTGCGGTCGGCCGGGTAGGCCGGGTCGACCGGGAGGTAGGCGGCGCCGGACTTGAGCACGCCGAGCAGCGCCACCAAGATCCGTTCGGTGCGCGGCAGGGAGACGGCGACGAACCGCTCGGGTCCGGCGCCCCGCCGGGCCAGCACCCGGGCCAGCCGGTTGGCCTGCTCGTCGAGCTCCCGGTAAGTGAGCGAGCGGTCCTCGCACACGACGGCGACCGCGTCCGGCGTGCGGGCCGCCTGGGCCTCGAACAGCTGCGACAGCGTGGCTTCCGGCGCTTCGAGCACCGGCCCGCGGGACAGCTCGGCCAGGTGCGCCAGCTCGGCGTCACCCAGGATCGGCAGCTCGGCCACCGGCCGGTGCGGCTCGGCGACCACCGCTTCGGCCAGCACCCGCAGGTGCCCGGCGAACCGGTCGATCGTCTCGGCGTCGAAGAGCGCGGTGTCGTATTCGATGGCGACACTGCGGCCCTGCGGCTGGAACTCCAGCACCAGGTCGAACCGGGCCCGGGGGCGGGGCAGATCGTGCTCGCCCAGGCGGAGGGCGCCCGCCTCCCGGGGCCGGACGAGGTCCTGCTGCAACACCAGCAGGACCTGCACCAGCGGGGTCCGGCTCGGGTCACGGGCCGGCCGCAGGTCGTCGACGACCTGGTCGAAGGGCACTTCGGCGGCGGCGAAGGCCGCCAGCGTCGTTTCCTTGACCCGGCCGAGGAAGGCGTCGAACGGCTGGGCCGGATCGACCGCGGACCGCAGGACGAGGGTGTTGACGAAGAACCCGGCGAGCCGCTCGAGCTGGTCGTGGTCGCGGCCGGACACCGCGGTGCCGACGGCGACGTCGTCCTGCCCGGTGTAGCGGGCCAGCAGCACCTGGACGAGCGCGGTCAGCGTGGTGAACAGCGTCGCGCCGGTGTCGTGGCCCAGCTCGGCGAGGTTGCCGGCCAGCTCCGCCGGCAGCGTGTACCGGCGGATCGCGCCCTCGCCGGCGCGGACGGGCGGCCGGGGCCGGTCGGTGGGCAGGTCCAGGGGTTCGAGGCCGGCGAGCTGCTCGCGCCAGTACGCCAGCTGCCGCTCGCGCAGCGGCCCGGCCAGCCGGTCGTGGTGCCAGCGGGAGTAGTCGCGGTAACGGATGTCCAAGGGCGCGGGCTTCTCCCCCGCGTAGAGCGTGGCGAATTCGTCGACGAGGAGGCCGACGGACCAGCCGTCGGTGATGATGTGGTGCTGGCAGAGCAGGAGCAGGTGGTCGTCCGGGCCACGGCGGATCAGCGTGGCCCGCGTGAGCGGTCCGGCGGCCAGGTCGAAGGGGCGGTCCAGTTCGGCCGCGAGCTGCGCGTCCAGGTCCGTCTCGGCGTCGGCTTCGCGCAGCGGGATGGTGCCTTCTTCGGCGACGACCTGGACGCCCTCGCCGTCGACGGTCCGGAACGTGGTCCGCAGCGACTCGTGGCGCGCGGCCAGCCCGTCCAGCGCGGCGAGCAGGGCGTCGCGGTCCAGCGGGCCGGAGAGGGTGAGACCGACCCCGGCGTTGTATTCGGTGCTGCCGGGGTTCTGCTGGTCGAGCACCCAGAGGCGGCGCTGGACCGGCGAGAGCGGCACCACGGCGTCGTGGGGCACGGGCTCGATCCGGCCGGCCGGGGCACCGGATCGAGCCGGCAGCAGCTCGGCGAGCTTCGCGATGGTGCGGGCGTCGAACACGACCCGCGGGGACAGCTCGGCGCCGAAGCGGGCGCGGATCCGGGCGAGCGCCCGCGCCCCGAGGATGGAGTCGCCGCCGAGTTCGAAGAAGTCCGCGTCGACGCCGATGTCCGGCACGCCCAGCACGTCCGCCCAGATCTCGGCGAGAGCGCGCTCGGCCGGCGTGCGGGGCGCCGTGTGCGCGGCCCGGACCTGGGCGGCCCAGTCGGGTTCGGGCAGCGCGTCGCGGTCGAGCTTGCCGTGGTGGGTCAGCGGCATCGCCTCGAGCACGACGAAGGCGGCCGGGACCATGTACGGCGGCAACCGGTCCGCCGCGGCGGACCGCAGCTGCGCGGGATCGGCGTCCCCGGCGACGTAGGCCACCAGGCGTTTGACGCCGGGCTGGTCCTCGCGGGCGACGACGACCGCCTCGCGGACCCCCTCCTGCTCGCGCAGCAGCGCTTCGATTTCGCCCGGTTCGATCCGGAACCCGCGGATCTTGACCTGGTGGTCGGCCCGCCCGGCGAACTCGAGCTCGCCGTCGCCGGAGCGGCGGACGACGTCACCGGTCCGGTACATCCGGGTGCCGGGCTCGCCGAACGGGTCGGCCACGAACCGGCTCGCGGTCAGCCCCGGCCGGTCCAGGTACCCGCGGGCGAGTTCCGGGCCGGCGAGGTAGAGCTCGCCGGTGGCCGCCGGGCGCAGCGCCTCGTCGAGCACGTACGCGGTGGCCTCCGGCAGCGGGTGGCCGATCGGGGGCGTGCCCCCGGGGACCAGCGGGTCGCTCCAGGTCGCGACGACGGTGAACTCGGTGGGACCGTAGGAGTTGATCATCTGGCGGCCGGGCGCCCAGGTCCGAACCAGTTCGGGCGGACAGGCGTCCCCGCCGACGATCACCGTGCGGAAGGCCGGCAGCCCGGCCGCGTGCCCGGCGGACAGCGTGGCCAGCGCGACCGGCGGGATGAGCGCGTGGGTGACTTCGTGCTCGGCCAGGACGTCCGCGAGCCGGTCGCCCAGCAGCGGCCCGGGCGGCGGCACGACCAGCGCCGCCCCGTGCGGCAGCGCCATGCCGAGCTCGAGGATCGAGGCGTCGAAACTCGGCGAGGAGAACTCCAGGACCCGGTCGCCGGGCCGCACGTCGTACTGCTCCCGCATCGCGGCGAAGAAGCCGGCCAGGCCGCGGTGGGTGACGAGCACGCCCTTGGGGACGCCGGTCGACCCGGACGTGTAGATGAGGTAGGCCGGGTGGTCGAGGTGCAGCGGGCGCGTCCGGTCGGCGTCGGCGGGGTCGGTGTCGGGCAGGCCGTCGAGCAGACCGGGTTCGCCGAGGTCGAGGGTGGTGGCTTCGGTGCTCACTTTCCCGCGGGTCAGGACGAGCACGGGGTTGGCGTCGGCGAGCACGAAGGCGAGCCGTTCGGCGGGCTGGTCGGGATCGACGGGCAGGAAGGCGGCTCCGGCCTTGGCCGCGGCGAGCTGCGCGACGACGAGGTCGGCCGACCGCGGCAGCACGAGAGCGACGACCTTTTCCGGGCCGGCGCCGTGCCGGATCAGCAGCCGCGCCAGCCGGTTCGCCCGGGCGTTGACGGTCGCGTAGGTCAGCGTGCCCCCGGCGCCGGTCAGCGCCGGTGCCGCCGGGGTGCGGCCGGCTTGGGCCTGGAACAGTCCGGCGAGGGTGCGCGCGGGGACCGATCTGTCGTCGTCAGCGGCAGGAACCGAGACGTCGTATCGCGGCATTGCGGGGAACCTTTCGAGCACGGGTGAGGTCAGCGCAGGGCCATCCGGGCGCTGGGAGATGACACGCAGGTGGGGCCCGCGACCAGGGAAATCGCGATAAAAGGTGGTCGGATCCGGGCGTACCCCCCACCTCGGCCACCGGCTTTTTGCCACTCGTTCAACAAATCGCCCCGGCGTGCCACACACCGGGCGAACCCGCAGGAACGAGGGCGAGACACATTGATCCTTTCCAGCGTGCAGCCACGCGGCAACGTCCGGAAACAGTTCCGATTTCGACGGCACCCCCGCTGAGCCGATTAGGCACCAGCGACCGTCGAACGCGCGCGACAACCAGCGTTCTTCGTGCAACAGGTCCGGTCATCCGGCAGTCAAGTGCCCCCAAGACCAGCCGGATTGGCATCACGCTACCTAGTGAACGCCTAGCTCGTACCGCCGAACGGAGCATTGCCGAAAATTGCCAAAAATCGCCTCGGTTTACCCGGACAGCGAGTAGTACGGCGTCGATTTCTGTTCACTCTTCTGCCGGAAAATGTTACCTCGATTGGGAGGTTTGACTTTCCCGCAGAGCGCTCACCTGGGAAGACGCCGCGTCACTCGGGTGACACCCGGAGCCCGACGGCCGAAGTAAGCGACTTTCCAAGATGTGTTTCAGCTTACGGGACATCACCCGATTGGCGGGTAACACGGAAGAGCGGGGCACATCGGCCAAATGATCGATCACACAGATACTTCACGGGTCCCGGCAACCGGGGCAAAGCCGACCCCGGAATGCGACGGTCCCTGATTGCGCCGGGGGTGAACGGCGTTCAACTGGGGTGGAGTCGGAGGTCGGCTGGGGGACAGTTCGGCCGGGGACCGGGGTGGGGTGCGGCGGCTTGGGGCTGGGGGCTGGGGGCGGGGGGCGGGGCCGGCGGCCGCGGCGGTGGCGATGGGGCGGCCGCGCGTCCGTCGGCGGGACCGCCTCGACCATCCGGGCGGCGGGTTCGGTTCGGCTCGGCCGGGCTTGGCTGCTTCGGGCGCGACCGGGCCGCGCCGACGGAGATTACTCGGCCAGACCCGCCGACAGAGCCGGTCCGGCTCAGCCCGCCCTGCCGCTTCGAGCGCGACCGGGAGCCACCCTGCCAGAGACCCGCCGACCAGACCCACCGACAGAGCCGATCCAGTTCAACCGTCCCTGCCGCTTCAAGCGCGACCGGGACCCGCGCCGACGGACACCAATCAAAGCCAGACCCGCCGATAGATGCGGTCCGCCTCAGCTGCCCCAAGCGCAACCGGAGCTCGCCCCAAGCCCAGCGACGGAACCGACCCAGCTCAACTGCCCCTGCCACTCCGAGCGCGACCGGAACCCGCGCAGACGGAGACCACCCGACCGGCCCCGCCAGCGAATCCAACCAGCTCAACCGGCCCCGCCGCTTCAAGCGCGATCGGCAGCCGCCCTGCCGGAGACCAGCCGACCAGACCACCGACGGACCCGATCCAGCTCAACCGGTCTCCCCTCCCGCCCCGCATGGCGGCGAGCCGTTACCGCCGCCTCTCCCCTCCCGCCCCGCAGGGCGGCGAGCCGCTACCGCCGCCGGCTCGTGAGCCCAGCCCAACGGGGCGAGCCGCGCCACCCTCGCCCGGCGGCCTCGGTCGCTCGGCCGCTGCCCGCGCCATGATCGAACCCCGGCCGACACCGCGGGCACCGGCGAGCGGCGGCACCCTCCGGCGGCGGCAAGCGCACCAGCCACCCCACCCATCCCGCAGGCGGTCACCAACCCGGCGAGCCGCAGCAGCCACCAACTCCCCAGCCAAGCGAAGCAAGCCGCCCCCACGGCGGCCCCGATAGAGCAAACCGCGCCGCCCCGGCCGCCGGCGACCTCGGTCGCCCGCCCGCGCCCACGACCGACACCGCAGCGAGCACCGGCCAGCGGCGGCACCCTCCGGCGGCAGCAAGCGCACCAGCCACCCCACCCATCCCCGCGCCCGCCCGCGAACCCGGCGAGCCGCAGCAGCCACCAGCCCTCACCCCAGCTCAGCGGAGCGAGCCGCCCCCACAGCGGCCCGACAGGGAGCCCCGACCCTGCCGCAGGGGGCCATCATCACCCATGCAACCGGGTCACCCCAGCTCAGCGGAGCAAGCCGCCCCATGGCGGGCCCGACGGCGCGCCCCGGCCCAGCCGCCAGCGGCCAACGTCACCCAGCCGACCGTGTCACCCACCCCGATCGGCGCCGGAGCGAGCACAGAACGGCACCGCCCGGCAGCAGCCACCCAACCGCGGCCCCGCCTTTCCCGAACCCCGGGTTCGAACCCACCCCACACCAGCCGTCCCCCGGCGCGCATTTCGCGAACACCTTCCCCACCGAACCGAAACCGCCAGGACAGCCGCGCCCCCCGTAGCCCGGCAAGACCGAACCTGTCCGCAAAGGACGTCCACAATAGACCGCAGGTCACTCAAACCCGCATCCCGTCGCGACGTCACACCTGACCCGCCGGTAACCCGACCGAAGTCGTTCTTCACCCATTGAGGCGACACCTCCCCCATTTCCGGACCCCGGCCGGCCTTGCGCGAACCACCCGCTTCCTGCTCCGATGCGGGCAATTACGCCGAACGGACCCCGTGCCGTTTACCCGCGAGTTGAATTCCCTTTCGCGCCGGTTGTGGATACACTTCGCGGCGAACGCTGCGCATTGTGCTGTTCGCGTTCTCGAGCGCACATCCACCGGAGGAGCACCCAAGTGGCCCAGAAAGTCTCCGTCGAGATCCTCGACGACATCGACGGCAGCACCGCCGCCCAGACCGTCCAGTTCAGCCTCGACGGCGTCACCTTCGAAATCGACCTTTCCGACCGGAACGCCACCGCCCTCCGGCACGAACTGGCCCGGTACATCGGCGCCGGCCGGCGGGTCGGCGGGCGCAAGGTCCGCGTGGCCAGCGGCCAGTCGACCACCGCCTCCGATCGCGAGCGCAACCAGCGGATCCGGGCCTGGGCGAACGCGAACGGCTACGACGTCTCCGAGCGGGGCCGTCTCTCCTCCGAAGTCGTCGCCGCCTACGAGCGGGCGCACGACGCCGACACGGAATCGTCAGTGTCGTCGCCGCGAAAGCGCGCTCCGCGCAGGAAAGTCGCCGCCTGACTCCCGATTACCGCAGGTTTTGCCGCGCGGAAGACCCTTTCTCCGCCGAATCGGGGCACCGTCGAACTCGGGCGTCGAACAGGAATGTCCGAGCACCGGACCGGCGATCCGGCCGAAGCCGGGTGCCGCGGTCGCAGGTGGACTGTCGTCGGCTGTCCGCTTCCGGGAGCGCGGCGCCTGATCGGCTCTTGTGGTCCAGACCCCGGCGCCCTACGGTCGGCGGGGTCCGGGTCGTCGCGGGGGAGGAGCCTCGGGTGCTGGGAACCGTTCTGGCGAGCGCACTTCTGCTGACCGGCGCCGCACCGGCCGTGGCCGACGCCGGCTGGGCGCCGTCGCCGATCGTCTGGACCGCCTGCCCGGATGACCCCGACAGCCCCACTCCGGCGGACGGCGAGTGCGGCACGGTCCGGGTGCCGCTGGACTGGAACTCCCCGGGCGGGCCGACGATCACCCTCGCGGTCGCCCGGCACCGCGCCACGGATTCCGCACACCGCCTCGGCGTGTTGCTGGCGGATTTCGGCGGTCCCGGCTCGTCGAATGCGGAACTCGCCGTGACCCCGGGCGTGTTCAGCCCGGAGGTCCGGGCCCGGTTCGACGTCGTGGGCTTCGACGTGCGCGGAACCGGCCGCAGCGAATTCATCGAATGCCCTGACACGGGCCGGCCGCCGAGCGACGAGCCTGCCGGCCCGGCCGAGTTCGCCGCGCTGCGGAAGTACCACGAGCAAGCGGTTTCCGCCTGCCGCGCCCGCAACCTCCCCGTCTTCGACCACGCCGACACCGGCGCCAACGCCCGGGACATGGACGCGGTCCGCCGCGCGCTGGGCGAAGCGCGGATCAGCTTCTTCGGCATCTCCTACGGCACGCTGCTCGGCCAGCAGTACGCCGAACAGCACGGGGAGCGGGTGCGGGCGATGGTGCTCGACAGCTCCATCGACCACAGCGCCGGGATCGAGCGGTTCCTCGGCGACCGGGCCGCCGCCGCGGACGACGCGTTCCGCCAGTTCGTCGCGTGGTGCGACCGGACGACGACCTGCGCGTTGCACGGCCAGGACGTCTACGCCGTCTGGCAGAAAGCTCTCGCGATGACCGGCGGGACGCCGCAGGCGCAGAGCGAGCTGCGCGGCCGGGTGCTGCAGGACATGTACCGCCCGGTCTGGGACGACCTGGGCCAGGCGATCGCCGACGCCGCCGCCGGCAATCCGCCGATGACCGCTCAGTTCTCCTACAACTACGACTCGATCCGCCTGGCCGTCGTCTGCCAGGACTTCGACCTCCGGATCCGGGGTTTCGCGCAGTACTCGGTGTTGCACGCCGAAGAGCTGCGCCGCGGGCCGCTCATGCGCGGCAGCACGTTGAGCCACGGCGAAACGATGGCGTGCCTGGGCATCCAGGGCCCGCCGTCGAACCCGCCGCACCGGCTGAACATCCCGCGCGCGCCGCGGATCCTCCTGCTGAACTCCCGCCACGACCCGGCGACCCCGTACGCCTGGGCCCTCGCCATCCACCGCCAGGCCCCGGCGAACACGACGTTGCTGACGTACGAGGGCTCGGGCCACGGGGTCTTCGAGAAGAACGCCTGCACCCGGTCGGCCGTGGACCGCTACCTGCTGGCCCTGGCGGCACCGGAGCACGACGTCAGCTGCCCGGCCTGACCGCTGCGCTCAGGCGTGCCGCTCGACCGGCGCGAACGGGGAGCCGGCGCCACCCGCCGCTGCGGCGGGGCGGCGGGGCAGGGCGGTCACCAGTGGTAGTTGCGGCGCAGAGCGCGCTTCACGACCTTCCCCGTCGCATTGCGCGGCAGCTCGTCGACGAACACGACGTCCCGCGGCACCGCGAACCGCGCCAGGCGTTCACGCACGTGGGACCGCACCGTGTCCGCGTCCAGCCGGGCACCCGGCACCAGCACGACGTACGCCGCCAGGCGCTGACCGTACTTGGGGTCGCGGACGCCGACCACCGCCGCTTCACGGACCTCCGGCAAGGCGAGCAGGACTTCCTCCACCGGGGCCGGGGCCACGTTTTCGCCGCCGGACACGATCATCTCGTCCTCGCGGCCCTGGACGAACAATAGGCCGTTCGCGTCGACGTACCCGCGGTCCCCGGTGTCCATCAGGCCGTCGCGGACGTCGAGCTGCTCGCCGTCGGTGTAGCCGTCGAACAGCAGGCGGTTGCCGACGTAGAGCCGGCCGGTCGTGCCGGGTGGCACCGGGGTGCCCGCGCGGTCCAGGACGCGGATCGCGGTGCCGATCGGCGGACGGCCCGCCGTGCCGCGGGCCGCGCGGAGGTCGCGGGGCCCGGCGATCGCCGCCCACGACACCTCCGTCGAGCCGTACAGGTTGTAGAGGATGTCGCCGAACGCGTCCATGAACTCCTCGCCCAGCCGGCCCGGCAGGCCGGCGCCGGAGCTCGCCACCACGCGCAGCGAGGACAGGTCGTAGCGGGCCCGCGTCCGCTCCGGCAGGTCCAGCAGCCGCCGCAGCATCGTCGGCACCGCGAACAGCGCCGTGCACCGCTGTCGTTCGATCATCGACAGCGTCGCTTCCGGGTCGAAGCGGCGGGGCAGCACCAGCCCCGCCCGCAGCGCCATGCCGAGCTGGAGCGCGGCCAGGCCCCAGGTGTGGAACATCGGGGCGGCGACCAGGATCGGTTCGCCGGCCCGCAGCGGGATTTCCGACAGCACCGCGGCGGCGTCCGCGACGCTGTGCGGGGTCGGGCGGCGCGCGCCCTTCGGCGGGCCGGACGTGCCCGAGGTGAGCACGACGAGCCGGCCGGGCTTGCCCGGCGGGGCGATCCGGGCGGGCGACTGCGCCTCGATCAGGTCTTCGATGGTCGTCCCGTGCCACCCGTCGCCCGGCGGCCACGTCCACAGCTGCGGGATCTCATCCGGCAACTGCCGGCCCAGGGCGGCGAACTCGGCGTCGGCGAGCACGAGCTGGGAGCCGTGCCGCAGGGCGAACTCGGCGACCTGGCCCAGGGCCAGCCCGGTGTTCATCAGGGCCACGTCCGCGCCCAGCTTGCTGCAGGCGATCATCGCCTCGACCATCGCGTTGTGGTTGCGGCACATCAGCAGCACCCGCGACCCCTCGGCGATGTCGTGGCGCTTCAGCACCGCGGCCAGCCGGGTGGTGCGGTCGTCGAGTTCGCCGAAGGTCCGCTCGGACCGCTCGTCGCACAGCGCGAGTGACTCCGGCGCGCGGCGCGCCACCGCCTCGTAGCCGCCGGCCAGGGTCGAGCCCCAGCGGCCCACCGACCTCAGCTGGCGCAGCGTCCCGGTGGGCTGGGCCGGCGTGAGGACGCCGGCCTTCACCAGGATCCGCGCGAACTCGCGCTTCGACGGGCGGGGCGGCAGCGAGTCCGTGCCGGGGACGCCGCCGAGGTGGTCGCTGATCGCCGCGACCGCGTCCAGGATCCGCTGGCGGATCCGCGGCACCGCCGGCGAACGGCCGTCGAGCAGCGTGAGCAGGACGGTGATCGCGCAGCCTCCGGACGTCGGACGCAGCACGACGGACATCCGGTGCTGCCGGCCGGACCAGGCCAGGTGCTCGTCCCGGCGGTGGACGAAGATTTCGGCCTCGCCCTCGCCTCCGGCGCGGTACCGGTAGCGGGCGCCCCGGCCGATCGCCTCGGAAACCGGCTCGCACGAGGTGATCCCCCGCACGAACCGCGGGTAGAGGTGCGGGCTGCCCACGATCGTCCACACCGCCGCGGGCGGGTGCGGCACGGTGACGGTGATCTCGATGAGTTCCGGTTCCATCAGGACACAACGGGAGGTTTCGCCGGCACGGTGGTCATGACTCGGCTTTCTCCCTTTGTCGGTCCGGGGGTTCGGCCTTTCGGCCGGTACGCCGAGCATCCGTTTGCGCCGACCGCCGTGTCAACACACGGTCGCACGATTCGATGTATTCAATCCCGAAGAGCGAGCGAAATCCAGCGAACCGCGAAACTCTTCACGCCTTCCTCACGCCGGCGCGGACCACCACGACGGCGGGCCGGTGCTGCCCCGGACCACCAGCGACACCGGCACCCGTTCGAGCGTCGCCGTCCGCACCCCGGACCCGATCTCGCCGAGCAGGGTCCGCACCACCTGGGCGCCCAGTTCGGCGAAGGGCTGGCGGATCGTGGTCAGCGGCGGCCAGAAACTCCCGGCCTCCGCCATGTCGTCGAACCCGACGACGCTGACCTCCCCCGGCACCGAACGGCCGGATTCGTGCAGTGCCCGCAGCAAGCCGAGCGCCATCTGGTCGTTCGCCGCGAACACCGCCGTCACCGCGGGGTCGTGCGCCAGCACCCGGCCGAGCGTGTAGCCGGATCCGGCGGTCCAGTCCCCCACCACCGGCAACGGGACCCGCCGGTCGAACCGCGTCAACGTCCGCCGCCAAGCCAGTTCACGGCGCTCGGCCGCGCACGAATCCGACGGGCCCGCGATGTGCCACACCGTCTCGTGGCCGAGCTTGAGCAGGTGCTCGGTCGCCAGCACCGCACCCTGCGTTTGATCGGCGTCGACCGTCGGATACCCGGCGCGCGCGTTCGAATCGACGACCACCACCGGGACGGCCGGCGGGAAAACGATTCCCGGCCAATCCAGGGCGTATTCCTCGACCAGGACGACGAGGCCGGCGACGTCGTGCGTCCCCAGTTCCCGGAACGCGTCGGTCACCGCGTCGCGGGTCGGTTTGCCCACGGACAGCAATTTGATCGCGTACCCCTCGGCCGCGGCCGCCTGCGCGACGGCGTCGAACGTGCGGCTGTTCCCGAGCGTGGCCAGCGTCGAAGTGAGCACGCCGATCGAGCGCCCCGGGTCCGGCAGCACGACCGCGGTGCCTCCGCGGAGCTGCCCTCTGGTCTGCTCTCGCACGCTGCCCACCCTCATCGGTAACTCCCGCGAAGACTTCGCGTCACATGGAGGTCACCACAGTCAGGGACAATGTTCACCTTGACGTCGGCAACACGACCGTTCGCGACGCTCGTCAGCCACCCGCCATCCACCGGCGGAAGCGGCTTCCACCTGGGCACCCGCGGCCCCGGACGGCCGCGCCGGGCGACGACCCGGGCGGCCGGCTCGTGAACAAGGTCACTAAGCGCCCGCTCAGTGCGGTCGGCCAGGCGCGAGCTCACCCCGATTGCCGCACCACCAGCGTCGTCCCCAGCACCACGCGGCGCGGCTGCCCGGACGTACCGTCGATCACCGCGAGCAGCTCGGCCGCCGACCGGGCGCCGAGCGCCTCGACCGGCTGGCTCACCGTCGTCAGCGGCGGGTCGGTGGTCCGCGAGACCGGTGAGTTGTCGAAGCCGATGACCGCGACGTCGTCGGGGACGCGGCGCCCGGCGCGGCGCAGGGCCCGCAGCACGCCCAGCGCCATCACGTCGGACGCCACGAACACCGCGTCCAGGTCCGGCCGCCGGTCGAGCAGCCGCCGCATCGCGTGCTCGCCGGAGGCCTGGCCGAAGTCGCCGTGGACCACCGACCCCGGGTCGACGACGCCCGCGCCGCCGATCGCGGCGACGTAGCCGGCGAGCCGGTCCCGGCCCGGCGCCATGTCCTTCGGGCCGGCGACCGTCGTGATCCGCCGCCGGCCGGCGGCCTGGAGGTGCCGGACGGCCGCCACGGCGCCCCCGCGGTTGTCCACGTCCACGTAGGTGTACCGGCTCGGGTCGGGGACCATCGGCCGGCCGGCGCTGACGACCGGGAGCTCCGCCCGTGACAACTCCGTGGTGTACCGCGTGTGCGTGCTCACGAACAGCGCCCCGTCGACGTGCCCGCCGCCCAGGTAGCGGAAGGTGGTGGCCTGGTCCGCCGCCGGCATCATCAGCACCACGACGTGCACGCCGGCCGCGGTGAACTCGTGGTGGATGCCCCCCATGACGCGGCCGAAGAACGGGTCGGAGAACAGCCGCGGGCCGTCCTCGCACAGCACGACGGCGACCGTGCCCGTCCGCGGCTCCTCGCCCGCCCGGGCCGCGCGCTGCCGGACGTAGCCGAGGGAGCGCACGGCCTGTTCGACCTGGCGCCGGGTCTGGGCACGCACTTGCGGGAATCCGTTGAGCACCCGGGACGCCGTCGCCGACGAGACACCGGCGGCCCGGGCCACGTCGGCCAGGGTCGGCCGCGGATGGGGAAAGTCGAGAACAGTCATGGTCACCTCCGTGGAACAGCACGCACCAAGACAGTGTTAGCGCTAACACTTCACCGGAAAGCGAGCCGGACCGCCGATCGGACCGTCGACGGCCGCCGCGTTCACCACGGACTAGGGGGGATCGGCGCGATGGGCGCCGGGATACCGGTTCTCGGTCACGTCCGCACATCCTTGGGCGAGAGTGGTTCGAACGGGTGAGTCGCGGCCGTCGTCACGCATCCGGTGATCTTTTGACCGCTGGCTCGGCAGCATTGATGCTGGAACCAGGCGCCCGATGTGTCAACCGGATGACGGAAAGTACCTGAAAATTTGTCACGATCGCCGCGGTGGGCGGCCGCTCACCGGTACCGCGGGCTGATTCCGGCGCCGGCGCCCCACCCACGGCTCAATTGACCCGGGCCGGCCCGCTCGTCCGCGCGGTCGCCGCCGGGCTCAAGCCCGGCAGCGCCGCGACGGCGACGAGCAGCGCCACCTTGGAGGATCGTTCCTCGCTACTCCTTCGCAGGGGGTCGTTCGACGAAGACGCGGACGTCCCACGAGCCGAGGCTCAGGGCCGTCCCCGTCGGCACACCGGTGCCGTCGAGCAGGTCGGACAGCGGCGCGGGCGCGGTCACGTGGACCGGGGTCCAGCTCCAGTTGTGGAGCACGTGCACCCGGCGGCCGTCGGGCGCGGTCCCGGTGGTCGCGGTCACGGACTCCGGCAGGTTCGTCCACGCGTGCACCGGCAGCGGCACCAGCCAGCGGGCCAGCGCCCGGCCGGACGCGGTGTCCGGGACCGTGCCGACGCAGGTGACCCGGCCGTCCCCCTCGGCCCGGGTGGTGACCGCCGGCCAGCGGCCGAAGTGCGGGTGGTCGTACTCGGCGAGCACCTTCGCGTCGACGACCGTCAGCCCGTCGACCCAGCGCGTCGCCGCCGCATCCGAGGGCAGCTCGAGCGGACTGTCCGGAACGGCCTTGAGCGGGACGGCACCACCGAGGTTGCTGAACTCGTCGTACCGGACGCCGGCGGCGTCGGCGAGCCGCCCGGGAGCCGGATCGCGGCGCGCCCGGCCCTCGTGGTCGGCGTAGCCGGTGCGGGGGCCGAGGACGAGGTGGCCGCCGGCGCGGGCGTACTCGGCGAGCCAGTCCAGGGTGCTGTCACCGGCGAGGTACAACGCGGGCACGACCAGGACGGGGTGGCGGCGCGCGGCTTCCTCCGGCGAAACGCCTTCCCGCTCGCCTCGCTCGTCGTGGAGCTGTCTGATGTGGACGATCCGGACCTGGCGGCCCGCGTCGAAGGCGCCTCGGTAGAACGGGTCGAAGAACCGGTGGTAGGACGTCGGGTCCGGCTCACCGTCCGGGGTGGACAGTGCCGGGTACTTCTGCATGAGCCATTTGCTCGGCGTCGAGTACACCATCGTGATGTCCGCGTCCGGTTCGAGCCCGGCGACGGTGGCTCCGGCGAGCTCGAACTCCTCGCCGAGGCGGGCGAGCTCGGCGTAGGTGCGGCCGGGCCGCCCGCTGTGCGGCAGGATGCCGCCCCAGTAGGTCTCGGCGCCGAAGTGCAGCGTGTGCCAGTGCCAGTACTCGATCATCCGGGCGCCGCGCGCGACCAGCGCCCAGGCGGCCTGGCGCCACTGGCCGTCGAACGCGGGCCGGTTGTCCCACGTCGGGCCGATGTGCGTGGCGTTGGTTTCGGTGACCAGGAAGGGGGCCTGGCGCGAGGAGAACATCCAGTCCGCGGTCTGGTACAGCGACCAGACGCCGGCGGTCTTCCACTTCTGCTCGTGGTCCGCCGGCGCCGGGTCCGGCAGCGCGAGGCCGTCCTGCATCACGTAGTACGGGTTGCCCGAGGCGATGTCGAGGCTGTCGGTGAGCTCGTCGTCCTCGACCGCCGGCCGCGTGTAGGCAATGCAGGTGGTGACGAACTGCTCCGGCCGGGCGTACTGGCGGGCGATTTGAGCCTGCCACGCGATGAACTCGGTGGTCTGGCGGGCCTGGAACTCGCGCCAGGCGACGTCGTACTGCGGCTGGGCGTTGCCGTCCGGGGTCCACAGGTCGGCCCACGTCGAGAGCCGGTGCGACCAGTAGACCAGGCCCCATTCGCGGTTGAGCGTCTCGACGTCGCCGTACTTCGCGCGCAGGTGATCGACGAACCGCTGGAAGACGCCGTGGTTGTGGAGCAGCTCCGGTCCCGGCTCGTTGTCCACCTGGAACCCGATGATCCCCGGGTGTTCCGCGTAGCGGGCGAGGATCTTGTGGATCACGCGCTCGGCGTGGAACCGGAACGCCGGGTGGGTGAAGTCGACCTCCTGGCGGGCGCCCCAGCCGATGCGCTGCCCGGTGGCCCGTTCGCCGGCGATCTCCGGGTACTGCCGGGCCAGCCACGGCGGCACGGCGTACGTCGGCGTCCCGAGGACCACGGAGATCCCGCGCTCGTGGGCCCCGTCGAGGACCGGCTGCAACCAGTCCAGGTCGAAGCGGCCGTTCTCGGGCTCCCAGGTGGACCAAACCGACTCGCCGACGCGGATCACGGTGAACTTCGCCTCGGCCATCAGGTCGAGGTCGGTCTTGAGCCGTTCGCAGGGCTGGTACTCGTGGTAGTAGGCGGCACCGAACAGGACGCGGGCGGGCAAGACCGCCATGGGACCTCCAGGAAGGGTCGAGCTCACTGCTTGACGGCGCCGGCAGCGAGCCCGCTCTGCCAGTACCGCTGCAGGAACAGGAAAGCACGACGAGGGGGATGATCGAAGCGCTGGTCGTTGAGCATGATCAGCGGCAGGAAGTAGCTGTTCCAGGTGGCCACCAGCGCGAAGAGCACGACGGTGACCGGCGCCGGCGCCGGCATCCGCGGTCCGGCGGGTGAAGAACTCGCCGAAGCGGGCCGGTGCGCCGAAGCCGAGCCGGCGGGTCCGGATCACCAGGGTGGCGGCCCGGTGCTCGCCCGGACGACGAGCGTCACCGGCACGCTCTCGGGGGTCGCGATCCGCACCCCGGACCGCAGCTCGCCCAGCACCGTCTGCACCACCCGGCGGCCCAGCTCGGCGAAGGGCTGGCGGATCGTGGTCAGCGGCGGCCAGAAATTCCCGGCCTCCGCCATGTCGTCGAACCCGACGACACTGACCTCCCCCGGCACCGAACGGCCGGATTCGTGCAGCGCCCGCAACAACCCCAGCGCCATCTGGTCGTTCGCCGCGAACACCGCCGTCACCGCGGGATCGTGCGCCAGCACCCGGCCGAGCGTGTACCCCGACTCGGCCGTCCAGTCCCCCACCACCGGCAACGGGACCCGCCGGTCGAACCGCGTCAACGTCCGCCGCCAAGCCCGCTCGCGGTGCTCCGCCGCGCACGAATCCGACGGGCCCGCGATGTGCCACACCGTCTCGTGCCCCAGCTTCAGCAGGTGCTCGGTCGCCAGCACCGCACCCTGCGCCTGATCGGTGTCCACCGTCGGATACCCGGCGCGGGCATTCGAATCGACGACCACCACCGGGACGTCCGCCGGAAAAACCATTCCCGGCCAATCCAGGGCGTATTCCTCGACCAGCACCACCAAACCGTCGACGTCGTGCTTCCCGAGCTCCCGGAACGCGCCGGTCACCGCCGGCCGGGACGGCCGGCCCAGGGATACCAGCTTGACCGCGTACTCCTCGGCCGCGGCCGCCTGCGCGATGGCGTCGAACGTCCGGCTGTTGCCGAGGGTCGCCAGCGTCGAGGTGACCACGCCGATCGAACGTCCCGGGTCCGGCTCCCCTTCGGCCTGGACCCGGCGCACCAGCTCGTCGGCCGAGAGCCGTTCCCGCCGCACCCGCGTCACGTACGCCACGCGGCCACCTCCCGAACACCCCCGCGCGAAGGATTCGCGCGGCCCCAGTCCGCGTGGAGACTAAGCCGCGCGCGGCCGATTTGTAAATCTCATGATCGCAGTCCGGTCGTGACCTTTCCGAAACAACCGGATCGGCCGTTCAGCCGTCTCGGCTCCCATTGTCGAAATACTCGAATTCCCGACCGGCTTGGCCAGGGGCGGGATGAGCATTATCGTCGGATTTCGCATTTTGGTGTCACCGGCCAGTCGTCCCGGACAATCGCGCGATCCGGAAGGCCGTCGACGATGGAGAAATCCGGCGCCGTCACGAGCCGCCGGACGTGTCGGCGAGGTCGAGGATCCAGGCACTCCAAGCCGCGTCGGCACGCGGCTCGGGCAGCTCGAGCGCGGTCGACACCGTCTGGACGAGGCCCGTGGCGAAGAACGTCCGCACCTGCAACGCGTCCGCGCCCGTCAACCGGGCGATCGTGTCCATCAGGGCGAGGTGGCGACGGCGGACCGCCTCGCGGACCGGGTCGTCCGCCGCCGCCGCGTAGCCCTGCAGCACCACCAAGCCGACCGTCGGATCGCTCCGCAGGAGCCGCACGTAGGCGACGCCCAGCGCGGCCAGCTTCGGCTCGGCGCCCGCGAACGCCGCTTCGATGCGGTCGAAGGCGGCGTGCACGACTTCGAGGAACAGCTTCCGCTTCGAGCCGAACATCTGCACGATCCGCGGGTGCGAGATGCCGGCCCGGCCGGCGATGGCCTCCAGCCGGGTGCCCGCCAGCCCGTGCGCGGCGAACTCGGCGTCGGCCGCTTCGATGATCCCCGCCCGGCGCGCCGCGGCGGGGAGGCGGGCCGGGCCCGCGTCGCTCACCGGTCCCCCGTGCCACCGCCGAGCTGACCGAGCACGAACTTGTTGTCGTACAGGCAGCGGTACGCGTGGATCAGCCCGTCCTCGCCCAGCTCCAGCCGGTCGTCGCCGTGGAATTCGACGCGGCTGCCGGTCTTGGCGAACGTGCCGGTGAAGCGCCACGCGACGAGCACGGCGCGGCGGGTCACCTCGGTGTAGAGCCCCATGCGCGTGAACGAGTAGTCCGGGTAGGCGCGCGCCATGTGCGTCACGAACTCGTGGATCGAGCCGGGCCCGTGCGCGGTCCGCCCCAGCGCCGGCTCGTCGTAGACGAGGTCGTCCGCGCACATCGCGGCGACCGCGCCGGCGTCATGGCCGTTCCACGCCTTTTCCCACTGGGCACACAGCGTCTCGGCCTCGTCGTCGGCGAAAGTCGTCATGTTTGCTAACTTACAAGTAAGTAAGAAGCCTGTACAGACATCACATGTCTCAATGCGTACCGATCGTCGAAACTGGCGAATCAGCCAATCTCACGCAACACCGACCACTCCCTCGCAGATATACATCATATGAATGTTAGACTGATTCCCCAGGTGAGCTGTCCGAGGAGGACCATGGCAAGGTCGTTGACCGACGAAGCGATCGACCGGATCCGGGAGTTCGTCCGGTCCGGCCGGTTCCCGGCGGGCGCCAAGCTGCCCCCCGAGCACGAACTGGCCACCGAGCTGGGGATCTCCCGCAGTCCCACGCGGGAGGCCGTGAAGGCGCTCGCGCTGGCCAGGGTGCTCGAAGTCCGCCGCGGCGACGGCACGTACGTCACCAGTCTCGCGCCGAGCCTGCTCCTGGAGGGCCTCGGCAACGCCGTGGCGCTCATGCAGGGCGGCAGCATCCTCGAACTGACCGAGGTGCGCCGGCTCCTCGAGCCCGCGGCGACCGGCCTGGCCGCCACCCGGATCACCGACGCCCAGCTGCGCGCGGTCGGCGAGCTGCTCGACGCGATGCACGACGCGGTCGAGGACGTCGAACGCCTCACCGTGCTCGACGCCGCCTTCCACCGGGCGGTCGTCACCGCGGCGGGCAACGAGACCCTCACCGCGCTGCTGGACGGGATCTCCTCGCGCACCCTGCGCGCGCGGGTCTGGCGCGGCACGGTCGAGCGGGGTGCGACGCACGTGACACTGGCGCAGCACAAGGCCATCTACGACGCGCTCGCCGACCGGGATCCCGCGGTGGCCACCGCCGCCGCGCTGATGCACGTCGACACGTCCGAACGCTGGCTGCGCGCGCACCTGGCCGAGGTCCGGGAGCTCGACGGCCGGGTGCCGTGACCGGAGACCGGTCACGGCGCCCAGGAGTACCTCAGGCAACGGAGAACAGCCACCGGAGGTTGGCGCTGCCGTCGTCGGACCACACCTTCAGCGGAGAAGCCCGAGGGCACGGTCCCGCCGCCGTCGAGGACCAGCCCGCTCGCCCGGTTCGCGATGACGCAGACACCGCCGCCGGTGTCGGTGATCGACCACTGCTGGCTCGCCGCGCCGGTGCAGCCCGACTGCACGGGGTTGCCGCCCGCGGTGGGGGCGCCCGCACCGTCGATCACCAGGCCGCTGGTGCGGTTGGTCAGCTTGACGAACCCGTCGACGGCCAGGCCGCTGGTGACGTTGACGATGCGGAACCACCGGGCGGGGTCGAACGCGATGCGCAGCGAAACGATCGTGTCGTTGAACCCGGAGGTGCGCAGATCCGGCGTGGCCGTCACGTACTTGCCCGGGGCAGCTGAGCCGCGGTGTAGTTGCCGGCCCCCAGCGCCGCGCTCGCGCCACGGTAATCGACGTCGGCGAACACGGTCGCGCCGGACGCGGGGCCCACCGCCGGGATCCGGCCGTCGAACGTCAGCTTCAGCACGTAGGCGGGTGATTCGTACGGCTTCGCCGCCGGCAGCGTGACGTGCAGCGCGCTCGCGTCCTGGGTGTGCTCCAGCGCGCCGGGAGCACCGAGCAGTTCGACGCGCCGCAGGCTGCCCAGGTCGATCCGCTTGCCGGACAGCGTGGTGAGCTCCGCCGTGACCCCGGGCCAGGCCAGCACCGTCGCGTAGAGCACGCGGGCCGCCTTGTCGCGGGTGAACCGGAAGTCCTTGGCCGTACCCACCTTCGGCGAAACGAACGAACCGCCGCCCATCTTGGTCGGGCCCTCGCCGTAGACGTCCCAGACGCGCGTCGAATGGATCGACTCGCCGACGCGGGGTGCCGGAGTAGTAGCCGATGCCCCGGGTGTAGCTCCAGCTGCTGCTGCTGATCGCGTCGTCGGTGAGCCAGTACGGCGTGACGATGTCGGCCGGGCCGCCGCGCTCGTAGTCCGCCACCTCGCCGGTGGTGGTGAACCCGTGGTCTAAGTGCTTGAAGGTCGAGACGACGTCCTTGCCCCACTTCTGCGCCTGGTTGTAGTAGTAGGCCAGGAATTCGAGGCGCTGCTGCTCCGCCACCGCGCACGGGCCGCTGTTGATGCAGTAACCGGGCGAGTTCAGCGAGAAGTCCTGCCAGAGGATGTCCGGCTGCGCGCGGTCGATCACCTCCTTGAGCTTGGCCAGCCAGAGCGCGTCCTCGTCGGCGCGCGGAAGCCGGCCGTACAGCTTGCGCAGGCTCGGGGTGGGCTGGGGCGGGGCGAAGTCGTAGAAACCGTTGTAGTTGAACGCGTGGTGCATCGCGACCAGCAGTTTCAGACCCTGCCCGCGGATCGCCTTGCCGAACAGGTCCAGCAGGTTCAGCCGCGGCCCGCGCGCCACCGAGTTCCACTCGTTGACCTTGCTGTCCCACATCGAGAACCCGTCGTGGTGCTCGGCGACCGGGCCGGCGAACTTCGCCCCGGACGCCTTGACCACCCGCGCCCACTCCTCCGGGTCGAACCGCCCGCCCTGGGAAACCGGCTTCGGCGCGAACTGCACGGGGTTCCCCGCCACGTCGGTGCCGCCGTCGACGAACCGGTCGTAGCCCCACACCGCCGGGTCGCCGTAGGTCGCCTTGTGGTGCTTGTTCTCGCCGCTGTCCGGGATGTACAGGTTCCGGCCGTACCACTCGCTGCCGAACTCCGGGGTGGTGAAGGCGCCCCAGTGCCAGTAGGTGCCGAACTTGGCGTCCTGGAACCATTCCGGCGCGGGAGGGTGCCGGTCGACCGATGGCCAGGTGGGCTGGTACGGCTCGCCCGGGGTGGCGGCGGCCGCCGGGCCGGCCAGCGCGGGCGGCACGGCCGCCGCGGTGAGCCCGGCCGCCGCGAGGGCGCCGAACTGCCGGCGGGAGAAGGGGTTCTGGGCAGGGGGCACCATTGCACTCTCCAGAGGGCGATGGGGAGCTAGCAGGAAACCACTCGGTGCAGCAGATCCGGCGGCACCTCGCGGCGGAAGGCCTCGGCGTTCGCCCGCACCTGGTCGGCGCTCGTGGCACCGACCAGGACCGAGGTGACGGCGGGATGCGCGACGGCGAACGCGAGCGCGCACGCGGCCAGGTCGTACCCCGCCGAAGCGGCGACCTGCCCCATGCTTTGCGCGCGGGCCAGCAGGTCCGCGGGCGCCGGGGCGTAGTCGAACCAGGCGCCCGGCCGGGGGTCGATGAGCAAGCCGGAGTTGAACACCCCGCCGAGCACGACGTCGACCCCGCGCTCGTCGCAGAGGTCGAGCAGCTGCGCACCGCTGCGGTCGAGCAACGTGTACCGGCCGGCGAGCAGGACGACGTCGACGTCGAGCCGTTCGACGAACCGGGCGGGCATCTCCCACTGGTTCATCCCGACGCCGATCGCGGAGACCACGCCTTCGTCGCGCAGCCGGCACAGTTCCGGCCACGCCTCGGAAGCGGCTTGCTCTTCGTGGTCGTCGGGATCGTGCAGGTACACGATGTCGACGCGGTCGAGGCCCAGGCGGTCGAGACTGCCTTCGATCCCCCGGCGGACGGCGTCCGCGGAGAAGTCGAAGAAGCAGCCGCCGTCGGTGAGCGTCCGGCCCACCTTCGTCGACACCGCGAACGAACCCGCGGGCAGCCGCGCCAGCGCCGGGCCGAGCCGGCGTTCGGCCAGCCCGAAGCCGTAGTAGGGCGCGGTGTCGAAGTACCGCACCCCGGCACCGGCCGCCGCGGCGACGACCTCCGCGGCGGCCTCGTCGTCGACGTCGCCGAAGACGTTGCCCAGGCCCGCGGTGCCCAGGCCGAGATCCGCCATCAGGTCTGCCGCTTGCCGCTGGTGATGCGGGACATCACCAGCGCGATGAGGATGATCGCGCCGTTGAGCGCACCGATCCACTGGGCGGGCACGCCGGCCAGGGTCAGCACGTTCTGGATCATGTACAGCAGCAGGATGCCGGTGAAGGCGCCGAAGAGCGTTCCGCGGCCACCGTTCAGGCTCACCCCGCCGATCACTGCGGCCGCGAACACCGTGAAGATGTAGCCGTTGCCCTGCGCCGCGGCCACCGAGGCCAGCCGCCCGGAAAGCAGCAGCCCGCCGAGCGCGGCCAGGACGCTGGCCCCGATCAGCACGATCCACACGATGCGGTCGGTCCGGATGCCCGCGGCCTTCGCCGCGTCCTCGTTCCCGCCGATCGCGTAGAGGCTGCGGCCGAACCGGGTGTAGCCGAGCAGCACGATCCCGCCGGCGAACAACAGGACGCAGATCCAGATCGATGCCGGGATCCCGGCCCACAGCGTGGTGCCGAGGTAGAGCAACGAATCGGGCAGGCCGAAGAAGGTCTGGCCGCCGGAGATCCCGGTCAGCAGGCCGCGCAGCACGATCAGCATGCCGAGGGTGACGACGAACCCGCTCAGCCCGAACCGGACGATCAGCAGGGCGTTGAGCGCCCCCACCACCACGCCGACCAGAAGGACCACGGGCACGGCGGTCCACGACGGCAGCAGCCCGAGCGAATGGCCGCCGCCGATCGTCAGCCACGCCGCGACGCCCGGCGCGAGCCCGAAGGTCGATTCCAGCGAGAGGTCCATCTTGCCGACGACCAGGACCATCGTCTGGGCGAGCACCAGCAGGGCGATCTCCGACATCGTCTGCAGGATGTTGATCACGTTGTCGTACTGGAGGAACACCGGGTTCACCAGCTGGCCGACGACGGCGATCGCGATGATCCCGGGCACCAGCGCGAAGTCGCGCAGCCGGGCCAGTGCGATGCGCCGGGGCGCGGGGCCGGATCCGGTCCGTGGCGGGGCGCCCACCGCGGCGGGGCTTTCAGGCATCGAGGTCGACTCCTTCCATGGCGGCCACGACCTCGCGGTCCTGCCAGCCTGCGGGGATTTCGGTGGTGAGCCGGCCGTGCACCACGACCAGCAGCCGGTCGCACAGGCGCAGGTCGTCCAGTTCGTCCGAAGCGATCAGCACCGCGGTGCCCGCCGCGGCGGCCTCCGCGACCTTGCCCTGGAGAAACTCCTTCGACCGCACGTCGACCCCGGCGGTGGGGGTGATCAGCACGAGCAGGCGGGGGTCGCCGGCCAGCGCCCTGGCCATGACGACCTTCTGCTGGTTGCCGCCGGACAGCGCGGACACCGGCAGTTCCGGGCCGGGGGTCTTCACCGCCAGGCGCGTGATCAGCTGCCCGGCGAGCCGGTCGCGCAGGCCCGACCGGACGAAGATGCCGGGGCCGAGCCGGTCCATGACGCTCATCGTGGAGTTGTCCGCAATGGACATCTCCGGCACGAAACCCTGGTGGTGGCGGTCTTCCGGGACGAAGCCCACCCCCGCGGCCAGCGCGGCCGGGACGTCACCGGGCCGGGGGCGGGAGTCCCCGACGAAGACCGTGCCGGAGGTGGGTTCGCGCAGCCCGGCCAGTGCCTCGGCGAGCTCGGTCTTGCCGCTGCCGCCCGACCCGGCCAGCCCGACGATCTCCCCGGGCGCGACGCCGAACGACACGTCCTCGAAGTGGGGCGCGAGGCTCAGGTCGTCCACGCGCAGCACGGGTGCGGCGTCGTGCCGGGCCGACGACGTCCGCTCCTGGGCGATGACGGCGTTCTCGCCGGTCATCGCGGCCACGAGATCGGCCTTCGGCAGCTCGGCGACCGGTGCGGTGAGGACGTGCCGGGCGTCCCGGTACACCGTCACCGTGTCGCAGATTTCGTACACCTCCTGGAGGTGGTGGCTGATGAACAGGAAGGTGACGCCCTGCCGCTGCAGCTCGGCGATGTGGCCGAACAGCCGCGTGATGGCGGCCCCGTCGAGCTGCGCGGTCGGTTCGTCGAGGATGACGAACCGGGCGCCGAACGACAGGGCCCGCGCGATCTCGACGAACTGCCGCTGCTCCACGCTCAGCTCCCGGGCCGGCCGGTGCACGTCGACGTCCACCGACCAGCGCTCGAGCAGCTCGGTGGCCGAGCGGCGCAACGCGGCCCAGCGGACGAACCCGCCGCGGGTCTCCTGCCGGTTGAGGAACAGGTTCTCCGCCACCGACAGCTCGGGGATGATCGTCGACCGCTGGTACACGCAGGCCACCCGGGACCGCCAGCCGTCCCGGTCGGCCAGGGCCGGCGCCGGTTCCCCGTCCAGCCGCACGGTCCCGGCGTCCGGCTCGGTCAGTCCGGTGAGGACGGACACCAAGGTCGACTTGCCGGCCCCGTTGCGGCCGACGAGTGCGTGCGTCTGTCCGGGTAGGACGGTCAGGTCGGCTTCGTCCAGCGCGACCGTGGCGCCGTAGCGCTTGACCACCTGACGGGCCTCGACGACCGGCACGGTGTTCATGTTCGGGTCCTCTCCGAAAAACGCCTCAGCTCTTGCTGTTGCCCCACAGGGACTGGTCGTCGACCTTGACGCTGCTCACCGGCCCGAACTTGGCGCCGTCCGCGGTGACCAGCGGCGCGGCCAGCTGGTCCTCCATCAGGCCGTCGCGGACCTGGATGATGGTGCTGTCGTGGTCGGTCTTGCCCGCCGCCGGCGTCTTGCCGGCGATCGCGTCCTTGACGTACTGCAGGGCGTACTTGGCGAACAGGTCCGCGGGCTGGGACACGGTCGCGTCCATCTCGCCGGCCCGGATCTTGGCGAGTTCCTCGGGGATGCCGTCGTTGGACACGATGAACACGTGCTTCGGGTCGCTCGCCGGGACCGCCAGGCCGCGCTGCTTGAGCAGCTGCAGCGTGCCGGCCAGGGCGAAGCTGGACTGCATGTAGACGCCCTTGATGTCCGGGTTCGCCGTCAGCCGGGTCTGCAGCTTCTGGGCCGCGGTGTTGGCGTCCCAGTTGGTGGCCTCGCCGAAGACGGTGATGCCCGGGAAGGTCTTCTTCATGCAGTCGTTGAAGGCTTCGGTGCGGTCCCGGCCGTTGATCGACGCCAGGTCGCCCTGGAGCATGACGACCTTGCCCTGGCCGCCGAGCTTGGTGCCGAGGAACTGGCAGGCCTTCTCGCCGTAGGCGCGGTTGTCGGCCCGCACGACCATGTAGACGTTGCCCTGGTCGGGGCGGGTGTCGACGGACACGACCGGGATCTTCTTGGTCGCGAGCTGCTGCAGCGTCGGGATGATCGCCGCGGTGTCCTGCGGCGCCATGACCACGCCCTTGACGCCCTGGCTGATCATCGTCTGCACGTTGGCCGTCAGGTTGGCGACGTCGTTCTGCGAGTTGGTGGTCTTGAGGTCGAGCCCGAACTGGCCGGCGAACTGGGGCACGTACTTGATGTAGGCGTTCCAGAAGTCGGTGTCCGAGCGCGGGTAGTCGACCCCCACGACGGTTTTGCCCCCCGAAGCGGCGGTCGAGCCGCCGCCGCTGCAGCCGGCCAGTGCGGCCGCGGACAGGACACCGGCTGTGACGACAGCGGCGGCGCGCAGGTGCTGGAACTTCATGACCTCTCCTCGTTGACAGGTTTCGGGCGGAGCCGCAGGCCGGACATTCCGCCGTCCACGGCGAGATCGGTGCCGGTGGTGGCGCCGGCGTCCGGGCCGGCCAGGTAGCAGATCGCCGCGGCGACCTCGTCGGCGGTGACGAGCCGCCCGGTGGGCTGGCGCGCGGCGAGCGCGGCCAGCTCGGCGTCGGGATCGTCGGCCGTGGCCAGCAGCCGGTCGATCCACGGGGTGTGCGCGGTGCCGGGATTGACGCAGCACACGCGGATGCCCTCGGCCAGGTGGTCGGCAGCCATCGCGCGGGTGAGCGCGAGGACCGCGCCCTTGGTGGCGCTGTAGAGCGCTCGTT
Source organism: Amycolatopsis sp. NPDC024027 (assembly GCF_040638975.1). Lineage (NCBI taxonomy): Bacteria > Bacillati > Actinomycetota > Actinomycetes > Pseudonocardiales > Pseudonocardiaceae > Amycolatopsis > Amycolatopsis sp. NPDC024027. The sequence goes on from NZ_JBEZYY010000012.1 coordinate 65,980, forward strand.
GCGGCAGCCCGGCGGTGGCCGCGATCGAGCAGGTGTTCACGATCGCCGCGGCGGGCGACTCCCTCAGGTGCGGCAGGGCCGCCCGGCTCACCCGGACCATGCCCACGACGTTGACGTCGAACACGCGGTGCCACTCGGCGTCGTCGTTGCCCTCGACGGTCCCTTGCGCGCCGATCCCGGCGTTGTTGACCAAGACGTCCAGGCCGCCGAGGTGGTCCACCGCGGCGGCGACCGCGGCTCGCACCGAGTCGTCGTCCGAGACGTCGGCCCGCACCCCGGTCAGCGGTTCCTCGACCTTCTCGTTCAGGTCGAGGCAAACGACCTGTGCGCCCCGCCGGGCGAGCATCCGCGCGGTGGCGAGCCCGATCCCGGAGGCCCCGCCCGTCACGAGCGCCCGGAAGCCGTCGAACTCCCCGCCGGTCACGCGACCACCACCGCGTCCCGCTGCCAGACCGGTCCGTCGGGAAACCGGTACTGGGCCACGGATTCGGTGTGCAGCCGCGCCCCGAGTCCCGGCTCGACCGGGGCGAGGTAGCGCCCCCGCTCGATCCGCACCGGGTCGACGAAGTGCTCGTGCAGGTGGTCGACGTACTCGATGACGCGGTCGGTCTGGCTGCCGCTCACCGCGACGAAGTCGAACATCGACAGGTGCTGCACCATTTCGCACAGCCCGACCCCGCCGGCGTGCGGGCACACCGGGACGCCGAACTTCGCGGCCAGCAACAGGATCGCGATGTTCTCGGTCACCCCGGCGACGCGGCTCGCGTCGAGCTGGAGGACGTCGATCGCCTCGGCCTGCAGCAACTGCTTGAACATCACCGCGTTGTGGGTGTGCTCGCCGGTGGCCACCTTGATCGGCGCGACCGCCCGGCGGATCGCCGCGTGGCCGAGCACGTCGTCGGGCGAGGTCGGCTCCTCGATCCAGTACGGGTCGAACTCCGCGAGCGGGCGCAGCCATTCGATGGCCTGGCCGACACCCCAGGCCTGATTGGCGTCGATGGCGATCCGGACGTCCGGCCCGACGACGTCCCGGGCCAGCCGCAGCCGGCGGATGTCCTCGTCGAGGTCGGCGCCGACCTTGAGCTTGATCTGGGTGAACCCGTCCTCGACCGCCTCCTTCGCGAGCGCCGCCAGCTTCTCCGGCGAGTACCCGAGCCAGCCGGGAGTGGTGGTGTAGGCGGGAAAACCGGATTCCAGGAGTTCGGCCTGGCGTGCCGCGCGGCCCGGTTCGGCGCGGCGGAGGATGCCGAGGGCTTCGTCGCGGGTCAGCGCGTCCCGCAGGTACCGGAAGTCGACCAGGTCGACCAGCTCCTCCGGCGGCAGTTCGGCCAGCAGCCGCCAGACCGGCTTGCCTTCGCGGCGGCCCCGCAGGTCCCAGGCCGCGTTGACGATCGCGGCGGCGGCCATGTGGATCGCGCCCTTGTCCGGGCCCAGCCACCGGAGCTGGCTGTCCCCGGTCAGCCGGCGGGAAAAGGCGCCGAGGTCGCCGAGCGCGTCGGCCACCGGCATCCCGACGACCAGGGGCACCAGCGCCCGGACGGCGGCGACCTCGACGTCGTTGCCGCGGCCCACGGTGAAGGCGAGCCCGTAGCCCTCGTCGCCGTCGCTCGTGCGGATCGTCACGTAGGCCGCCGAGTAGTCGGGTTCCGGGTTCATCGCGTCCGACCCGTCCAGGCTCAGCGAAGTCGGGAAGCGCACGTCCACGGCGTCGATCGCGCTGATCACTTCGGCCAACGGGGCCACCTCTCATTCGGCGCAGACAACATATGTATGGCTACGCGCTGACTCATGGATTGTCCAGAGTTGGTCCGTAACACGGCAATAACTTGGACTTACAGTGATTATCTATTACGCAACGTAGTTTAACGTATGATGACTCGGCCGACCTTTGAAAGAGACATCATATGTCTGCTACGGTCCCGGCCATGCGCTTCCAACGCCTCGGCGACCGCGGCCACGAGATCCCCGTCGTCCTCGACGAAACCGGTGCGGCGCGGGACCTGCGGTCGCTGACCCCGGACATCGACGGCGCCTTCTTCACCGCCGACGGCGTCGCGCGGGCGCGGGCGGCGCTGCGCGAGGGCACCCTGCCCGTCCTGGACGTCACCGGCTTGCGCGTCGGCGCCCCGGTGGCCCGGCCCGGCCTGCTCGCCTGCATCGGGCTGAACTACTCCGACCACGCGGCGGAAACCGGCGCGCAGCCGCCCGCCGAGCCGGTGGTGTTCCTCAAGGCCACCAACACGATCGTCGGCCCGGACGACACCGTGCTCATCCCGCGGACCAGCACCCGGACCGACTACGAGGTGGAACTCGCCGTGGTGCTCGGCGGGCGGGCGCGGTACCTCGCGACGCCGGAGGACGCCGACGCGGTCATCGCCGGGTACACCGTCTCGGACGACGTCAGCGAGCGCGACTTCCAGCACGAACGCGGCGGCCAGTGGACCAAGGGCAAGTCCTGCGAAACGTTCAACCCGCTCGGGCCGTGGCTGGTCACCCCGGACGAGGCCGGCGACCCGCAGGACCTCCGCCTGCGGCTGGCCGTCAACGGGCAGCCGCGCCAGGACGGCACCACGCGGAACATGCTCTTCGGGGTCCGGCACATCGTCTGGTACCTCAGCCAGTTCATGGTCCTCGAGCCGGGCGACGTCGTGAACACCGGCACGCCGGCCGGGGTCGCGTTCGGCGCCAACGACTTCCCCTACCTGTCCGAAGGGGACGAAGTGACGGTGGAGATCGGCGGCCTCGGCCGCCAGCACCACCGGATCGGCCGGGCGTGACCGGCCGGCGCGTCGACGCGCACCACCACCTGTGGCAGACCTCCGTCCGCCGCCACGCGTGGCTGGACGGCGACGAAACCACCGCGATCCGGCGCGACTTCACCCCGGACGACCTGCGGGCGGCCGCCCTGGGGATCGACGCGACGGTGCTCGTCCAGGTCCTGCCGGACTTCGAGGAGTCGGTCGAGTTCCTCGCGACGGCGGCCGCGGAGCCGCTCATCGCCGGCGTGGTCGGCTGGATCGACCTCACCGGCTCACCGTCGGAGGACCTCGACCGGCTGCGCTCGGCGCCGGGCGGCGAACTCCTGGCCGGCATCCGGCACCTCGTCCAGGCCGAGCCCGATCCCCGCTGGCTGGAACGGGAAGACGTGCTGGCCGGGCTCGCGGCGGTGCGCGACGCCGGGCTGGTGTACGACCTGCTCGTGCTGCCCCACCAGCTCCCGGCGGCCACCGCGGCGGTCCGGGCGCTGCCGGAGCTCACCTTCGTCCTCGACCACCTCGCGAAACCGCCGGTCGCCTCCGGCCGGCTCGAGCCCTGGGCGACCGGGCTGGCCACGCTGGCCCGGGAACCCAACGTCGTCGCGAAGCTGTCCGGCCTCGTCACCGAGGCCGACCGGCGGCACTGGACGCCCGCGGATCTGCGGCCGTACGCGGAAACCGCGCTGACCGCGTTCGGCCCGGACCGGCTGATGCTCGGCTCCGACTGGCCGGTGTGCCTGCTCGCGGGGACGTACGCGGAAGTCATGGACGCCGCCGACAGCCTCCTGGCCGGCCTGACGCCGGCCGAACGCGACGCCGTCCGCGGCGGGACCGCGAGCCGCGTCTACGGGCTGGCGCCGTGACGGCCCGGACCGTCCGGCTCGCGTACGGCGAGACCGGTCTCGAGCTGGCCATCGACCCGGCGGTCACCACCGTGGTGACGCCGGTGCACCACCCGGTCACCGAACCCGCGGACGTGCTGCTGCGCCGGGCGTTGCGGGAACCGGTCGCCGGGCCGCCGCTGCGCGAGCGGGTGCGGCCGGGGCAGACGGTCGCGATCTCGGCGTGCGACGGAACCCGGCCCCAGCCGCGCGAACTGATGATCCCGGCGATCCTCGCCGAACTGGACGGCGTCGTCCGCCTCGAAGACGTCGTCATCCTGGTCGCCACCGGCACCCACCGCGGCAACTCCGGTGCCGAGCTGCGCGCGATGTTCGGCGACGAAGTCGCCGACACCGTCCGGATCGTCAACCACGACGCCCGCGACCGCGGGAGCCTCACCTGGCTGGGGCGCCACGGCGACGATGTCCCGGTGTGGCTGAACAGCGAATGGGTGGCCGCGGACGTGCGGATCACCACCGGGTTCGTCGAACCGCACTTCTTCGCGGGCTTTTCGGGCGGCCCCAAGCTCGTCGCGCCCGGGCTGGCGGCCCTGGAAACCGTGCTGGTGCTGCACGACGCCCGCCGGATCGGGCACCGCGACGCCACCTGGGGGATCACCGAAGGCAATCCCGTGCACGACGACGTCCGCGCGATCGCCGCGGCCACCGGCGTCACCTTCGCCCTCGACGTCATCCTCAACCGCGACAAGGCCGTCATCGGGGCCTTCGGCGGCGACCTGCTCGCCATGCACGCGGCCGCGGTCCGCGCCGCCCGCGACGTCGCCATGCGGCCGGTGCCGGCGCCGTTCGACGTGGTGGTGACGACCAATTCCGGCTATCCCCTCGACCAGAACCTCTACCAGTCGGTCAAAGGGATGTCGGCGGCGCATCGGATCACCAGGCCGGGCGGCACGATCGTCTGCGCCGCGGAGTGCCGGGACGGGTTCCCCGACCACGGGTCCTACCGGGAAGTCCTCGCCTCGGCGAGTTCGCCGGCGGCCCTGCTCGCGGAGATCGCGGCCCGCCCGGTGACCGTGCCCGACCAGTGGCAGGTCCAGATCCAGGCGAAGATCCAGGACGACTGCCGGGTCGTCATGCACACCGGCGCGCTGACCGGGGCCGACCTCGCGACGGCGCACCTGACCGGGACCACCGACATCGCGGCCACCGTGGCCGAGGCCCTCGACCGGGCCGGGCCGGGCGCGCGGGCCTGTGTCCTCCCCGAAGGTCCCCTGACGATCCCGTACGTGGCATGAGCACCGCCGACCTCGGTTTCGCGCGCGTCGACCTCGACCGCGAACACCGGCAGGGGCTCCCGGAAGTCGTTTACGGGCCCGGGAAAACCCCCGCGCAGATCGCGGCCATCGTGCGGACGCTGCTCGCGCACAACACCGGGCCGGTGCTGGTCACCCGGGTCGACGCCGAGCCGGCTCATGCGGTGCTGGCCGAGGTCCCCGGCGGCCGCTACGCCCCCGGCGCGCGGCTGCTGGTCTGGCGCCCGGCCCCGGCGACCGCCTTCACGGTCGCGGTGGCCGCGGCCGGGACGTCCGACGGCCCGGTCGCCGAGGAAGCCGCGGAAGTCGCCGCGGCCATCGGCCTCGCGGTGCGGACGGTCACCGACGTCGGAGTCGCCGGGATCCACCGGCTGCTGGCCGAGGCGGACCGGCTGCGCGAGGCCGACACGGTCATCGTCGTCGCGGGCATGGAGGGCGCGCTGGCTTCGGCCGTCGGCGGGCTGGTCGCCGGTCCGGTGATCGCCGTCCCCACCTCCACCGGGTACGGCGCGGGCCTCGAAGGCGTCACCGCGCTGCTGGCGATGCACGCCTCCTGCGCGGCCGGCATCACCGTCGTCAACATCGACTCCGGGTTCGGCGCGGCCATGGCCGCGTTCCGGCTCGCCCAGGTCCTGCGGAGGCCGGTCCCGGGGAGTTCACCGTGACGATCTGCGTCATCACGCCGTTCACCGGCCTGGCCGGGGACATGCTGCTGGCCGCCCTCGTCGACGCCGGCGCGCCACTGGAGCGCATTCGATCCGCCGTCGCCGCCAGCGGGCTGACGGGCTGGGACCTGCGCGTGGAATCCTTGCTCACCCACGGGTTGACGTCGGCTCGCGCGCTCGTGGACGTCACCGACGAAGCCACCAGCCGTCCCGCGGCCGAGCTGATCGCGATGGCCGGCCGGGTCGAGCCCGCGCCCGTCGCCGAACGGGCGGTCGCCGCGCTCCGCGCGATCGCCGAGGTGGAAGGCAGGCTGCACGGGGAAGCACCCGAGCGCGTCCACCTCCACGAGCTCGGCGGCCACGACACGCTCGTCGACGTCATCGGCGTATGCGCCGCGCTGGCCGCCCTGGAAGTGTCCACTGTGTACTGTGGCGCGCTGCCCCTCGGCACCGGCACCGTCCGCACCGCGCACGGGATTCTCCCCTGCCCCGCCCCCGCGACCGCGGCGCTGCTGCGGGGCACGCGGACGGTCGGGAGCGACCTGGTGGGCGAGACGGTCACCCCCACCGCGGCCGCGCTGCTGAAGGCCACCGGTGCCCGGTTCGAGCCGCCGCCGGAGTTCCGCCTGCTGGCCACCGGCTACGGCGCGGGCACCCGGACCCTGCCGGACCGGCCGAACATCGCCGTCGTGCACCTCGGCGAACCGGTGGACGCCGGGCAGCGCACACTGGTCGTGCTGGAAACGAACCTCGACGACGTCACCGGCGAAGTCCTCGGGCACGTCGTCGCCGAGCTGCTGGCGGCCGGCGCGCTCGACGCGTGGATCAGCCCGGTGACGATGAAGAAGGGCCGGCCGGCCCACGTCCTGCACGTACTCGCCGAGCCGGAGCACGCCGCCCGGCTCGGGGCCCTGGTCCTCGCCGAAACCGGCAGCCTCGGGCTGCGCGAGTACCCGGTCCGCCGGACCGCGCTCGCCCGGGAGACCGAAACGGTCGACGTCCTCGGGATGCCGGTGCGGCGCAAGCGCGGGCCGCACGGCGCGAAACCCGAGCACGACGACGTCGTGGCCGCCGCACGCGAGCTCGGCCTGCCGGCGCGCGTCGTCGCGACGATCGCCGCGGGGCGCTGATGGACTCCACGAGGCTCATCACCTACCTCGCCGGTGTCGGCCGGCTCGCGGTGGCGTTCTCCGGCGGCGCCGATTCGGCGCTGGTGCTCGCGGCCGCCGTCCGGGCCCTCGGCCCGGCGGACGTGCTCGCGGTGACGGCGGACTCGGCCAGCCTGGCCGCGGTGGAGCTGGCCGCCGCGAAGAAGATCGCGGCCGAGCTCGGGGTCCGCCACCTCACCCCGGAAACCGGCGAGCTGGCCGAGCCGGGGTATGCGGCCAACGGGCGTCAGCGCTGCTACTTCTGCAAGACCACGGTGCTCACGACGATCGCGGAAGTGGCCGCCGCCCACGGGTTTCCGGCGCTGGCCACCGGCACGAACGCCGACGACGCCACCGACCCGTTCCGGCCGGGCATCCGCGCCGGGGACGAACTCGGTGTGCACACCCCGCTGCGCACGCTCGGCTTGTCCAAAGAGGACGTCCGGGCCATCGCCCGGCGGTGGGGCCTGGCCTGGGCGGACAAACCGGCCGCGCCCTGCCTGGCGAGCCGGGTCCGCTACGGCATCCCGATCACGACGGCCACGCTGGCCCGGATCGAACAGGCCGAAGCGGTGGTGCGCGCGGTCCTCGACGACCGCGGCCTGCGCTACCGCGACGTGCGGGTCCGCGACCTCGGCGGCACGGCCCGGATCGAGCTCGACGCCACCCTGGCCGCCGCACTCCACGACGATCCGCGGCTGCTCGAAGCCGTACGGGCAGTCGGGTTCACCGACGCCGCCGTCTCGTCCTTCCGCTCCGGCACCCTCAACCACGAACCAGGCTGACCTCCCGGACACGGAACCCGCGATACCGCACTGCTCAGCGGCCGTTCGCCGCGCGGGTCGCTCGGCCGGCCAGATCGGCGAAGGCATCCCGCAGCTCCTCCGGCCCGACCACTTCGATCTCGCAGTCGAAGCGCAGCAGGCCGGCCGCGAGCGCCGCCCAGGACCAGGATCCGGTCAGCAGCCGGGTCTTGCCGGGGGTGACCTCCTCGACGATCCCGTCGCCGGCGAACGGTGCCACGTCGGCCGGGGGACGGTCGAGGACCACTTCGCCCCGGCACGGCCAGACGTCGGCGGTGGCGGAACCCTTGAACCGGGCGGCGAGGAACGTCGCGACGTCACCGCCCGGCACCTCCCGCGGGGTGAACCGCGGCCCGTTCGGCACGCGCGGGCGCAGCCGGTCCACGCGGTAGGTCCGCCAGTCCTCCCGGACGGCGTCCCAGCCGATCAGGTACCACCGCCCGTTCCGGACGACGAGGTGGTGCGGCTGCACCCGGCGCGGCGGCCGGGGCCCCGGGTCCGCCGACGGGGCCTCGTAGTCGAACCGCACTTCCTCGGTGGCCCGGATCGCCGAGCTCAGCGCGAGCAGGACGTCCGTGGCGACCTGGACCGCGGGACCGCCGGCCGCGGCGATCTCGAGCACGTCGACGCGCTGCCGCAGCCGCGACGGCATCACCTGGCGCACGGTGGCCAGGGCGCGCAGCGCGGCTTCCTCGATGCCCGCGCCGGTCCCGGCGGCGATCCGCAGCGCCACGGCGAGCGCGACCGCCTGCTCCTCGTCGAACAACAGGGGCGGCATCCGGCCCCCGGCTTCGAGCCGGTAGCCACCCTCCGGTCCCTTGACCGCCTGCACGGGGTAGCCGAGCTCCCGGAGCCGGTCGACGTCCCGGCGCACGGTCCGGTCGCTGACGCCCAGCCGGTCGGCGAGCAGCGCGCCCGGCCAGTCCCGGCGCGCCTGCAGCAGGGACAGCAGCGAGAGCAGGCGACCCGAGGTCGCCGTCGAGGAAGCGACCGGCATGACTTCCATGGTGCCACGAGAAGCGGACGTTCCCTGGCCGCTACTGCTGCGATGGTGGCTTTACCGCCGGACCCCTTCCGGCGCGGAACTCCTCGAGAAAGACCGGAACACATGTCCCTCACCGCTGTCGCCCACCTCAACTTCACCGGCCAGGCCCGCGAGGCGCTCGGCTTCTACCAGTCGGTCTTCGGCGGCCAGGCCACCGTCGTCACCTACGGCGACTTCGGGCTGCCCGCCGGGCTCCCCGACACGGACAAGGTGGTGTTCGGCCAGGTCACCGCGGACAACGGCTTCAGTGTGATGGCCTACGACGTCCCCGGCACCGACGGCCCGGCCACCCCGGCCGCGCCCAGCACCCGCCGCGAGAACGGCACGACGATCACCCAGGAGCCGTTCTTCCTGTCCGTCCGCGGCGCCACCGTCGACGAGGTCTCGCCGGTGTGGAAGGGCCTCGCCGAGGGCGCGACCGTCATCGAAGAGTTCGGGCCTGCCCAGTGGGCCCCGGCGTTCGGCATGCTGACCGACCGCTTCGGCGTCACCTGGATCATCGACGTCGCGGCCGAATACCGGGGCTGACCGGGCCGGGCGGGGTGCGGCCGCGCACCCCGCCCGTCACCGCGGCCGGAACGTCTTGCGGTACGCGCTCGGGCTGACCCGCACGGTCTGGGCGAACTGGACGCGGAAGTTGCTCGGCGACGGGAACCCGACCTGGCCGGCGATCCGGTCGATCGTGTGGTCGGTGAGCTCCAGCAGCTCCTGGGCGTGCCGGATGCGGACCCCGGTCAGCCACTGGATCGGGCTCTGCCCGGTCTCGGCGTGGAAGTGCCGGGTCAGCGTGCGGGTGCTCATGCCCGCCGCGTCGGCGATGTCGGCCAGGGTGAGCGGGCGGTGGGCGTTCTCCTCGATCCACGCGAGCGCCTTCTCCAGCGTCGCGGTCTGGTACGTCGGGCGGTTGCGGAGGATGTACTGGCCCTGGCCGCCGGTGCGCTGCAGCGGCGCGACGGCGAGCCGCGCGGCGTCGGCGGCGACCGCGGCGCCGTAGTCGCGCTCCACGATGTGCAGGCACATGTCCAGCCCCGCCGACGCGCCCGCGGAGGTCAGGATCTGCCCGTTGTCGACGTACAGCGCGTCCGGCTCGACCCGCACGGCCGGGTACCGGCGGGCCAGCTCGTCGGTGGCGAGCCAGTGCGTGGTCGCCCGCCGCCCGTCGAGCAGGCCGGCCTCGGCGAGGGTGAACGCGCCGACGCAGATCGAGGCGACCCGCGTTCCGCGCGCCACCGAGGCCCGCAGGAACTCGGCCACGCCGTCCGGGGTCGGCCGGTCCGGGTCGTTCCGCCCGGGGACGACGACGAGATCGGCGTGGGCGACCTCGTCGAGCCCCACCTCGACGGAGAGCCGCACCGGACCGGCGTCGACCACCGGCTCCGGTCCGGCGACGACGATCCGGTAACCGCCGCGGCCGTCCGGCAGCCGGACCCGTCCGAGCGCCTCGATCGGGGTGGCCAGATCGAAGGCGATCACATCGTCGAGGGCCAGCACCGCCACCGTGTACATGCCGCAAAACTACGCGGGCGGCCCGGTGGCCGGATACCGGCGTCTCGTGTTGATGTGGTCACCCCAGGCTGACGTCCATCGAGCGGGCCGGGATCGCGTCCAGCGCGGCCAGCGTCTCGCCGTCGAGCTCGATGTCCGCGGTGGCGAGGTTGGCTTCGAGGTGCGCCGCGCTCGCGGTGCCGGGGATGAGGTGGACGTTCGGGGCGCGGTGCAGCAGCCAGGCCAGGCCGATCTGCGCCGGGGTGTGGCCGAGGGCCTGCGCGGCGGCCCGGACCGCGGGCTCGTCGGTCACCTTCGGCATCCCGGGGAAATCGCCGCCCAGCGGGAAGAACGGCACCCAGGCGATGCCCTCCGCGAGGCACAGCTCGAGCATGTCGTCGTCGGCACGGCCGACGAGGCTGTAGGCGTTCTGCACGCAGGCGATCCCCACCGGGAGCGCCCGTCGCAGGACGTCGAGGGTGACGGCGCTGAGCCCGATCGCGCCGATCTTCCCCTCTTCGCGCAGGGCGGTCAGCACCGCGAGCTGGTCGTCGAGGCCGACGAGCTGCTCCCCCTCGGCGAGCACGCCGGGCCGCCGGTCCGCGCGGCGCAGGTTGACCAGCGGGAGCCGGTCGACCCCGAGTGCCCGCAGGTTGTCCTCGACGCTCGCGCGCAGCTCTTCGGGCCGTTGCGCCATGCGGAGCGGGATCGGGCCGCCGGGGTCGGGGTCGGCGCCGACCTTGGTGGCGACCAGGAGGTCCTCGCCGGAGGAGAGGACGTCGCGGATGACTCCGTTGACGAAGCCGTTGCCGTAGAACTGGGCGGTGTCGACGTGGTCGACGCCGAGCTCGACCGCGCGGTGCAGGAGGGCGACGGCCGCGGCGCGGTCGTCGTGCAGGCGCTCGAGCTGCATCGCGCCGTAGCCGACGCGGGAGACGGTGCGGCCGGCGAGCGCGGCTCGTGCGGTGGAAGGCATGGAAATCCCCGTCCTCGTGCGATGATGGCGAAGCGGAGGAGCCTCCGCTCAAGCCGACCGTAGCACAACCGGAGGTGCCTCCGCTTTGTCTTCGCCCGAACCCGCCCTCCCCCTGCGCTCGGACGCGCGCCGCAACCGGGACAAGCTCGTCGCGGCGGCGCGCGCCGCGTTCGCCACCGCCGACGGCACCGTCGCGCTCGAAGCCGTCGCCCGCGAGGCCGGCGTCGGGATCGGCACGCTCTACCGGCACTTCGCGACCCGCGAGGCGCTCGTCGAAGCCGTCTACGCGGCGGAACTCGACGACGTCACCGGCAATGCGGCGGCCCTGCTCGCCGAACTCGCGCCGGAGCAGGCCCTCCGCGCGTGGATGGACCGCTACGCGGCGTTCGTGGCGACCAAACGCGGAATGGGAGACGTCCTCCGCGCGAGCGTGGCGTCGGGCCGCATCGCGACACCGGCGACGCGGCAGCGCATCACCGCCGCGATCGGGGCGATCCTCGACGCCGGCGCGAAGGCGGGCACGCTGCGCGCCGCCGACCCGGAGGACGTGACCCTGCTCCTGCTGGGGGTGTTCCTGTCCACGGTGGACGAGCGCGACCCCGGGCGGACCGGCCGGATGCTCGATTTGATCCTCGACGCACTGCGCGTGAGCCGTTAGCCTCACGCGTCTGAGGTTCGTTGACAGTCTCCTGGCGGCGGCTGGCCCGACGACATGAATGACTCATTCATGTCGTCGGACGCCATGAATGAGTCATTCACCGCATCGCCGCGACGCGGGACACCAGCCGCCGTCAGCCGCGCGGCTTGGCGGTCGCGAGTGAGATCACCGCCAGCACGGTGTTGACGGCGGAGATCGCGACCGTGAACTTCGCCGCTTTGCCCTGGAGTTCACCGCGCGCACCGGCGTACACGGCGGCCGCGGTGTCCGTCGCGTGGATCAGGACCGCCTGCTGCAGAATCCGCCGGGCCGACGGATCATCCGCCTTCAGCAGCAGCAGGTCGGTCCCGAGGACCAGGGTGCGGATCCCGAACATGCGCGCGGGGTAGCCGAACCGCCGATCCTCCCCCGGCGTGCTGCCGAGGCTCGCCGCCATCCGGGCGGGGGCGAGCAGGCCGGCCGCTCCGTTGAAGATCCGCACGCAAGCCAGGGCTTTTCGTGCCATTTCGCCCGGTTCCATCGATCCACCTTCTTGTCGGGTGCGCGGCACCTTCGAGCCGTTTCGCAGAACCTGAAGGTACCGCGCCCCTCCTCAGTGGAGCGAGACCGCCCTGAACTCTCAGGACGCGGAAACGGAATAGCTGTTGGAGGTGAAGTTCAACCCGCCCGAAGAAGACGTGATTTCGAAGCCGAACTGGACTTCGCCGAGGGTCACGTCGCCGAACCAGCCACGGGCCTTGATCCAGTTCAGCACCGCGAGGACGTCGACGGTGCCGGCGTCGGTGTTGGACGTGCGCAGGAACGAGAACACCGCGTTCGACCCGTTCGATCCCTTGTAGACGTCCCAGGTGTGCCCGCCGACGCTCACCGTCGTCTGCTTGCTGCCCAGCGGGCCGACCGCGCCCTGCTTGTTGACCCACAACATGATTTCGTAGGCGTTGTTGTTCGCCCAGATGTCATAAGCCGTCTCGTAGGCGCCACTGCCCGGGCGGCTCACGTTGAAACTGCTGGAAACCTGCCGCAGCGAACTGAGCGTCCGGCCGACGTTCTTCGCCGAGTGCGGGTACGACTTGATCCCGCCGGTGTTCGGGTGGTCCGCCCACACCCCCCAGTTGCTGAAGGAGTTCGCCCAGATCGACTGGGCACCGGCACCGCTGCCCCAGACGTCGTTGCGGATGGTGTACCCGCCGTTGGACCAGGTCGCCCATTTGTCCGAAGACGACCAGGTGGCCGCTTCGGCCACTCCGGCGGTGGTCGCCACCACGGCGGCCGCGGTCAGCGAGACGAGCAGGGAACGCACGACGTTGTGCATGGGAATCGTCCTTTACCGGTAATCGAACGGGAAGCCGCAATGACTATTACAGGCCACTTGTCCACCGGTCAAGATTCTGTGCGTGATTTGCCGACTTACCACCCACCCGAACAATGGCATCGATGATTTCAATGGGATACACTGTCGATTTGGTCGAACAAACCCGCGTATTACCTCGCCTGCGCGAGCCGGTGTTCGGCGTCGCCGGCGAGCACGAGGTAGGCGGCGGCCGTCCACGTGTAGGCGCGGTCGCGCAGCCCGTCACCGGTCAGCGCGTCGAAGTTCTCGGCGAAGCCGGACTTTTCGCACACCGCGCGGAACCGGGCACTGACGCGGTCGGCGAGCTCGGTCGCGCCGGCGCGGCGGAGGCCGTCTTCGATCAGCACGGTGACGGGCGCCCACACCGGCCCTCGCCAGTAGCCGTCCGGTTCGTAGAACGCGGACTCCGGCTGCTCGGTCGCGAGGCCGACGCCGGTGAGGTGCGCCTCCAGCCCGGCCACGACCTTGTCCCGCACGTCCGGCGGCAGGTGTTCGCCGAGCACGATCGGCATCAGTTCCAGCAGGCTCGCCCCGGACTGCACCGCCCCGGTCGCGGCCGAGCGGCTGACGAACTTCGTGCCGTCCCACAGCTCGCCGAGCAGCGCCGCCAGCATGGTGTCCGCTTCGGCGTCCCACCGGGCGGCCGCGCCGGGATCGCCCTGCCCGGCGGCGAGCACGGCCAGTTCCTTCAGCTGCAGCACCAGGAACGCGGCGAGATCGGGCGTCTGCACGAGCCGCCGTTCGGCGAACGGCGTCGCGTTGTCCCAGCCGCTGTCGTTGCCGTGCTCGTAGTGGGCGAGCGGTCCGCCGGGAACGCGGCGGTGCTCGAGCCAGAAGGTCGTCCACGCCGCCAGCTGCCGGTAGGCGAGCCCGGTTTCGGGCAGGCCACCGGGAAGGCGGCCGCGCAGGCGGCCCAGCGCCCAGCCGTGGATGGGCGGTTTGACGAAGTTGCGCAGCACCTCGGCGTGGGTGATCGAGTCCGGCAGCGCGCCCCGGTCGTCCTGGTGGTCGAAAACGACCTGGACCTGGTCCCAGGCCAGCTCCGGCCGGCCGCCGGCCAGCGCGAGCGCGTTGAAGCAGTGGTCCCAGCTCCACACCTTGTCCATCCAGTGCTTCGACATCAGCACGGCCGGGCGGCCGACGAACCCGGCCGGGGCCACGATGGCCGACCAGAGCACGTAGCAGGCGAGCTCGGCCGCCGGCGTGCGCTCGCCGCGCCACGGCGCGACCGCGTCGGCGAAGGTGGTGAACCCGGTCCGGGCGGCCGCGACCACGTCGTCGAACGCCGGTGCCGGCGAGTACGGCTCGCGGGCACCGGGGAGTTCCTCGATCACCACCTCCCAGGCGTCGCCGCTCACCACGACGGCCCGCTCGGCCGTGCCGAGCGCTTCGGCGCCGACGTGCCGCACGTGTCCGGAAAGGACGGTGACGCGGTAGCGGTGCCCGGTTTCGTAGGAGGTGAACACGGCCGAGCCGTCGACCGGATCGGCGAAGAAGTAGGTGCCGGTGAACGGGGTCAGCGTGAGCTCCGCCGCGCGGATCCGCATGGCCAGGCCGCGCCCGGCGATCCGGAGCGCGTCCGGCGCCGCGAACGCCGCCGTGATCCGCTCCTCGCCGCTCCCCCAGGTGAGCGCGGACGGCGTCGCGACGGCCGGGACCGCCGCCCGCTCGCCGCCGCGTTCGGGGACCAGCGCCAACACGGCGTGCATGCCGTGGCGGTGGGACACCAGGTGCAGGTCGTCGGCGTAGGTGGCCTGGGCCACCACCGGGGAGACGTCGAACCACGATCCCGGGTAGCTGAAGGGAATTTCCCGCAGCGAAAATTCGCCCGTGGGCACAGGGGTCGTCCTTTCGGGAGAGGGGCTCAGTCCTTGACGGCGCCCGCGGTGACGCCGGCGGCGACGAACCGTTGCGCCAGCACGAGGAGCACGGCGGCCGGCACGGAGGCGACCACCGCCGTCGCCATGATGGAGTTCCACTCCTGGTTGTTGTTGCCGATGTAGCGGTAGATACCGAGGGTCAGCGGCCGCAGCGAGCCGCCGCCGTCGAGCGTCGCCGCGAAGACGAAGTCCGACCAGGCCCACAGGAACGAGAACAGCCCGGCGGTCACCACCCCGTTGCGGCTCGCGGGCAGCACCACCGACCAGAACGCGCGCACCGGGCCCGCGCCGTCGATCGTGGCCGCCTGGACGAGCTCGTCCGGCACCGAAGCCATGAACGAGGTGAGGATCAGCACGGCGAACGGCACCGCGATCGTCGAGTCGGCGAGGACCAGCCCCCAGGCGGTGTTGGTGATGCCGAGTGAGACGTAAATGCCGTAGAAGCCCAGCGCCATGATGATCCCAGGGATCATCTGGGCGACCAGCAGCACGAAACCCAGCGCCCGGTGTCCACGCGGGCGGAGCTTGGCCAGCGCGTACGCCGAAGGCGCGGCCAGGGCGAGGGTCAGCGCCACGGTGCCGAGCGCGACGAGCAGGCTGGTGGCGAAGTACGGGAGCTGCTCGCGCAGGACCCGCTCGTAGCCTTCGAACGTCGGCGCGGCGGGGAACCAGTCGGGCGGCGACTTGCGCATCCGCCCGGCCGGGGTCAGCGACACGTTGACCATCCAGTAGACCGGGAACAGCATCACGGCGGTGAGGACCAGCCCCACCGCGGTGCGCCAATGCCGGATCACGGTGCCTCCTGCCTGCGCTGCGCGCGGATGTAGAGCAGCCCCGCGACCAGGGCCAGCAGGATGAGCACGTTGCCCACGGCCGCGCTGGGCCCGAACCGCGGCAGCATGCTGCCGAACCCGAGCTGGTAGGACCAGGTGGCGAGGGTGGTCGACGACCCGCCGGGCCCGCCCTTGGTCATGATCCAGATGACGTCGAACACCTTGAGCGTGTAGACCAGCCCCAGCAGCAGGGTGATCGCCGAAACCGGCCGAAGGAGCGGGAAGGTGACGTGCCGGAACCGCTGCCACGCCCCGGCGCCGTCGAGCGACGCCGCCTCGTACACCTCGGCCGGGATGTTCTGCAGGCCGCTGTGCAGCACGACGAGGTTGAACGGCACGCCGATCCAGATGTTGGCGATGATCACCGAGACCAGCGACCACGACGGCGACGTCAGCCAGTCGATCCGGCCGGCGCCGAACCAGCCCAGCACGGAGTTGACCACCCCGGACTCGCTGTTGAGCAGCCACGCCCAGGTCGAGCCCGAGACGATCAGCGGCAGCAGCCAGGGCACGAGGAACAGCGCGCGCAGCGTCGGGCCCAAGCGGAAGTGGCGGGCGAAGAACACCGCCATCGCCAGGCCGATGCCGTACTGGAAGAGCAGCGACGCGGCCGTGAAGACGAGCGTGTCGAGCAACGCCGTGCGGAAGGTCGGATCGGTGAACACCGCCGCGTAGTTGTCGAACCAGACCAGCGGCGCCCCGCCGTGCACGAAGGTGCGGACGGTGTAGTTGCGCAGGCTGAGATCGACGTTCGTCACGAGCGGATAGCCGTAGCACAGCACGAGGTAGGCGACGAGCGGTGCGAGGAACGCCCACGCGAGCAGCTGCGGCCGCCGGCGCCCCGTCCGTCCGGGCGCGGGCGCGGCCGGACGGACGGTGACCGGTTCACGGATGTCCTGCACGAGCAGGCCTACTTCGCCGACGCGGCGGTCGCCTGCGCGGCCGCGAGCGCGGCGTCCGGGGCCTTCGCGCCGGTGAGCGCGGCCTGCACGGCACCCCAGAGCGGTTCGGAGATCCGCGGGTACCGGGTGCCGAGGTTGTCGCCGGTGCGGCCCTTCGCGACCTTGACCGCGTCGACCCAGACCTTCAGCTCCGGCTGGGCGGCGACCTGCTTCTCCTGCACGGACGGCACGGCGGAGACGTAGGTCAAGGCGGTGTCGGAGTCTCCGACGTTGGCCGGGCTGGTCAGGCAGGACGCGATCTTGCCCGCGGTCTTCTCGGCGTCCGGGCTGCTCTGGGCGGGCACGGTGACGAACTCGCCGCCGGTCGGCGCCGGGGCCGCTCCCCCGGCCCGCGCCGGGATCGGGAGGACGCCGTAGTCGAGGCCGGCCTTCTTCGCGTTCTGCAGCTGCCAGGTGCCGTTCTCGGCGAAGGCGTAGTCGCCGGTCGCGAACTCCTGCCAGCTGGTGGTCTGCGTGTTGCCGACCACCGAATTCGGGGCGTATCCCTTGTCCAGCCACGACTTCCACTGCGCGAGCGCCGAGACGGCGCCGGCCGAGGCGAGGTCGGTCAGGTTCGCGCCCGAGCCCCAGAACCACGGCAGGAACTGGAAGCTGCCCTCTTCGGTGCCGATGGCGGAGAACGTGATGCCCTTCTTGCCCGCTGTGTGCACCTTGGCCAGCGCGGCGTCGAGCGAGGCCCAGTCGCGCACCGACGCCGGGTCGACGCCGGCCGCGGTCAGCACGGCTTTGTTGTAGTAGAGGGCGAGCGTGTTCGCCCCGATCGGGACGCCGTACACCTGGCCCTTGACGTCGGCGGCGGCGAGCAGGTTCGGGGCGACCTGCGCGGCGTCGAGCCCGGTGTCCGCATTGGACTTGAGCACGCCGCCTTCGGCCAGGGTGGAGACGACCGGGTTGTCGACCACGAGGACGTTCGGCGCGGTGTTCTGCTGGGCGGCGAGCAGCACCTTGTTGGTGAGGTCGGTCGTGTCGAACGCCTGCCGCGCGATCTTGACCCCGGCGTCGGCACCGCACTTGTCGACGACCTTCGCCCAGGCGGAGCTCGCGTCGAACTGGGGGTAGGGGTCCCAGACGGTGAAGGCGCCGCCGGCGCCCGTCCCGCCCGTGCCCCCGCTGGGGGCCGTCCCGGAGGAGCAGGCGGCCAGCGTCGTCGCGGCGACGGCCACCGACAGCAACCGGATGATCGGGTGACGCTTCATGGAGGGGTCCTTCCTGTCGGCACCAGCGACGACCTGGAGGCGGTCGGTCCATCATCGAACCGGTTCGATGATGGAGGCCGCGTCACCGTAAACCCCGCGAGCACTCCTGCGCAATACTGCGTGTACTACGATCGAACCGGTTCTGGAAAACGGTCAGGAGTGGCATGAACATCGGGGAGATTGCGCGCCGCGCCGGGGTTTCGCGCAGCACCGTGTCGTACGCGCTGAGCGGCAAGCGCCCGGTGTCGGCGGCCACCGTGCAGCGCATCAACGACGTCATCGCCGAACTCGGCTACCGGCCCAACGCCAGCGCCCGGGCCCTGGCCGAAGGCCGCACGCGCACCCTGGGTCTGGTGGTGCCGCCCGCCAGCCGCCGGCTGACCGACGTCCAGCTGGGGTTCGTCGGCAGCGTCGTCGATGCGGCGGCCGCCCACGACCTCGACGTCCTGCTCTCCCCCAGCGGCGGCGACCACGACCGGTCGTTCGAGCGCATCGTGACCGGCCGGCGGGTCGACGGCGTGATCCTGATGGAGATCCTCCTCGAAGACCCGCGGGTCGAGCGGCTGAGCCAGGCGAGCCTGCCGTTCGTGACGATCGGCCACGTCGAGCACCCGGGGGCGTCCTGGTGGGTCGACGTCGACTACGGCGCCCTGATCACCCGCTGCGTGCACCACCTGGCGGATCTCGGCCACGAAGAGGTGGTGCTCATCAACCGTTCGGCCGAGCTCGTCGCGGCGGGCTACGGCCCCGCCCTGCGCTCGGCGACGGGGTTCCTCGACGCCACCGCGGCGCGAGGCCTGACGGCGCGAACGGTGTGCTGCGCGGACGAAGCGGCCGCGGGCCTGGCCTGCTTCGAGCAGATCCGGACGCAGTGGCCTTCGGTGACGGCGGCGGTGACGATCAACGAAGCCGCCTTGCCTGGCGTCCAGCGCGCGCTGCACCGGGCCGGCCTCGAGGTCCCTCGCGACTTTTCGCTGACGGGGGTGATCGCGGAGCGCCTGGCGGAGGACTTCCACCCCCCGCTGACGGCGGCGGACGTGCCCGCGGTGGAACTGGGCCGGCTGGCGGTGGACCTGCTGCTGGCGCAGATCGCGGACGCGGACGCGGAGCCGCGGCACGCGCTGCTGGAGCCGCCGATCTCGCTGCGGTCGAGCACGGGCGCCCGGCGCCGCCACGGCTGAGCCGGACGCCGGACTCGCCCACCCGGCCGACTTGGACACCACGCTCGCCCGCCCACCCGGCACTACCCGGGCACCCGCTCGCCCGGCCGCCCATCCGACCGATCCGCTCGCTTATCCTGCCGACCCGCCCCACCCACTCGCCAGGCCGCCCACCCGGCCGACCCGCCCCACCCGCTCGCCCGGTCGGCGCCCCGCCGCGGCACGGCCGAGTCGCCGTTCCGCGGGAGTACACTCCGATCGAACCGGTTCGATGGTCCCCGACCTGCACGAAGGCCTCGCGGGTTCACTGGCCGGCCGAGCGGCCCGCTCCGGGTTTCGAGCCGCCGTGCGGCGGGAAGCCCGGAATCCGGAGGGGGACACCCGAGTTGCGGAGAGACCTCGATGTCACCCATCGACCACTTGATCGTCACCGTCATCGGCCGCCGCCGGGCCCAGGCCCAGGAGCCCGGCCCCGCACCGGCACCGGTCGGCGGCGGCCCCGGCCGGCCGCCCACGCAGCCCCCGCCCGGCCGGCGCCCCGCAGCCTCCGGCAAGACGTAGCAGCGGCCGCGGGTCAGCGGGCGAACACCTTCAGATCGATCGAATCGCCGAGGAGCCGGTCGCCTGCCGCGTTCGGGTGGTAGCAGTCGGTGCGCCGGTCCGCGAGGATGACCGTCGGGTCCGCCGGGTCGCGCAGCACGGCGTCGAAGTCGAGCACCGCGTCGAACGTCCCGGACGTGCGGATCCACGCGTTGACCGCGAGCCGGGCCTGTTCTTTCGGGCTGCCGGCGGCGTTGCACATCGGCAGGATCGTCGCGCCGACGATCCGGCGGCCCGTCGCGTGCACCCGCCCGGCGATGGTGCGCATGGCGCCGATGACCTGCGCGGCCGGGGCCGGTGGGGCGTTGTCGCCGCCGCCGAGGTCGTTCGTCCCCTCCAGGAGCAGGACGTACCGCACGCCGGGCAGCGAGAGCACGTCCCGGTCGAGCCGGGCCGGCGCGGGCGGGCCGCAGCACTGGCCGGTGGGGTCGTACGGGTTCGGCTGGACGCTGACGGTGTTGCCGCTGATCCCCGCGTTCGCCACCGACAGCCGCCGTGACGGCGGGAGCGTCCCGAGGCGCTCGGCGAGCACGTCGGTCCAGCGCGGACCGCCGCCGAAAGCGTTGTAGCCGTCGGTGATCGAGTCGCCGAGGGCGACGATCGTGCCGCGGGCGGGCGACACGGCGCTGATCGCGTCCGCCCACCACAGGACGCCGGGAGCGAACGGCCCGTAGGCACTCCCCGACTCGTCCGCCCCGGCGTCGCCGGGTCCGGCCGAGGTGAACGACCCCGGCGTGAACGTCTCCGGCGGCGGGAAGGTGTGGTCGTTGATCGGCGCACCCGGCGCGTACACGCTCACCGCGACGTGGTCGCCGCGCCGGACCGACAGTGGCAGCGGGTCGGTCCACGCGCTGGCACCCGGCGGAATCGTCACCGCGTGCCGGAAGCCGAAGGTGGCCCGGTGGTTCGATCCCGGCACCAGCGCGGGCGAATTCGTCGACGGCTGCCGGCCGACCCACACCGACCGCACGGTCATCGCGGTGCTGCCGAACGGGTTGCTCAGCCGCACCCGCAGCGCCACCCCGGTGGCGGTCACGGTGAGCACGTTGCGGATGGTGGCGTCGGGAGCCGTGCCGTGCACGCCTTCGAGCGAGGATTCCGTCAGGGTCACCGAACCCGGTGGCGCCCACCCCGGGGGCGCGGCCTCCGCCGGCGCGGGGCTCAGCAGTGACGCGGAAACGACCAGGACCACAGCGGTTCGGCGGATACGCATCCGAGGCGTCCTTTCGACGAGGGCCGCGGAGAAAGGAAAACACTTCCGCTGGAGCATTCCGCACCGAGCGTAACGCAGAATTCACCGTCCGGGCAAGACAGCCGGGAAAGCGCTATCACGCGCCCTGCCCGTCGGCCGGGCAGGGCGCGTGAAAACGGTTCTGATCAGGACGCCCACGGTGCGCTGACGAGCCAGCTCACGTCGTCGCTGTAGGCGTTGGCGTTGTCGAAGGTGTTCGAACCGCCGTTGGCGGCGATGTAGACGAGGTTGTCGTAGTGGCGGACGTACCGGTCGGCGAAGTTGAGCGATCTGAGCGAGGCACCTTGGCCGTTGCGGCCGGCCTCCGGGCAGAAGGTCGCGTCCTGGGCGAACAGCGAGCTCCCGTCGTTGGCCTGCAGGGACAACCGGTAGTTCTGGTGCCGCAGGTACTGGCCGGCCACGTTCTTCGACTCGAACGACACGCACGAGCCGCTGCCGAGTCCGGTCCGGACGGTCCAGGACGCGTTGCCCTTCTCCGTGGCCGAACTGCCGCTGCCGATCACCGCGGTGTCCACAGTGGATCCCGTGTGGTGGATGTAGCGGTCGGTGCAGCAGGCGGTGGTGGCGCGCAGCGAGACGGACGTGCCCGGCGTCAGCCCGGTGTTCGCGGAACCCGTGGCGTAGCCGGCCGCGGTGATGTTGGCCTGCACCGCGTTTTCGGTGGCTTCCGACGGATAACCGGAGGTCATCACGCCTTCGTAGAAGGTGCCGCGGGCGCCGACGCTGTTGTCGCCGCCGATACCCAGGATGATGGCGCCCTCCTTCTTCATCGGGTTGTAGCCCGAGACGTTCGGCCGCACGCCGTCGTAGAAGGTGGACACGCCGCCGGACTGGGCGTTGCCGCCGCGGATGGCCCACCGGTTCGGGCCACCCTTGACGATCGCCGTCAGGAAGCGATGGCCGATGCTCGGGTCGTTGGCGTTGTAGTGCTGGTTGACCCCGGAGAACAGGCCGTTCTCCAGGTCCGCCATGATCCACGGCCCGTTGCCGGCGCCGTAGCCCCAGACCTTGATGTTGCCGAAGTAGATGGCTTCCATCGTGCCGTTGCCGTTGTCGCGGCTGTTGCGCTCGGCGTTGCCGTAGTCGAAGCAGCAGCCGCCGTTGTAGTGCGTCCCGTCGAAGATCGCGTACATACCCTCCGGCTGGTCACCGGTCGCGATCCCGTTGGTGTTGTTGTTGCGGTAACCGGTGCCCGGCGCCACGTAGACGCCGTACGCCTTCTGGCCGCCGACGGTGATCGGTGCCGCGGTGGCGTTGGCGAGGTTGTCGTACCCGCCCGCGGCCGGCCCCTGGAACCCGCCCGGCGGCGCCTGCGTGAGGCGGTTGTTCCGGCCGGACTGGTCGTAGATGACCGTGATCAGGCACGTCGTGCCCGCGCAGAACGAATCCTGCGTCGCGGCGTTGGCCACGCCGCCCGCGGCCAAGGGGGCGATGTCGCGCGTGGCGCTGTCCGACGCGCGCCTGACCTGGTACAGCGGACCGGTGTAGGCGCCGTACAGGGCCCGGGTCGTGGAATGCGCGGCCACGCAGGGCGTGCCGCCGGCGGCGTAGATGTCGCACGGCCCTTGGGTGGCCGCCTGGGACGTACCGCCACCGACGAGGAGGCCGGTGACGAGCGTGCCGGCGACGATCAGGGCCGATGCGATGCGGTGCTTACGGACGTGTCTCGGCTGTCGTGACATGAATGATCTCCCGCTGGAGTACGGAAATCGTCGAATCGACAGATGCGCGGGCCGGCGTCATTGCCAACCTCCTCCTTGATCACCGACACGCAGGAACGGCACAAGCGGAGCGATTGTGAGCGCTAACATAACCCTCGGGCCGACGGAGTGCAATGGCCGGTTTTCCCGCCGCGGACCGGCCCGGGGGCACCGGATCCGTTGGCGCCCTTGCCCTCCGCGCCGGTCGTCGCCGCCAGGGGCACCTCTGACGAGGAGCGTGATGAGTGGCCGGGGTGTTCTCGGAAGCCCAGTGGGCGTGGGGCGAAGATCTGCCGCCGGGCCGCTCTCGGATGCCCAGTGGGCGTTGACCGAGGACCTGCCGCCGAGCCGCCCCGTCAGCGGAGTCGGCCATTCCCGATGCGCGGGTTCGCGCCGGCCGAGAACCCGGCGGCGGTGCGGTAAGAGTTCGGTAATCGCCGGGCGGGCCGGATCGCCGATACCGTCAGCCGATGCTTCACTCTCGATGGTCGCGCGCCGCGGGGTACGCCGCGCCCGGGCTCCTCCTGGCCGGAGCCGGCCTGGCGCACCCGCTCGCGCTGAGCCCGGCGAGTGCCCCGTGGTGGACCACCCTGCACGTCGTCCTGCTGCCGGTGTTCCCCCTGCTCGCGGTGGCCCAGTGGCTGCTGCTCTCCGCCGCACCGGCGGCGTTCCGCCGCCCGGGCCGGCTCGCCGCGTTCGGGTTCGCCGCCTTCTACGGCGGGCTCGACGCCGTGGCCGGCATCGCCGCCGGAACCGTGGTCCACGCCGAGCACGCGGTCACCCCGGTCACCGGCGCGGTGTTCGGCATCGGCGACGGCCTCGGGCACACCGGCGCGCTGTGCTTTCTCGCGGCCAATGTCCTGATCGTCGCGGCCGTCGCGCGGGAAGCCGCGTGGCGGGCGGCCCCGGGGGCCGCGGTGCTGCTGGCCGCGAGCGTGTCCTTCTTCGACAGCCACATCTTCTGGCCGCGGGGCGTGCTGACGATGCTCGGCGTCGCGGCGGGGATGTTCCTGCTCGCCGCGGTCCGGGAACCGTTGCCCGCACGGACATCCGGCCTGCCGGCCGGCTAGTGTCGCGCGTCGCGAGTTGTTTGACGTTCGGGAACCGCTCGCTCCCCCGCAACCGGCCCGGTCAGTGCGGACTTCCGGCCGCGGCGATGCAGTGAATGACTCATTCCTGGCGTCCGACGACATGAATGAGTCATTCATGTCGTCGGACCAGCCGCCGCCAGGAGACAGCCAACGAACCTCAGACGCGCGACACTAAGCCGGTCTCACGCGCCCGCCGCCTTTGCCGCGTCGTAGCGGGCCTGAGCCGCCATCACCTCGGGTACGCTCGCCTCGAGGACCTCGATCAGCCCCATCAGCCTCCGCGCGACCTCCTGCCCGGCGGGCGTGAGGCTGTACTCGACGTGCGGCGGGATCGTCGGACGCGCCTCCCGGTGCACGAAGCCGTCGCGCTCGAGGGCCTGCAGCGTCTGGGCGAGCATCTTCTCGCTGACCCCCTGCACCCGGCGGCGCAGGGCGTTGAACCGGAACACACCGTCGTGGAGCGCGACGAGGGCGAGCGCACCCCACCGGCCCGTGACGTGGTCCAGCACCGCCCGGGACGCACACGCGGCACTGAACACGTCGGCCACCAGCGCCTCGTGCTCGGCGTCGGTCACCTCGTCACCTCGTCGTCCATCCACGCCTCGATACTACCCAGAAGTTTGCACAATGGATGTGACAGCACTAACAATGAGTTGGTACTTTCTAAAAGTTAGTACATGCTCCAAGAGACCAGGTACTTGAACCTTCAAGGAGTCCTCATGATCGTCGTCACCGGCGCCACCGGCCACCTCGGCCACCTCGTCGTCGAAGGCCTGCTCGAGAAGCTGCCCGCCGACCAGGTCGTCGCCGCGGTCCGCACCCCGGAGAAGGCCGCCGACCTGGCCGAACGCGGCGTCGACGTCCGGCACGCGGACTACACCGAGCCCGAAAGCCTGGTCACCGCGTTCAAGGGCGCCGACAAGGTGCTGCTGGTCTCCAGCAGCGAGGTCGGCCAGCGCGTCGCGCAGCACCAGGCGGTCATCGAAGCGGCCAAGCAGGCCGGTGTCCGCCACCTCGTCTACACCAGCGCATCCCGGGCGACGACGTCGAAGCTCGCGGTGAACCCGGAGCACAAGGCGACCGAGGAACTCATCGAGGCCTCCGGCCTGACCGCCACGATCCTGCGCAACAACTGGTACAACGAGAACTACGCCGACACGATCAAGCAGGCGGCCCAGACCGGCAGCTTCGTGGGCAGCGCCGGTGACGGCCGCGTCGCCAGCGCCACCCGGGCCGACTACGCCGCCGCCGCGGTCGCGGTGCTGACCGGCGAGGGCCACGAGGGCAAGATCTACGAGCTCGCCGGCGACGTCACCTGGACGAACGCGGACCTCGCCGCCGAGATCGGCAAGGCCGCCGGCCGCGAGGTCACCTACGCCGACCTGCCGGCCGACGAGCACGCCAAGGTCCTCACCCAGGCCGGCCTGCCGGAGCCGCTCGTCGGCTTCATCGTGGCGATCGACGGCGACATCAAGGACGGGTTGCTCGCCGAGACCACGACCGACCTGCGCACCCTGACCGGCCGCCCCAGCACGCCGATCGGCGTGACCGTGGCCGAGGTCGTCGGCACGCTCTGAACCACGCCGCGGTGGGGAGCCGCCCGGCGAGGCTCCCCACCGGCGTCACCCGGGCCGGCCGGGTTTCCGCTGCGAAACGCTGTTCTCCCGCAACGGCGGCTGCCACACCCGGGGTGCCGGGGACTCGCCGTCGTCGCCCGGCTGGTCGAGCGGGTCGGTCCCGTTCTGCCAGCGAGCCCAGTGAGCCGCGCACATCCTCCGCCAGAGGGCCGGCTCGTCGCACTGGTACCGCCGGCAGGCCGGCACCCGCTCCTGGTGATCG
This sequence comes from Amycolatopsis sp. NPDC024027, assembly GCF_040638975.1. Lineage (NCBI taxonomy): Bacteria > Bacillati > Actinomycetota > Actinomycetes > Pseudonocardiales > Pseudonocardiaceae > Amycolatopsis > Amycolatopsis sp. NPDC024027. The sequence goes on from NZ_JBEZYY010000012.1 coordinate 91,535, forward strand.
CTCACGTATCGCTCCACTCGCCATCGAACGTTCCGCGTTCAACTACCACAGCGACGGTGGCGTTGTCGATCCTCACCGGGCTTCGGTGATCCCTGTGGTTAACCCTCCGCTAACCGGGAAAGCCCCCTGGACCGCCGGCCCCCGCCGGTGCGACCCCGGACGACGGAGGGAATTCTCGTGTTCCGTCACACGAAGTTGCTGCAGTTCGAAGCCAAGCCCGAAAAGCCCGACGCTGTCTACGCCCGCAAGCTCCAGGAGCTCATCGGCGGCGCGTTCGGTGAGATGACCGTGACGATGCAGTACCTGTTCCAGGGCTGGAACTGCCGCATCGAAGGCAAGTACAAAGACCTGATCATGGACACCGCGACCGAAGAAATCGGCCACGTCGAAATGCTCGCCACCATGGTCGCACGACTGCTCGAAGGCGCTCCCGCCACCGTCACCGCCGAAGCCGTCAAGGACCCGGTGATGGCCGCGACGATCGGCGGGATGGACGTCCAGCAGGCCATCGTCGCCGGTGGTGGGGCGTTGCCCGCCGACAGCAACGGCTACCCGTGGAACGGCCGGTACATCATCGCCTCCGGCAACCTGCTCGCCGACTTCCGCGCCAACGCCGCCGCCGAAGCCCAGGGCCGGCTGCAAACCGCGCGGCTGTACAACATGACCGACGACCCCGGCGTCAAGGCGATGCTCCAGTTCAACCTCGCCCGCGACACCGTCCACCAGAAGCAGTGGCTCGCCGCCATCGAGGAACTCAAGGCCGACGGGCTCGAAGGCGACATCGTCCCCGACGCCCTCCTCGACGAAGAGGACCAGACCCACAACCACACGATCTGGCACCTGTCCGACGGCCCCGACGGCGCCAAGGGCGCCAGCTGGACCACCGACGCCGGCATCGACTACCTCATGGACCCCGAACCCCTCGGCGGGCCGGGCACCGCACCGAAGCCCGACCCGGCGCTCTTCGGCACCTACGCGCCCTTGCAGGACGCCAAGGGCACGGCGAAGGGCAAGGCCAAGGCAGTCAAGAACAAGCTGACCTGACACCCGGCGAATCGGCGCGGACCGTTGAACACACAGCGGTCCTGCGCCGGGTGGTGCGTCCGGGTGAGGAGGGCGACGTCACGGTGTCCGGCGCTCTCCGGCTGGGTATTCCTGCCGGAGATCACTCGCACCTGTGGAGGCCCAGTGCAGCCTTGGCCCGGTTCCCCCTACCCGCTCGGGGCCGATTACGACGGCGTCGGCACCAATTTCGCGCTCTTCTCCGAGGTCGCCGACCGCGTCGACCTGTGCCTGTTCGCCCCGGACGGAACCGAGACCCGGATCCGGCTGCCGGAGGTCGACGGCTTCGTCCACCACGGCTACCTGACCGGCGTCGGCCCCGGCCAGGAATACGGCTTCCGGGTCCACGGGCCGCACGACCCCGCCGCCGGGCTGCGGTGCAATCCCACCAAGCTGCTGCTCGACCCGTACGCCAAGGCCGTCACCGGCCGGGTGGACTGGGACGAGTCCGTGTTCGGCTACCGCTTCGGCCGGCCCGAGGAGCGCAACGACGACGACTCGGCGGCGCACACCGTCCGCGCGGTCGTCGTCAACCCGTACTTCGACTGGGCCAACGACCGGCCGCCGAAGGTCCCGTACAACGAGAGCGTCGTCTACGAGGCCCACGTCCGCGGGCTGACGAAGCTCCACCCGGACATCCCGGAGGAGCTGCGGGGGACGTACTCCGGGCTGGCGCACCCGGTGATGATCGAGTACCTCAAGACCCTCGGCGTCACGGCCGTCGAGCTGATGCCGGTCCACCAGTTCCTGCACGACCACGCCCTCACCGAGCGCGGCCTCGCCAACTACTGGGGCTACAACACCATCGCCTACCTGGCGCCGCACAACGGGTACGCCGCTTCGATCATGCCCGAGACCCCGGGCAGTGAAGTGCACGAGTTCAAAGCGATGGTGCGGACGCTGCACGAGGCGGGCATCGAGGTCATCCTCGACGTCGTCTACAACCACACGGCCGAGGGCAACCACCTCGGGCCGACCCTGTCCATGCGCGGCATCGACAACCAGGCCTACTACCGGCTGGTCGAGAACGACCCGCAGTACTACATGGACTACACCGGCACCGGGAACTCGCTCAACGTGCGCCAGCCGCACACCCTGCAGCTGATCATGGACTCGCTGCGGTACTGGGTGACGGAGATGCACGTCGACGGCTTCCGGTTCGACCTCGCCGCCACCCTCGCCCGCGAGTTCTACGACGTCGACCGGCTGGCCACGTTCTTCGACCTGGTGCAGCAGGACCCCGTGGTGAGCCAGGTGAAGCTGATCGCCGAGCCCTGGGACGTCGGTCCGGGTGGCTACCAGGTCGGCAACTTCCCGCCGCTGTGGACCGAGTGGAACGGCGCCTACCGCGACACCGTCCGCGACTTCTGGCGCGGCGAGCCCTCGACGCTGGGCGAGTTCGCCTCCCGGATCACCGGCTCGTCGGACCTCTACCAGAACGACGGCCGCCGCCCGTTCGCGTCGATCAACTTCGTCACCGCGCACGACGGCTTCACCCTGAACGACCTGGTGTCCTACAACGAAAAGCACAACGAGGCCAACGGCGAGGACGGCCGCGACGGCGCCGACGACAACCGGTCGTGGAACTGCGGCGCGGAAGGCCCGACCGAGGACGAGAAGGTCCTCGACCTGCGCGCCCGCCAGCGCCGGAACCTGATCGCCACCCTGCTGCTGTCGCAGGGCGTGCCGATGCTCCTGCACGGCGACGAGTTCGGGCGCACCCAGCAGGGCAACAACAACGCCTACTGCCAGGACAACGAGCTGTCCTGGGTGGACTGGTCACTGCTGGAGCGCCACCGGGAGCTGTTCGAGTTCACCTCGGCGGTGGTGGATCTGCGCCACCAGCACCCGGTGTTCCGCCGCCGCCGCTTCTTCGCCGGCCGCCCGATCCGCCGCGGCGACGAGCTGCGCGACATCGCCTGGTTCACCCCGGCGGGCGACGAGATGACCGACCACGACTGGGAGGCGGGCTTCGGCCGCAGCATCATGGTCTTCCTCAACGGAACGGCGATCCCCGACCTCGACGCCCGCGGAGAGCGCGTGGTGGACGACTCCTTCCTGCTCTGCTTCAACGCCCACGACGACGACATCACGATGACGGTGCCGGACGGCGAATACGGCGAGGAGTGGGCGATCGTGCTGGACTCGGCCACGGGCGAGGTGTTCCACCGGGCCGTGGGCGGCATCCTGGTCGGCGGCGTGGCGGGCGACCAGCTCGCGACCCCGCGCACGATCCCCGGGCACGGCGAGCTGGTCGTCGCCGGCCGATCGCTGACCGTGCTGCTGCGCACGAAGGACCAGGAGGCGTAACCCCGGCACGCGGGGTAGCCGGATCGCGGCGGTCGGCGATCCGGCTACCCCGCGTGCACCGAAGGGGACGGCCGGCCCCCGAAAACAGGTACCGACCCCGTGTGTATCCCCGCCCGGACCGGGGTACGCGCGCGTGAACAGCCCGTTCCCCGGCCGCAGCAGGTGGGAGTCCGATGACCGACACGGTGACGCGCCCGGCTCCGATCCCCCACCGGCCGGTGTGGCGGGGCGCCAAGGGCGCGACCCTCCTCAACACGATCCGCACCACCGACCACAAGACGATCGGCGTGCTCTACCTGACGACGTCGTTCGCGTTCTTCCTGGTCGGCGGCCTGACCGCCCTGCTCATGCGGGGCGAGCTGGCCCGGCCCGGCCTGCAGTTCCTGTCGCCGGAGCAGTACAACCAGCTCTTCACCATGCACGGCACGATCATGCTGCTGCTCTACGCCACGCCGAACCTGTTCGGGTTCGCCAACTTCGTCCTGCCGCTGCAGATCGGCTCCCCGGACGTGGCGTTCCCGCGGCTCAACGCGTTCTCCTACTGGCTGTACCTGTTCGGCGGCACGATCGTGCTCTCCGCCTACGCCACGCCCGGCGGCCCGCCCGACTTCGGCTGGACCGCCTACACGCCGCTGTCCAGCGCCATCCACTCCCCCGGCGTCGGCGGGGACCTGTGGATCACCGGGCTGATCGTCACCGGTCTCGGCACCATCCTCGGCGCGGTCAACATGATCACGACCGTGGTGTGCCTGCGCTGTCCCGGGATGCTCATGTGGCGGATGCCGATCTTCACCTGGAACATCCTGTTCACCTCGATCCTCATCCTGCTCGCGTTCCCCATCCTCACCGCGGCGCTGTTCGCGCTCCTGGCCGACCGGCACCTCGGCGCGCACGTGTTCGACCCGGAGAACGGCGGCGCGATCCTGTGGCAGCACCTCTTCTGGTTCTTCGGCCACCCCGAGGTGTACGTGGTCGCATTGCCGTACTTCGGGATCGTCACCGAGATCATCCCGGTGTTCAGCCGGAAACCGCTGTTCGGCTACAAGCTCATGGTGTTCGCGACCATCGGCATCACCGGGCTGTCGGCGGTCGTGTGGGCGCACCACATGTTCGCCACCGGCGCCGTGCTGCTGCCGTTCTTCTCGATCATGACGTTCCTCATCGCGGTGCCCACCGGGATCAAGTTCTTCAACTGGATCGGCACGATGTGGAAGGGCGCGATCACGTTCGAGTCGCCGATGCTGTGGTCGGTCGGCTTCATGGTGACCTTCCTGCTCGGCGGGCTGACCGGGGTCATCCTCGCGTCCCCGCCGCTGGACTTCCACATCCACGACAGCTACTTCGTCGTCGCCCACTTCCACTACGTGCTCTTCGGCACGATCGTCTTCGCGACCTTCGCCGGCATCTACTTCTGGTTTCCCAAGATCACCGGCCGGATGCTCGACGAACGCCTGGCGAAGTGGCACTTCTGGACGACGTTCATCGGCTTCCACACGACGTTCCTCATCCAGCACTGGCTCGGCGACGCGGGCATGCCGCGCCGCTACGCCGACTACCTCTCCAGCGACGGCTTCACCTGGATGCACATGGTGTCCACGATCGGCGCGTTCGTGCTGGGCCTTTCGGTGCTGCCGTTCATCTGGAACGTCTTCAAGAGCTACCGCTACGGGGAACCGATCGCGGTCGACGACCCGTGGGGCTACGGCAACTCGCTCGAGTGGGCGACCACCAGCCCGCCACCCCGGCACAACTTCCTCGCGCTGCCCCGCATCCGGTCCGAGCGCCCGGCGTTCGAGCTGCACTACCCGCACATGGTCGAGCGGATGCGCGCCGAAGGTCACGTGACCCGGGGCCACCCCGGTGACAAGGCGTCGCCGGCGGAGGTCGTGGCCGCCGCCACCCAGCCCGCCGAGCAGGGCGAAAGCGAGGACCCCCGCGGCCGCTGACCCGGGCCCGCCGCTCCGGCGCGCGTCGCCGGGCGGCGCTGAGCACCGGAAAGCCGCCGGGGCCGGGGGGCTCCGGCGGCTTTCCGGCCTGTGCGGTCCGGGACTCAGAGGATCGGCACGCCACCCGTCACCGCGACGCGGGCCCCGGACACGTAACTGCCGTCGTCGGAGGCCAGCAGCACGTACACCGGCGCCAGCTCGGCCGGCTGGCCGGCGCGGCCCAGCGGCACCTGCTCGCCGAAGGACTTCACCTGCTCCTCCGGCATGGTGGCCGGGATCAGCGGCGTCCAGATCGGCCCCGGCGCGACGCTGTTGGCCCGGATGCCCTTCGGCCCGAGCAGCTGCGCCAGGGCCGCGGTCATGTTGGCGATGCCCGCCTTCGTCACGTCGTAGGGCAGCAGCTGCGGGGTCGGGTTGTCGGAGTTCACCGAGGAGCTGCCGATGATCGACGCCCCCGGTTTCATGTGCGGCACCGCCGCCTTGGTGAGGTGGAAGAACGCGCTGAGGTTGATGGCGAGGGTGCGGTCCCACTCCTCGTCCGGGATCTCTTCCAGGGTTTCGTGGCTCATCTGGAAGGCGGCGTTGTTCACCAGGACGTCGAGCCGGCCGAACTCCTCCACCGCGCGGGCGACCAGGGCCCGGCAGTGCGCCGGGTCGGCGACGTCACCGGGCACGACGACGGCCTTGCGCCCGGCCTCTTCGACCCAGCGCCGCGTCTCTTCGGCGTCTTCGTGCTCGTCGAGGTAGGAGATCAGCACGTCGGCCCCTTCGCGCGCGTACGCGATCGCGACCGCGCGGCCGATGCCGCTGTCCGCCCCGGTGATGAGCGCCGCCTTGCCGGTCAGCTTGCCGGAGCCGCGGTAGGTGTGTTCGCCGTGGTCGGGCCGCGGTGTCATCGCGGCGGTGGTCCCGGGCGGGGTCTGCTGCTGAGCGGGCTGCTGCGACACGGTGGCTCCTCGGGTACGGGAATGGATCTCCCTCCCGTGTTCCCGGCGCCACGCGGATCATTCTGTCATCTTGATGATGACTTGCTACTTGTCATCGTTTGGATGACATGCTAGAACGGTAGTGCGTGTTGACACCCACCGTCGAAGCCAGAAGGAGGACACCGATGTTGATGCGCACCGACCCGTTCCGTGAGCTGGACCGCCTCACCCAGCAGGTCCTCGGCACCGCCGGAACCTGGTCGAAGCCGGCCGCGATGCCGATGGACGCCTACCGCGCCGGCGACGAGTTCGTGGTCTGCTTCGACCTGCCGGGCGTCGCCCCGGACGCCATCGACCTCGACATCGAGCGCAACGTGCTGACGGTCAAGGCCGAGCGCCGCCCACTCCCCGGCGGGGACGACGTCGAGATGCACGTCTCCGAACGGCCGCTGGGCGTCTTCTCCCGCCAGTTGTTCCTCGGCGACGGCCTCGACACCGACCGCATCGCCGCCGACTACGAGGCAGGCGTGCTGACGCTGCGCATCCCGGTCGCCGAGAAGGCCAAGCCGCGCCGCATCGAAATCGGCGGCGACCGGTCCGACCGCAAGGAAATCCGGGCCTGACGGGCGGCCCGATGAACGACCAGGCGCGCGCCGCGGCGGAGCGGATCTTCGCCGCGGCCGCGGAACTCGGCACCACCCGCCAGGAGGCGATCCTCGTGACCCGGGCGGTCCACGCGGTCAAGAAGGGCCGCCCGACCGAGGTCGCCCTCACCGACACCCCGCAGCACCGGCGGCGCAAGCTGGCCCACGTCGCCGGCTGCGCGCTGTGGGACCCGGCCCTCGACGCGGACGAAGTGCTCGCCGCCGTCACCACCGCGGGACGGACGGTCCCCCGCGAGCGGCAGCCCTCGGCGGCCGCCTGAATCCCGAGCCGTCGCTACCCGTCCGCTTCGGTCCGCCGCACGGTCACCGCCGGCCCGATCCCGGTGCCGGACAACGGCGTCGAGCCGAACCAGTCGAGGCACACCACCATCGCGTCGTCCTCGGCCTGGCTGCCGTGGCGGCGGGTGGACAGCTCCCGCAGCACCGCGCCCGGCACGTGGGCCGCCGGCAGTTCCGCCGTCGCCGTCACCGCTTCGGCGAGCTCGCGATCCCCGTAGCGCTCGCCGTGCGGGCCGAGCGCGTTGTAGACGCCGTCGCTGACGAAGACGAACCGATCACCGTCGGCCGCCTGGAAGCCCTCCACCGTGTAGATCGTGCCGTCGAACGTGCCGAGCGGGAGCTGTTCGTCGAAGAGGATCCGCTCCGCCTTCCCGTCCCGCAGCCGCCAGAGCCGCGGCGAGCCGGCGTCGACCACGGCGACCGCACCGGTGCCGAGGTCGAACTCCAGCAGCAGCGCGGCCACGTGCTCGGCGCCGCGGTAGTGCGCGTAGAGCGCCTGGTCGGCGAGTTCGGCCTGCGCGTCGAGCGGGATCCCGGCGCGCCGGGCGTTGCGCAGCGCGTTCACCGCGAGATTCGTCAGCAGCGCCGCTTCGCTGCCCTCCCCCATGCCGTTGATCAGCGTGACCGCGAGCTTCCGGGCGGACGCCGACCAGTCGAAGCAGTCCCCGTAGATGGCGTAGGCGGGCTCCAGCTGGCCGCCGAGCGCGAATTCGGCGCGGGTGCAGGCCCGCCCGGGCAGTAGCTGCCACTGCATTTCCGCGGCCAGCGTCAGCCGCGAAGACCGCCGCGCCTGGATGTAGAGGTCGGTGTCCCGATCGGCGACGAACAGCTCGTGGGCCACCGCTTCGGCGAACCGCTGGAGCTCGGCCCACACCGGCGGTTCGGGTTCGCCGGGGAGGGTGACGGCCAGCACGCCGAGCCGGTCGCCGCGGACGCTGACCGGCAGGAAGCCGGTGACCTGGTCGCCGTCGTGGGTGAACGTCGCCGCCTGGGCGAGGAACGCCGCCCCCGGGGGCGTGCCGTCGACCGGAATCGGCTCCGCCGTGTAGGGCTGCTCGCCCACCTGGCAGAGTTCCGTCAGTGCGTAGTCGGCCATCAGCAGCTCGACCGCCAGCGTGCCGAAGTGCTCGCCGAGGCCCGAGCGCAGGGCACGGGGCAGGTCGTGCGGCGGTACGTCACGAAGGAGACGTTCCACCGCCAGGGATCTGTCCAACGCCTGCCTCCTGCTCACGGGCCCGCCCGCGCCGGCGCCGGGTCGGTTCTGTCGAGTCTGCGCCGCTCCGGCGCGCCGGTCCACGGCGAGTCGCGTGAGCTGTGCTGCCGGTTCAGCATAGGGATGCCAGAGTGGACGCCGTGGATCGATCCCGCGAGCAGCCCGGCCTGGACGGGACGGCTGCCGTGTCGGAGCTCGCCCGCCTCCTGGAGGCGGTGGTCGAGGGCGAGCGGGACGTGTCGCCGCGTCCGCTGTCGGTGTCGCAGCTGCGCGCGGTCGTCGCGCTGGATCGCCACGACGGGGTCAACCTGCGGCAGCTGGCCGAGCAGCTGGGCTCTACGCCGCCACTGGTCAGCAGGCTCTGCGACCGGCTGGAGGCGGTCGGGTTCCTCGAACGCCTGCCCAGCGCGCGCAGCCGGCGGGAGCTGACGCTGCGGCTGTCCGACCGCGGGCGCGCCTACCTGCAGGACCTGCGGGCGCGACGGCGGGACCGGGTCGAGGCGCTGGTGGCGAAGATGAGCCCCGCGGGCCGGACCGCACTGGCCGCCGGGCTGCAGGAGTACCGGGCCCTCGCGGAGGCGGCCGGGGACCCCCCGGATTTGCATTCCTGATACAACTGTTGTTATATGGCAATAATCAGGCCGGCGTACAGCAGAGCGCGCCCCGAACACCGGAGGAGAAGTCGGTGCTGGGCACGGACGACAGCCAGGTCCGCACGGTCTTGGCGCGCATGCTGGAAGAAGACCGGGCCACGCTGGCCCGCGACTGGGCCGGGCAGGAGCCGCGCGAAGGCGACCGGACCGGGCAGGAGCTGCGGCGCGAGGCCGTCGAACTGCTGGAGGCCCTCCGGGCCGCGCTGGGCGGCACGCTCCCGGTGTCCCGGATCGTCGACCAGGATCCCGCGGTGCGGGACGCGCTGACGTCGCTGTCGGAGCGCCGGGCCCGCGCGGGCGCCCAGCCGTCGGCCACCGCCATGGCGATCCTCGCGCTCAAGCGCACGATGCTGAGCGCGATCGAGCGGCACACCGACGATTCCGCGCTGCGCTACCGGGCCGCGCTGCTGGTCAACGAACTGCTCGACAGCGCGGGCGTGCTGACGTTCGAGGTCTACTCCGCCGGTCGCGAGCGGATCATCCGCGAGCAGCACAGCCAGATGCTCGAGCTGTCCACGCCGGTCGTGCGGCTGTGGCGCCACGTCCTCGCGGTGCCGCTGATCGGCACGCTCGACAGCGCCCGGACCCAGGTCGTGATGAACAACCTCCTGGAGTCGATCCAGGCCAACGAGGCGCGGGTGGCGATCATCGACATCACCGGCGTCCCGACCGTCGACACCGCGGTCGCGCAGCACCTGCTGCAGACCGTCAGCGCGGTCCGGCTGATGGGCGCGGAATGCGTGATCAGCGGCATCCGGCCGTCGATCGCCCAGACGATCACCCAGCTGGGCATCGACCTCTCGCACATCGTCACCCGCGGCTCGCTGGCCGACGCGCTGGCGACCGCGATGCAGCTGCTCGGCGACAACGGCCGCCCGGGGGCGGTGACCGGGTGAACACCGGCGTGCCGATCCTGCGGCTCGGCGACATCCTGCTCGGCGGGCTGCTGAGCGACCTGGACGACAAGACCGCGCTCGCGTTCACCGACGAGCTGACCACGCGGATCGCGAACGAGAGCATCCGCGGCGTCATCGTCGACATCTCCCGGCTGGAGATCATCGACTCGTTCATCGCCCGGGTGCTCATGCAGCTGGCCGGCACCGGGCGGCTGCTCGGCACGCGGATGATCGTGGCGGGGATGCGCCCGGCCGTCGCGCTGACGCTGACCGAGCTCGGGCTCCAGCTGACCGGCGTGCAGACCGCCCTCAACGCGGAACAGGCGATGGAGCTGCTGGGCTGGCGCCGCCCCGCCGGAGAAGCGCCCCATGCTTCCTGACGAACGGACCATCCCGTCCGGCGAGCACCCGGTCCGGGTGGAGGAGGACCTCCTCGCGGCCCGGCACGCGGTGCGGGCGGCCGCGGTCGCCGCCGGGTTCACCATCGTCGACCAGACGAAGATCGTGACCGCGGCCAGCGAGCTGGTCCGCAACGCCTACATCCACGGCGGGGGCGGCACCATGACCGTCGAAGCCGTGCGGGACCCGGGCGGGCGGCTCGGGCTCCGGCTCCGGGTGCGCGACGAGGGGCCCGGGATCGCCGACGTCGAGCAGGCGATGACCGACGGCTTCAGCACCGGCGCGGGGCTCGGGCACGGCCTCGGCGGCACCCGGCGGCTGGTCGACGAGTTCGACCTCGACACCGCGCCCGGCCGTGGCACCACCGTCACCGTCGTGCGCTGGAAGCCATGACCGCGACCATCGCCGGCCTGACGCGCCAGATCCGCGTCGACCACCCGAGCGCCGGGTACGCCGCCGCCCGCGTCGCCCGCGAAACCGCGCGCGAAGCCGGGTTCGCGGGTGTGCTCGCCGACCGCGCCGCGGTGGTGGCGGCCGAGCTCGCCGGCAACATCGACAAGCACACCGGCGGCGGCTCGGTGTTCTTACAGCTCACGCTCACCGGGCGTGGCGTCGACGTGCTGGCCGCCGACGACGGCCCCGGCATGACCGACCTCGACCACTGGCTGCTCGACGGCAACACGACCACCGCCACGATGGGCACCGGCCTCGGCGCGGTGAAGCGGATGGCGGCCGAGTTCCGGATCACGTCCTCGCCCACGGCCGGGACCCTCGCCGCCGCGCGCCTGCTCGACCCCGCCGTGCCACCGCCCCGCCGCGCGATCGGGCACTTCCGCCTGCCGCGCGACGGCGAGGAGTACTGCGGTGACGCCGTCGCGCTGGCCGACGTCACCGGCAGCCGGACCGCCGTCGTCGCCGACGGGCTCGGCCACGGTCCCGACGCCGCCGAAGCCGCGGACGCCGCGCTGCGCGTGTTCACCGAAAACCCGGACCGCCCGCTGTCCCACCAGCTGACGAACATGCACCGCGCGCTGCGCACGACCCGCGGCGCGGCGGTCGCGCTCGTGCGGATCGCGCCGCGGCGGCTCGAGTTCTGCGGCGTCGGCAACGTCAGCGGCGCGAGCCTCGGCGCCGGGCCGTCCCGGCTGCTGCTCAGCACCCCCGGCATCGTCGGGTTCACCCTGCCCTCGGCGCCGGTGCGGCACCTGACGCTGGCCGACGAGGACGTCGTCGTCCTGCACACCGACGGCGTCGGCACCGGCTGGCGCGTCCCCGGCCGGGCCCCGGACCTGCTGCTGCTCGCCGCGGACCTCGCCCACCGGCACCGGAACGCCCGCGACGACGCGGCGATGCTCGCCCTCAGCGCGGACCGGTCCGCCTGATGCGCCCCGACCTGGCCCGGATCCGGCGGCGCCTCCGCACGGCCTGCACCGAGGCCGGCGTGCCCGCCGACGACCGCGGGCGGCTGGTCCTCGCCGTCACGCTGCTCGCCGAGCCCGCCCTCACCGCGGGTGAAACGGTGGACGTGGCGACGGCGGCGTCGGACCGGCGGCTCGCCGTCACCGTGCAGCTCGACCACGCCGTCAGCCAGGGCAGCCGCAACGCCCTGCCGCTGCTGCCCGAGCGCGGCGACGGCCGGACGCTGACCTGGCACCTCACCGGCGGCGGACCGGCGGCCCCGGCCGACCCCGACGACGACCGGGCGACGCGCGAAGAGATGCTGGCGCTGGTGGCCCGGGCCGACACCCTCGCGCACGAACAGCGGAACCTCAAGCACGAGATCGCGGAGACCAACAGCGGCGTGCTGGCGATGTACGTCGAGCTCGAACAGCGCGACGAGCAGCTCCGCCGGGCGCACGCGGCCATCTTCCGCGAGCTGGAGGACGCGCTGCGCCCGCGGCCGCCGGTGGTGCCGGGCCTGGAGCTGGCCGTCCACTATTCGCCGACCGACCAGGACTCCCCGACCGGCGGCGACCTGTACGACTGGTTCGTGCTTCCCGACGGCCACGTCCACGTGACCCTGGTCGACGCGGTCGGCCACGGTGTCACCTCGACCCGGCACGCCCTGACGGTCACGCACGCCATCCGCACGCTCGCCCTGGAGGGCCACCCGTTCCGCGACCTGATCGCGCACGCGTCCCACACCCTGGCGGCGATCGAACCGGGCCTGATGGCCACGGTCCTGCTGGCCCGGATGGACCCGGCGACGGGCCGCACCCGGTTCGCGAACGGCGGCCACCCGGAGCCGGTGCTGGTCACGGCGGCCGAGCCGGCGCGGCTGCTGCCGGCGCCGGTGCCGGGCCGCGGGGTCGGCTTCCCCGACCCGGGCAGCCGCGAGCTGGTCGACGTGGTCCTGGCCGAGGGCGACACGGTGCTGCTCTACACGGACGGCCTGGTGGAGAGCCGCAAGGACGTCGACGAAGGCCAGGCCCGGCTGTTGAAGCTGGCGGAGGCCCACCGGAGCCGGCCGGTGGCGGGCCTGCCGCGCGAGCTGGTGACCCGGATGCACGACGTGGTGCTGCACGCCGACGACACGGTCGTCCTGGCGCTGCGCCGGACCGCCGCGCCGTAAGCCGCGGTTAGCCCCACCGGACCCGGGTAAGCGCCGACGACCCGTCGGAAGGAGGCGCTGTGCGTGCGATGGTGTACCGCGGGCCGTACAAGGTCCGCGTCGAAGAAAAGGACGTCCCGGCGATCGAGCATCCCGGTGATGCGATCGTCCGGGTGGAGCTGGCCGCGATCTGCGGTTCGGATCTGCACCTGTACCACGGGATGATGCCGGACACGCGGGTCGGCATGACCTTCGGCCACGAGTTCATCGGCGTGGTCGAGGAAGTCGGCTCCGGCGTGCGGAACCTGCAGCGTGGCGACCGCGTCATGGTGCCGTTCAACGTCTTCTGCGGGACGTGCTGGTTCTGCGCGCGGGGGTTGTATTCCAACTGCCACAACGTCAACCCGAACGCCACCGCCGTCGGCGGCATCTACGGCTACTCCCACACCTGCGGCGGGTACGACGGCGGGCAGGCCGAGTTCGTCCGGGTGCCGTTCGCCGACGTGGGGCCCACGGTGATCCCGGACTGGCTGGACGACGAAGACGCCGTCCTGCTCACCGACGCGCTCGCCACCGGCTACTTCGGCGCCCAGCTCGGCGAAATCGCCGAGGGCGACGTCGTGGTGGTGTTCGGGGCCGGGCCGGTGGGCCTGTTCGCGGCGAAGTCGGCGTGGCTGATGGGCGCGGGCCGGGTGATCGTCATCGACCACCTGGAGAACCGGCTGGAGAAGGCGCGCACCTTCGCCCACGCCGAGACCTACAACTTCACCGAGTACGACGACATCGTCGTACACCTCAAGAAGCTCACCGATCACCTCGGCGCCGACGTCGCCATCGACGCGGTGGGCGCGGAGGCCGACGGCAACCTCACCCAGCACGTCACCTCGGCCAAGCTGAAGCTGCAGGGCGGCTCCCCGGTGGCGCTCAACTGGTGCATCGACGGCGTCCGCAAGGGCGGCACGATCTCGGTGATGGGCGCCTACGGCCCGATGTTCAGCGCCGTCAAGTTCGGCGACGCGATGAACAAGGGCCTCACGCTGCGGATGAACCAGTGCCCGGTGAAGCGGCAGTGGCCGCGGCTGTTCGAGCACATCCGCAACGGCTACCTCAAGCCGAGCGACATCGTCACCCACCGGATCCCGCTCGAGCACATCGCCGAGGGCTACCACATCTTCTCCGCCAAGCTGGACGGCTGCATCAAGCCGCTCATCGTCCCGAACGCCGGCTGAGGAAGGAACGACCATGACCTACACGTCGGAGCGGCCGCCGATCGCCGAGTCGAGCGACAGCCTGCGCGCGCGGATCCCGGGCTGGGGCGCTGACCTGGACCCGAAGGACCGGCCGTCGGTGCCGAAGCTGCGGTGGCAGGAGGACAAGACCGGCGCCCACTGGGAGTTTCCCGAGCGGCAGCCGGAGAAATGGCCGCGGGAACGCTCGATCGAGCACGAGTTCCTGACCCCGGTCTTCGGGACGTCCTGTCCCCCGAAGGGACTTTCCGGTGTCCTGCGCCGGTTTTCCTACCGGAAGTACAGCGAAGGGCGGGCCGCGCACTGGCTGCTCCTGCTGGCCGCCGACCGGGTGGACGCCTGGGAGAGCCACCTGCGCTCGTTCGCCACGCTCCGCCCGGACAACCCGGTCACCGAGACCGGCGTGCTGAGCGAGTTCACCCGGCACGGTTTTTCTTCGCGGGCGGGGAAGAACCGCGCGGACGTCAAGCACCACCTGGCGGACCCGATCATCGTCGCCGGTCCCTGGGTGCTGGCGGCGGGCCTGGTGTATTCGGCGGCCCGGAAGGTGCTGCGGTGGCGCCGCCGCTGATCGCCCGGCTCGCGGCGGCGGGGCTCCTCGCGCTCGCCGTCGCGGCCGGTGCCCCGGCGGACCGGCCCGCGGCCACGCCGGGGAAAGCGCACGGCGTCGCCGTCGACGGCAAGCTCACGACGAAGGCGGGAGTCCGGGAAGAACGAGGGGTTGCCGCGGGCAGGCACGGTTGACGGCCGCCTGACTCATTGAAGCCCGTTGGTCAGCGAAAGGTTGAACGTGTACCGGGACGCCCGGTACACGTGCCACCCGTACTCGACCACCCGGCCGGAGTCGTCGTAGGTCGTGCGCTGCATCGTGAGCAACGCCGCACCCGGCTCCTCCCGCAGCAGTTCCGCGTCCTCTTCGGTCGCGAGCCGGGCGCCGATGTTCTGCTCGGCCGCGTGCAGCCGCACCCCCGCCGACCGCAGGAGCTGGTAGAGCCCGCGCTCGCGCAGCTCGTCGTCGTCGGCATCGAGAACGCCGTCGGGCAGGTAGTTGTTCATCAGGGCGAGCGGCTCGCCATCGGTCGAGCGGAGCCGCTTCAGCCGCCGCACGTGCGTCAGCCCGGGCGCTTCGAGCAGCTCGGCCACCTCGGCGCCGGCCTCCTCGACCCGGTTGACCAGCACCGCCGACTCCGGCTTGCCGCCCAGCCCGGCGAGGTCGTCGAACAGGCTGCTCAGCCGCAGCGGCCGGGCGACCTTCGTGCGGACGACCTGCGTGCCGATCCCGCGCCGCCGCACGAGCAGGCCCTGGTTGACCAGCGTCTGGATCGCCTGGCGGATCGTCGGCCGCGACAGGCGCAGCTTCGCGGCGAGGTCGACCTCGTTGCCCAGCCGCGCCCCCGCCGGCAGCCTGCCGTCCTCGATCGCGGCGTGCAGCTGCCGGGACACCTGGAAGTACAACGGCTCGGGGCTGCCCGGATCCAGGACGATCTCACGCCCCGCGTCCCAGGCCGGGAAGATCACGTCCGGCTTGCTCATCCGCGAAGCCTACCGCCTCCGCGCCACCTGTTGGGATGACGTGTTGTCCATATGTCTTGACAAAGTCTTCCTGCGCTGGAATCGTCGGCGACAGGGGCACGAAGGGCGTGTCCGGGCAACAGCGGGGAGCGGACCTGTGACCGACGTGGTGCGGCGCATCGTCGCCCGGCGCGTGCACGACCCGGGAGCGATCGCCGAGGCGGCCGCGAACCGCATCCGCGCGGGGTCGCCCTTCAACGACAAGGGCCGCACCATGATCATCGCGGCGGACCACCCCGCCCGCGGCGCGAACGCGGTGGGCGGCAACCCGTCGGCGATGGCCGACCGCGGCGAGCTGCTGGAGCGGCTGTGCCTGGCGCTGGAACGCCCGGGCGTCACCGGCGTGCTGGCGACCGCGGACGTCATCGACGACCTGCTGCTGCTCGGCGTGCTCGACGGCAAGACGGTGATCGGGTCGATGAACCGCACCGGCCTGGCCGGGGCGAGCTTCGAGATCGACGATCGCTTCGCCTGCTACGACGCCGAAGCGATCGAGCGGATGCGCTTCGACGGCGGCAAGACGCTGACCCGGATCTGCCTGGAGGACCCGGCCACGCCCAGCGTCCTGGAGAACACCGCGAAGGCGGTCAACGACCTGGCCGACCGCAAGCTGATGGCGCTGGTCGAGCCGTTCCTGTCGAGGTGGGCCGACGGGCGCGTGCAGAACGACCTCTCCCCCGACGCCGTCATCAAGTCGATCACGATCGCCGCCGGCCTCGGCCGCTCGTCGGCCTACACGTGGCTCAAGCTCCCGGTCGTGGACGACATGGAACGCGTCCTCGCGTCCTCGACGCTGCCGGCCGTCCTGCTCGGCGGCGAGGTGAAGGACCCGGACGCGGCCTTCGCCGCCTGGCAGCGGGCCCTGACCCAGCCGACCGTGCAGGGCCTGGTCGTCGGCCGGTCGCTGCTCTACCCCCACGACGGCGACGTCGCCAAGGCCGTCGACACCGCGGTGGGCCTGCTGTGAACCCGCCCCACCGCACCGGCGCCACTACCCGGAGGAACCCCGTGCACACCATCGAACACTGGATCAACGGCACCGCGACACCGGCGGGCTCGACCCGCACGGCGCCGGTCTACGACCCGGCCACCGGGCAGCGGCAAGCGTCGGTTCTCCTCGCCGAAGCGTCCGATGTGGACACCGCGGTCACGGCCGCGGGCAAGGCCTTCGAGTCCTGGGGCAGTTCCTCGCTGTCCCAGCGCACCAAGGTCATGTTCGCCTTCCGCGAGCTGCTGGTGCGGCACGAAGACGAGCTCGCCCGCATCATCTCCGCCGAACACGGCAAGGTGATCGAGGACGCCCGCGGCGAGATCGTCCGCGGCCGCGAGGTCGTCGAGTACGCCTGCGGCATCGCCGACGCGCTCAAGGGCAGCTTCTCCGACCAGGTCTCCCGCGACGTCGACGTGCACGACTTCCGCCAGCCCCTGGGCGTGGTCGCCGGGATCACCCCGTTCAACTTCCCGATCATGGTGCCGCTGTGGATGCACCCGATCGCCATCGCCACCGGCAACACCTTCGTCCTCAAGCCGAGCGAACGCGACCCGTCGGCCTCGAACTTCGTCGCGCGGCTGTACGCCGAAGCCGGGTTGCCCGACGGCGTCTTCAACGTCGTGCACGGCGACAAGACCGCGGTCGACGCGATCCTCGACCACCCCGGCATCGCGGCGGTGTCCTTCGTCGGCTCGACACCCATCGCCAAGTACGTCCACGAACGCGGCACCGCGGCGGGCAAGCGCGTCCAAGCCCTCGGCGGCGCCAAGAATCACGCGGTCGTCCTGCCCGACGCCGACCTCGAGTACGCCGCCGACCACCTCACCGCCGCCGCGTTCGGCTCGGCCGGCCAGCGGTGCATGGCGATTTCCGTCGGCGTCGCCGTCGGATCGGCGGGCGACAAGCTGGTGGAGATCCTCGAACGCAAGGCCCACGAGGTGAAGGTCGGCCCCGGCACCGACCCGGCCAGCGACATGGGACCGGTCGTCACCGAGGCCGCCCGCGAGCGCGTGGTGCACTCCGTCGCCCGCGGCGCGGAGCAGGGCGCGAAGGTCGTCGTCGACGGCCGCGACCTGAAAGTCGAAGGCCACGAGGAAGGCTTCTTCGTCGGCCCGTCCCTGCTGGACGCCGTCACCCCCGAAATGGACGCCTACCGCGAGGAGATCTTCGGCCCGGTGCTGGCGATCGTCCGCGCCGGAACGCTCGACGAGGCGATCGCCGTCATCAACGCCAACCCCTACGGCAACGGCACCGCCGTCTTCACCGCCAGCGGCGAAGCGGCGCGCAAGTTCCAGCGCGAGGTGAAGGTCGGCATGATCGGCGTCAACGTGCCGATCCCGGTCCCGATGTCGTACTACTCCTTCGGCGGCTGGAAGGATTCCCTCATCGGCGACAGCCCGATCCACGGCCCCGCGGGCGTCCGCTTCTACACCCGCGCGAAGGTGGTCACCACCCGCTGGCCGCACTCCGAGGCCGCCTTCAACTTCCCCACGTCCAGCTAGGACGCCGTCCGGTAAGTGATCAGTTCAGAATGAACTGGCGTGTCGGCTTTGCTCGTGGGCGCGACCGGAACCGTTGAGCCCGGTGCATCCCAGGCGCCTCCACCATCCGGGGCGGCGTGGCATCGGAGGGAACCAACTGCCCACCGCCCTGTTCGGAGCCTCGGGCGCCACCTGCTGGCGGCGGTCGGCCGAGTGGCACGAGGCCGGTGCCTGGCGGCAACTGTACGAGCGGCTGCTCGCCGAACTACGCGCCGCTGGCCTGCTCGACCTGACTGACCGCCAAATTGGTCGGCTCCACTCACCTGCTCTCCTCAACAGGGGGGACCACACCGGGCTGAGCCCGTACCGCCGCCTGATCCACGCCCGCGGCAATGCTCCACTCCTCGCCCGCCGCGTCGAGCATGGCTCCGGCCTGGGCAAAGTCCGCTGGCCGCCCGAAGGCACCTTCGCCTGACCGAACGAAGAGCCGACCTCCACCAAGCCATCCTCAGTCTGGTGTGCTCGATCATCTGCCTGCGCAAACTCATTCTGAACTGATCACCAAGTGACCTAGCCGGGGCCCGGTTGGATTGCGGCTGAAGTCTGCTCGGCGCACTGTTTCCGCATCTGATGCAGCATTTGTACGTCCCTCGAGAGGGACGCGGTCGAGCCCGCACCCGGCCTGACCGTGTCCGCGGCGACAAGGCCTTCTCTTCGCGGACGATCCGCGAACGTCTGCGCGACCGTGGCATTACCGCAGTAATCCCCGAGCCCACTGACCAGGCCGGGCACCGCAAACGCCGCGGTTCCCGCGGCGAGCGACCACCCGCCTTCGACGCGGTTGACTACCACGGTCGCACGTCGTCGAACGACGGTTCAACCTGCTCAAACAGTGGCGTGGCCGGGCCACTCGCTACGACAAGCTCGCCATCGTCTACCGATCAGCAGTCATCCTCCACACCGTGATCACCTGGACCAAGACATTGCCAGACACGCCCTAGCCGGGGCCCGGTTGGATTGCGGCTGAAGTCTGCTCGGCGCACGTCGGCTCGGTCGTTCGGAAGCCTCAGCAGGCGAAGGTGCGTTCCACGCCCGGCGGAAGCTGCCAACACCGCTCCACGTCTACCCACGGCGGCCACAACCGGAACATTCTTCTCCGTTTTCCGGTACCGTGGCGGCAGCCTGCCGAAGGAGGCCGCTGTGGGATACCGAGTCCCCTTCCCGAAGAACGCCGTCAACCGCTTCAACACCTGCGTCGGCGCGCTCCGGACGTCGCCGCGCTGGGGGCCGATGGTCCGCCGGCACCTCACCGAGATCACCTACACGGGCCGGCGG
The DNA here is from genome assembly GCF_040638975.1 of Amycolatopsis sp. NPDC024027. Classification (NCBI taxonomy): domain Bacteria; kingdom Bacillati; phylum Actinomycetota; class Actinomycetes; order Pseudonocardiales; family Pseudonocardiaceae; genus Amycolatopsis; species Amycolatopsis sp. NPDC024027. Next base: position 111,061 of record NZ_JBEZYY010000012.1, read on the forward strand.
TCGGGGCGCACCTTCAGCACTCCGGTCGCCTATCGGCGCGCGGGCGAGGTCGTCACCATCGGCGTGCAGATGCCCGATGCCAAGTCGTGGTGGCGCAACTTCACCGGTGACGGCGCCCCGCTCACCCTCGAACTCGGCGACACCGGCCGCACCGGGCACGCGGTCGCGCGCCGCGATGCGAAGGGCCGGGTCACCGTGACCGTCCACCTCGACGGCGAAGCCTAGCCCGGCTGCGCGGCCATCCCGTGCCAGAGCAGATCGGCGAGCTCCGCCGCATCGCCCTTCCAATCCCCGTCCGGGTCGAGCCACAGCAGGCCGCCCAGTCCCCGCATGACCAGCACCGGGGTCAGGCCCGGCCGGACCGTGCCGGCCGCCACGTTGGCTCCGAGCATCGCCGACACCGCGCCGAGCATGTCCTCGTAGGCGTCGCCCGGCAGCTCGCCCCGGAACGCCGTCGCGGTCCGCAGCGCGTCGGCCAGCCCCTTCTTCGTCATCATGTAGTGGGCGACGTGGTCGGTCACCCAGACCCGGAAGGCTTGGTCCGGGGCGTGCTTCTCCAGCAGCACCGGCACGACTTCCACGATGTGCCGGACCTCGCGCCGGTAGACCGCCAGGATCAGCGACTCCGGCGTCGGGAAGTGCCGGTAGACCGTGCCGACGCCGACCTCGGCCTGCTTGGCGATCGCGTTGAACGAGACCTCGCCCGTGTCGGCCAGCGAGGCCGCCGCGGCGGCGAGGATGCGCTCGTGGTTGCGCCGCGTGTCCGCGCGGCGCGGGCTGACCGATCCGGTCGTCATCGTTCCTCCCGGTGGTCGTGCCGTCCCGCTGAATCTAGCCGAGCGCTGGAGCAACTCCAGCCTCTGTGGTTCGTTGCCAAGCGGATTGTAATCCGCTAGCCTCGCGACCGAGTGAAGCGGATGAGTATCCGCTCCCGCCCTTCACCGCCCCACCACACCGTCGGGCAGTTCGCCCGGCTCCGCGGAAAGAGACCAGTGGAAATCTCACTCCAAGTCAACGGCAAAACCGAACACCTGGACGTCGATCCCGGCGTCACGCTCCTGGACGCCCTGCGCGAGCGCCTCGCCGTCACCGGCCCGAAGAAGGGCTGCGACCGCGGGCAGTGCGGCGCCTGCACCGTGCACGTCGACGGCCGGCCCGTGCTGTCGTGCCTCACCCTGGCCGCCACCGTCAAGCAGCCGGTGACCACCGTCGAAGGACTGTCCACTGAGGACGGGCTGCACCCGGTGCAGCAGGCGTTCGTCGACCAGGACGCCCTGCAGTGCGGGTTCTGCACCGCCGGGCAGATCATGTCGGCGGTCGCCGCCGTCGAGCAGGACGTCGACGACGTGCGGGAGTTCATGTCCGGCAACCTCTGCCGGTGCGCGGCCTACCCGAACATCGTCAAGGCCGTCGAGCAGGCGAGGCGGGCCGATGCGTCCCTTTGAGCTGACCGCACCCACCACCGTCGAAGCGGCGGTCGCCACGCCCGGCACGTACCTGGCCGGCGGGACGACCCTGGTCGACCTCATGAAGCTGGACGTCCTGACGCCGGACCACGTCCTGGACATCAACGACGTTCCGCTGCGCGGCATCGACACCACGGACGGGCTGCGCTTCGGCGCGCTCGAGCGGATGGCCGCCGTCGCCGCACACCCCGGCGTCTACCCGGCGATTTCGCGTGCCCTGCTGCTGAGCGCGTCCCAGCAGCTGCGGAACATGGCCAGCATCGGCGGGAACCTGCTGCAGCGCACGCGCTGCTCGTACTTCCGCGACGTCGCCATGCCGTGCAACAAGCGCGTTCCGGGCAGCGGCTGTTCCGCGATCACCGGCGCGAACCGGATGCACGCCATCCTCGGCACCAGCGAGTCGTGCGTGGCGACGCACGCCAGCGACGTCGCCGTCGCCCTGGTCGCCCTCGACGCCCGCCTGCGGCTGGCGGACGCGAGCGGCACCCGCGAGGTCGCGCTCGGCGACTTCTACCAGCTGCCCGGCGACACCCCCGCCGTGGAGAACGACCTGCGCCCCGGCGAACTGATCACCGAGGTCATCGTGCCGCGGCTGGACTGGGCCGCGAACTCGACCTACGTCAAGGTGCGGGACCGCCAGTCCTACGAGTTCGCGCTGTGCTCCGCCGCCGTCGCGCTGGACGTCCGGGACGGGGTCGTCGCCGACGCCCGCGTCGCGGCCGGCGGCGTCGGGACGGTGCCGTGGCGGCTGCCGGCCGTCGAAGCGGCCCTGCGGGGCGGCCCGGCGACCGAGGCCGCCTTCGAAGCGGCCGCGGCCGCGGCCGTCGACGGCGCACAACCGTTGTCCGAGAACGGGTTCAAGGTGACGCTGCTGCAGCGGACCATCATCCGAGCGCTGCTCGAACTGACCGAGGGGAGCTCCCGATGATCACCCGGCTGGACGCGCCGCTGAAGGTCACCGGCGAGGCCAAGTACGGCGCCGACCACGCTTTTCCGGGCATGGTCTACGGCTACGTCCTGCTCAGCACGATCGCGCACGGCGAGATCGAGGCCGTGGACGCCACCGCGGCGAAGAGCGCACCCGGCGTGCTCGAGGTCTACACGCCGTTCGACCCGCTGACGCTGCAGACGCCGAGCATGCCGCCCTTCGGCGAGACGTGGGTTCCCTTGCAGAGCAAGGAAGTCACCTACTACGGCCAGCCGGTCGGCTTCGTCGTCGCGGAGACGTTCGAGCAGGCCCGGGACGCCGCGACCCTCGTCGAAGTCGCCTACCGCGAGCGGCCCGCCCGGACCTCGCTCGCCGAACACCTCGGCTCGGCCGAACCCGCGCCCCCGGCCATGGACGGCGCACCGCCGGAAATCGAGGTGCTCGAAGACGGCGTCGAATCCTTCGATGCCGCCCTGGCCGCGAGCCCGGTGGTCGTCGAGGCGACCTACACGACCGCGACGCAGAACCACGCCGCGATGGAGCCGCACTCCGCGGTCGCGGTGTGGGACGACGGCGAGCTGACCGTCTACAGCGGGAACCAGGCGTCCCACATGCAGGCGGCCGAACTGGCCACGGCGCTCGACCTGGCACCGGAAGCCGTCCGCGCGGTCAACCCGTTCGTCGGCGGCGCGTTCGGCGGCAAGGGCCGGACGTCCACGCCGGCGTTCCTGGCCGCGGCCGCGGCCCGCGCCCTCGGCCGGCCGGTGAAGGCCGCGCTCACCCGCGAACAGGTCTTCACCGCCACCGCCGGCCGGGCCGCGACGGTGCAGAAGCTCGCGCTCGGCGCTGAGCCGGACGGCACCCTGGTGGCCCTGCGCCACGACTCGTGGTGCCACACCGACACCGCCCGGTCGTTCGTCGAACCGACGTCGCACGGCACCTCGCGCGAGTGGTACGCCACGAAGAACCTGTCCATCTCCCAGAAGATCGTGCCGCTGAACGTCCCGCCGACGACGTTCATGCGGGCTCCCGGCGAGGCACCCGGATCGTTCGCGCTGGAGAGCGCGGTCGACGAGCTCGCCGTGAAGCTGGGCATGGACCCGATCGAGCTGCGCGTCCGCAACAACTCGACCGCCCCGCCCGGCCACGACCTGCAGTGGTCGAGCAAGCACCTCGACGAGTGCTTCCGCATCGGCGCGGACCGCTTCGGCTGGGCGCACCGCCCGGCGGGCTCGCGCACCGACGGCGACTGGCTCGTCGGCATGGGCGTGGCCACCGCGGTGTTCCCCGCCCTGCGGTTCCCGGCCACCGTCGGCATCACGCTGCGGGCGGACGACACCGCCGTCGTCGCGACGAGCGGCGCCGACCCCGGCACCGGCCTGCTGACCGTGCTCTCCCTGGTGGGCGCCGAATCGCTGGACATCCCGGCGGACCGGATCACCCCGCGCCTCGGCGACTCGGCCCTCCCGCCGGGCGGCATGTCCGGCGGCTCGACGGCGACGGCGAGCGCCGGCACGGCGATCATGCTCGCCGCCACCAAGGCGATCGACGAACTGACCGCGCTCGCCGCCGACCCCGGCGCGCCGTTCGACGGGCGGCAGGTCACCTACGCCGACGGCCGCGTCTTCGCCGACGGCGAGTCGATGACCTTCGGCGAGCTGCTGCGGACCGTGGGGCGCGAAACGCTCGAGGTGACCGGCACGTCGGCGCCCGGCGAGGAGCTGACCAAGCACTCGTTCGCCTCGTGGGGCGCCCAGTTCGTCGAGGTCCGGGTGCACAAGTGGACGCGCGAGGCCCGGGTGTCGCGGATGCTCGGTGTGTTCGACGCGGGCCGGATCATCAACGACAAGGCGGCCCGCAGCCAGATCATGGGCGGCATGATCTGGGGTGTCTCGGCCGCGCTGCACGAGGGCCTGGAGATCGAGGCGAACGGCCGGCTCGCCAACGGCGACTTCGCGAGCTACCTGCTCCCGGTCAACGCCGACATCCCCGAGGTCGGCGTCCACTTCGTCGAGTACCCGGACACCCTCCACAACGCGGTCGGCGCGCGGGGCCTCGGCGAGATCGGCACGGTCGGCATGGCGGCGGCGGTCGCCAACGCCGTGTACAACGCCACCGGCATCCGGGTCCGGCACATCCCGATCACCATCGAGGACCTCCTCGAAGGCTGACGGCGTGGGCAGGGCGTCCCCGGACGCCCTGCCCGCACCGCACCGGGAATTCACGGTGCCGCCCCTGCTCGGTCGATCCGGGGCGGCGCCGTTATCCATCCGCGACAACCTCGGAGACGGAACGCCCATGACGGCGGCCCGTCCGCGGTCCTAGGCTGACGGGCGCTTCCCCCGACAGTCCACGAAGGGACCCCCCGCATGTCCGACCCCGTCGTCCCCACCACGTCCGGCGCGGTCCGCGGTCAAGTCACCCCTGCCGGCGTGGTGCTCTTCCGCGGCATCCCGTACGCCGCCGCGCCCGACGGCGAGCTGCGCTTCGCCGAACCCGTCCCGGCCCCACCGTGGGAGGGCGTCCGCGAGACGCGGAGACCCGGACCGACGGCGCCGCAACGCCGTCACGACGTGCCCGGCCTCGACCTGACCCCGCTCTCCGGCACCGGCTGGCGCCCGGGGCCGGAGTACCTGACGGTCGACGTCTGGACGCCGCAGCCGGGCGCCGCCTCCCTGCCGGTGCTGGTGTTCGTGCACGGCGGCGCGTTCCTCGGCGGCACCGGGTCCGCCGCGGTCCACGACGGCACGGCGTTCGCCCGCGCCGGCGCGGTGCTGGTGACGGTGCAGTACCGCCTCGGCATCGACGGGTTCCTCCCCCTCGACGGCGGGGCGACCAACCTCGGCCTGCGTGACCAGCTCGCGGCGCTGCACTGGGTGCAGGAGAACATCGCCGCGTTCGGCGGCGACCCCGCCAACGTCACCCTCTTCGGCGCGGCGTCGGGGGCCGTCAGCGTCGCCTGCCTGCTCGGCTCGCCGCTGTCGGCCGGGCTCTTCCACCGCGCGATCGTCCAAAGCGGACACCCGGACATGGTGCGCGACACCGTCCAGGCCCGGCGGCTGGCCAAGGTGGTCGCCGACGAGCTCAAGGCGGAACCGACGGCGGAGGCCTTCCGCAAGGTGTCGACCGAGCAGCTGCTCGACGCCCAGGACGCGGTCCTCCGCCCGGGCGGCGCGCCCGATCTGCGCGACGCACTGGGCTACGACCGCGGCTACGGCCTGAGCCCCTTCCTCCCGATGGTCGGCGACGACGTCCTGCCCCAGCACCCGGCCAAGGCGATCAAGGCGGGCGCGGGCCGGGACGTCGACCTGATCGCCGGCAGCTGCAGCGAAGAGATGCGGCTCTACCTGGTGCCGACGGGTGCCCTCGAAGCGGTCACCGACGACCAGGCGGTGGCCTCCCTGGCGGTCTCGCACCCGGACCCGGCGGGCGTGCTGTACGCGTACGGCCTCGGGTCGGGCCGCACGGCGGGCGAGGTTCTGGTCGAGGCCCTGACGGACCTGGTCTTCCGCGACGGCGTGCGCGACCTCGCCGAGCACCACACCGGCCGGACGTTCAGGTACGAGTTCGAGTGGGGCTCGCCGCTGCTCGAAGGCCGGCTGGGTGCGTGCCACGGGCTGGAGCTGCCGTTCGTGTTCGGAGCGCTGGACACGCTTTCGGGGCCGCGGGGCCTGCTCGGCGAGAACCCACCGCACGAGCTGGCGGCCGAGCTGAACGGCGCCTGGCACCGCTTCGCCACGACGGGTTCGCCGGGCTGGGCGGAGTACACCGGCGAGGACACGATGTTCCACGCGTACTGACGGCGCGACGCGGGCCGGTCGAGCGGGGGTGTCCCGCCGCCGCCAACGCACCCCTCATCTCCCTGTGCGACCGGCTGATCACGAACCGGTCGAGGGCTTTGCTCCAGCGGGCTGGCTCCGAGCCGGGACGGTTGACTATCCCCCTGCTCCGCTGCCACGCTCAGGCGCCCGGACGGCCGGATGAATGGGGACCACCGATGTCCGAGGCGGGCTCAGCCGCACCGCCACGCGCTTTCGTCCGCACGCTGCTGCGCAGCGGCACTCCCGCGGACCCCGCCGAACCCGTGTCCGACAGCAGCGACCTCACCGCCGTGGGGGAAGCGACGCTCGCCCGCGCCTCGCGGTACTGGGTTGCCGTGCCGCTGGCCTACCGGGCCGCCGCGTTCGTCAAGGTGTTCATCGGGTTCACCGCCGCGAACGGCGTGCTCGGGCTCGGGCCGGTGCTCGGCGCCACCGTCTTCGCCGTCGCGGCCAACACCGCCGCCGTCGTCTGGGTGCTGCGTTCGGGCGGCCTGCGGGCCCGCCTCACCGGGCGCGCCCTCGGTCTGGACCTTTCCCTCGGCGTGGCCCTCAACTTCGTGGTCGCCATGACCGCCCCGGCCGCGGTGCAGCCGTTCGCCGTCGACGTGTCCTGGACCTGGCTGGTCGGCTCGGTCGCCATGTGGGCGGGCACGTCCGGGCTGCCCGCGGCGTTGTGGCTGTTCGCGGCGGCCGTCCCGCTCCGGGCCGCGCTGACGCTCGCCGGCGGCCTGCCCTTGGGCAACCAGCTCGCCCTCACCCGGTCGATCGGCTGCATGGTGGCGCTGGCGGTGGCGATCGTGCTCGCCGTGGCGATCCTCATCCTGCTCGGCGTCGGCACGCGGTTCGCGGTGGACATCGGGCTGCGGCGCGGACGCGAGGCCGAGCGCCGCCGGACGCGGCGCATCATGCACGACAGCGTGCTGCAGACCCTCGAAGCACTGGCCATTTCGGCGCCGGGTGACGACGCCCAGGCCGTCACCCGGCTGTCGGAGCTGCGTTCGGTCGCCAAGGCGGAAGCGGCCGAGCTGCGCCGCCGGATCACCGAGCCCGTGCCGAGCGGGGCGACGCGCGGGTTCGCGGTCGAACTCGCCGACGTCGCCACCGAGCTGGCCCGCGACGGCCTGCGCACCCAGCTCGTCGCCGCCGACTTCGCCGACGACCACAAAGTGTCGCAGGACCGGCGCACCGCGTTGTGCGAGGCGGTCCGGGAAGCATTGCGCAACACGGTGAAGCACTCCGGGACGAAGCAGGTCGTGCTCCGCGTGGAGAAACGCGACGGCGGGATCGCGGTGGTGGCCCGCGACCAGGGCCAGGGCTTCGACGTCGGCGTCCGGCCACCGGGCTTCGGCATCAGCCAGTCCATCATCGGCCGGCTGGCCGAGGTCGGCGGGCACGGCACGGTGGACTCGCAACCGGGCCGCGGCACCCGCGTCACGATGTGGGTGCCGGGCTGAGCCCACGCGCTCAGGCCACGCGGCGGGCGGCGCGCTCGGCGGCGAGGCTCGCGCGGCAGGCCGCGGTCAGCCGGGTGGTGGCGGCGCTGCCGCCGTGACCGCAGCGCGGGCAGGACATCGCCACGGCCAGGGCCAGCTCGTCGACGGCGACGGCCAGCTCGGTCCGGCAGCCGCGGCACCAGCGGTGCCGGGTGACCGGGCTGACGTGCGCCGGCGAGGCCACGCACTGGTGGATCCACCGGCCGTGCACGTGACAGGTCAGCCGGTCGTCGGGCGCGAGCAGGCCCGTCTCCTCGGCGTCGTCCTCGGTGGCGAGCAGGACCGGCAGGCTCCGGACCCGGCTCGGGGTGCTGGTCGTGGCGGTCATGGCGCTCCCCTTTCCCTACACCCGGACGTCGAACCGGCGGGCCCCGGTTCGACACCCGGGGCGCCGGATGGCCGGATCCCGGCGGTGCCGCGCTCTTCCGGCCACTCCCCCGGGTCGGTGAAGATCGCCGGCGGCCCGGGTGTCGACCGGTGCCTAGACCGCGACCGCGAGCGGCACGCGCACCGCCACGAAGTCCGGCCGGTGCCGCAGCGCGAACCCCAGGGAGAGGTAGAGGCGGATCGCCGAGGTGTTGCCCGCGGCCGCGTGCATCATCGGGATCTCGCCGCGCTCGCGGATGCCCGCGGCCACCGCGAGCACCAGCCGCGTCGCGAGGCCCTGGCCGCGGTACGCCGGGTCCGTGCAGACCGCGCTGATCTCCGTGTAGCCCGGCGGGTGCAGCCGCTCGCCGGCCATCGCGACGAGCGCGCCGCCGCGCCGGATGCCGAGGTAGGTGCCGAGCTCGACGGTCCGCTTCCGGAACGGTCCCGGCCGCGTCCGCTCGACGAGGTCGAGCATCTCCGGCACGTCCGCGGGGCCGAGCCGCACGGCCTCCGGCTCGGGCGCGGCCGCGACACCCTCGTCGACCAGCTGCACACCGGGGATCTCGTCGAGCACCGTCCAGCCGGACGGCGGCCGCGCGGCGGTCGCGGCGAGCACGACGGTCGCGCCCGGCCCGGCCAGCTCGGCGACGTCCAGCCAATCCTGCTCGCCCGGGTCGTCGGGCAGGGCCAGGAACGGCGCGACGTCCTCCGGGTAGCGCAGAACGCGCCCCTGCCGTTCCGCGAAGCGGGCGTGCGGACCGGTCAGCGACGCCCAGGTCGGGTTGTCGAGCGGAGAAGCCATGGCTCCAGCATGCGGAGGCGGGCCGGGTGACCGCCGCCACTCCCACATCCTGGGTAGGGTGCGCACGTGGGTTCCCAGGTCCCGGTGTGGATTCCGATCGTCGTCGCGCTGCTCGGCCTCGCCGGGGTGATCTTGACCCAGATCCTGTCCGGACGGCGGGAGACCCGGCGCATGGCCGAGGAAGCGGCCCGCGAAGAGCGGCGCTGGCAGCGCGAACGCGAGGCCCGCACCCACGAGACCCGCGCCGACGCCTACGCCCAGCTGATGGGCGTCCTCGAAGCGTTCGACGGCGTGCTGTTCCAAGCCCGCGCGATCGTCGAGGCGGACGGCGAACTCGACGAACACCAGATCACCGAGCTGCGCGAGGTGCGCAGCGAGGCCCAGCACGCGCTCGGGCCCGTCGTGCTGCACGCGCCGGAGGCGGTCCGGCGGCTGGTCAGCGACGCGACGCTGCCCCGGATGCGGCTGGCCATGATGCTGCTGGACCCCGACCGCGACCACACCCGGCTGCGGCCCGCCTGGGAGGCCGGCCAGCGCGGCTACCGCGTCATGCGGGCCCGGATGCGGGCCGACCTCGGGTTCGACGCCGAACCGGTGGACGAGCTGTACGGCGCTCAGCCGACCGTGGTCAGTTCCTCGTCGGAGAGCACTTCGGAGCCGGCCGAGACGACCAGCCGGCCGCCGTCGACCTGGTAGCGATAGTCGCCGTTCACCGCGACGAAGCCGCCGCCCTCGGCCTGGGCCGGCAGCATGATGTGGGTGTCGTCGGAGGCGGCCTGCCCGCGGGCCTGGCCGTCGTAGAAGATCCGGCCGTCGGGGGTCCGGCAGATCGTGACGAGGGATTTCGCGGTCTGCGCCACGAGCAGCGCCGTCCCGGTGCCGCCGGGCAGGTAGCGCGCCGCGTCACCCGGACACGGCTTGTCCGCCGGCGTCGACGTGGTCGTCGTCGGCGGCGTGACGGGCGGGGTGACGCCGTTCGCGGTCGTGACAACGGTCTTGGTGGTCGGCAGCGCGGGCGTCGTGTACTCCGGGTAGGGCCCCGGTGCGGCCGGCGAGGGCCGCGAGTCGCCGGCGAAGAGCAGGACCCCGCCCACGGCGGCGCCGGCCACCACCATCAGGGTCAGCAGCACCCACAGTGCCCGCGCACGAGCCCGGCCCGGCGCCAGGCCCGCGCAGGTGCCGCAGCGCCGGGCGGCGGGGTCGTTGACCGCGCCGCACTGCGCACACGTCCAGGGAAAACCCGCCATCGGGCCTCCTTCGGCCCGGCGCCACGCCACGCCGGTCCCTCCATCGTCACCGACGAGGGCACCGGCTGCAACGGCTCGTGGCTAGCCGTGCACGACGTTGACCATCCACGGGATGCCGAACTTGTCGACGCAGGCGCCGAATTCGTCGCCCCACATCTGCTTTTCGAAGGGCACCGTGACGGTGCCGCCGTCGCTCAGCTTGTCCCAGTAGCCACGCAGGTCGTCGGCGTCGTCGCCGCTGAGGCTCACCGAGATGTTGGTGCCCGGGTTGTGCTCCATGCCGGTCGGGGTGTCCGACGCCATCAGCGTGAAGCCGTTTTCGGCCTCCAGCTGCGCGTGCATGACCTTGTCCGAGTCCGCCCCTTCGGGTGAACCGAATTCTCCGAACGTGTTCAGGGTGAGCGTGCCGCCGAAGACACCCTTGTAGAACTCCATGGCCTGCCGCGCGTCGTCGCGGAAGCTCAGGTATGGGTTGAGACGAGAAGCCACGGCCATCTCCTTCGATCGGACGAGAGCAGCATCCTCGCAGAATGCCCGGGCCGCGCCAATCGGCGGATTTTCAGTCAGAGCACGAACCGCCGCTGCGCGACGGGTTCCATCGGCAGGGCGCCGTGCAACGCGGCCCGGGCACGCAGCTCCAGCGCCCGGTCCAGCGGCCGGGCCCCCGGCGCCGCGGTGTGGAACGTGCCGCGGTCGAACAGGTACACCAGGGCGAGCTTGCCCTCGCGGCGCCCGGCCGTCTCGCCGAATTCGACGGTCGCGAACCGCAGGCAGCCGCCGTAACCCGCCCGCACCAGCCGGTCCGCGACGTCGACCAGGTCGCCGGTCAGCACGCGCAGGTCGCGGTTGCGGCGCCAGCACCGGACCGTCGAACGGCCCTGGAGGTCCTGCGTCACCAGGGGGTGCACCGGCAGCCGCGCCGACGTCGCGGCGATCAGCTCCGCCTCGGTCCGGGCCAGCGCGTCGCCGTCCACCTTGAAGTCGACCGTGCCGCCGCCGGTGGGCGCGAGGCCGAGCGCGGCGCGCATCCGCGGGGCGGCCGCGGCGAGGGTGTAGAGGGACTGCAGGTGCGGGCGGGAGGTCCAGCACCGGACGAGCTTGCTGTCCAGCAGGGTCACGACGAACGTTCCTATCCTCATTTCGGAGGCCGCCGGACCGGGCGCACTGGCAATGTCCACTGTGGACGTCAGGCACGGGGACGCGGGACCGGAGAGGACAGCATGCGCCCGCGCGAGCCGTTCCGGGCCGGAACTCCGCCGCGACACGGCGAGCGGTACCGGCCCGCCGCCGAACGGTCACTCCGAGTAGGTTCCGCCGATCAGCGGTATTCCTCTCGCCTCACGCGGCGGCGATCACCACCTTGCCGAAGTTCTCCCGGCTCTCGAAGCGCAGGAAGGCCGCTCCGGCGTCCTCGAACGAGTGAACGCTGTCGATGACCGGCTCGACGGGCCACACGTCGAGCCACCGCAGCAGGTCTTCGGTGTCCTCGCGGCTGCCGACCCAGATCTTCCGCACGGTCGCCCCGCTGCGGAACAGATCCATGAAGTCGACCGGAGGCCCGCTGCGGCCGACGAACCCGACGAGCGCGATCTCGGCGTGGTGCGTCCCGGCCGCGACCAGCGACTGCGCGAAGGTGCCGGGCCCGCCCACCTCGACGATCCGGTCCGCACCCCGCCCACCGGTGGCGTCGAGCACCGCCTTGCCCCATTCCGGGGTGGCGACGTAGTCGATCACCGTGTCCGCGCCGAGTCCGGTCAGCTTGGCCGCCTTGGCCGCACTCGACGTCGTCGCGACGACCCGCGCCCCGCGCGCCTTCGCCAGCTGCACCGCGAACAGGGAGACGCCGCCGGTGCCGAGGGTCAGCACGACGTCGCCCGGGCGCACGCCGTCGAGCGACGTCCACGCCGTGACCGCGGCGCACGGCAGCGTCGCACCCTGCTCGAACGTCAGCGAATCCGGCAGGGCGACGAGCGCGTGCTCCGGGACGGCGCGGTATTCGGCGAGCCAGCCGTCCCGGCCGTTGCCGTACCCCACCGTCGTGTCCGGCATCCGCCCGGCGATCCAGTCCGGGTGGAAGGCGTTGATCACCCGCTCTCCCCCGGCGAAGCGCGTGACCCCCTCGCCGACGGCCACGACCTCGCCGGCGGCGTCCGACACCGGGATCAGGGCCCCGGCCCCGGCGGCGAAGTGGTCGCCGTTCAGGATGAGCAGATCGCGGTAGTTCAGCGACACGGCCCGCACCCGGACGAGCACCTCGCCGCGCCGCGGCCCGGGCGTCGGCTCTTCGTGCTGGACCAGGCGGCCGGACCGGGGACGGTAAACGCGCACCACGCCTCCTCATGTTAATCAATCGACTAACATCGACCATGGCACAGCGCCGCGCCGCCCGGCAACCGGGGATACTCGGAGCATGGCCAGCCGCACCGCGACCCCCCTGGACCACCCGGCCCTCGAGGACGTCTCCTTCAGCGCAGCCCTGGAAGCCCTGCGCGACCCGCACCGGCTGGCCATGGTCGCCACCCTCGCCCGGCAACCCGGGCAGCCGTGCGGCGCGATCATGCCGCCGGTCAGCAAGCCCGCCGCGTCCCGGCACTTCAAGATCCTCCGCGCGGCCGGGCTGCTCCGGCAGTGGGACTGCGGCACGCAGCGGCTGAACGCCCTGCGCCGCGAGGAGTTCGACACCCGCTTCCCCGGCTTGCTCGACCTCGCTCTCACCGAAGCCACCCGCGGCTGATTCTCTCCTTCCTCGCCAACCAGACATTTAGCGTTGCTAATAGATCTGGGTCAGAGCTACCGTCGAAGGCATGACCGAACTCGCCGATCGGCTGCTGGGGGCCGTCCAGGGGATCCGCCGGGTGGTGCGCCGCCGGGTGCGCGCCGACGTGCCGGGCATGCCGCTGCCGGGCGCCCAGGTCGAGCTCCTGCGCGTGGTGGCCGACCACCCCGGCATCGGCGTCGCCGCGGCCGCACGCGAGCTGCACCTGGCGAACAACTCGGTCAGCACGCTGGTGAACCAGCTCGCCGACGCCGGCCTGCTGCGCCGCGAGGCCGATCCCGCCGACCGGCGCGCGGCCCGGCTGGAGGTCACGGCCGCGGCCGCCGACCGGATGGCGGCCTGGCGCCGCGCCCGCACCGGGCTCGTCGCCGACGCCCTCGCAAAACTGTCCGAAGAGGACACCACGGCGATCGACCAGGCGTTGCCGGCACTGGAAAAACTCATGGGCATCCTGAAGGAGCAGCCATGACCGAACCCGCGGCGGTGCGCTGCACCGGCCTGAGCCACTCGTTCGGCGCGACCCGCGCGGTCGACGGCGTCGACCTCGAAATCCACCCGGGCGAGGTGTTCGGCCTGCTCGGCCCGAACGGCGCCGGCAAGACCACCACCCTCCGGATGATCACCACCCTGCTGCCGGCCAGCCCGGACCGCATCACGGTCTTCGGTGTCGACGTCGCGCGCCGCCGGATGGCCGTGCGGCGGCTGATCGGCTACGTCCCGCAGCAGCTGTCCGCCGACAGCGCGCTGACCGGCCGCGAGAACGTCGCCCTGTTCGCCCGGCTCTTCGACGTGCCCCGCCGCGGGCGGGCCGAGCAGGTGCGGCTCGCCCTGGACCTGGTCGGGCTGGCCGGCGACGCCGACCGCACGGCCAAGACGTACTCCGGCGGCATGATCCGCCGGCTCGAGCTCGCCCAGGCCCTGGTGAGCTCGCCGCGGCTGCTCATCCTCGACGAGCCGACGATCGGGCTCGACCCGGTTGCGCGGTCGTCGGTGTGGGACCGCATCGCCTCCATCCGCCGGGCGACCGGCATGACGGTGCTCGTCACCACGCACTACATGGACGAGGCCGAGCAGTACTGCGACCGCGTCGCCCTGATGGACGCCGGCCGGATCCGCGCGCTGGGCACGCCCGCCGAACTGGAGGCCGACCTGGGCCCGGAGGCCACGTTGGACGACGTGTTCCGGACCGTGACCGGGAACCGCCTCGACCACGAAGAAGGAGGGATCCGCGGTGTCCGTGCCACTCGCCGTACCGCCCGCCGCCTCGGCTGACCCGGGCCCGCTGCGCCGGTTGCGCGTGCTCGGCGCCCGCGTCGGCGCGATGTGCCTGGTGGAGCTGCAGAAACTGCGCCGCGATCAGACCGAGCTGCTGACCAGGGCGATCCAGCCCGCCTTGTGGCTGCTGATCTTCGGGGAGACGTTCACCCGGCTGCGCGCGATCCCGACCGGTTCGACGCCGTACCTCGACTTCCTGGCGCCGGGCATCCTGGCCCAGTCGGCGCTGTTCATCGCGATCTTCTACGGCATCCAGATCATTTGGGAGCGCGACGCGGGTGTGCTCGCCAAGCTCCTGGTGACCCCGACCCCACGCGCGGCGCTCGTCGCGGGCAAGGCCTTCGCCGCCGGAGTCCGCGCGCTCGTCCAGGCGCTGATGGTGCTGATCCTGGCCGCGATCCTCGGCGTCGGGCTGACCGCGAACCCGCTGAAGCTGCTCGCGATGGCCGTCGTCCTCGTGCTCGGTTCGGCGTTCTTCTGCTGCCTGTCCATCGTGATCGCCGGGATCGTGCTGTCGCGGGAACGGCTGATGGGCATCGGGCAGGCGATCACGATGCCGCTGTTCTTCGGCTCGAACGCGCTGTACCCGGTGGACCTGATGCCGCCGTGGCTGAAGGTGCTCAGCCACGTCAACCCGCTGAGCTACCAGGTCGACGCGCTGCGCGGCCTGCTCATCGGGACCCCGGCCCACCTCGGGACCGACTTCGCCGTGCTGGCGGTGGCGACGGCGGTGGCCGTTTCGGTCGCTTCGGCCCTGCTCGGCAGGTTGGCCCGGTGAGGGACATGTCTCACCGAACGGAACCTTTATCGCCCGATGCTTAATCTCGAATTCGTGAAACGTCGCGGGGGCGTGGTCCCTTTTGCCGGGTTGTGTGTGCTCGCCGGAATTCTGGTGGCCGGGACGATGGCGCCCGCCGCCATCGGGGCGGGCTTGCTGTCCAATCAGGTCAGCGATTCGGTGGACGCCATTTCCGCCCGGCTCGCCGCGGCAGATCTGCCGCTGACCACGACCGTGACCGACCGCGACGGCACCCCCATCGCGACGCTCTACGCACAGTACCGCCTCCCGGTCACCGCGGCCGGGATCGCGACCACGATGAAGGCCGCGATCATCGCCATCGAGGACCGTCGGTTCTACACCGAAGGCGGCGTCGACCTGCAAGGCATGCTCCGCGCGGCGGTCAACGACAGCACCGGCGGCGCGCTGCAGGGCGCGTCGACGATCACCCAGCAGGACGTCAAGAACTACCTCATCAACGTCGTCGACCGGAACGACCCCGCGGCCCAGCAGGCCGACCGCGAGGATTCGCTCGCCCGCAAGCTGCGGGAGGCGAAGATGGCCGTCCAGCTCAACGACACCATGAGCAAGGACGACATTCTGGCGAATTACCTCAATGTGGTCGAATTCAGCGGAACCGTGTACGGGGTCGGCGCGGCAGCCCAGGCGTATTTCGGGACAACGGCGGACAAACTGACCGTGGCCCAGGCGGCACTGCTCGCCGGAATGGTGAACAACCCCAGCGTCTACAACCCGTACACCCACCCGGACAAGGCGCTGCAGCGCCGCAACCTCGTCATCGACGGCATGGTCGCCAACGGCTCCATCCCGGCCTCGTACGCGGCGACGGCGAAGGCGGCCCCGCTCGGGCTGCTGCCGAACGGCCCGGTCACGCCGTCCGGCACGTGCCTCGGCGCGGCACCGGACGCCGGATTCTTCTGCGCCTACGCGGAAAGCTACCTGGTGCACGCCGGGTTCACCGCCGACCGGCTGGCCACGGGCGGGTACACGATCAAGACCACCCTCGACCCGCGCGTCTCGCAGGTGGCCAAGGACGCCGTCGACGCGAACGTGCCGACCACCCAGGACGGCGTGGCCAACACCTTCGCCGTCGTCCAGCCGGGCCAGGACGGGCACCAGGTGCTCGCCATGGTCGCGAACCGCGACTACGGCACCGACCCGGCGCGGGGCGAGACGTCGACCGACATCGTCGCCGACGCGAGCAACGAGTTCGGCGCGGGCTCGTCGTTCAAGATCTTCACCTCGGCCGCGGCGCTCGTCACCGGCCAGGCGGGCCTGAACACCCCGCTGCCCAACCCGGACAGCCAGTGCTTCCCGGTGCCGGACGCGCATTCGTCCTGCTACACCGTCCACAACGACGGCCACTACGCGGACCCGATCACCCTCGCCGACGGGCTGGCGACGTCGCCGAACGTCGCCTTCGTCGGGCTCGAGAGCCAGGTCGGGATGCCCGCCGTGCTCGACATGGCCTCCAAGCTCGGGCTGCGCACCACCCTCGCGACCAACGACGCCGGCCGCACGCCGGACCCGAAGTCCGGCAACCCGCAGTACCGCGAGCCGCAGTCGCAGTACTTCCGGAACCTGCTGTCGTTCACCCTCGGCAACAGCCCGGTGAGCCCGCTGGAGATGGCCAACGTCTCGGCGACGCTGATGAGCGGCGGCGTGTGGTGCCCGCCGAACCCGATCCTGTCGGTGACCGACCGGAACGGCGACGCCGTGCCGGTCGCGCAGCAGGCGTGCGAGCGCGTCATCCCCCAGGGCGTGGCGGACACCCTGGAAGCGGGGCTGAGCAAGGACACCACGAGCGGCACGTCGGCCGAAGCGGCCCGCGCGGCCGGCTGGACCCGGCCAGACATCGGAAAGACGGGCACGACGCAGCTGAGCGAATCGGTCGCGTTCGTCGGCGGTGTCGACGGCTACGCGGTGTCGTCCATGGTGTTCGCCGACGGGCCGCACCCGCGGGAGATCTGCCCGGGCACACCGGTGCACCTCGGCGACTGCGGCCACGGCGCGTTCGGCGGCACGGTCGCCGCGCCGCCGTACTTCCACGCCATGAGCCGGCTGCTGGCCGGGGTCCCCGACCAGCCGATCCCGGCCGCCGATCCGGCGTACCTGGGGGCGCGTTCGTGACCTACCGCGGTTCGAGGAAGACGAGCGGGATCTCCCGCTCGGTCTTCGTCTGGTACTGCGCGTAGTTCTTGAAGTCGGCGGTGATCTTCGGCCACAGCCGGGCGCGCTCTTCGGTGTCGGCGACGCGGGCGCGCATCGGCCGCTTCGGGCCGCCCTTCAGCGAGACCTCGACGTCGGGGTTGTCGCGCAGGTTGAGGAACCACGCGGGGTGTGTGTCGTCGCCACCCCGCGACGCCACGACGACCACCGCGTCGCCCTCCTGGTGGGGCGAAGTGAGCAGCACCGACCGCGGCTGCCCGCTCTTGCGGCCGACGGTGGTGAGCTCCAGGACGGGCATGGCGACCTGCCAGCCCACCCGCCCACCGGTGAGCTTGATCAGGCCGCGGTGCACGGTGTTCATCGCCTTCAGAGCGAAGTCGCTTGGCATGATCCCAATCTAGTCCCGCGGCTTCCGGCGTCGCGGTACGGCCCGAATGTCCGGTTCGCCGGAGGCCGGTCCGGACAGGATCGGCAAAACCGCCCCGGCAACCGGCAACGGTGTGCGAGGCTGCGCGGCGAAGGAAGAACCGGAAGAGAGAAGACCGATGCTGATCTGGGGCTGGCGTACACGCATCTACGTGCTGGCGATGACGACGTTCTTGTGCGGCCGGTGCGGTAACCCGGCTTCGCACGCGGTGCGCAAGGCGGTCACGAAGTTCACGCTGTTCTTCATCCCGCTGTTCCCGATCAGCGTCAAGTACACGGCGCAGTGCACCTTCTGCGGGATCGAGAACCGCATCCCGAAGGAGGACGCGCTCCGGCTGCAGGCCCAGGAGGAACAGGGCCAGGCTCAGCAGCAGGCGGCGCCGGGGTACCCGCCGCACCCTTCGCAGGGTGGTGCTCCGCAGGGTGGATTCCCGCAGCAGGGGTACCCGCAGCACCCGTCCCAGCCGCAGGGGTTCCCGCAGCCGGGTCCGCAGCAGCAGGGCCAGTTCCCGCAGCAGGGCCAGTAGGGACGGAGCCGTCGGCGGTGGTCCGGTGAACGCCCGGACCGCCGCCGCGCCTGTCTCCGGTTCGGGGATTCCGGTAGCGGCAAGGGGTCGGGTAGGTCGCCCGCCTTCATCTCGGGCCGGGAGTTTCGCGGCAGCGGTGACTCGAGCAGGTTTCCCGGCCGCCGCATTCAGCCCAGCCCGGGAGTTTCGCGGCAGCGGGGACTCGAGCGGGTTTCCCGGCCGCCTCCAGCCCGGCCTGTCAGACCCACCGCAGCGGGCGCCCGAGCGGGTCGCCGCCTGCATCCCGGCCCGGCAGTCCCGCCGCAGTGGGAGCCCGAGCGGGTCTCCCGATGGCCCCTCCGCGCCGTCGCGCGGCGTTGCGGCCCAGCCGTCCTCGTGGCGGTGAGACTTCTCTATTGAATTGTCAAACATCCGCCGGTCGCCGGGTCAGGCGGCCGATCTGTGGTCGGGGTTGATCAGGGCTTGGCCTGCCGGTGTCAGGATCGCCAGGACCAGCTGGCCCGGGTGGCCGGGGCGGGCCGCGCGGACCAGGCCCTGGTGGGCCAGTGCGTGGGCGGCGAACTGGTCGCCGCACGACAGGCCGTCGATGAACAGGTCCGGTTCGCTGCTGCAGGAGACCCGGCCGCGGCCCGCGCCGACTGCTCGGAGCATCGCCCGCACCCGGTGGTTGACGACGGGGCGCGCTGCCGGTGAGCCGGTCTTCTCGTTCCCGTTCATGTCGGTCCCTCCCGCTCGTGGTTCGGCCTCTACCCCTGCGTCGAACCGGTGGGCGGGATTTCGACAGCGGGTGCGGCCGGAGCGCCCCCTCATCGTCACCGCAGGCGATCCAGCGCGGGTCGAAGCCTCATCGACAGGTGTTCGGAGGCCGGCCGCGAACGGATGGGGCTCAGAAGGGCGGCCGGCCCGCCCCCACCGGTTCCGGCGTCCAGGCGCTGCTCCCTTCGCCACCCGTCGCGCGGCTGACCTTGGTCACCTTGGCGGTGGCGTACCGCAGGGACGGCCCGATCTCCTCGACCTCCAGCTCCACGACGGTGCGCTTCTCGCCCTCCTTCGTGTCGTACGACCGCTGTCTCAGCCGGCCGTGGACGACCACGCGAGCGCCGCGCACCAGCGACTCGGCGACGTTTTCCGCGTACTCCCGCCACAAACTGCAGCGCAGGAACAGCGCGTCGCCGTCGCGCCAGGCGCCGGACTCGCGGTCGAACAGCCGCGGGGTGCTCGCGACCGTGAAGTTCGCGACCGCCGAGCCGGCCGGGGTGAAGCGCAGTTCGGGGTCGCTCGTCAGGTTGCCGACCACGGTGACCGTCGTTTCGCCTGCCATCGGTCTCTCCTCGTCTTCCGGGTGCGGGGTGCACCGCTCTTGCCGATGAGGAGAGCACGGGGGTCCGACAATTCCGGGCCGGGCGACGAGGTGCCGGCACCCGGACGGGCTGGTTTCCTGCCGCCATGCCGACGGCGTTTCAGAAGGAGCTCGTCACGCTCGCCCACCGGCTCGCGGACCTGTGCGACCTCGTCGCGATCGCGCTCGAGGAGCCACTCGGTCGGTGCTGGAAAGTGACCACACGCTGGGCGGACGTGCGCGGGAGCAAGGGGCGGCGGTGACCGCGCTCGGGGCCGCGTGCGAGGACCAGGCGTGTGCGTTGCTGGCCCTGCACGCGCCGCGGGAGGCGGAGGTGAAGCGGTCGTCGCGGCCGTGCACACCGCCGCGGATCTCACTCGGATGGGTGGTCTTGCGCGGGAGGTCGCCGAGGCGCGGCGACCCGTGCCGACGGAGGTGCGGCCCGCGCTGGGCCGGCTGGGCGGCCACGCGGTGGGCGCCGCGCGGGCCCTGCGGGTGGTGCTGGTCGGTGGGGACGGGACCGGGCTCGGTGACGCGGTGTCGCTCGTGGGGTCGGCCGAGCGGGAGGTGCGGGCGTGGGCGGACGGCCGGGAGGGACCGCGCGCGGCCGGTTTCGCGGTCGAGCTCGCGTTGCTTGCCGCGGTTTACGGCCGGTTTGCCGCGACGGCGGCCCGGATCGGGCACCGGGCCAAGGGATCCACGCCGGTTACGGCTTGCGGGCCCGAGCGCCGCGCCACGAGCCTCACGCCGATCGAGGCTTGACGGCTCGGTCGGCGGGCGCAACGGCTGCGAGCCGGTCCGTGCTCAACACCTGCCGGGACACCGCCCAGCCGCGCCCCGGCGGCCATCGCGACTACCGTGGCGGGCATGAGCAACACCGAGGCCGCCCCCGCCGAACTCGCCTGTGGCGACCGGCCCGCGGCCGCCGATCCCGATCGGCCCGTGGTCGAGGTGCTCGCTCCGCGGGCGGTGCCGCTCGGCGGGCCGCGGGCGATGCGGGTCCGGCGGACCCTGCCGCAGCGGTCGCGGTCGCTGATCGGCGCCTGGTGCTTCGCCGACCACTACGGCCCCGACGAGGTCAGCGGGCCCGGGGCGATGGACGTCGCGCCGCATCCGCACACCGGGCTGCAGACCGTCAGCTGGCTGTTCTCCGGCGAGATCGAACACCGCGACAGCCTGGGCACGCACGCGATGGTCCGGCCCGGCGAACTGAACCTGATGACCGGCGGGCACGGCATCTGCCACTCCGAAGTCTCGACCGCCGCCACGAAAACACTGCACGGCGTCCAGCTCTGGGTGGCCCTGCCCGAGCGGCACCGCGACACGGCGCCGGCGTTCGACCACTACGTCCCCTCGGTGAACCGGATCGAGGGCGCGGAGATCCGCGTGTTCCTCGGCTCGCTGGCCGGCCGGACGTCGCCGATCCCGACGTTCACCCCGCTGCTGGGCGCGGAAGTCGTGCTGGGGCCGGACGCCCACATGTCCCTCGGCGTGGACCCGGGCTTCGAGCACGGCGTCCTGGCCGACACCGGCGACGTCGAGGTGGCCGGGACCCGCGTCCGGACGGCGGAGCTGGGCTACGTCGGCACCGGGGTGCGGTCGTTGACCCTGAGCAACCGCGGCACCGAACCGGCCCGGTTCCTGCTGCTGGGCGGCACCCCGTTCGACGAAGAGATCCTGATGTGGTGGAACTTCGTCGGCCGCACCCACGAAGAGATCGCGGCGTTCCGCGAAGCGTGGCAAGCCGGGTCGGAGCAGTTCGGCAGCGTCACCGGCTATGCGGGCGAGCGGCTGCCCGCGCCCGCGCTGCCGGCGGTCCGCATCAAACCCCGCCGCAACCCCGGCTCAGGCCAGGAAACCGCCCACGGCTGACCCGAACGCGGGCGCGTCGTCCAGCCACGGGTAGTGCACGGCGCCGGGCAGGACGACCGCGCGGCCGTCGGGGAACAGCGCGGCGAAGCGGTCCGCGACGGCCGGGCCGGCGATCCAGTCCAGTTCGCCGGCCAGCACCAGCACTCCAGCGGTGACGGCGCCGAGCTCGGCGCGGGTCGTCTCGGGCTCGAAGGCGCCGGCGGAGTTGTAGATCCGGGCGGCCGCACCGTTGCGCTGGCCCGCTTCGCCGGCTTGGTGCTGCCGGGCCGCGGCATCCCAGCGGCCGTAGTACAGCGGCGCGAAGGCGGCCCAGTCCGCGCTGGTCGCCTTCTTCGCGGCGATCGATTCGTAGGCGGCGGCCGCGCCGGCGAACCAGGGAGCGCCGGCCCGCCGGGCCATGATCCGCCGCCGTTCCTCCGGCGACACGTCGAAGCCGACGGCTCGCGGGCTCGGCGCGATCAGCGCGAGCCGGCTCAAGCGCCGCGGGTAGCGGGCCGCGTACCGGACGGCCAGGCTCGCCCCGGCCGAGTGGCCGAGGAGGTCGAAGCGTTCGAGGCCGAGGTGCTTGCGCAGCGCCTCGACGTCCTCGACCTGGCGGTCGCACCGGTAGGTGGCGGGGTCGGCGGGCTCTTCCGAGTCGCCGGTGCCGCGGAGGTCCAGCACGGCGAGGCGGCGCCGGGTGGTCAGGCCGCCGAGATCGCCGAGGTAGCTGCCGGCCCGCATCGGGCCGCCGGGCAGGCAGACCACCGGCGGCCCGGCGTCCGGCCCGGAGAGGTGGACGGCGAGCGCGGTTCCGTCCGGCGCGGAGAAGATCGGCACGCCCCGACCCTGGCATCCCCGGGCCCGGGGAAACAAGCTTCACCGCTCCCGGGCGAGGTAGGCCTCCAGCGTCGCCATCCGGTGGCCGCGCGCGAACCGCTCCACCTCTTCCGGTTCCGCCCCGCCCTCGATCAGCGCCAGCAGCCGCTCGTGCTCCTCGACCGACTCCGGCGCCCGGCCCGGCACCGACGTGAACGTGCTGTCGCGGACGGCCGCCAGCCGGGTCCAGCAGCGCTGGACCAGGTCGACCAGGTTCGGGTTGGGGCAGGCGCCGAACAGCACCTCGTGGAATTCGGCGTTCAGCGCGGTGAACGCCACCGGGTCGAACTCGGCGAGGCTGCGGCGCATCCGGTCGTTCAGCGCACGGGCGCGCCCCAACGCTTCGGCCGTCAGCAGCGGCGCCGCGAGGCCGGTGGCCGCGCCCTCGACGATCGCCACCGTCTGCATCGCGTGCTGGTAGGCGACCGGGTCGATGGCCATCACCCGGGCGCCGACGTTCCGCTCGAACTCGATCAGCTCCTCGGCCTCCAGCCGGCGCAGGGCCTCGCGGACCGGCACCGCGCTGACGTCGAGCTCGCGGCCGATCTGGTCGAGCACCAGCCGATAGCCGGGCCCGTAGCGCCCCTCGAGGATCCGGGCCTTGATCGTCTCGTAGGCCAGCTGCGACTTGGTGACCGGTCTTCCCGCGGACGCGCCAATCATGTAGGAAACCATATATGGTCCGCCGGCGAGCGACCCCCAGGAGGCGATGCCGATGTCCCCGGTGATCCCGACCGCGGCCGACCTGATCGTCGGCGGACTGCGCGCCCACGGCGTCGACACCGTCTTCGGCCTGCCGGGCGTGCAGACCTACGACCTGTTCGACAGCCTTGCCCGCACCGGCGGCGACATCCGCGTGATCGGCGCCCGGCACGAACAGACCGTCGCCTACATGGCGTTCGGATACGCGCAGGCGACCGGCCGCACCGGCGTTTGCACCGTCGTCCCCGGCCCCGGTGTCCTCAACGCGTCGGCCGCGCTGCTCTCGGCGTACGGGGCCGGCGCACCCGTGCTGTGCCTCACCAGCGAGATCCCGCGCGCCTACCTCGGCCGCGGGCTCGGGCACCTGCACGAAATGCCCGACCAGCTGGCGACCCTGCGCTCGATCACCAAGTGGTCGGCGCTGGTCGAGCACCCGGTGGAGGTGCCGGACGCACTGGCGACGGCGTTCCGGGAAGCGGCCGGCGGGCGGCCCCGGCCGGTTTCGCTGGCGGTGCCGTGGGACGTGCTCGGCCAGCGCGCCCCGGCCGCTGCCACCGGCCCGCTGCCGCTGCCCCGGCCGGCTGTCGACCCGGTCGGCACAGAGGAAGCCGCGAAACTCCTGCACTCGGCGAAGCACCCGATGATCATGGTGGGCGGCGGCGCCCGGCACGCCGCCGCCGAGGTGCGGGCGCTGGCGGAGCGGCTGCAGGCGCCGGTGGTGCCGTTCCGCGGCGGACGCGGCATCGTGGGCGACGACCACCCACTCGGCTTCACCTGCGTCTCGGGCTTCGAACGGTGGTCCGAGACCGACGTCGTGATCGGCATCGGGTCACGGATGGAGCTGTCCTGGTTCCGCTGGCCGGGCAAGCCCGCCGGCCTGAAGACGATCCTGCTCGACATCGACCCGCGGCAGGCGACCCGGCTCGAAGCGGACGTCGCGATCATCGCCGACGCCGCCGACGCGACGGCCGCGCTCACCGTCGCCGTCGGTCCACAACGGACGGACCGGACGGCGGAGTTCACCGCGCTGAAAGCCACCGTGGCCGAGCGCGTCACCGACGTCGGGCCGGAACTGGAGTACCTCCGGGCGATCCGGGACGTGCTCCCGCGCGACGGCTTCTTCGTCGAGGAGATCTGCCAGGTCGGCTTCGCGTCCTACTTCGGGTTCGAGGTCTACGCCCCGCGCACGTTCGTCACCTGCGGCCACCAGGGCACGCTCGGCTTCGGCTACCCGACGGCGCTGGGCGTGCAGGCGGCCTTCCCCGGCCGTCCGGTGGTTTCGGTGGCCGGCGACGGCGGGTTCATGTTCGCCGCGCAGGAACTCGCCACCGCCGTCCAATATGGACTCAACGTCGTCGCGGTGGTGTTCGACAACGGCTACTACGGCAACGTCCACCTGGACCAGGAGCGGCTGTTCGAGGGCCGCGCCCTGGGCGGGCGGCTGGGCAACCCGGATTTCGCCCGGCTCGCCGACACGTTCGGCGCTCTCGGCCTGACCGCCCGCACCCCGGACGACCTGCGCGGCGCGCTGGACAAGGCGTTCGCCGCGGGCCGGCCGGCGCTGGTGCACGTGCCGTGCGAACTGGGCGTGGGTGCGTCGCCGTGGAAGTACCTGATGCCGAATTCGGACCGCAGCTGATTTCTCTGCGCCCAGGCCGACCAGGCCGACCGCGCCCAGGTGACGGCCATGGTGGACGCGGTCGCTCAGCAGTTCGGCCGGATCGACACATCCTGGTCAACAGCGCCGGCGTATTCCGGCCCGGTGAGATCACCGAGGCCGTACGCGCTCCCGGCGGTCGGCACCAGCAGCTCGAACGCGCCACGCGGGTCCGTCCGGGTGTGCCGCCGATCCCGCACGAACTCCTCGCGGACGTTGCCGCAGAGCGCGATGCCGTACGACCGTCCGGTCCGTTGCCGAAGTCGGTGACCGGCTGATGCCGGGGTCCTTGGTCACGTCTCGCGCATCGGCCAGGCTCTGCCGCGCCTCGATCGTCTAGCCCTCCTCCTCGAAGGAGGGCTGGTGGGCCGGCGACGCCTGGCTGACCGACAGCGACCACTGCTGGGACCACGCCCGCGCCGACTCGTGCAGTGCGGTCACCGTGGACAGCGGGACCGGCGAACGGCACCGGCGCGATGTATTCGGTGACCTTCATGTCGTACGGCGCGCCGAGAGTGGGGGCGGCCGGGTCGTCGGGCACCCGTACCGCACCGGGCGCCGAGGTCGGCGTCAGGCTCTGGGCGGTGAGCGTCCACAGGTTCGGAATCCGCCGGGCCACGGTGATCGCCCGGGTCGGGTAGTGGGTTCCGGGCGGGATTATCCTGCGCCGCACCAGTTCCGCCGCGTTCATCGAATAGTCCGCCGGGTACTCGAGCTGGACCCTGATCATGATCTTGTCCCTCGCCGCACCCAGCGAAGCGCGGATCTGTTCCTCCACGCCCGCCTCGCCGACCAGCTGGTCGGCGACCAGGTGACCGGCGTCGTAGAACTTCCTGATGTCCGCGCCCTGCAACATCATCCGCTACTTCTTGTCGATCACGGCTTCGACCGCCCGCGGGCGGTCCACCGTGCCCAGCGGCTGGTTCCCGGGCAGGCTCTGCTGGTTCTTGTTGACCTTGTAGGTCGCCTTGATGAGCTCGGCGGCGGTGTCCACGCTGTCCGCGGCGTGGCTGGTGAATGGCCGATCGGGCAGCCGAAGGAGCAGCGCGCACGTGTGCGGGGCACACTGACGACGGCGGGAAGGCCGCGCTCGGTGAACACGCCCCGTCACGTCGTCGCGATCGCTCCCGGGACGACCAGCCCCGTTTCGTAGGCCATCACGACGGCTTGCGCGCGGCTGCGGAGGCCCAGTTTCGTCATCACCCGGCTGAGATGGGTCTTCACGGTGCCTTCGGTGATGGCGAGCCGGTGGGCGATGTCCCCGTTGGTGATCCCGGTTCCGACCAGCCGCAGGACTTCGCACTCGCGGTCGGTGAGGATGCCGAGGCGGGTGCGCAGTGCGCCGGACCGCCCCAGCGGGGCGCGGTGCCGCACGTACGTTTCGATCAGCCTCCGGGTGACGACGGGGGCGAAAAGCAGGTCACCCGCGGCGACGGTGTGGATCGCGGACAGCAGGCGGGCCGGTTCGGCTTCCTTGAGCAGGAAGCCCGCGGCACCGGCGGCGAGCGCGTCGTACAGGTATTCGTCGAGATCGAAGGTGGTGAGGATGAGGATCCGCGGCGGCCGTTCGGCGGCACCGGCGAGGATCCGGCGGGTGGCGGTGATCCCGTCCAGGCCCGGCATGCGGACGTCCATCAGGATGACGTCGGGGTGGGTGGCCGCGGAACGGGCGATGGCCTGTTCGCCGTCGGCCGCTTCGCCGACCACGTCGAGATCCGGGGCCGCGTGCAGCAAGGCCGCCAGGCCGGCGCGGACCAGCGGCTGATCGTCGACGACGAGCACGGAGACCATCTGGAGTCGTCCTCCCCCGGTGGGACTCTTCCGACGCGGAACGGGTTTCGCTCACCGGTCAGGGATACGGGATGGTCAGCTCGACGGCGAACCCGCCGTCGGGTCGTGACCCGGTGGTGACGGTCCCACCGTACAGCTTCGCGCGTTCCCGCATTCCGGCATGACCGAATCCGCCCGGGCGGGCCCGTCCGGCGCCGGGCCCGTCGTCGAGGACCGTCGCGTGGATCACCCCGGGCTCGCGGCGGACCGTGATCTCGGCCCGGCACCGGCCGGCGTGCTTGATCACGTTGGTCGTGGCCTCCTGGACGACCCGGTACACGGCGAGCTGCAGACCCGAGGGCAGGCTGTCCAGATCGCCGGACGTGGTCAACGCGACGTCGATCCCGGCCGCCTCGGCCCGCTCCGCCAGTGCCGGCAACAGGTTCAGCCCCGGCGCGGGTGCGGGCGCACCGCCGGCATCCTCCAGATCCGGCTCGCGCAGCAGGACCAGCAGGCGGCGCATCTCGTCGAGCGTTTCCCGGCTGGTGGTGCCGATCGTGGCCACCGCGACCCGTGCCGTCTGCGGGTCGGAGTCGAAGACGTAGCCCGCGAGACCGGCCTGCATCGAAATCATCGACATGTGGTGGGCGACGACGTCGTGCAGTTCGCGCGCGATCCGGACCCGCTCCTTCACCACCGCCTGCTCGATGTGCCGCCGTTGCTCGTATTCCAGCTGAGCGGTCGCTTCGGCGAGCTGACGGTTCCGCTGCTCCAGTTGCCGCGAGACGGTGCCCAGCACCCACGCCACCGCGGGGACGGCGATCGCCTGGGCGAGGTTCGCGATCAACGGGCCCCGCAACGCGAGGCCGCAGGCGAACATCACGCCGGCGGCCACCACGGCGCCGATCGCCGTCACCCTCGGCGGCTTCAGCCCGGCCAGGCTGTAGAAGGCCACGATCGGGCCCCACACGGCCATTCCGGGCAGGTATCCTCCCGCCGCGAAGATCACGTAGGCCGCCGACGTCAGGAGCAGGACGGCCATCGGCGCCGCGCGGCGGGCGGCGAGCGGGAGGGAGATCAACGCGGTCAGCGCGTAAGCCCACCCGTCGAAAGCCCGAAACGACCCTTCGCGGAACAGCGCGCCCACGACACACATCAGCGCGAGCTGCGTCAAGGCCAGCGCCAGGTCCCCGGCGCGGGTATCCCCTCGCACGAAGATGGTCCGGTGCACCGGGCGACACTAGCCATCCCCGTGGCCGTGCGCATCCCACCTCCGGCATACCCCCGTGGTTGACCCGCACCCCGGATCTGCTGCGCACGTCCCAGCCGGATCTCCACCCGGCACGGGACGATCCGTCGCCGCGATCTCCGTAGCGTTCCTCCACACCGGCTGCGGCAACTCCGACCCTGGGCCGCGCAACTCCCCCTCCCGGATAGGCGCAGCACATGCGAGCTCAGGTCAGGCACGGCGTCACGCCCGCCGGTACGTGGGAAGTCGTGTCCTGGCCGCCGCACCCGCGGCTGCGGGGGCAGGTGCTCGGCTACCGCGGCTGCCGGCTCGGCCTGGAGGTGCCGCGGCGGCGGCTGGAACTCCCGGTGGACGTGGTCACGATGTTCCTCGGCTTCGGCGAGCCCATGCGGGTGCACGGCGCCGGGACGCACGTGATGGCTTCGGCCACCGCCGTCTCACTGGTCGCGGGACCGCACGAAGGCGCGGTGATCGGTGAGCACCGGGGCAGGCTGTGCGGCATCGAGGTTTCGATGACGTCACTCGCCGCGTTCACGTTGTTCGGCCTGCCGGTCGACCGGTTGACCAACCGGGTCGTCGACCTCACGGAACCGGGTGGCTTCCGGGTTCCGGTCGTCGCGGGCGCGTTGGCGGCGCTGCCGGACTGGCCGGCGCGGTTCGCACGCCTGGACGAACTGCTCCTGGACCGGCTCGACGCGGGCCCGGCCTGGTCGCCTCAGGTCGAGCACCTCTGGCAGCGGCTCCGGCGCAGCCGGGGACGGCTGGCCGTCTCGGCGCTCGCGGCCGAAGCCGGCTGGAGCGGACGGCACCTGGAAAGCCGCTTCCGGCAGCAACTCGGCCTCACCCCGAAACGGCTGGCCCGGATTCTCCGGCTCCAGAACGCGCTGCACCTGCTGACCGCCGGGAACCGGCCCCTCGCGCACGTCGCCGTGGATTCCGGCTACTACGACCAAGCCCACCTCGGCACCGATTTCAAGGCCCTCACCAGTTGTACGCCCGCGGAATTCCGCCGCATCCGCGCGGGCACCCCGGCCGTGCAGGCACTGCTGACCGATCGGCTGGCCGGGCACGTCACCAGTGCGCCGCTCCTCGGGCACTGAGTTCGGTTTCTTCCAAGACCGGCCGGGCCGCGCCACCGGACACTGACCCGGCACGATCCGGCTCGACGACGATCAGCGTGGCACGAGCCGCAGGGGCCGGGCGTGGGAAGGGGAAGTACGCATGCGTGGAAGTCCCAAGGGACGTTGGACGCTGTTGCTCGCGGGGGTCCCGTTCGCCGCACTGATGACGTTGTTCGCGGCGGGCGAGGCTTCGGCGGCGACGAGCTGCTCGTCGACGACCGGTTCGAGTGTCTGCTACACGACCGGCGAACACCACCTCGAGGTGTGTGACACCAAAGGCGACGGCTGGTCCGCCTACGCCTGGTGGAACGCCGGCACGAGCCATTCCCAGCCGACGAACCGCGCCCAGTTCACCGGCGGCTCGTCCCACTGCGGCGATTTCTCGGTGTCCGGGTCCGGTGGCAAGGTCTCGTTCCAGGCCTGCCGGGACGTCCGCCACGACCCGGACAACTGCGGTTCCTGGGTCACCGTGACCTACTGAGGTCCGCGTCAAGGTGCGGTGGGCAGGGCGGCCCCCTGCCCGCCTCCCTTTGTGGAACGCGGTCATGACGGGCCGTCGGCCAGGCGCTCCAGCACGGCGAAGACCCGGTCGACGTCGGCCCCGGTCGTCCGCCAGTTGCTGAAGGCGGCGCGCAGCGCCGGCCGGCCGTCGTACACCGTCGGCGTGAGGAAGGTCGTCCCGTCCTCGGCGATGTCGCGCACGAGCGTGTCGATCCGGTCCTGCGTGACCTTTCCGGCCGGGGTGAAGCAGACGACGTTGAGCCGCACCGGCGCGAGGAGGTGCCAGTGCGGCGAGCCGTCGATGCGCGCGCCCAGGTCGCGGGCCAGCGCGACACAGCGCTCGACAATCTCGCGGTGCCCGGCGCGGCCGTACGCCACGAGCGAGAACCAAGCCGGGAGTGCGCGCAGCCGCCGGGAATTCTCCGGTGTCAGGTGCAGGAAGTCCGGGGTGTCGCCGATCTCGCCGAGGTAGGCCGCGTTGTTGCTGAACACGCGCAGCTGCAGGTCGCGGCGGCGGGTGAACTGGACGGCCGAGTCGTAGGGCACGTTGAGCCACTTGTGCAGGTCGACGACCACCGAATCGGCCTGGTCGAGGCCGGCGGTGAGCGCCGCGTGGTCCGGGGCCAGCGCGGCGAACCCGCCGAACGCGGCGTCGACGTGCAGCCAGAAGTCGTACCGCTGCTTGAGTGCGGCGATCGCCCGCAGGTCGTCGAAGTCGACGGTGTTGACCGTCCCCGCGTTCGCGACGACGACGGCGGGGCCGTCGAGCGTCTCGAGCGCTTCGGCGAGCTTCGCGACGTCGACGGCCTCGCGACCCGGCAGCACCGGCACCTGCCGCAGGGCGGAACGCCCCATCCCGAGGAAAGACAACGCCTTCAGGACGCTCGAATGCGGTGAACCGGACAGGACGGTGACGGGACCGAGCGCCGCGGTGCCTTCGGTGGAGACGGTCACCCCGGCCCGTTCGCCGAGCCACTCGCGGGCGATGGCCAGCCCGGTCACCGTGGACATCGTGGCGCCGGTGACGAACGCGCCGGAGAACTCCGGGCCCAGCCCGAACAGCTCGGCCAGCCAGCCGACGGTCTCGCGTTCCAGGTCCTGCGCCGAGGAGTCCATGCCACTGGCGGGGTTCTGGTCGTAGGCGGCGGTGAGCCAGTCCCCGGCCAGCGCGGCCGGGGTCGAGCCGCCGGTCACGAAACCGAGGTACCGCGGGCCGGCACTGGCGGCGAAGCCGGGTTCCCAGCGCCGCGTGAACTCGTCCAGGGCACCGCGCGCGCCGGTGCCTTCGCGCGGCAGGGGTGCGGGGTCGACCGGCACGGGCGGGACGGCGGCCGGCCGCCGGTCCAGCCCGGCGAGTGCCTCGGCCGCGAGTTTGCTTGCGGTGCCGAGGAGATCGGGCAGGGAGTTCAGGTCTTCGGCGAGCCTCGGGTCCATCGCACCGACGCTAGGCGCGGCGAGGCCCGGCTGTCGCGGGCCAATCCCCCGAAACTGGCCCGCTCGCGTGATTGGACGGGCATCTCGCGTGATCGGAGGGGCATCACGCGCGGCGGAGGCGGCGGACCCGGGACTCGGCCGGGTCGAACGCCACCCGGCGCAACGGCGCCGCCAGCAGCAGCACCACCGCCATCGACGACAGCGCCGCCAGCACCAGCGCCGCCACGAACTGGGCCGCGCCCGACGTCGCCGTCGCCAGGACCGCGTAGCCGGCCAGCACCAGGGCCGGCGGGGCCAGGAAGCCGGTCACCACCGGCACCAGCGGCACCCGGTCACCGTCGGGGCGGCGGGCGGACACCACCGCCGCCCCGGCGCAGGTGACCGCCGCGACCAGCAAGCAGCCGCCGACGGTGTCGCTCAACCGGTGCCAGCCCAGGGCCACCGCGGCCGCCGAGACCCAGGCGACGCCGAATCCCCCGGTCACCAGGGCCGTCCGCCGGAACCGGCGGGGCAGGACGATCGCGAGCGCCACGAGCACGGCCATCGCCGCGCTGGCGTGCCCGCTCGGGAAGCTGTTGTGGCTCGCCACGCCGAGGCGGTCGCCGGTGCTCGGGCGCTCCAGGACGTACAGCTTGAGCAGCTGCGCCACCACCAGCGGCGCGGCCAGCAGGACCAGCGCCGGCACGCCGAGGGCCAGCCGCCGCCGCACCAGGGCGATCGCCACGATCAGGACCGCCACCCCGCCGAGCGCCACCACCAGGTCGGCCTCCCGCAGCGGGGCCGCCCAGTCCACTGTGGTCCCCGCGGACTGGGCACTGCGGACGACGCCGTTCTCGACGCCGCGGCCGGCCTCCGTGCGGACGAACAGCAGGTAGGCCGCGACGAAAGCCAGGGCGAACCCGGCCGCGCCCGCCGCCAGGACCGCCGTGCGGGACGCGGCCCGGGTCACGATCGCGGGGCGGGCCGGGCGGCCCGCGGAAGGTGCGTCGGTGAGGATCACTGCCATGTCCCCGAGTCTGGAACGAGCTTTTCGGGATCCCGTCAACGCGATGTCATGGTTTCGCTACAAGATCCGCCCGGGTCGCCATGACGTGCGCTTTTCCGAATAATGGCGCCGTGGCCGAGGTACTGGTGGTAGAGGACGACGCGGCGGTGCGGGAGGGGCTGCAGCTGGCCCTGCGCAGGCAGGGGCACGTGGTGCACACCGCGGAATCGGGCGAGCTCGGCATCGAGGGGCTCGTGCGCCACCGGCCCGACATCGTCGTGCTCGACCTGATGCTGCCCGGCATGGACGGCTTCGAGACCTGCCGCCGGATGCGGGCGTCCGGGCCGGTCCCGATCATCATGCTCACCGCCCGCAGCGACGACTTCGACGTCGTGGCCGGGCTCGAAGCGGGCGCCGACGACTACGTCGCCAAGCCGGTCGAGCCGCGCGTGCTGGACGCGCGGATCCGGGCCGTCCTGCGCCGGGCGATCGGTGAGCGGCCGGGCGAGCCCGCCGCGGCCGAGGAGCGGCACGGCGACCTGGTGATCGACCGGGCCGCGCTCCAGGTGACCAAGCGCGGCGCGCCGGTGTCGCTGACCCCGACCGAGCTCAAGCTGCTGCTCGAGCTCTCGCGCACGCCCGGGCAGGTGTACAGCCGCCAGCAGATCCTGTCCGCGGTGTGGGACCACGACTACCTCGGGGACTCCCGGCTCGTCGACGCCTGCGTGCAGCGGCTGCGCGCGAAGATCGAGGACGTGCCGGCGCACCCGGAGCACGTGCAGACGGTCCGGGGGTTCGGCTACCGGTTCGGCCGGTCGTGACGGCACCGCGGATCCGGTCCTGGCTCGCCGGGCTGCGGCCCCGGCTGGTGGCCGCGTTCGCGGTGATCATGATCCTCGGCGCCACCACCGCGGCGGGCGTGAGCTACGTCTTCGCGCGCCGGGCCATCCTGGAAGGCGTCCAGGACCAGACGATGCTGAAGCTGCGGGACCAGATCGTCGCGTACCTGCCCACCATGTCGCTGCCGCCGTCCCAGGCCACGCTCGACGCCTTCGCGACGGCGCTCAAGTCCAGCAACGCGCTCGTCGTCTACCAGGACCTGCACGCGACCTCGGGCCTGTCGATCGACGACGTGCCGGGCGACCTGCGCCACACCGTGGCCACCACCACCGACATCCAGTTCCAGCGCGTCGACGTCCAGGGTTTCCCGCTGTTCTTCGTCGGTGTCCCGGTGCAGACCCCCAGCGGGCGGCCGAGCGGCCTCGAGGTCTACTCGATGACGCGGCTGATCGACCAGCAGGAGGCGATCGACGAGCTGGCCCGCAACGCCTTTCTGTTCTCCGCGCTGGCCCTGCCCTTCGCGGTCGGGGTCGCGCTGCTGGCGGCGCGGCAGGTGCTGCGGCCGGTGCGCGCGCTGAACGCCGCGGCGAGCCAGCTCGGCCGCGGCCGGCTGGACGTGCGGCTGCGCGCCAAGGGCTCCGACGAGCTCGCGCAGCTGGTCACGACGTTCAACCACACCGCGGCGGAGCTGGAGCGCACGATGGGCAGCCTGCGCACGATGGAGGCGGACGCGCGGCGGTTCGTCGCCGACGTCTCCCACGAGCTGCGGACCCCGCTGGCGGCGATGAACGCGGTCACCGACGTGCTCGACGAGGACGCCGAGCAGCTGCCGCCGGACACCGCGGTCGCGGCGCGGCTGGTTTCGGCGGAGACGCGTCGGCTGACCCGGCTGGTGCAGGACCTGATCGAGATCTCCCGGTTCGACGCCGGGCGGGCGGAGCTGCGCCGGGAGGGGCTGGACGTCGCCGCGGCGATCACCGACACCCTCGCCGCCCGGGGCTGGGAACCGGGGACCGACCTGGTCGCCGACCTGCCGCCGGGGATCAGGGCGGCCCTCGACCGGCGGCGGCTCGACATCGTCGTGGCGAACCTGGTCGGCAACGCGCTGCGGCACGGCGCGCCGCCGGTCGAGGTGGTGCTGCGGCAGGAGCACGATGACGTCGTGCTCACCGTCACCGACCACGGCCCGGGCATCCCCGCCGACGTGCTGCCGACGGTTTTCGACCGCTTCACCAAGGCCGACACCGCTCGCGCCCGGTCCGAGGGCAGCGGCCTCGGGCTCTCCATCGCGCGGGAGAACGCACGGCTGCACGGTGGCGACATCGTCGCGGCCAACACCGGCACCGGTGCCCGGTTCGAGCTGCGCCTGCCCCGGGAGGTCCCGTGAAGATACTCGTCGTCCTCGCGGTGCTGCTGCTGGTGAGCGGGTGCGGGATCCAACCGACGCCGGTGCTCGAGGCGGGCCCGGCGCCGACCCTGCGGAGCCCGGCGAGCGACGGCCGCGGCACCGAACCGATCCTCTACTTCGTCCTCGCCGACCGGGTGACCCCGGTGGTGCGGCCCTCCGCCGGGGTGGTGGGCATCGAGTCCGCGCTGAGGATGCTGATGGACGGACCGTCCGCCGACGAGCGGGAAGGCGGGTACACGACGGACCTCCCCCACCTCTCCGGCGCGATCACCTCGACCCCCGGCCCGCCGACGACGATCACCGTCCCGTTCCCGTTGCGGCCGATCACCAGCGCCGGGATCAACCAGCTGGTCTGCACCGCGTTCGCGGCGCTGGCCGCCCAGGGTGGGTACACCGCCGACGGCACCGTCGCCCTCGCCGGCCCGGACGTCCTGCTGCCCTACCAGACGTGCCAGGCGTGAGGGCCGATGTCGACATGACGCCAAAGCCTCAGCCGGGGTAGGGGCGCGCCGCCCGGGCCTCGGTCAGCGACCGGGCCCACCAGCCCAGCTGGTCGAGCATCGCCTTCGCCGCGACGCCCGCCGCGGCGTCGTTCGGCACGCCGTCTTCCCCGAACCGCGCCTGGGCGCCGTGGAAGCTGACCGTCTCGCGGATGGTCACGGCGTGCAGCTCGGCGAAGACCGCGCGCAGGTGCTCGACCGCGCGCAGCCCGCCCGAAATCCCGCCGTAGGACACGAAAGCGACCGGCTTGGCCCGCCATTCGGGCCGGTGCCAGTCGATGGCGTTCTTGAGCGAAGCGGGGTAGCTGTGGTTGTACTCCGGGGTGACCACGACGAAGGCGTCGGCGGCTTCGAGCCGCGGCGCGACCTTCGCGACCTCGGCGACCACCGTCGCGGACGGCGCGGCGCCGAAGGCCGGCATGACGAGCGGGAGGTCGGGCTCGGCGAGGTCGACGACGTCGACTTCGAAACCGCCGTGCGCCTCCGCGACCCCGGCCAGCCAGGCCGCCACCACCGGCCCGAACCGTCCTTCCCGGACACTTCCCACGATCACCGCGACCCGGCTCGGCGCTTCCGACACACTTCCTCCTTGACACGCAGGCGTTACCGCTCTCCGCATCAGGGTGGAACTTCAAGTTCGCTTGAAGTCAAGGGTGCTGCCGTGGTTGGCTGGGCACCATGGTGAACGCCACGGCCCGGCCGGTGCCCGACCTGACGGTCGGCGAACTCTCCCGGCGCAGCGGGGTGCCCGCGTCGGCCCTGCGGTTCTACGAAGACGAAGGCCTCATCCGCAGCCGCCGCACCGCGGGGAACCAGCGGCGCTACCGCCGGGACACGCTGCGGCGGGTGACGTTCATCCGGATGTCCCAGCGGGTCGGCATGCCGCTGTCGAAGATCCGGGAAGTGCTCGGCCTGCTGTCCGACGACCGCACGCCCACCCGCGCCGACTGGGCCCGGATCTCGCGGTGCTGGCAGGACGACCTGAACGCGCGGATCCGCCAGATGGAACAGCTGCGCGACCAGCTGGACGACTGCATCGGCTGCGGCTGCATGTCGCTGGCCAAGTGCCGGCTCGCCAACCCCGGTGACCGGCTCGGCGCCGACGGCCCGGGGCCGCGGCGCCTCGCCGACCACCGCGGGGATGGCTACGAAGACTGACGCTCCAGCAGGCCGCGGACGTACATCGCCTGCCCGGCGTGCTGGATGTCGTCGTCGAGGACGCTGATCAGGCGCACGCCCAGCGACACCGGCGGGTCCCAGGCCTCGTCGACGATCCGGTCGAGGTCCTGCTCGCCGAGGCCGGCGACGAACCGGACGGTCTGCTCGTGCACGGCGTCGTAGTAGCCGGTGAGCAGGTCCGGTTCGTCGACGCGGACCGCTTCGACGTCGGCCGGGCGGTGGCCGTAGCCGGTGTCACCGGCCGGGAACGGGAGGCTGAACCGGGAAAGCCAGTCCTGGCCGGTCCACACCTGCTCCGTCCCGGCCACGTCGGCGACGTGGTCGTCCTGGACCCGGCTCAGGTGCCACACCAGCCAGGCGATCGAGTTGGCCTCGTCGTCCGGCCGGGTCCCGAGCTGCCCGGCGGTGAGTCCGTCCACCGCCGCGTGCACCGTGCCCTGGACCCGGCTGAACCCTTCGACGAGCAGATCGGCCACGTTCATCCGGTTGCCTCCCGTTGCTGACACCGTTTCCCGCGTGCTACCCGATCATGCCCGCCGGCAAACCGCGTCCGCTACCGCGGCAGCAGCTGGTCGAAGAACGAGCGGTAGCGGCGCAGCGCGATCCGCAGCTCCTCGGTGGCCGGTTCGCCCTGCTGCCACTGGGATTCCAGCTCGCTCTTGTGCTCGGCGAAGGTGGTGGCCAGCGCGCTGATCACGGCGGCGACGAGCTCGTCGGCCTGCCGGACCGCCTGCTTCGGGTCGTCGACGAAGCCGGTCTGGACGTTCTGCCAGCGCTCGCGGAAGCCGGTGACCTTCTCCTCGTCGATCAGCTCCGGCGTCTCCACGTCGCCACCCGAAGCCGCGGGCCTCTCCACGTCCCGGCCTGAGCCGGCGGGCGTCTCGACATCGCCGCCCGACGCCGCAGGCGTCTCGACATCGCCACCCGATTCGGCAGGCGCTTCCACATCCCCGCCCGAGCCGGCGGGCGCTTCCACGTCGCCGCCCGAGCCGTAGGAGGTGGTGGTGTCGTCGGCATCGTGCCGCCCGGCCGAAGCCAGGTCGGCGGTGCTCAGGTTCTGTTCGTCGTCGGCGGTGTCCGGTTCGCGGAAGTCCGCCCGGTCCTGGCCCGGGACATCGGTGGTGCTGTCATCCCGGTAGCCGCCGGTCTCGTGCACGTCCTCACGCCCCGTCAGGTCCCGGTCGTCCTCGGCGTCGTGCCGCGTCAGGTGCTCGGTCATGGTCAACGTCCTCCATTCCACTCGGTCCGCGGGTTCGCGGACGCCTGGCGCTCGGTCTCGTGACGGTCGGTGTCACGACGGTCGGTCTCGTGAAGCTCGGTCTCGTGACGGTTGCTGTCGTCACGGCCGGCGTCGCGACGATCGGCCGCCCGCTCCTCGGTGCGGTCACGATCGTGGTCGTGCCCGCCGTGGTCGTGCCCGTTCCGGCGGTCGTGGTGGTCGTGCTGCTCGTCGCCGGCGCCGTCGGTCAGCAGGTCCTCGAACACGGTGCGGTAGCGCACCATCGCGTCCCGCAGGTCCTCAGTGGACGCACCGTCCGGCTTCTGCTGCGTGGTGTGCGCGGCCCGGTAGTTCTCGAGGGTCTTGGCGTGCCGCACGGAAAGGTCGGCCACCTGCTGCTCGTAGCCCTCGGTCGGGTACCCGCGTTCGGCCATCAGCGAGGTCAGCAGCTGGTCGGCCTCGGCGACCGCCGGGGCCGGCTCGTCGACGAACTTTTCCTGCACCTGCGCCCATTCCCGGACGTAGCGCTCGCGCGCCGACGTCGAAAGCGGCCGGATGTCGAGCTCCTTGTGCCGGCGTTCCCGTTCGGCGAGCTCGCGCTGCGCGGCACGGGGGCTGTCCTTCTCCGCGACCGTGCGGTCGTACTCGGGACCGAACCGCTGCTGCAGCCGTTTTCGTTGCATTTCCTGCGTCACCAGCCAGATCACGGCGCCGAGCACCGCAACGGCCACGACGACGATCAAGACGATCAGCCATGTGGGCATCGCTCAAACTCCTTCAAGGATGTCAAGCCCCCGATGCGAGCGGTGTTCCCGGATTACCTCGGCCGAAAACGGGCACGGGGCTCCCGACCTCGGGATTCGGCCGTCCGGCGGCGCCAATACGGCCGGATGCCCGCGACCCGCACGGGGAGGTGACGGTGCTGGCACGGCGTAGCTAGCACCGTTATCAGTAACGGAGTATCGTTGATAACAGACCGAGTGAAGCGGCGGCCACCGATGCCGCCCGGACCGGAAAGAAGGAACCGATGAGCACCCCCACCGACTCCCGCGTCGCGATCGTCACCGGCGGCTCCCGCGGCATCGGCCGCCAGGTCGCCGAGCGCCTGGCCGCCGACGGCATGGCGGTCGTCGTCAACTACGCGGGCAACGAGAAGGAGGCCACGGCCACCGTCGAGGCCATCACCGCGCGCGGTGGCCGGGCCATCGCGGTCCGCGCCGACGTGGCCGACCCGGCCGCGGTCGCGGAGCTGTTCGACACCGCGGAACGCACGTACGGCGGCGTGGACGTCGTCGCCCACCTGGCCGGCGTGATGAACCCGCCGACCCCGATCGCCGACACCGACTTCGAGGTCCTCGACCGCGTGCACCGCACCAACATCCGCGGCACGTTCGCGGTGGCCCAGCAGGCCGCGCGGCGGGTGCGCGACGGCGGCGCGGTGATCACCACCTCGACGTCGGTGCTCGGGCTGAACCTGCCCGGCTACGGCATCTACAACGCGACGAAGGGCGCGGTCGAGGCGATCACCATGATCCTGGCCCGCGAGCTGCGCGGCCGCGACATCACCGTGAACACGGTCGCGCCCGGCCCGACCGCGACCGCGCTGTTCCTCGACGGCAAGGACGAGGAGACGATCGCCCGGATGGCCGAGCAGCCGCCGCTCGAGCGGCTCGGGCAGCCGGAGGACATCGCCGAGGTCGTCGCGTTCCTGGCCGGTCCGGCGCGCTGGGTGAACGGCCAGGTGCTGCGCGCGAACGGCGGCATTGTCTGACGGGCATGCCTAACGGGTGAACCGGCTGACGATGACGTGGTCCTTCGCCGGCCCCCGCACCGCCCACTCCTGCCGCCAGCGGGCGGCGCCGGTCACGCGGTATTCCCCGCGGTAGCGGTCGGCTCCGCAGGGGTGGTCCGCCGTCCAGTGGCCTTCGCGCAGGTCGAGGTCGTGGAAGAAGCCGCCGTGGTCGAAGTGGACCGACGCCCGGCCGGGGCCCGCCGGGCGGTAGTGCAGGGTCCGGGTGACCGGCCCGGTGTGACCGCCCAGCCGCAGCTCGCCCTCCTCGTGGTAGACGAGGACGCCGCCGGCCTCGGTGAAGGTGGCGGTCCCGGTCACCTCGCCCGCCGGGTCGCCGTCCGCGGTGCGGATTTCCCGGTCCAGGCGCCAGGCGCCGCCGAAATACGCGGCGAGATCGGGAACCGGCCAGTACTGCACGCCCCCATTCTGGCACCCCGCGGCGGGGCGGGCCGGAACTGTCGGACCCCCGCTCTATAGTCGGGCGGGTGGCAGAGACCGACCTCGCACCCGCGTCCGACGCGCTGGAGACCCTCCGGCGCGTGTTCGGCTACGACAGCTTCCGCGGCGACCAGGCGGCGATCGTCGAGCACGTGATCGCCGGCGGCGACGCGCTCGTGCTGATGCCCACCGGCGGCGGGAAGTCGTTGTGCTACCAGATTCCCGCGCTCGTGCGGCCCGGCGTGGGCGTGGTGGTCTCGCCGCTGATCGCGTTGATGCAGGACCAGGTCGACGCGCTGCGCAACGCCGGCGTCCGCGCCGGTTTCCTCAACTCCACCCAGGACTACGCGGCGCGGCAGGAGGTGGAGTCGGCGTTCCTGAACGGCGAGCTCGACCTGCTCTACCTGGCGCCCGAACGGCTTTCGGTGGAATCCACCGTGCGGCTGCTCGACCGCGGCAAGATCTCGCTGTTCGCGATCGACGAAGCGCACTGCGTCGCCCAGTGGGGCCACGACTTCCGGCCCGACTACCTCCAGCTCTCGGCCCTGCACGAGCGGTGGCCGGACGTACCGCGGATCGCGCTGACGGCGACCGCGACCGAGGCCACGCACAAGGAGATCGCCGCCCGGCTGAACCTCGGCGAGGCCCGGCACTTCGTCGCGAGCTTCGACCGGCCGAACATCCAGTACCGGATCGTCGGCAAGAACTCGCCGCAGCGGCAGCTGCTGGAGCTGCTGCGCACCGAGCACCCGGGTGACGCGGGAATCGTCTACTGCCTGTCCCGGAACTCGGTGGAGAAGACCGCGGAGTTCCTGGTGCAGAACGGGATTCCGGCGGTGCCCTACCACGCGGGGCTCGACGCGCGCACCCGCGCGAAGCACCAGTCGCGGTTCCTGCGCGAGGACGGGCTGATCGTGGTCGCGACGATCGCGTTCGGGATGGGCATCGACAAACCGGACGTCCGGTTCGTCGCGCACCTCGACCTGCCGAAGTCGGTCGAGGGCTACTACCAGGAAACCGGCCGCGCGGGCCGCGACGGCCTGCCGTCCACCGCCTGGCTCGCGTACGGGCTGCAGGACGTCGTCCAGCAGCGCAAGATGATCGACACGTCCGAGGGTGACGAGGCACACCGGCGGCGGCTGGGTGCGCACCTGAACGCCATGCTCGCGCTGTGCGAGACGGTCGAGTGCCGCCGCGTGCAGATCCTCAACTACTTCGGTCAGCCGGCCGGCCCGTGCGGCAACTGCGACACGTGCCTGAACCCGCCGGAGAAGTGGGACGGCACGATCCCGGCGCAGAAGCTGCTGTCGACCGTCGTGCGGCTGCGCAACGAGCGGCGCCAGAAGTTCGGCGCCGGCCAGGTCATCGACATCCTGCTCGGCAAGTCCACGCCCAAGGTCACGCAGTTCCAGCACGACACGCTCAAGACGTTCGGCATCGGCACCGAGCTGCGCGAGCCGGAATGGCGCGCGGTGGTGCGGCAGCTGCTAGCCCAAGGCCTGCTCGCCGTCGAAGGCGACTACGGCTCGCTCGTGCTCACCGAGACGAGCGCGGAGGTGCTGGGCGGCGATCGCCAGGTGCTGCTGCGGCGCGAACCCGAGCGGGCGCCCGCCGCGAAGGTCCGCAGCGCCAAGAAGGCCGCCGCCGCGGTCGTGGAGATGCCCGCGGAGGCGGCCCCGCTGTTCGAACGCCTGCGGGCCTGGCGGGCCGCCACCGCCAAGGAACAGGGCGTGCCCGCCTACGTCGTCTTCCACGACGCGACCCTGCGCCAGATCGCCACGCAACGGCCGGCGTCACTGGCGGATCTGGGCACGGTCAGCGGCGTCGGGGAGAACAAGCTCGCCAAGTACGGCGAGGGGCTCTTGGAGGTCCTGACCGCCGGGTGATCACCGGCCGGTAGCCGGCCCGGGGTGGCCCGGCTGCCCGGTCACCGAGTTGACCTTGCGGACCGCGCCGGCGATCTGCTGGTGGTACTTGCCCTTGGTCTTGTCGTCGACGAACTTCGCGGCCTTGCCGACGGCCTGGTTCACCTTTTCGGGGTTCTTCTTGGCATAAGCGCGAGCCGCACCGGCGGCGCCGGCCAGCATGGTCAGCTTCTTCATCAGAGGCACGGTGGCCCTCCCTCGTCGGTTGCGGTCATCCTGACAACGCGGACGAACCACCCGGAGGTTCCCCGTGTGACGAGGGCCAAAACCTGGGCCCGCCGCGGGCGGCGCCGGAAAAGGCCGCGCGGACCGCCGCCGCGCGGCCCTAGGCTCGCGATCATGCGCGACCTGGCCGCCCTGCCGAAGGCTCACCTGCACGTCCACCTGGAGAGCACGATCCGCCCCGCCACGCTCCGCGAGCTGGGCGAGGCGAACGGGGTCGACGTCCCGGGCGAGCCGCCGGTGTTCGACGGCTTCCGCGCCTTCGCCGACTACAACGCGCTGATCCGGTCCTGCCTCCGGCGGCCGGAAGACTTCGAACGCATCGCGCGCGAGTACTGTGAGGACGAAGCCGCCCAGGGCACGCGCTACGCCGAAATCACCTTCACCGCGGCCTCGCACGGGGAACGCTTGGGCGATCTCGAGATGCCTCTCGCATCCGTCCTCAAAGGACTGTCGCAGAGCACCGACCTGGCGTGGCGGCTGCTGCTCGACCACTCCCGGCGCCGCTCGGTCGAGCGGGCCGAGCGCACCCTCGACCTCGCGTTGAAGTACGACGACGTCTTCGCGATCGGCATGGCCGGCGAGGAAAACCACTCACTGCGGCCCTTCGCGACACTCTTCGAGAAGGCTCGCGCGGCCGGCATCCACCTGCTGCACCACACTGGCGAAGACGCCGGACCCGCCAGCATCCGCGAAGCCATCGAAGTGGGCCGCACCGAACGCCTCGGCCACGGCATCCGCGTCCTCGACGACCCTTCGCTGGTCGCGGAAGTGCGTGAGCGCGGCCTGGCCCTGGAGGTGTGCCCGTCGTCGAACGTGACGC
Organism: Amycolatopsis sp. NPDC024027; assembly: GCF_040638975.1. Lineage (NCBI taxonomy): Bacteria > Bacillati > Actinomycetota > Actinomycetes > Pseudonocardiales > Pseudonocardiaceae > Amycolatopsis > Amycolatopsis sp. NPDC024027. Next base: position 152,993 of record NZ_JBEZYY010000012.1, read on the forward strand.
TGGGGCTGGTGCCGTCGCTGCCCGAACACCCGCTCCCCCGCCTGCTCGACGCGGGCCTGACGGTCACGCTCAACACCGACGTCCCCTCGGTCACCGGCGCCGGCCTGGCCGAGGAGTACGCCCGGGTGCAACGGGCGTTCGGCTACGACGACACGACGATGGCGGACTTCGCCCGTGCGAGCGTCACGGCGTCCTTCGCGTCCGAAGCGACCAAAACGGCCATCCTGCGCGGCATCGACGCTTGGCTCACACCGGCAGCAGGCGGGTGACCAGCGTGCCGAGCTGGTGCACCGTGCGGCACTCGTGCATCGCCACGACCTCGGCGTACTCCAGCGCCGCCGAGTCCCCGGTGGACCACAGCGACCGCCGTTCCGGGTTGAGCCAGTAGACGTGCCGGGCGCGGGACTTGATGGCGCGGACCGCGTCGAGGTTGGGGTCGCCACCGTTGGTGCGGGCGTCGCCGAGGATCAGCACCGACGTCCGCGGGCCGATCGCGTCCAGCCAGTTCTCGGTGAACTGGCGCAGGGAGCCGCCGTAGTCGCTGTGGCCGTCCCAACGCACCAGCGCCGCTTCGGACAGCATGCGCGCGCCCAGGTGTTCGGGGTCGGCCGCGCCGCTGGTGACCAGGTGGGTGACCTCGTCGGCGCTGTCGACGAAGGCGAACACGCGGATCTTGCCGAACTGGTCGCGCAGCGCCTGCACCAGCAGCATGGTGAAGTTCGCGAACCCCGCCACCGAGCCGGAAAGATCGCACAGCAACACGATTTCCGGTCGTCCGGGCCGCCGGTGGCGGTAGGCCGGCCGCAGCGGCACGCCACCGGTCGAGAGCGACCGGCGCAGCGTGCGCCGCAGATCGATCTGCCCGCGCGTGGTCCGCTTGCGGCGGGCGGCCAGGCGCGTCGCCAGCTTGCGGGACAACGGCTGGATGGTGCGCCGCAGCTCCGCGAGCTGGGTGCGGCTGGCGATGAGGAAGTCGACCCGGTCGGGCGACGGCGCGATGGCGTGCTTGGCGACGCGTTCGCGGCCGCGGATCTCGGCCGCGCGGCGCCGCGCCTCCGTGCGGACCTGCCCGCGGAAGCCCTCGACGCGGCGGCGGATCTCGTCGCGGTCGAGCCGGTCGGTGAACTCGCCGCGCGCGCCACCGCCGCGGACCGCGGCCAGCACCCGGGCGATCAGCGTCTGCGGCTGGAGCCGCTCCAGGGTCTGGTGGGCCGAAAAGCCGCCGCCCGGGCCCGACGCCGAGCCGTACTGGCCCAGCATGTCGACGGCGAGGCCGGCGAGCTGGGACAACGCCTGCTGGTCACCGTCGGCGAGCGCGGCGGCCAGCTCTTCCCGCAGTTCCTCCAGCGTCGACGGCCGCTCTTCGCGGGCCCGCTCGGGGGTGCCGATCCCCGCCGGGAAGTAGAGGTCGAAGGCGGCGTCGAAGACCGCGCGCTGCCCGCCGCGCCGGACCAGCGCCGCGGCCAGGCCCTCGCGCACCAGTGCCCGGTCGTCGAGGCCGAGCACCTCCAGCGCCGCGGCGGCGTCGACCGTCTCGGCGGGACCGGCCGGGATGCCCTGGGCGCGCAGCGCCTTGACGAACGCGGCGAGCCGCTCCGGCACGCCGCCGGTCACGACGCGTCCAGGACCTGTTCGAGCTTCAGGCCGGCGCCCGCCTTGGCGATGTCGTCCTGGTGCTTGAGCACGACGCCGAGGCTCTCGCGCACGACCCGCTCGTCCAGCGTCGACGCCCCGAGCGCGAGCAGGGTGCGCGCCCAGTCGATCGTCTCCGCGACCGACGGCAGCTTGCGCAGGTCCATCGCGCGCAGCGCGGCGATCACCCGGACGACGGAATCGGCGAGGGCGGCGTCGATCCCCGGGACCTTGAGCCGGACGATGTCGCGTTCGAGGTCCTCGTCCGGGAAGTCGATGTGCAGGAACAGGCACCGGCGGCGCAGCGCCTCGGACAGCTCGCGCGTCGCGTTGGACGTCAGCACGGCGAACGGCGCGCGCGTGGCGGTGATCGTGCCGAGTTCGGGCACGGTGACCTGGAAGTCGCCGAGCACCTCCAGCAGCAGGCCCTCGACCTCCATGTCGGCCTTGTCGGTCTCGTCGATCAGCAGCACGGTCGGCTCGTCCGAGGAGATCGCCGTCAGCAGCGGGCGGCGCAGCAGGAACTCCTCGCCGAAGATGTCGGTGCGCGCGGCCTCCCACGTCTCGTCGCGGCCGGCGGTGATCCGCAGCAGCTGCTTCGCGTGGTTCCACTCGTACAGCGCGCGGGCCTCGTCGATGCCCTCGTAGCACTGCAGGCGCACCAGCCGCGAGCCGCTGACCTGGGCGACCGCCTTGGCGAGCTCGGTCTTGCCGACACCGGCAGGGCCCTCGACCAGCAGCGGCTTGCCGAGCCGGTCGGCGAGGAACACGGTGGTCGCCACCGCCGTGGACGCCAGGTAGCCCGCCTCGGCCAGCCGGGCCGACACGTCGTCGACGGAGGTGAAGAATCCGGTGCCCACCACGTGCCTCCTAAGCGGTTGCTCACCCGGAGCGTACCGGAAGAGCGGGCTAGCATCGGCCGCGTGACCTACGTTGCCGCTTCCGGCCGATACGACTCGATCCCCTACCGGCGCTGCGGGCGTTCCGGGCTCAAGCTGCCCGCGATCTCGCTCGGGCTGTGGCACAACTTCGGCCACGACCGGCCCCTGGAACCCCAGCGCGCGATCACCCGCCGCGCCTTCGACCTGGGCATCACCCACTTCGACCTGGCCAACAACTACGGTCCGCCGTACGGCTCGGCGGAGGAGAACTTCGGGCGGCTGCTGGCCACGGACTTCCGGCCGTACCGCGACGAGCTGGTGATCTCCACCAAGGCCGGCTATGACATGTGGCCCGGCCCGTACGGCGAGTGGGGCTCCCGCAAGTACCTGCTGTCCTCCCTGGACCAGTCGCTCGGCCGGCTCGGCCTGGACTACGTCGACATCTTCTACTCGCACCGCTTCGACCCCGAAACGCCCCTGGAGGAGACCGTCGGGGCGCTCGACGCCGCCGTCCGCGCCGGGAAGGCGCTGTACGTCGGGATCTCGTCGTACAGCTCGGAGCGGACGGCCGAGGCCGCGCGGCTCCTGCGGGAACTCGGCACGCCGCTGCTGATCCACCAGCCGTCGTACTCGATGCTCAACCGCTGGATCGAGGAGGACGGCCTCCTCGACACCCTCGAAGAGGCGGGCGCGGGTTGCATCGCGTTCTCGCCGCTCGCCCAAGGCCTGCTGACGGACAAGTACCTGAAGGGCGTCCCGGCGGACTCCCGCGCGGCGCAGGGCAAGTCCCTCGACCCGGACACCCTCGACGAGAACCGCCTGGGCCGGGTCCGCGCGCTGAACGACATCGCGAGCCGCCGCGGGCAGTCGCTGGCGCAGCTGGCCCTGGCCTGGGCGCTGCGCGACAGCCGGGTGACGTCGGTGCTGATCGGCGCGAGCAGCGTGCGGCAGCTGGAGGACAACGCCGGCGCGCTCGGCAACCTCGAGTTCTCGTCCGAGGAGCTGACCGAGATCGACGGCCACGCGACCGACGCGGACATCAACCTCTGGAAGCGTTCGTCCGACTCCTGAGCTCAGCCGACGGGGGGTGCCCGCGGGGGCGCCCCCCGTTATCCACTTTACCGGTGCGCACCGACAGTTTCGGCGTCGTCGCCGCGGGCCTCCGTTTCGGCGTCGTCGCCTTGGGCCTCCGCCGACAGGTCCTGCCACTCCGCCCAGGTCGCGAGCCGGTCCGCGTAAGCCTGCTGGACCATCGGGTGGAAGCCCTTCCCGAAGAGCACCCGAAGGGGTGGGTTGGCCGCGTCGACGACCTTGAGCAGGGCCCGGGCGGCAGCGGCCGGATCCCCGGCCGGCTGCCTGCCGGCGACCTCGGCGAGGCGGCGGCGGAGTCCGTCGTAGACCGGGGTGGTCTCGGCGACGTGGCCGTTGGCGAGAGGATCCGGGTTCTTGCCGTCGCGGGTGGCGTAGCCGCCGGGCTCGATGATCGTGACCTTGACGCCGAAGTCCGCGACCTCCTTGGCCAGGGTTTCGTTCAGGGCTTCGATCGCCCACCTGGACGCCTGGTAGGCCCCGCCGAGCGGCATCGCGATGATCCCGGCGGCGGACGACAGCTGGATGAAGTGCCCGGCGCCTTGTTCGCGCAGGACGGGCAGAGCGGCCTGGATGACCCACACCGGGCCGAACACGTTGGTCTCCAGCTGGGCGCGCAGTTCGGGCTCGGTCAGTTCCTCGATGGCGCCGATCTGCGCGTACCCGGCGTTGTTCACGACGACGTCCAGGCGCCCGAAGTGCTCGGCGGCCCGCTTCACGCTCTCGAAGACCGCGGCTTTGTCGGTCACGTCCAGTTCCAGCGGGAGCACCGCGTCGCCGTAGGTGGCGACGAGCGCGTCGAAGCTCTCCGTGGACCGCGCGCTGGCGGCCACCCGGTCGCCTCGGGACAGGGCGGCCTCGACGAAACAGCGGCCCAAGCCGCGCGACGAACCCGTGACGAACCAGACCTTGCTCATGGTGTTTCCGTTCTCCGCAGTGACATCCGATCGCCCACAGGACAGCGGCGGCCGGACGCCCGTGACACCCATGCGGCCGTGACGCCGATCACTCGCAACCTCAACGTTTGACCAAATTTCGTATTTGGTCATACGATGACGTCATGCCACCCGCCGAAGACCGCGCCGAACGGGCCGAACGCATCCTCGACGCCGCTGCCGAACTGCTCCTGCGGGCCGGCTACCGGCGGACGACGATCGAGGACGTCGCCGAGCGGGCCGACGTCGGCAAGGGCACCGTCTACCTGCACTGGAAGAACCGCGAAGAGCTGTTCCTCGCCGTCCTGCTCCGCGAGTCGGTCCGGGTGCTCGAAGAGCTCGTGGCGGCGATCGCGGCCGATCCGCTCAGCGTGCGGCTTTCGCGGCTGACGGAGATCCAGTACGCCAACGTGCTGAAGCGTCCGCTGCTCCGGGCCGGGTACGCCGACGACACCGAGACACTCGGCAAGCTGCTGCCGAAGCTGCACGGCAAACTCGACCCCCGCCACGGGGAAGCCTTCGTCGAGTACCTGGACCTGCTGGCCGCCAACGACCTCCTCCGGACGGACCGGCCGGTTCGTGAGCTCGTCGTCGCCTTCTCGGCCGTGCTGCACGGGTTCCTCGGCGCCTCTCGGCCCCCCGAACCGGCCCTGCTCGCCGACACGGTCGCGCACGCCTTCGAGCCGCTCGCCGTGCCGACGAGGCAGCTGCGTGCCGTGGCACCGCGGGCAATGGCGCTGTTCACCGAAGCCGTCGCGCTCGACCGCAAACAGCTCGAACGCGCCTACTGAAACCCTGGAGGACCTCGTGCGCACCGGAATCCTGATCGACGAACTCGGCGTCGGCTTCGACGCCATCACGGCCCAAGCCCGCGAAGCGGCGAAGCTCGGCTACGGCACGCTGTGGGTCGCGCAGCGCGGCGGCTGGGACGCGCTCACGGCGCTGCCCGCGCTCGCCGCGGCCGCTCCCGGCGTCGGGCTGGGCACGTGCGTCGTGCCGACGTACTCGCGGCACCCGATCACCATGGCGGCGCAGGCACTGACCGTCCAGGCGGCGGCCGGCGTGCCCGTCCACCTCGGTCTCGGGCTGAGCCACCGGTTCATCGTGGAAGGCGAGTTCGGCTACTCCTACGACCGGCCGATCCGTCATCTCCGCGAGTACCTCCAGGCGCTGCACCCGTTGCTGCGCGGCGAAAAGGCGGACGTCCACGGCGAGTCGCTGACGGCCGCGGGCGCGGTGAACGCGCCCGGTACCGAGCTGCCCGCGGTGCTGGTCGGTTCGGTGAGCCCGCAGTCGACGCGGCTGGCCGGCGAGCTGGCCGACGGCGTGATCACGACCTGGGCGGGCCCGCGGGCGATCGGCGAGTTCGTGGTGCCGGCCCTGGGGCGACCGGCCCGGGTGGTGTCCGGCCAGCTGATCTGCGTGACGTCCGAAGTGGACGAACGCCGCAGGTGGCTGGACGAGACGTACGGCGGAGCGGCGGGCATCCCGGCGTACCGGGCGATCCTCGACCGCGACGGCCACGAGCGGATCTCGGACAGCGCGCTCGTCGGCGACGAGGAAACCGTGCGTCGCCAGGTGAAGTCCCTCGAAGCCGCGGGCGCGACGGAACTGCTGGTGATGCCGTTCGGCTCGGCGGAAGAGCAGGCCCGCACCCGCGAACTGCTGGCCCCGTGAACCGCCTCTGGGTCGACGACCTGCGCCCGGCCCCGGACGGCTGGACGTGGGCGAAGACGAGCGCGGAGGCGATCGCCCTGCTCGGCGACGGCGACTTCGCGGCGATCTCCCTGGACCACGACCTCGGCGGCGACGACACGACCCGCCCGGTGGTGCTCTGGCTGTGCGAGCACGACCGCTGGCCGGCCGAGGTGCGCGTCCACACGGCGAACCCGGTCGGCCGCGAGTGGCTGACCGGGATGGCGCGGCGGTACGGGCCCGGGGTCCGCTAATGTCGCGCGTCGCGAGTTGTTTGCAGTGAATGACTCATTCCTGGCGTCCGACGACATGAATGAGTCATTCACTGCATCGGACCAGCCACCGCCAGGAGACTGTCAACGAACCTCGGACGCGCGACACTAGCGCGGTGCCGGCAGGTGGGTCGCCTCCGGGAAGAGGTTCAGCGCCCGCAGGGCCGCGCCCAGCTCGGCGATGTCCGCCGGGTTCGTCAGCGACCGGCCGAGTTCCTCCGTGATCCGCTTCAGGCGGTGGCGGATCGTGTTGGGGTGGCAGAACATCCGCTCCGACGTCAGCTTCGTCGAACCCTGGCAGTCGAACCACGCGCGCAGCGTCAGCAGCAGCACGTTGCGATCGTCGGCGGGTAGCTCGAGCACCGGCTGGAGCACGTGGTGGGCCAGCTGCACCGAGGCCTCCGGGGCGCTGGCCACCAGACCGGCCAGCGGCGACTCGGTGAACTGCACCAGCCCGGGCGTCCCCGGCGTCATGCTCGACAGCGCCACCCGCGCGAGGTGCAGCGCGCGGGCGGTGTTGCCGAGGCCGGTGAACACCGGGCTCATCCCGACCCGGCCCACCGGGTGCTCGCGGACCAGGTCGACGATCGCCGAAGCCGCCGCGGGGTTGCGCAGGGACACGACGCCGACCTGCAGGTCCGGCGTGAGCCGCCACGCCGAAGCGTGCTGGAGCGCGCGCAACCGCGCCTCGACCTGCGGCAGCGGCTCCTGGCCCAGCCGCGGCGTTTCCGCGGCGACGACGACGAACGTGCCGTCCAGGGACAGGTCGAGCACGCGGGCGATGTCCCACAACGTGCCCTCGGTCGCGGCGCCGCCCGCGAACAGCGCCTCCACCAGCGCCGAACGCCGGTTCTGGTGCGCCACCATGACTTCCGCGGTCGTGTCCCGGTAGGACGTCGTGAGGGCCTCGGCCAGGTCGTCGATCAGCGCCCAGATCGCCTTCGTCGCGGCGACCAGCCCGGCCAGGTCCTGCGCCCGGGCGGTCAGCTCGACGAACCGGTGCCAGACTTCGGTGAGCCCGATCCGGTAAGCCCGCAGCAGCTCCGGCAGCGGCGCGCCCTGCAACGCCCGGGCGCGGCCGGTCGCGCGGGCCTGGGACAGGTCCGGCACGTCCGAACCGCGCAGGGTCCGCATCACGTGCTCGAGGTTGGCCCGCACCGAGGTCCGCAGCTCGGCGTGCGTGACGAACCGGGCGTCGGCGTAGACCGGCATTTCGGCGCGGATCTGCCGCACGGTGCTTTCGACGAGTTCCGGCATCGCCGCCTCGACCTCGGTGGCGAGGAGGGCGACGCGCGGCGCGCGGCCGTCGGACAGAAGCGCCTGGTAGTGCATGGTGGCCTCCGGTCCCCGGCCTCCTCGTCGAGGTCCGGGACCGACAGCTAACCCGAACGAGGCCGCCACGTCCGGGTGAACTTTCTACAGCAACCGCGAATGCGGAGGTTCTTTTGTGGAACCTCCGCATTCGCGTCAGGCCAGCTTCGCGGCCGCGCTCTTGATCGCCTCCCGGATCCGGAAGTAGGTGCCGCAGCGGCACACGTTCTGGATGGCGTCGATGTCCGCGTCCGTCGGGTTCTTCGTCTTCTTCAGCAGCGCCACGGCCGCCATGATCTGGCCGGGCTGGCAGTAGCCGCACTGCGCGACGTCCTGCTCCAGCCAGGCCTCCTGGACCGGGTGCAGCTCGTCGCCGTCGGCCAGCCCCTCGATCGTGGTGACCTCGCGCCCGGCGCACTCCGACACCGGCGTGACGCAGGGGTTGAACGCCTCGCCGTCGAGGTGGCTGGTGCAGGCCTTGCAGACGTTGATGCCGCAGCCGTACTTCGGCCCGCGGACCTTGAGCTTGTCGCGCAGCGCCCACAGCATCGGCAGGTCGGCGGGCGCGTCGACGGTGACGGTCTTCCCGTTCACCACGAAGGTGTAGTTCGGCATGGGGCTCTCCTCAGCGCGGGAACGGGTCGAAGTCGACCGGGAAGGTGATCGGGAAGCTGCGAGGCTTGATCCCGGTCGCCCGGGCGTAGGCGTTGGCGATCGCGCCGACCGGCGCCGGCACGCCCAGCTCGCCCGCCCCGCCGATGTCCTCGCCGGTGGCCGGCATGACGTGCACCTGGACGTCCATCGGCGAGTTCTTCTGCCGCGCGTAGTGGAACTGCGAGTAGCTGCCCTCCAGCGGCAGGCCCTTGTCGATGTGCAGGCCCGCGGTGAGCGTCGTCGAAATCGCGTCGGTCAGGCCGCCGAGCATCTGCGCCTGGATCCCGCGCGGGTTCACCGGCTTGCCGACGTCGACCGCGATGGTCGCCTTCGTGACGCGCGGGTGCTTCGGGTCGCGCGCGTCCAGCTCGACCAAGCAGGCGGTGTAGGACTTGTACTCGCCGTGCACCGCGATCCCCTGCGCGAACCCGGCGGGCATCTTCTTGCCCCACTCGCCGAGCTCGGCGACCTTGTCGAGCACCGCGCGCTGGCGGTCGGACTTGATGAACTCGCGGCGGAAGGCCACCGGGTCCTTGCCGAGCTTCTTCGCGATCTCGTCGACCATGATCTCTTCGGCGCCGCGGGTGTTCGCCGAGTAGACCGACCGCCACGCCGAGGTGTGGAACTTCAGCGGCACCTCGTTGAGCAGCTGCGTGGTGACGCCGAAGTTGTACGGCGACTTGACGGTCAGCAGGAACACCGTCTGCGCGAAGCTGAGGTTGCCGCCGACGGGCAGCTTCGCCGCGAACGCGGTGAGGATTTCGCCGAGCCCGTGGCTCCAGTCGGTTTCGACGCTCGCGACGCGGTGTTCGAACGTCAGCACCTGCCCGAGCGCGAAGGTGGCGCGGATCCGGTGGTAGCTCGCCGCGCGCCCGCGGCCGTGGCGCATGTCGTCGATCCGGCTCCACATCAGCCGGACGGGCTTCTTCATCGCCTTCGAGATGTGCGCGGCTTCGAGGGCGGCGTCGAAGAACAGCCGCCGCCCGAACGACCCGCCGCCCTGCTGGACGTGCACGGTGACCTTGTTCTCCGGCAGCCCGAGCTCCCGGGCGATGGTTTGCTTCGCCACGATCGGCGACTTCAGCCCGGCCCAGATGGTCGCGCTGTCCTCGCGGACGTCGGCGACCGCGGAGTTCGACTCCATCGGCGCGTGGCTGGCGAAGGCGAAGTCGAACTCGCCGTCGACGTACTGGGTCAGCAGCGGCGGCACCACGAACGGCAGCGCGGCGGCCCGCAGCTTCTTCTTGATCGTCTCGTTGTCCTCGCCGTCGACCGTGCCCGGGCCCCACGTGACGTCGAGGGCGTTCTTGCCGTCGAGGGCCTGCCCGAAGGTTTCGGCCATCACCGCGACGCCGGTCTTCACGACGGCGAGGTCGATGATCCCGGGCATGGCCCGGACGGCAGCCTCGTTGTTGACCTCGGTGACCGTGCCGTTGATGGTCGGCGGGCGCCGCACCATCACCGGGTTCGCGCCGGGGACGTCGAGGTCGAGCGTGTAGACCTGCTTGCCGGTGACCATCGCGCGGGCGTCTTGGCGCGCGGTCGGCGTCCCGACGAGCGTGTGCGCCGACTCGGCCTTCGGCTGGATCGCGCCGACGCTCAGGCCGGAGCGGGCAGCGGACCCGGCGAGGACGCCGTAGGAGGCGCTGCGCCCGTCGGGTGCCCACACCGCACCGTCGCGTGTGGACAGCCGCGAAGCGTCGGTGCCCCACTGCGCCCCGGCCGCGGCGACCATCCGCGCCCGCGCGGTCGCCGCGGTGGCGCGGACCGGGTCGTAGAGCGAGCGCATCGTGTTGGACCCGCCGGTGAGCTGGTTGAACAGCAGCTCGGTGCGGGCGTCGGACAGCACGACGTCGACGCGGTCGAGCGGCAGGTCCAGCTCTTCGGCGACGAGCATGGCGGTCGCCGTCGTGATGCCCTGGCCGACCTCGGCGCGCGGCAGCTGCAGCCGCGCCCGGCCGCCGGTGGTGATCTCCAGGACGAGCATCCCGGCGGTCGGCACGCAGGAGAGCGTCAGGACGTCACCGAGGTCGAGGATCTCCGCCGGCTGCGGCAGCGTGGGGACGACGGCTTCGGCGCTGGCCGGGGCGACGGCGTCGGCGGTCAGCTTCGTGGCGACGGTGAGCGTGGGCGCGGCGACCAGGTAGGTCAGGAAGCGGCGGCGGCCGACCTGCCCGGGCTCGGGCTGTTCGGTGGTGGGACTGGCCATCGGGGATCCCTTGCTGGGAGGTGGCGGGGTGCGCGCCACGCTAAGGAGCCCTGGGCCGGTCGTCAACGCGGAGTAGTCGAGTTCGCCCATCTCTGTGACGAGATGACAGTCCGGGCGCCCGAATGTGTGCGCCGCCACAGCGCCGGACGGCCCAGCGGGCTGGTTCAGCCGGCCCCGCGGGCGCGCCGGGCCTGGATCAGGTCCTCGCGGGCGCGGGCGACGCGGGAGCGGACGGTGCCGACCGGGCAGCCGCAGACGTCGGCCGCTTCGGCGTAGGACAGCCCGAGCACCTGGGTCAGGACGAGCACCTCGCGCCGGTCCGGTTCCAGGCCGTCGAGCAGCAGGCGCAGTTCGACGAGCTCCTCGAAGCCGGCCGCGGGATCGGGGGTGCGCTCGGCGGCGGCTTCCCAGTCGGTGGCGGCGATCTTGGGCCGTGCGCCGGCGGCCCGGATCTGGTCGACGACGACGCGGCGCGCGATCGACAGCAGCCACGTCCGCGAAGACGAGCGGCCCGCGAAGCGGCGAAGGCTGCCGAAAGCGCGAAGGTAGGTCTCCTGCGTCAGGTCGTCGGCCGCGGCGGCGTCGGTGAGGTGGGCGAGGAAGCGCCAGACGTCGGCTTGGGTGGCGCGGACCCACTCCTCGAGAGCGCGCCGATCGCCCCGGCCGGCGGACAGGGCGAGGGCCGTGACGCGGTCGTCGTCCTCACGGTGGGTCATGATCCGGAAACATACAGCGGCGCGAAGCGCCTCCGTCGAGGGTGGTGGCGGGGAGGAAGGCGGAGTGGGCCGTGACGGGAACTTCGCGGATCCGCCGTCCGACTACTCGGCCATGAGGTGCGAGGAATGCCGTGAAGCCCTGTCGGCGCGGTTGGACGGCGAGGGGGAGCCGGCTTCGCCCGACGAGCACCTCGCGTCCTGCGCCGCGTGCCGGGAGTGGTTCGCCGGCGCGGAACGGCTGCGGCGCGCGATGCTGCTGCGCCCGGCCCCGCCGGTGCCGGACCTGACCGCGGCGATCCTCGAGCGCACGCCGGCTCCTTCCGGCGAGGGCTGGGGGTGGCGGATCGCGCTGGCCGTGGTGGCGATCGCCCAGCTCGGGCTGGCGTTCGCACAGCTGCTCGGGACCGCCCAACCGCACGACGGCGGCCACCTCGTCCACCTCGGCCACGAGAGCGGCGCGTGGAACCTGGCGGTGGGCATCGGGCTGCTGACCGCGGCCCTGCGCCCGAAGACGGCGGGCGGCCAGCTGCCCCTGCTGACCGGGTTCGTCGGAGTACTGCTGGGGCTGTCGGTGGGCGATCTGGCCACCGGTCAGGTCGCGGTGTCGCGGGTGGCGACGCACGTGCTCGTGGTGCTCGGCCTGGCGTTGCTCTACGCGGTGCACCGGGCCGACCGGCACCGGGGCACCCCGTTCCCGGTGGCCACGGCCGGCGACGGCACCACGACGTCGGGGTCCACTGTGGACGCTCCGGCGGCGGGACGGCCGCGTCCCCGCCCCTTCCGGAGGCAGGCCCACGGCCTGAGCACCCCGCGGGTCACTCGACCTGCTTCACCGCCCACTCCGCCCACTCGCGCTGCATGACCGAGAAGCGCTTGCCCCACTCCAGGACGAGCCGGCCGTACAGTGACTGGTTGTCCTCGCCCCAGTCGATCGTGGTTTCCAGCTCCTCGAGCCACCGCTCGCGCTCCCGCCCCGACTCCCCCATCCCCGCCAGGTAGCCGCGCGCCTGCTCCGGGGCGACCGAACCGAGGAAGTACACCCGCAGCAGGGCGGCACTGCGTGGCGGCCCGGTGGGTTCGGACTCGATCAGCCAGTGCCGCAGCTCCCCGAGCCCGGCTTTGGTGATCTCGTACTCCTTGCGCCCGCGCGGCCCCTCGGCGACGACGTGGATCATGCCCGCGGCCTCCAGCTTGCCGAGCTCCCCGTAAAGCTGGCTCTGCGTCGCCGGCCAGACGTTGGCCATCGCCCGCTCGAACCGTTTCAGCAGGTCGTAGCCGCTTCCCGGCTCGTCGGCCAGCATCCCCAGCACCGCGTGTCGAAGGCTCATACCGCCATGATGACATTCCACTATTGACATGTCCAACCGACACGTTCTAACTTCGACCTGTCAGAGTTGGAATGTCGGAGGGGAACTCGTCGTGAACTACCTGAAGAGCCTGCTGCCGTGGATCGCGTTCGCCGTGGTCGCGACCCAGTTCGACTGGCGCTGGTCGGGGCTGACCGGCCTGGCGATCTCCGCCGCGCTGCTCCTGCTCGCCCGCCGCGACGGCCGCACGGCCGACACGCTGATCATCGAATGGAGCGGGTTCGCCTTCTTCACCCTGCTCACCGCCGTCGCGTTCAGCTTCCCCGCGTCCCCGCTGAAGACCTACACCGGCGCGCTCACCGACGCGTGGCTGGCGCTCACCGCCTGGGGCTCGCTCGCCATCGGGAAGCCGTTCACCCTCGGCATCGCCCGCACGTCGACCCCGGAGGCGCTCTGGGACAACCCGATCTTCAAGCGGGTCAACGTGATCATCACGCTGGTGTGGGCGGCGAGCTTCACCGTCGGCGGGATCGCGGGCATCGCCCTGCTGAACTTCGCGCCGCACGCCACCTTCGCGCTGATCGCGCTCAAGGTCCTCTGCTTCGCCGTCCCGGTCGCCTTCACCATCCGCTACCCGCGCATCGTGCGCGCCCGCGCCCGGGAAGCCGCATGACCACCTCCGCCTTCCACCTCACCGGCGCCTACGCGCCCGTCCACGACGAGCTGACCGCGTTCGACCTCCCGGTCACCGGCGTCCTGCCGCCCGAGCTGACCGGCTGGTACCTGCGCAACGGCCCGAACCCGCGCGGGGACAGCAAGCACTGGTTCACCGGCGACGGCATGGTCCACGGCGTCCGCCTCGAGCGCGGCCGCGCCGCCTGGTACCGCAACCGCTGGGTGCGCACCGAGAGCTTCGCGGACCCGGATCTCAAGCTGTACGACGAAGACGGCACCCGGAACCTGCACAGCAGCGTCGCGAACACGCACGTGGTGAACCACGCCGGCCGCACGCTCGCGCTCGTCGAGTCGTCGCTGCCGTACGAGATCACGACGGACCTCGAAACCGTGGGCGTGTACGACTTCGGCGGCGAACTGGCCGACGCGATGACCGCGCACCCGAAGATCTGCCCGGTGACCGGGGAGCTGCACTTCTTCGGCTACGGCAGCATCACCGCCCCGCACGTGGGCTACTACCGCGCCGACGCGGCCGGGAAGCTCGTCGTCAAACAGCCGATCGACGTGCCCGGCCTGACGATGATGCACGACTTCGCGCTCACCGGGGAGCACGTCGTGTTCTACGACCTGCCGGTGGTGTTCGACCGGGCGTCGGTCGGCCGGGGCATGCCGTACCGCTGGGACCCCGGCTACGGCGCCCGGCTCGGCGTGCTGCGCCGCGACCGGCCCGAGGCCGGCGTCCGCTGGCTGGCGATCGAGCCTTGCTACGTCTTCCACACGCTCAACGCGTTCGACAGCGCGTGCGGCCGGATCGTCGTGCACGTCCTGCGCTACGACCACCAGTGGTGGGCCGGCCACGAGGACCCGCCGGCGTCGCTGTGGCGCTGGACGATCGACCTCGCGGCCGGCACGGTGACCGAGGACCGGCTCGACGACCGGCCGGGCGAGTTCCCCCGCATCGACGACCGGCTCACCGGGTCCGACGCGCGGTTCGGGCACGTCACCGGCCACGACGTCCTGCGCCGCCACGACCTGCACACGGACACGGCCACCGAGCACGTCTTCGCGCCGGGGCGCACCCCCGGCGAAGCGGTGTTCGTCCCCGCCGAGCAGGGCGAAGGCTGGCTGCTCACCTACGTCCACGACGCGGCGGAGGATCGCAGCGACCTCGTCGTGCTCGACGCCGGGAACCTCGCCGCGGCGCCCGTGGCGACCGTCCACCTCCCGCAGCGGGTGCCCGCGGGCTTCCACGGGAACTGGCTGCCGGACGCGTGAACGCTCAGGCGAACTTGGTCTTCGGGCGCTCCTGCCGGACGTCGTCGACGTAGACGTCCACCTTCTCGTCGAGAAACGCGACCAGCCCGGCGACGCGGGTGCTCTCGGGCAGCGGCGTCGGGTAGCTCCAGGCGAGGTCCTCGTGCCCGGCGACGTCGAAGTGGTCGGCGGCGCCCTTGTACGGGCAGTGCGTCACGACGTCGATCTTCTCCAGCAGGTCCATCCGGACGTCCACGCGGGGCAGGTAGTAGCGGGTCGGCAGGCCGGTCTCGAACAGCAGGTGCGGGCGGACGGTGTCGGCGACGGTGACGCCGTCGACCTCGATCCGGACGTGCCGCGAGCTCGGCAGGATGTCGACGCGGACGCCGGGGTCGCGCGGGTGCGTGAAGATCTGTTCGTCCTCTTCGAACCAGTCGAACGCGCCGAACTCGAAGCGGACGTGGCCGCGGAGCTCTTCGATCGGGGAATCCGGGTACTCCAGCGCGCCGTCCACCGCCTCGGCTCCGGCACCCTTTATCGTCGACAGAACAGCTTCTCCGCGGCTCGGCGAGTGCGCCGTCCGGCCGGAGGGGGTGAGAACACCGCTCACGACGTCCGCGCGCGGGATGTAGTACGTGGGGTAGTACGGAACTTCCCACACCAGGAGGGGGTGCACCGTGTCCGCGACGACCTGCCCGCCGAGGAACACCCGTACCCGCTTCGCGCCTTGTGCCACGCGGACCCGGCCGCGTCCCGGAGTGCTCATGTACCGGTCAACGGGCCGCGAAGGACGGGTATTCCGGCGGGCTCCGGGGCTGGACGGCTAGCGTGGCAGGCAGCACGAGGACGACAGGAAGCGGGCACGGGTGGCCGGCGTAGAAATCCCCACGGTCGGTACCCCCGCCGGGATGCGCAAGATCAACCAGCGGGCGGTGCTGGACCTGCTGCGCCGCGGCGGACCGGCGACCCGGCCGCAGGTGGCGAAGGACACCGGCCTGTCGAAGCCGACGGTCAGCCAGGCGCTGCTGGCGCTGGAGGCGGCCGGGCTGGCCCGGCCGACCGGGCAGACGTCCACCGGCACCGGGCGCTCGGCCGTGCTGTACGAAGCCGACCCCACCGCGGGGTACGTGCTGGGGGTCGACATCGGCCGCGAGCACCTGCGGGTCGCGGTGTCGGACCTCGGCCGGACGCTCGTGGCGCGCCGCGACGAGCGCAACACGGCACGGTCCGGCGCGGCTCTGGTGACGGCGGTCGGGAAGATCGCGGCCGCGGCGGTCGCGGAGGCCGGCCTCGCGGCGGGCGACATCGTTGTCCGCGTGGTCGGCTCCCCCGGCGTCGCCGATCCGGAGAAGCGGTGCTTCCGGCACGCGCCGAACCTGCCGGGCTGGGGCCGCCAGGGCCTGATCGACGACCTCGAAGCGGCGCTGGGCCCGGACCTGATGGTGGAGAACGACGCGAACCTCACCGCGGTCGGCGAGTGGGAGAGCGGCGCCGCGCGCGGGGCGTCGGTGTTCGGCTGCATCACGATCGGCACCGGCGTCGGCATGGGCCTGATGGTCGACGGCCGGGTGTTCCGCGGCGCGACCGGCGCGGCGGGCGAGATCGGCTACCTCCCGTACGGCCGCACGCGCGCGGCCGACGAGCCCGGCACCCCGCCCGCGCGCGGGCACCTCGAAGAGGCGACGGCGGCCCAGTCTGTCGTCCAGGGGGCCCGCGAACTCGGGCTGGGCACGGCGAAATCGGCCCGTGAGGTGTTCCGCCTGGCCCGCGAAGGCGACGAGCTGGCCCGCCAGGCACTGGCGGCGGAAGCCGACCGCCTGGCGTACACGGTGGCCTCGGTGGCGGCGGTGATCGACCCGGAGCTGATCGTCCTGGGCGGCGGCATGGGCGCGGCGGCGGACCTGCTGCTGGAACCGATCGACCGCGCCCTGCGCGCGTTCACGCCACTGGTGCCGAAGGTGGTCCAGGGTGAGCTGGGCGAGGACGCGGTGCTGACCGGCGCGATCAGCGTGGGCCTGCGGGCGGCCGAGGGGCTGGTGTTCGACCGCCGGGTGGGTGCCGCCTAAGCCGCCCGCCAGGCTTCGCCGCCCGTCGACAGCCGCCAGGGTGTCAGACGCAGCACCGTGATCTTCGGGTCGCGGTGGTCCTCGCCGCCGAGGATCTTCGGGTCGAAGCCGAGCGGTTCGGGCGTCGACGCGAACAGGTCCCACAGGTCCTTGCGCGTCTCCTCGTCGTCCTCGAACTCCGCGCGGCACTCCGCCACCGCCACCTCGTGCTGCGGATCCCAGTAGGAGCACGACACATACGGCGACGCCGCCAGGTGGGCGAGCTTCAACGGCGTCGGCCGGGTGAACAGCCGGCCGACCAGGCCCTCCGGGGTGCGCTCCCAGATCGGGTGGACGACCCGGGACCGCGGTCTCCCCCGCCGGTCGACCGTCACCAACGTGCACCACACGATCCGGTGCGCCACCCGCACGAACGCGTCCGCCAGTTCCGCCGGCACTCTGCTAGATTCCACAACCATGGTTGTGCATCCTAGCGCCCACACCCTCGACTTGTCACTGACCGCGCTCTTCGCGGGCTGGGCGATGACCGACGAGATCCAGCGGCGGCTCGCCGGGCAGGGCTTCGGCGAGCTCCGCTTCAACGACGGCGTCGTGATCCAGCACGTCCTGGCCGCACCGCTGTCCATCACCGCGCTGGCCGAGCGGATGGGCGTGACGCAGCAGGCGGCGTCGAAAGCGGTCGCCGACCTCGAACGCCGGGGACTGGTCCGCCGTGAGCCCGGCCCCGCCGACGCGCGCACGAAACTGCTGCACCTGACGGAACACGCGCTGGCCGCCGTCGAAGCGACGCGGGTGCTGCGGCGGGAACTCCAGGAGGAACTGATCGCGGAGCACGGCACCGAACGCGTCGACGACGCGCGGGCGCTGCTGGCGGCGGTCATCGGCCGCTTCGGCGGCGGTGACGCGATCCGCGCCCGCCGCGTCCGGCCGCCACGCTGATTACCTCCGGCGTAATCGACACCCCCGCCGGGAAGGCCGACGATCGGCGGCATGAGCGAAACCGCCGAGAACCGCAGGATCGTCGTCGACTGCCTGGAAAACCTGTTCGTGCACAAGGACTTCGACGCCGCGAAAGCGGCACTGCACCCCGATTTCGTCACCCACAGCCCGGGTCTGCCCTCCGGCCGCGAGGCGTTCGCCGACGCCGTGAAGAACTCGCCCCTGGCCGGCGCGACCGCGCGGATCCAGCACGTCGTCGCGGAGAACGACCTCGTCATGGTGCACCTGCACGTGGCAGGCACGGCCATCGTCGACGTCCTGCGCCTCGAGGACGGTCTCCTCGTCGAGCACTGGGACGTCAAGCAGCCCCTCAGCGCGTGATGGCGCAGGTCCCCGACGCCGTGGCCAGCAGCTTGCCCTCGGCGTCGCGGATCTCCCCCTCCGCGAAGGCGATCCGCGACCCCTCCTTCACCACGCGGCCCGTCGCCCGGATCTCGCCGCGGCCCGCGTGGATCGCGCGCAGGTAGCTCACCTTCAGCTCCACCGACGCGTACCCGACGCCGGCCGGCAGCGTCGTGTGGACCGCGCAACCGACCACCGAATCCAGCATCGTCGCCGCCACGCCGCCGTGGACCATGCCGATCGGGTTGTACAGCGACTCGTCCGGCTCGGCGACCGCGACGACCTCGCCGTGGCCGATGTGCTCCCAGCGCAGCCCGAAGTGCGCGGCGATCGGCGGGCCGGGGACGCGCCCCTCGGCGACGGCGGTCAGGTAGTCGAACCCGGACATGGTGGCACCGAGCCGGGCCGTCGCCAGGGGGTCCTGCCACGTGATGGTCTTCGAACGGGCCTGTGCGGCGACGTCGGTCATCCCGGCTCCTCGACTGCGACACTCGAAAACTATGACAACTGTCTTAACACCAGCGTCGCTCCCGGACCGGGTGGCGTCAAGCGCGGCGTGACCCAGACCACCCGTGGTCCGCCGGCACGACGGGTGGAATCATCCGGGGGTGAGCACCGACCGCAAGCTGATCGACCCGGAACGCGTCGCGGCGGCGGTCGACGGGCTCGGCGACCGCGCCGTCATCGACGAATGGGCCCGGCGCTTCTCCGTGGTCGCCGACCCGTCCCGGCTGGCCCTGCTGGTCTCCATCCACTACGCCCGCGAGATCAGCGTCACCGACCTCGCCGCGGCCACCGGCATGACCGACACCGCGGTGTCGCAGGCCCTGCGGCTGCTGCGGGCCCACGGCCTGGTCACGCCGCAGCGCGTCGGCCGGGTCGTCCGGTACCGGCTCGCCGACGCGACGGTGCACGAACTGATCCACCACGTACGCCCGCACCCCGAACAAGCTGAGACAACCGGGGCTTCGCCCCGAGCCGGGGGCTCCGCCACCCGGACCCCCGAACAACAGGTGGACCAGACCGAAGACCGGTAGCGTGCGGGCATGACGGGATTGCCCGAGACCATCACCGCCTGCCTGTTCGACCTCGACGGAGTATTGACCGGCACGGCGGTCCTCCACCGCGAGGCCTGGAAGCGGACATTCGACGAATTTCTCCGCGCCCGCGACGGCGCCGGGTTCGCGGAGTTCACCGACCACGACTACGCGGCCTTTGTGGACGGCCGCCCGCGCGCCGACGGCGTGCGGGAGTTCCTGCGGTCACGGGGGATCGAACTGCCCGAAGGCACCCCCGACGACCCGGTGGACGCCCCCACCGTCAACGGCGTCGGCAACCGCAAGAACGAACTGGTCCTCAAGATCATCGACGAGCGCGGCGTCAACCCGTACCCGGGCTCGGTGCGCTACCTCGAAGCGGCCAAGGCCGCCGGGCTGCGGATCGCCGTCGTGACGTCCTCCGCGAACGGCGCCAAGGTGCTCGACGGCGCCGACCTCAGCAAGTACGTCGAGGCCCGCATCGACGGCATCGTGATCCGCGAACGGCACCTGCGCGGCAAGCCCGCGCCGGACTCGTTCCTGGCCGGCGCCGAGGCGCTCGGCGTCGAGCCCGCGCACGCGGCCGTCTTCGAGGATGCCCAGTCCGGCGTCCAGGCGGGCAAAGCCGGCGGCTTCGGGTACGTAGTGGGCGTGAACCGCGCGGACCAAGCCGAAGAACTGCGGGCCCACGGGGCCGACATCGTCGTCGACGACCTCGCCGACCTGCTGGAGGACCGATGACCGAACCGCACGGCTACGAGTGCGCGCCCTGGGAACTGCGGTGGCGCGGCATGGACGTCGACGCCCTGCAGCGCACGGAATCGGCGTTCGCCGTGTCGAACGGCCACATCGGGCTGCGCGGCACCCTCGAGGAGGCCGAGCCGCGCGGGCTGCCCGGGACGTACCTCAACGGGTTCTACGAGCAGCACGAACTCCCCTACGCCGAGGCCGGCTACGGCTACCCCGAAGAGGGCCAGACCGTCGTCAACGTGACCGACGGCAAGATCATCCGGCTGCTCGTCGAGGACGAACCGCTCGACATGCGCTACGGCGCCGCCACCGCGCACGACCGGGTCCTCGACTTCCGCACGGGGACGCTCAGCCGGACCACCGAGTGGTCGTCGCCGACCGGGCGGCGGGTCCGCGTGCGCACCGAGCGGCTCGTGTCGTTCACCCAGCGCGCGATCGCCGCGATCCGGTACGAGGTCGAGCCGCTCGACGAGGACCTGCAGCTGGTGGTCCAGTCGGACCTGCTGGCCAACGAGCCGATCGAGTCCGACACGAGTGACCCGCGGGTGGCCGCCGCGCTGGAATCGCCGCTGGTCGGCGAGTTCCACCGCGCGTCGGACTACAACGCCGTGCTGGTGCACCAGACCCGCCGGTCGGGGCTGCGGATGGCCGCGGCGATGGACCACAAGATCGAGGTGGACGACGGGATCCGCGCCCGCATCCACAGCGAAGAGGACCTCGCGCGGCTCACCGTCGCCGTCGACGTGCCCAAGGGCGGGCGGCTGCGGATCACCAAGTTCCTCGCCTACGGCTGGTCCGCGCAGCGCTCGGTGCCCGCGCTGCGGTCCCAGGTCGAGGCGGCGCTGGCCGGCGCCCGCCAGACGGGCTGGAAGGGCCTGCTCACCGAGCAGCGCGAGTTCCTGGACGACTACTGGGCCACTTCGGACATCGAGATCGAGGGCGATCCCGAACTGCAGCAGGCCGTCCGCTTCGCCCTGTTCCACATCCTGCAGGCCGGGGCCCGCGGCGAGAGCCGCGCGATCGCCGGCAAGGGGCTGACCGGGCCGGGCTACGACGGGCACGCCTTCTGGGACACCGAATCCTTCGTCCTGCCGGTGCTCACCTACACCATCCCGGACGCGGCGCGCGACGCCCTCCGCTGGCGTCACTCCACAATGGACAAGGCGCGGGAACGCGCGCACCAGCTGGGGTTGCGCGGCGCGGCGTTCCCGTGGCGCTCGATCAACGGCGCCGAGTGCTCGGCGTACTGGCCGGCGGGCACGGCGGCCTTCCACGTCAGCGCGGACATCGCCGACGCCGTCCTGCGCTACCTCAACGCCACCGGCGACGAGCAGTTCGAGCGCGCCTACGGCACCGAGCTGCTGCTGGAAACCGCGCGGCTGTGGGCGTCACTGGGCCACCACGACCGGCACGGCGCGTTCCGCATCGACGGCGTCACCGGGCCGGACGAGTACTCGGCGGTGGCGGACAACAACGTCTACACGAACCTGATGGCGCGGCGGAACCTGCAGGCGGCGGCGCAGTCGTGCGAGCGGCACCCCGACGTGGCCGCGCGGTTCGGCGTCGACACCGTCGAGCTGGACTCGTGGCGCGCGGCCGCGGCGGCGATGTACCTGCCCTACGACGAAGAACTCGGCGTGCACCCGCAGTCGGAGGGGTTCCTCGACCACGACGAGTGGGACTACGAGCACACCGATGCGGCGCAGTACCCGCTGCTGCTGCACTTCCCGTACTTCGACCTGTACCGCAAGCAGGTCGTCAAGCAAGCGGACCTGGTGCTGGCGCTGCACCTGTGCGGCGACTCGTTCAGCGCGGAAGAGAAGGCACGCGACTTCGCCTACTACGAGGCGAGGACCGTGCGCGACTCCTCGCTGTCGGCGGGAACGCAGGCGGTGGTGGCGGCCGAGGTGGGGCACCTGGAGCTGGCCTACGACTACCTCGCCGAAGCCGCGCTGACCGACCTGCACGACGTGCACAACAACGTGCGCAACGGCCTGCACATGGCGTCGCTGGCCGGCGCGTGGCAGGGCGCCGTGGCCGGGTTCGGCGGCCTGCGCGACCACGGCGGGACGCTCGCCTTCGCGCCGCGGCTGCCCCCGCAGCTGGGGCGGATCACCTTCCGCCTGATGTTCCGCGGCACCCGGTTCCAGGTCGAGATCGACCCCGACCAGGCCACTTACCACGTCGTCGCCGGTGCGCCCCTGGAAGTCCTGCACCACGGGGAGCGCATCACGATCACCGCGAAGCCGCAGCAGTACGCCATCCCGAAGATCGACGCCGGCACGCCGCCGAAGCAGCCACCCGGCCGCGCCCCGATGCGGCGCGACTCGGAAGCGGTGCGTCAGTACGCGGAGCCGGCCAACCCCATCACCGAGGAAGGTCGCTAGCGGCTTCGCGTCCGGGTGGGGCCTGGACGTCCTCGGTCCCACCCGGGCTGACGTCCGGGTCCGGCGCGGTCGGCACGTCGTGCGTCAGCTTGCCGGGGGTCGGGAGCTTGGGGAGCTCTTCGTCTTCGTCGTCGCGGCCGTGGAGGCGCTGTTGCTCGCTCATGCTTTCCGGAATACCCGGTTTTCCCGGTGACGGCCAGCGAATCAGGCCGCGTGCATCCCCGCCGCCGCACGCGCCTTGTCCTGCAGGGTGAGCAGCAGGCCGTCGCGGGTCGACCAGGGGCAGATCGTCACCTTGCCGCCGGCGACCGTCAGCAGCGCTTCCGCGACGATCGCGCCGGCCAGGGCCTGGTGGGCGCGGTTGCGCGAGATACCGGGCAGTTCCGCCCGCCGCGACGGCGGCAGCGCGGCGAGCCGCGGGATCCACGCGCGGAGCTCGTCGAGCCGCAGCTCCTTGCACTTGCCCGGGCGGGCGCCGGCCAGCCGCGCGAGCTGCTGCAGCACCTTGGAGCAGCCGACGACCCGGGGATCGTCGACATCGGCGGCGCCGAGTGCGGTGGTCACGACGTCGAGGGCGTGCGCGCGCAGCGCCTTGACCTGCTTGTTCGACACGCGCTCGGACGGCAGCCAGTCCCGCGTCATCGAGCGGGCCCCGAGCGGCAGTGAACGCGCGAAGGTGGCCTTCTCGCCGGAGCCGGCGGCCAGTTCGACCGTCCCACCGCCGATGTCGAGCACGAGCATCGGCCCGGGCTCGTCGGCGTACCACCGGCGGGCGGCCAGGTAGGTCAGTTCGGCCTCGCGGCGGCCGGAGAGGAACCTCAGTTCGACACCGGTTTCGCCGGCGACGTGCCGGACGACGTCCGCCGCGTTGGCCGCGTCGCGGATCGAGGAGGTAGCCAGCGGGTAGACGTCGCTGACGCCGTGGCGGTAGGCGGTGGTCATGCCCGCCGCGACGGCGGCCGTGACGGCGTCGATGCCGCGCTCGGACAGGCGGCCGCGGACGTCGAGCTCGCGGTCCAGCCGCAGCCGCGTCTGGTGGTTGACCACGGGTGCACGGGGTGAGCCCGCCACCGGCACCACCACGAGCCGGGCGCTGAACGAACCGACGTCCAGCACGCCCACCGCGGGCTCAGCTCTTTTACGCACTGCTCGGCGCACCTCACTTCCGCCTGGTGAATATCCCCAGTTCGACGGCTCGAAACCAGTAATCATGTCCGATCTCACGCGTGGCTGCCGCGCATTTCCGCGAATGAGTCCCTCCGGGGGCGCATTCCTGACGCGAAGGTCACAGTGAGATAACCCGATCGAGTGAACCCCTGAGCAACCGGACACGATTCGGTAACGCCAGCGGCGGCGCTGCGATTAATCGGACATCGGAACCGGCGTGGAGCAGGGGAAAGAGATGCAACGGCCCGAGCAGTTCGTGCGGCCGGCCGCCGTCGTGCTCGCGGTCGTGGCCGGGCTCGGCTGCGTCCTCCTCGGCGTGACGTCGGTGCTCGCACCGGCGCCCGCGGCCGCCCCGGCCGCGGATCGCCCCGAAGCCGCCGGAGCCCCGCCCGCGGCGGTGCTGATCCCGGACCTGGGTCTGACGCTCGACCACGTGGTCGCCCTCGGCCACGTCGGCGGCCGCCGCGAGCAGCCGGGCACGGCATCGGGCGTGGGCTGGTTCGCCGACGGGCCGCCGCCGGGAGCACCCGGGGTGGCGGTGTTGTCGGCCCACGCGAGCTTCGGCTACTCGGCCGGCGCGTTCGCCCGGTTGGACAAGCTCCCGCCGAAAGCGGCGATCACGGTCCGCGACGCAAGGGGCCGCGAGTCCCGCTTCACGGTCCGCAGGACGGCGGTGTTCCCGGCGACCGAGCCGGACACGACGCTGGTGGCACCGGAGGGCGCGGGACCGGAGCTGCGGCTGATCACGAGCGACGGAACGTACGACAGCGCCGGTCTCGGCGGCACGCGGGTCGCGGTCTACGCAACCCCGGCTTAGCGGCAGGCGCGGCGGTCAGTGCGGCCGCAGGCCCCGGCTGCACGGCCACGGCTTTCCGGCAGCACAGCGCAAGCACCGCCCTCGACCCTCGGACGCGACCTTCCCGCAGCGCACCGCACCCGGGCCGACAGCCCCAGCGGCGAGCGGGCCGCGACCACCCGACCACCGACCTCACGGCCGCTGCCCTCCCGCAGCGCGCACCTCCCCCCGACCCAGCGGCGGCGCGTGGCCAGCCCAGCCCCTCAAACGCGCGAAAGCCACCTCGAGGACCTTGCCCCAAGGTGGCCACCGCGCGTCGGGCTCAGTCGATCAGCTCGCGCAGCTGGGACACCGCCGCCACGCGAGCCTCGCGGCCGGGCTGCAGGGGGTTCACCACCAGCGTGGTCGCGCCCGCCTCGGCGAAGGCCGCCAGGCGCTCCTTCACGTAGCCCGCCGGGCCGACCAGGGAAATCGCGCGCAGCAGCTCGGCCGGGACCGCCGCCGCCGCTTCTTCCTTCTTGCCGTCCAGGTACAGGTCCTGGATCAGCTTCGCCTCGGCCTCGTAGCCGTAGCGGCAGGCCAGGTCGTTGTAGAAGTTCTTGCCCCGGGCGCCCATCCCGCCGATGTACAGGGCCAGGACCGGGCGCACGTAGTCGAGCAAGGGCTCGACGTCGTCGCCGATGGCCAGGGCCACCGTGACGAACGTTTCCAGCTCGCCCAGTGCCGCGTCGCGCTTGGCCTTGCCCTCGGCCAGGGAGGCACCCCAGACGTCGGCGGCCTTCTCCGGGTGGAAGAAGATCGGCTGCCAGCCCTCGGCGATCTCGGCCGTCAGCGCGACGTTCTTCGGGCCGATCGAGGCCAGCAGCACCGGGATCCGCTCCCGCACCGGGTGGTTGATCAGCTTGAGCGGCTTGCCGAGCCCGGTGCCCTGCTCGGGCGGCAGCGGAATCGTGTAGTGCTTGCCCTCGTGCACCACGCGCTCGCGGCGCCACACCTGGCGGCAGACGTCGACGATCTCCCGCGTGCGGCCCAGCGGCGCGTCGTACTTCACGCCGTGGAACCCCTCGATGACCTGCGGGCCGGACGCCCCGAGCCCGAGGATGAACCGGCCGTCGGAGACGAAGTCGAGGCCGGCCGCGGTCATCGCGGTCAGCGTCGGCGTGCGGGTGTAGATCTGGAAGATGCCGGACGCCAGTTGGACACGCTCGGTCTTCGCGGCCAGGTAGCCGAGCTGGCTGACCGCGTCGAACGAGTACGCCTCCGGCACGAAGACGACGTCGAGGCCGGCCTTCTCCAGTTCGACGACGTCGGCGACGCTTTCGGCGAAGCCTCCGGAGTAGCTGATCCCGGTCCCGATCTTCATGACATCCTCCCGTGCTAAGCGTCCGCTTAGGCTAGCCGGGAACCACCGTACCCCGCACGTCGCCGAAGCCGATGCGCGCGCCGCGCGGGCCGGGCGCGGTCGCGCTGATCACCACTTCGTCGCCGTCCTCGAGGAACGTCCGCGTCACGCCGCCGGGCAGCTCCAGCGGCTCCTGGCCACCCCAGGACAGCTCCAGGAACGAGCCTCGCTGGTCACGCTCCGGGCCGGTCACCGTGCCCGAAGCGAAGAGGTCGCCGGTGCGCAGGCTCGCGCCGTTGACCGTCATGTGCGCCAGCTGCTGCGGGGCCGTCCAGTACTGCGTCGCGAACGGCGGGCTCGACACCAGGTGGCCGTTGAGGCGGACCTCCAGCGCCAGGTCCAGCCCCCACTTTTCGGAGGTCCGGAGGTATTCGAACGGCTCCGGGTCCTGCGGCGGGCCGTCGACGCGCGCGTGCTCCAGCGCGGCCAGCGGGACGATCCACGGCGACACCGACGTCGCGAACGACTTGCCGAGGAAGGGGCCCAGCGGCTGGTACTCCCAGGCCTGGATGTCGCGCGCCGACCAGTCGTTGACGAGGCAGACGCCGAACACGTGGTCCGCGAAGTCCGCTGTGGACACACTCGTGCCCACAGTGGACGGAGTGCCGACGACGAACCCGACCTCCGCCTCGATGTCCAGCCGTTGTGACGGGCCGAACGACGGGGCATCGGCGTTGCGGGGCTTGCGTTGCCCGTGCGGCCGGACGACCGGCGTGCCGGACGCCACGACCGTGCCCGCCCGGCCGTGGTAGCCGATCGGCAGGTGCTTCCAGTTGGGCGGGAGCTCGGTGGCGTCCGGGCGGAAGATCTTGCCGGCGTTGAGGGCGTGGTGCTCGCTGGAGTAGAAGTCGACGTAGTCGGCGACCTCGAACGCCAGGTGCGTGGTCACCTCGGCCAGGGGCACGAGGTGCGGCCGGAGCTGATCGGCGTAGCGGGCTTCGGTCAGCCACCCGGTGACGCTCTCGCGGACTTCGCGCCAGGTGGCGGCCCCGGCGGCGAGCAGCGGGTTGAGCACCCCGGAAGTGAGCAGCGGGGCGAACGCGGCGGCGGTCCCGGCGGCCGCGGCGGTCAGGTCGAGCACCTGATCGCCGACCGGCACGCCGATCCGCCGCTCGGGCGCGCCGCCGACGGAGAAGACGCCGTAGGGCAGGTTGTCCAGGCCGAACGGTGTGTCGTCGGCGAGTTCGAGCCAGGTCACGGTCACTCCTCGTCCCGGGCGGCCCGCGCCGCCACCCACTCGGCCACCACGTCCGCCAGGACCGGCAGCGGCAGGGTTCCGCTGCCCAGCACCGTGTCGTGGAACTCGCGGATGTCGAACGCCTCGCCCAGCGCCTGCTCGGCCTCGGCGCGCAGCCGCTCGATCTCCAGGCGGCCCACCATGTAGCTGAGCGCCTGGCCCGGGAGGCCCGCGTACCGGTCGATCTCCGCCTCGATCTCGATCCGGGCCATCGGCGTGTGTTCGACCAGGTAGTCGACCGCCTGCTGCCGGCTCCAGCCCAGCGCGTGCAGGCCCGTGTCCACCACCAGCCGCGCCGCGCGCATCGAATCCTGCGTCAGCAGGCCGAGCCTCGCCGTGTTGTCCGAGTACAGCCCCATCTCGTCCGCGAGCCGCTCGGCGTACAGCCCCCAGCCCTCCACGTACGAGTTGAACATGGCGATGCGGCGCAGCATCGGCACGCCGGTGAGCTGCTGGGCGAGCGTCAGCTGGAAGTGGTGGCCCGGCACGGCTTCGTGGAAGGCGACGGACTCGCTCAGCGTCCGCTGCCGCTGGTCCGCCTCGCGCGTGTTGGCGTAGTACGTGCCCGGCCGTGAACCGTCGAGCGACGGGTCGATGTAGTAGGCGATCGAGCCGCTTTCGGCCTCCGCGTCGGGCACCGGCGCGACCCGGCACCGCTGCTCCGGTACCCGCGAGAACCACTGGGGCGCCGCGGCTTCCGCTCGCCTGATCGTGGCGCGAGCGGACTCCAGCAGTTCGTCGCCGTCCCGCCAGCGCAGCGCCGGGTCCGTGCGGATCCGCTCGAAGATCTCCGCGAGCTCGGTCGTGCCGAAGAGCTCGGCGCCCAGCTCGCGGTATTCCCCCGCCAGCCGCTCGATGATCGCCAGGCCGGTGTCGTGCAGCTCCCGCGGCGTGCGCTCGGTCGTCGTCTCCGCCCGGATCAGCGCCGCGTAGCGCTCCGGCCCGCCCGGCAGGTCGCCGATCCCCGGCGACGTCTCGGGCCGGGCCGCCGGGACGACCTCGTCGGCCAGGAAGTCCCGGTACCGCCGGTAAGCGGGCCACACGACTTCGGCCAGCAGCCGGTCCCGCTCGGCTTCGAGGCCCCGAACGGGCACCTTCAGCGGGTCGTTCTCCGGGGCGGCGAGGTACCGCTCGACGTAGCCGACGCCGATGCGCGCCAAGAACGCCGGCGGCGCCAGGCCCTCGGCGAGCGCCGCCCGCTGCCGCTCGATCACCTGGTCCAGGTAGGTGCCGATGGCGGCGAGCCGGCTCAGGTAGCCGCGCACCTTGACGTCGTCGTCGAGGATCGTCTGCGGCAGCTCGGTGAGCAGGCTGAGGGCCGGTGCGTCCAGCCCGTCGCTCACCGCGATGTCCGCCCGCCCGGAGTCGAGCAGGTCGATCCGGGTGCGGGCCTGCCAGATCACGACGCCCCGGGTGACGCGGTCGGCCGGGGTCAGCCCGGCCGGGTCGATCGCCTCGGCGCGCGCGATCAGGCCGGCGAGCCCGGTGCGGAACCGGGCGGCGGCTTCGGCGGTCTGGTCGGCGAGCTTGTCGTGCGTCCCCGGCAGGCCGTACAGCGACGCGAACAGCGGCTGCGCCTCGAACATCAGCTCCAGGCACTCGTCGGCGAGCTTCTCCGGCGTGTCACGGCGCTGCGCCACCCACTCGCCGACCACGCCGGACAGCACCGGCAGCGGCAAGGTGCCGCTGCCCAGCACGACGTCGTGGAACTCGCGGATGTCGAACGCCGCGCCCAGCGCCTGCTCGGCCTCCGCGCGCAGCCGCTGGATCTCCAGCCGTCCCACCATGTAACCCAGCGCCTGGCCGGGATCGGCGGCGTACCGGTCGATCTCCGCCTCGATCTCCAGCCGGGCCATCGGCGTGTGCTCGGCCAGGTAGTCGACGGCCTGCTGCCGGCTCCACCCGAGCGCGTGCAGGCCCGTGTCGACGACCAGCCGGCCCGCCCGCATCGAGTCCTGGGTCAGCATGCCCAGCCGCGAGACGTCGTCGGAGTACAGGCCCATCTCGTCCGCCAGCCGCTCGGCGTAGAGCCCCCAGCCCTCGCCGTAGGCGTTGACGTGCACGATCCGGCGCAGCAGCGGCAGGCCGGTGAGGCCCTGGGCGAGGCACTGCTGGAAGTGGTGCCCCGGCACGGCTTCGTGGAACGCGATCGCCTCGCTGGTGAACCGCGGCCGCTTCTCCGCTTCGTGCGTGTTCGCGTAGTAGACGCCCGGGCGCGTGCCGTCGAGCGACGGCCGCAGGTAGTAGGCGATCGTGCCGCTCGCCGCATCGGCCGCCGGCACCGGCGCGACCTGGCACCTCTGCTCCGGCACCCGCGAGAACCACTGCCCGGCCACGGCTTCCGCGCGGGTGATGGCGGCCCGGGCCCCGGCCAGCAGCTCCTCGCCGTCCCGCCAGCGCAGCGCGGGGTCGGTCCGGATCCGGTCGAAGATCTCCCCGAGATCGGTGGTGCCGAACAGCTTCCCACCCAGCTCGCGGTACTCCCCGGCGAGCTTCTCGATCAGCGCCAGCCCGGTTTCGTGCAGTTCCTGCGCGGTGCGCTCGGTGGTCGTTTCGACGCGGATCAGCGCGGCGTACCGCTCCGGCCCGCCCGGCAGGGCACCGATGCCCGGCGATGTCTCGGGCCGGGCCACCGGCGCGACCTCGTCGGCCAGGAACGCGCGGTAACGCGCGTACGCGGGCCGGACCACCTCGGCGAGCAGGCGATCGCGCTCGGCCTCGAAGCCCTCGAGCGCATACGGCGGTGTCACCCGCAGCGGGTCGCTCTCCGGCGCGCCGAGGTAGCGGTCGACGTACTCGATGCCGATGCGCACCAGGAAGCCCGGCGGCACCAGCCCTGCGCCGACCGCCGCGCGCTGCCGGTCGATCAGCGCGTCGAGGTAGCCGCCCAGGCCCGCGAGCCGGCTCAGGTAGCCGCGGACCTTCGGCTCGTCGTCCAGGACCGTCTGCGGCAGGTAGAGCAGCAGCTGCAGTGCGGGCGCGCCGAGCCCGTCGCTGACCGAGATGTCGGCGCGGCCGGAATCCATCTCGTCGATGGCCGCTTTCGCCTGGGAGAACACGACTTCCAAGGTGACGCGCTCGTCCACGGGCAACCCGGTGGCGTCGAGGGCTTCGGCGCGCGCGGCGATCGCCGCGTACCCGGCTCGGAGCCGGGCCTGGGCTTCGGCACCCGGATCGGGCAGCTTGCCGTGGTCGCCGGGCAGGCCGAACACCGACGGGTACAGCGGCTGCCGTTCGAAGTGCAGCGCGACCAGCTCGTCGGCGAGCCGGCCGGGTGTGTCGAGCCGGCCGGCCACCCAGTCCGCGACCACCTTGGCCAGCGCGGACAGCGGCAGCATGCCGTGACCGAGCACGACCTCGTGGAACCCGCGGATGTCGAAGCGTTCGCCCAGCGCCTGCTCGGCTTCGGCGCGCAGCCGCTCGATCTCCAGCCGCCCCACCATGTAGCCGAGCGCCTGCGCGGGCCAGCCGATGTACCGGTCGATCTCCGCTTCGATCTCCAGCGGCGCCATCGGCGTGTGGTCGGTCAGGAAGTCGATCGCCTGTTGCCGGCTCCAGCCCAGCGCGTGCAGCCCGGTGTCGACGACCAGCCGGCCCGCCCGCATCGAGTCCTGCGTGAGCATGCCGAACCGCGAGACGTCGTCGGAGTACAGGCCCATCTCGTCGGCGAGCCGCTCGGCGTACAGGCCCCAGCCCTCGGCGTAGGCGTTGAACATGCCGATTCGCCGCAGCAGTGGCAGGTCACGCAGCTCCTGGGCCAGGCTGAGCTGGAAGTGGTGCCCCGGCACGGCTTCGTGGAACGCGATCGCCTCGCTGGTGAACCGCGGGCGCTTGTCCGCCTCGTAGGTGTTCGCGTAGTACGTGCCGGGCCGTGAACCATCGAGCGAGGGCTGGAGGTAGTACGCGATCGTGCCGCTCGCCGCGTCGGCCTCCGGTACCGGCGCGACCTCGCACTTCTCCGCCGGGATGCGGGAAAACCACTGCGGCGCCACGGCTTCGGCCCGCGCGATGGCGTCCCTGGCCGCGGACAGCAGCTCCTCGCCGTCGCGCCAGCGCAGCGCCGGATCGGTGCGCAGGTGCTCGAAGATCTCGCCGAGCTCGGTGGTGCCGAACACCTTCGCGCCGAGTTCGCGGTACTCGCCGGCGAGCTTCCCGATCAGCGCCAGCCCGGTTTCGTGCAGCTCCTGCGCCGTGCGCTCGGTGGTCGTCTCCGCGCGGATCAGCGCGGCGTACCGCTCGGCCCCACCCGGCACGTGGGAGATCCCGGGTGCGGTGTCGGGGCGCCCGGCGGGCTCGACCTCCGTGCGCAGGAAGTCCCGGTACCGCGCGTACGCCGGGTGGACCACCTCGGCGAGCAGCCTGTCCCGCTCGGTCTCGAAGCCCTCGACGGCCGCCGTCGTCCCCAGCTTCAGCGGGTCGGTGTCCGGCGCGGAGAGGTAGCGGTCGACGTACTCGACGCCGACGCGGGCCAGGTACGCCGGCGGCACCAGCCCTTCGGCCAGGCTCTCGCGCAGCCGCTCGGTCAGGTCGGCGAGGAACGGCTCGATCGCACCGAGCCGGGCCAGGTAGCCGCGCGCCTTCTTCTCGTCGTCCAGCTTGTAGTACGGCAGGGCCATCAGCAGCCCGAGCGCGGGCGAAGTGAGCCCATCGCTGACCGCGATGTCGGCGGTCCGCGCGCCGAGCCGGTCGGCCTCGACTTCGGCCGAGGCGATCACGACCTCGCGCGTCACCGCTTCTTCCGGCGTCAGGTCGCCGGTGGGGAGCGCCCGCGCGCGGGCGGCGAGATCCGTGTAGGCCGCCCGGAACCGGTCCTGGGCTGCCCGTGTCTGGTCGGCGAGCCGGTCGTGGTCACCGGGCAGGCCGAGGATCGACGGGTTCAGCGGCTCCTGCTCGAAGGACAGCTCGACGAGCTCGCTCGCCAGGCCGTCGACGGTGTCGCCGTGCCCGGCCACCCACTCGTCGACGACGGTGGCGAGCACCGAGAGCGGCAGCGGGCCGCCGGCCAGCACGAGGTCGTGGAACGCGCGGACGTCGAACCCCGAGCCGAGCCGCTGCTCGGCGCGGGTGCGGGCCCGCTGGATCTCCCGCCGCCCCACCAGGTACCCGAGCGCCTGGCCCGGCCACGCGATGTACCGGTCGACCTCGGACTCGACCTCGGCGCGCGACTCCGGCGTGTGCTCCAGCAGGTAGTCGATCGCCTGCTGCCGGCTCCACCCCAGCGCGTGCAGGCCGGTGTCGACGACCAGCCGGCCCGCTCGCAGCGAGTCGCCGGCCAGCATGCCGAGCCGGGCGATGTCGTCGGAGTAGAGCCCCATTTCGTCGGCGAGGCGCTCGCTGTAGAGCCCCCAGCCCTCGATGTAGGCGTTGAACATGCCGATGCGGCGCAGCAGCGGCAGCTCGGTGCGGCCCTGCGCGATGCTGAGCTGGAAGTGGTGGCCCGGCACGGCTTCGTGGAACGCGGTCGTTTCGGCCATGTGCCGGAGCCGCTCGGTGGCTTCGTGGGTGTTCGCGAAGTAGATCCCCGGCCGCGAACCGTCGGCGGCCGGGCGCAGGTAGTACGCCGCGGGCGCGCCGGGCGCGACCTCCGCCGGCACGGCTTCGACCGCGCACTGCTGCTCCGGGATCCGGCCGAACCACTTCGGGGCTTCCGCGGCCGCGCGGGCGACGGCGGTGCGGGCGGTCTCCAGCAGCTCCTCCGCACTGCGCCAGCGCAGCGCCGGGTCGGTGCGCAGGCGCGCGAAGATCTCGGCGAGGTCGTCGGTGCCGTACACCTTCAGCCCCAGCTCGCGGTACTCGGCGGCGAGCGCCTCGATGGTGTCGAGGCCGATCCGGTGCAGCTCTTCCGGGGTGAGCTCGGTGGTCGTGTGCAGCCGGGCCAGGCGGGTGTAGGTCTCGTCCCCGCCCGGCAGCCACGACAGGCCCGGCCGGTCCGCGGGCCGTCCGTGCGGCTTCACCTCGGTGGCCAGGAACTCGCGGTACCCGGCGAAGGCCGGGCGGACGACGTCGGCGAGCAGCTCTTCCCGCCGCCGCTCGAACTCCTCGTCCGGGGCGGGCTGGCGGCGCAGCGGGTCGGCGCCGGAATCGGCGAGGTAGCGGTCGAGGTGGGCGATCGCGGCGTCGACCAGGTGGGCCACCGGGAGCAGGCCGTCGGCGATGCCGTCGGCGTGCCGCCGCGCGGCCTGGCGCAAGTACTCGGGGATCGCGGCCAGCCGGCCGAGCTGGGCCTCCGCGGCCTCGCCCGCCGTCACCGTCGTCATCGGCAACGCCATGAGCAGGCCGGCCGCGATCCCGACGGAGAGGTCGGTGACGGTGAACTCGGTCATCCGGCTGTCGATCGCCGCGATGCGGTTCTCGGCCGTGGTGATCAGGACTTCGCGGGTGACGCGGTCCTCGGCCGGCAGGCCCTCGGTCCCCAGCGCGCGGGCCCGGCCGAGGAACTCCGTGAGCCGGGCCCGGAACGCCCGCTCGGCCTCGGCGGTCAGGTCCGCCAGACCGGGCGCCGCCGGACGCAGGCCCAGCAGCGCCGGCGTCAGCGGATCGGCGGCGAACAGCGCTTCGACGAACTCGTCGGCGAGTTCGGTGACCGCGGTCATGGCAGGACCCCCAGCTTCGGCTGATGTGCTCACGGCCGACCCTAACGGAGATCACCGACAGAAACGGTGGACCGTTCGCCGGGGGCGGACCGCCTCGGGCAACGCGGACCGGCCAGGCGGTAGCGTTTCCGATGTGGCCGTGACCGATCCCGTGGATGCCCGCCTGCTCGCCGCGCTCGCCGACCTCGGCAAGGCGGCGGTGCACGAGCTGGCGGCCAAGGTCGGCATGGATCCCCGCGAGGTCGCCTACCGGCTGGTCGCCCTCTCCGGCAGCGGGCTCCCCCTGCTCGTCGGCGTCGAAAGCGACCCGAACGGCCTGCGCGCGGCCATCGCCGGCGCCCCGCCGTCGTGGGCGAACCGGCCGCAGGTCCCCCCGCCTTCGCAGCCCGTACCGCACCAGCCCGCCCCGCCGATGCCCCCGCCCGTCCAGGGGACGCCTTCGGGGCCGTACACCGTCCAGGGCGCCCCTTCCGGGCCGTACACCGTGCAAGGCGCGCCTTCGGGGCCCTACACCGTCCAGGGCACGCCGTCCGGGCCGCACCAGGTCCAGGGGACGCCGTCCGGGCGCTACCCCGGCCCGCCACCGCAGCAGCCGCCGCGCCCGCCCCGGCCGTTCACGCCGCCGCCGGTGCCGCTCGACCCGGCCGTGAGCACGTGGGGCGTGCCGCAGACGGCGTCCTGGGCCCGCGGCGACGAACCCGCCCGGCCGAGCGGGCCCGCCGCCGGCAAGCGGGGCCGGCTCGGCGAGGTCATGGAGACCCAGGGCCTGGAGGGCGAGCAGCTGTCGGTGCAGCTGCTGGAAGTCCAGGACCCGGCCGACTACCTGTTCAGCGCGGCCGGGTACCGCCTGGAAGCCGGTGAGCGTGCGGTGGTGGTGCACACCGAGATCACCAACCGCGGGCCGATCCCGTTCGCGTCGCTGCCGGACAACTACCTCGAGCTGCTCGCCGCCGACGGCCAGGCGATCGGCAAGGCCCCGGTGTCGCTGACGTCCCGGCCCCCGCACAAGATCGGCGTCAAACCGGGCGAAACGCTGGGCGGCCACACGGTGTACGTCCTCCCGGACGCCACCCGCGTGGTTTCGGTCCGCTGGAGCCCGCGGCCGGAGCCGGACGAGCGCACCATCACCTGGTCGATCGAGGATTGAGGCTTATTCTGGTCAGCCCGCCGCGCCCCGCGCGGAAACCGGCGGCTACCGGCGATGTCATGCGGCGGGCGACGGCTGAATAAGCCTCACTAGTAGCTTTCGTCGCGCAGCTTTTCCAGGGCCTTCGCCAGGTCGTCCGGGTACTCCGACTCGAACTCGACCCACCGGCCGTCCGCCGGGTGGGCGAATCCCAGGGTCTTCGCGTGCAGCCACTGCCGGCTGAGCCCGAGGTGGCGGGCCAGGACCGGGTCCGCGCCGTAGGTCAGGTCGCCGACGCAGGGGTGCCGCAGCGCCGAGAAGTGGACGCGGATCTGGTGCGTCCGCCCGGTTTCGAGCTTGATGTGCGCGAGCGACGCCGCCCGGAACGCCTCGACGACTTCGTAGTGCGTCACGCTCGGGCGGCCGCCCTGGACCACCGCGAACTTGTAGTCGTGGCGCGGGTGGCGGTCGATCGGGGCGTCGATCGTGCCGCGCATCGGGTCCGGGTGGCCCTGGACGATCGCGTGGTAGCCCTTGTCGACCGTGCGCTCCTTGAACGCGCGCTTCAGCACGGTGTACGCGTGCTCGCTCTTGGCCACCACCATCACGCCGGTGGTGCCCGCGTCGAGCCGGTGGACCACGCCCTGGCGCTCGGCCGCGCCCGAGGTCGCGATGCGCAGGCCGGCCGCGGCGAGGCCGCCGACGACGGTCGGGCCGGTCCAGCCAGGGCTCGGGTGCACGGCGACGCCGACGGGCTTCGAAATGACGATGATGTCGTCGTCGTCGTGGAGGATCTGCATGCCCTCGACGGGCTCGGCGACGATCTCGATCGGGTTCGCCGGTTCGGGCAGCGTGATCTCCAGGAGGCCGCCGCCGGAAAGCCGGTCGGACTTGCCTGCCGGACGGCCGTCGAGCAGCACGTCCCCGGATTCGGCGAGCTCGGCGACGACCGTGCGCGACAGTCCGAGCAGCTTGGCGAGGCCGGCGTCGACCCGCATCCCGTCGAGCCCGTCGGGCACCGGGAGCATCCGCGAGCTCACGCCTGTTCCTCCTGCTGCTCCGGTGCTTCGGCCTTCTTCTTGTCCTTGGCCGGCTTGTCCTTGGTCGACGTGCCGTCGTAGTCCTTGCCCAGCAGCGACAGCAGCACGATCAGGGCGCCGCCGACGCAGATCGCGGAGTCGGCGATGTTGAAGATCGCGAAGCCCTTGCCGTTCGGGGCGAACGCCGAGATGAAGTCGACGACGTGGCCCTGCAGCCCGCCGGGCGCGCGGAAGATGCGGTCGGTCAGGTTGCCGGTGGCGCCGGCGAGCACGAGGCCGAGGCCGATCGCCCAGCCGATCGACCGCAGCCGCCGCGACAGCCAGACGATCGCGATGACGACGGCGAGCGCGACCAGGGCGAGCACCCACGTCATGCCGGTGGCCATCGAAAACGCGGCACCGGGGTTGCGGATGACCTGCAGGTAGATCAGCCCGCCGAGGACCTTGACCGGCTCCTTGCCCTCCAGGTTGGCCACGACCAGGTTCTTCGTCACCAGGTCGATCGCCCAGAACACGACGGCGACCGCGAAGACCCAGCCGACCCGCCGCTTGGGCAGCAGCGGCTTCGCCGGGACCTCCGGGTTCTCGGGCGCGTCCGCGGCGGGATCGGGCACCGCGTCGGCGGGCGCGGCGGTGTCGGGTTCGGAGTGGCTGGGCTCGGTGCTCACCGGTCCATTGTCCACGGCGCTGGTCAGGCCGTGTCGGGCCCGTCCGGCCGCGGGCGCAGGAGGACGGCGAAGGCAGCCGCGAACAGCACGCCCGCCGCGGCGAGCGCGCCGGCCACCGGGGGCAGGAACACGGTCGCGACCAGCGCGAACACCCCGGCTACGGCCAGCAGGAACCGGCTGCGCTCGTGGGCGGCCAGCAGCACCAGGCCCAGCGTCGCCAGCAGAGCGCCGCGGACGTCGCCGCCGAGCCGGAGCTGGAGGGCGCCGGCCAGGTCGAGCAGCGGGACGGCGGCCAGCGCCCCGAGCGTGCCGAGCAGGAACCGGCCGGGGCGCGGGGGCCGCAGCTCCCGCCAGTACCAGGCGGCCACGGCCAGCACCACGCAGGCGAGACCCGCGAGCCAGCCGAGCTTCGTCGCGGGCGTGGGGTCGGCCGAGAACGCGATGGCCCGCACCTCGTTTCCGGCCGGACGGCCGGGGCCGCCGACTCCGCCGGTCCCGAGGCCGTACCAGCCTGGGGACAGCTGGTACCCCTGGCCGGCTTCGATACCGTCCGGGACCGTCTCGACGGCCACCATCACCAGCAGCGCGAACCCCAGCGCGGCCAACGGGAACCAGGACCGCCGTGAACTCCCCATCGCGTCAGCGTATCGAGCTCGGGTTTCCCCGCAGCAGCGCGATGAAGGCGGCGGCGAGCAGGATCACCGCCGAGATCAGCACGCCCGCCATGTCCGCCGAGAGCACCACGACGACCAGGGCGAACGCGACCACGGTGACCAGGAGGAGCAGGCTGCGCTCGTAGGCGGCGAGCACCAGCAGGCCGAGCGTGGCCAGCAGCGGGCCGCGCAGCCCCTCGTCGAGCCGGAACTGCCGGGTCCCGACCAGGTCGAGCAGCGGGACGGCGAGCAGCGCGGCGACCGTGCCGAGGACGAACCGCCCGGTGCGGACGGGCCGCAGGGCCAGCGCGTACCAGACGGCTGTCCCGGCGAGCACCACGCCGAGCGCGACCAGCCACGCGGGCCCGGCCGGCAGGCCGCTTTCCACCCGGCGGAAATCGTCCAGGGGCAACGGATACGCCTGGCTGTGCTCGGTCACGCCGGGCGGGACCGAGTACGGTCCGATGAGGAGGTTCGCGGACTCGCTTTCGGCCCGGCTGCGGCGGGCCACCAGCTGCACCGCCGCCAGGCCGATCTGGGCGAACCCCAGCAGTGCCAGCGGAAACCAGAAACGCCCTCTCCCCATCGGCCCAGGTTAGCTGCTCAGCAGAAGGGCGGCAGCTCCCGCGGGTCGCCCACCGGCGCCCAGCGGCCGTCCACCTTCGCGTATTCCCAGCGTGCTCCGCGGGCGACGATCTGCCGCAGCGCCAGGAGCACGCGGTCGACGTGTTCCTCCGTGCTGCCGAGGCCGAGGCTCACGCGGACCGCCTGCTGCCCGTCGCCGCCGGCGACGCCGATCAGCCGCTTGGCCGCGATGTGGGCGCAGAAGGCGCCGTCGCGGACGCCGATGCCGTACTCGGCGGACAGCACCGCGGCGAGCCAGCCGGGGTCGAAGCCGTCGACGACGAAGCTGACCGTGCCGACCCGGTCGACCGGCGCGTCGAACAACCGCAGCTCGGCGCAGCCCGGGATGGCCTCGAGGCCCTTGCGCAGCCGGGCGAGCAGGGCCTGTTCGTGGTTTTCGATCGCGGCCCAGTTTTCACCGAGGGTCTCGCACGCGACACCGAGCGCGTACACGCCGACCGTGTTGGGCGAACCGGCTTCGTGGCGCTCCGGGCCGGTGTTCCAGACGACGGCGTCCTCGGTGACGAGCTTGGTCGCGCCGCCGCCGGCGAGGTACGGCCGGGCCGCGCGCAGCCAGTCGGCGCGGCCGATCAGCGCACCCGCGCCGAAGGGCGCGTACAGCTTGTGGCCGGACAGGGCGATGTAGTCGACGTCCAGTTCCTTGAGCGAGATCCGGCGGTGCGGGGCGAGCTGGGCGGCGTCGAGCGCGATGCGAGCGCCGTGTTTCCGTGCCACGGCGGAGATTTCGGCCACCGGGAGCAGTTCACCGGTCACATTGGACGCTCCGGTGACGACGACCAGCCGCGGTCCCTGCGGGGCGGCCGCGAGTGCTTCGTCCACAGCGGACACCGCGGCGAGACGGGTGCGCGGGGTCGGGATCCGCCGGACGTTCGGTCCCGGCCACGGCAGCAGCGCGGCGTGGTGCTCGGTGTCGAAGACGATCACCGTGGTGTGCCGCGGCAGGCTGCGGGCGAGGAGGTTGAAGGAGTCGGTGGTGTTGCGGGTGAAGACGACGGTGTCGGTCCGCCGGGCGTCGACGAAGCGGCGCAGGACGTCACGGGTGCGCTCGTAGAGCTTGGTGGAGACCTGCGACGCGAAGCCGGCCCCGCGGTGGACGCTCGCGTACCAGGGCAGGAACTCGTCGACGGCGCCGCGGACGGCCTCGAGGCACGGGGCGCTCGCGGCGTGGTCGAGGTTGGCGTAGCCGATGTCCCCGCCGGTCACCAGCGGCACCCGCAGCGCCGCCCCCGCGACGGCGGGGATGGCGCGGGCTTCGGGGCTTGCGGGGCTTTCGAGCGGGGTGCGGTCGATGGCGAGAGTCATCGGGGTGCCTCCTCGGCGATCCGGGGGACCCCGGCGAGGGGCCCGCGCTTGCCCGTCGCACGGCGCGACCGGCCCGGTCTTCACCCGGGGCACCCCACCGCGGTAGGAGGGTTGCCGGCCAGCAAGCCGGGGCTTCGCGCTGGCACTCATGACCTGAACCAGAAGGTAACCGAGAACGCGGCCGGTGGCCAACCCCTGCCTCACATTCTGAGACGCCGCTCACAGACAGTGAGCACGCACGGCCGCGGCGCCCGGAAATCCGGGCGAACGTGACGCCGTCCCCGTCGCGGCCGCGTCCGGTTCAGCCCCGCCGACGGCACGGCCGCGTTTCCGTCAGCGGCCGGATTCGCCCTTCCAGCGAGCCAGGCGCCCGGCCCGGTCGACGGCGCGCAGCCGGCGTTCGGCGTCGTCGCGGACGGCGCTCGTCGTGACGACCAGCAGCTGGTCGTTCTCCTGCAGCCGGCTGGTCTTCTGCGGTGTGAAGCCCGCGCCGTCGCGCACCACCAGGCTGATCGTCGCCCCGATCGGCAGCCGCAGCTCGGACAGGTACACGCCGTGCAGCTTCGATCCCGGCTGGATCCGGACCTGCAGCAGTTCGGCACCCAGCTCGTCCAGTGGCGCGGAGTCGACCTCCACCTCGTGCGGCTCGGACTTCTTGGCCAGCCCGAGCCGGCGCGCGAGCGGGCCGAGCGTCGCGCCCTGCACCAACGTCAACACGACGACCAGCACGAACACCGCGTCGACCAGCCGCTGCGCGCCCGGCAGGCCCTGCGACAGCGGGATCATCGCGAGCACGATCGGCACGGCGCCGCGCAGCCCGGCCCACGACAGGAACGCCTGTTCCCGCCACGGCAGCCGGAACGGCAGCATCGCCAGGACGACCGAGACCGGCCGCGCCAGCAGCAGCACGACCGCGCCCGCGACCAGGCCCGGCACGATCGCGTCGAGCAGCCGGCCCGGCGACGCGAACAGCCCGAGCAGCACGAACAGCCCGATCTGCGCCAGCCAGCCCAGGCCCTCGGCGAACGACAGCGTGTCCGAGCGGTGCGGCAGCCGCGAATTGCCGAGCACCAGCGCGGCGACGTAGGTGGCGAGCAGCCCGGACGCGTGCAGCAGCTGCCCGGACGAGTACGCGACGACGCACACCGCGACCGTGGCGAGCGGGTAGAGGCCCGTCGCCGGCAGCGCGGCCCGGCGCAGCGCGTGGCCGCCGAGCCAGCCGAAGGCCAGCCCGATGGCCAGGCCCGCCGCCAGCTCGTAGACCGCCAGCAGCGGCAGCGTCCAGTCCACAGTGGTGCCTTCGGCCAGCACCACGACGGCGATGTAGGCCGGCGCGTCGTTGATGCCCGACTCGAGTTCGAGCGCGCCGGTGAGCCGTTTGCCGATCCCCGCCGTGCGCAGCACCGAGAACACCGCGGCCGCGTCGGTCGAGGCGAGCACCGCGCCCCACAGCAGCGCCAGCCGCCAGTCCAGGCCCAGCAGCCAGTGCAGCGCCGCGCCGGTGACCGCGATGCTCACCACCACGGACACTGTGGACAGTGCGATTCCGCGGCCCAGCGCGGGTTTCACCGCCGACCACCGGGTGGTCAGCCCGCCTTCGGCGAGGATCATGACGAGCGCGGCGAGGCCGAGCGACTGGGTGAGTCCGGGGTTGTCGAACCGGATGCCGAAGCCGGCTTCGCCCAGCACGACGCCGATCCCCAGGTACAGCAGCAGCGAGGGCAGGCCGAGCCGGATCGACACGCGCACGGCCAGCACCGAGGCGAGGAGCACGACACCGCCGACGCCGAGCAGCACGGGAAGCTGGTCCATGCCCGCCTCCTCCCGAGTGCCGTGGGGCCCTCAGAATAGTGAAGCGCGGGGGTTAACTCGTTCGTGTACCGCTGCCCGGCGCCGGGCACCCGGTGTGTTAAGGCGCCGCGGCACCACCGAGCGCGTCGAGATCGACACCGAGAGCGGCGAACGGCTCCCCCGCCGCGGGCAGCACCTTGACCGCGCGGTGGCCGTCCCTGGCCACCCAGCCGGCGTCGACCGCCCGGTCGAGCAACGCCGCGGGCAGGGCACCGGCGAGGTGGTCGCGGCGCTCCGTCCAATCCAGACAGTCACGCAGCAGCGGCCGCCGCCCGGCGGCGACCGGCACGCCGAGGTTCGCCAGCACCGTCCGCCCGCGCGGGGTCAGGGCTAGGCCGTCGGCGGTGTCGACCAGGCCGGTGGCGAGCATGCCTTCGCGCAGCGCCACGCCGAGCTCGCCGGCGAGGTGGTCGTAGCAGGTCCGCGCGAACCCGAGCCGCCGCGCCCGCAGCGAGGACTTCAGGCCGGTGACGGGCCGGTACCCGGCAGTTTTTCGGGGGCTCCGGGTGGCGGAGCCCCCGGCCCGGGGCGGAGCCCCGGATGCCACGGCGTGCTGGGCCAGGTGCTCGATCAGCTCGGCCACGCGCGGGTCGGCGATCCGGACGTAGCTGGCCCGCCCCTGCTTGGCCCGGACGACGAAGCCGGCACCGGC
Source organism: Amycolatopsis sp. NPDC024027 (assembly GCF_040638975.1). NCBI lineage: Bacteria > Bacillati > Actinomycetota > Actinomycetes > Pseudonocardiales > Pseudonocardiaceae > Amycolatopsis > Amycolatopsis sp. NPDC024027. Next base: position 194,336 of record NZ_JBEZYY010000012.1, read on the forward strand.
CAGCCGGGTGACGTGCTCACTGGCCGTCGAGAGGGCGATCCCGGCCGCCTTCGCGAGCTCGCCGACGGTCCAGGCGCGCCCGTCCAGCAGTACGAGGCACATGGTGGCCCGGCTCGGGTCGGCGAGCACCGCGGCCACCTCGGCCAGCGCGATCGTCTCCATGCCCCCACGCTACGGCCCCGACCCGTCGGCCACGGCCGAACCATCGCCCCCGGCCGGAGACGGGTCAGAGGGGTTTGAGGAACTTGGCGGCGACCTGGACGGCCGGGCCCGAGTCGTTCGAGTTCTCCAGGACCACCGCGAAGGCGATGGTGCCGCGGTAGCCCACGAACCAGCCCGTGGCCTGCTTGCCGTCGCCGAACTGGGCGGTGCCGGTCTTGCCGAAGACGTTGCCCGCCGCCGCGGCGGCCCGGCCGGTGCCGCTGGTGACCACCGCGCGCATCATCTTCCGCACCTCGCCGAGCACCGACGCCGGCGGCGGCGAATAGCCCTTGACGACCTTGGTCTCGACGTCGTGCCACAGCCGCGGCGTGATCGCCTTGCCGGAGGCGACCGTGGCGGCCATCAGCGTGCCGCCGAGGGCGCTGGCCTGGATGCGGCCCTGGCCGAACCCGTCCTCGACCTGCTCGTCCTTGCTCGCCGCGGGCTCGACCTTCCCCAGCTCCGTCTTGAGCCCGGGGATCTCGTAGTCGGCGTTGAGGCCGAGTTCGTCGGCCGCCTTCTTCAGCCCGTCCGCGGGCAGGCCGAGCGCGAGCTGGCCGAACGTCGTGTTGCAGGAGCGCGCGAACGCCGTCTGCAGGTTGGTCGCGCCCAGCTCGAAGCCCTCGTTCTTGACCGTCCGCGTGCCGATCGTCGCGACGCCCGGGCAGTCGACCGGCGACGTCGCGGTGAGCCCGCTCTGCTGGACCGCCGCCACCGACGTCGCGATCTTGAACGACGACCCCGGCTCGTACAGGCCGTTGAGCGCCTTCGGCGAGTTCCCGGCGGCGGCGTTCTGCGCGACGGCGAGGATGTCGCCCGAACCCGTGTCGAGGGCGACGAGCATCGCCGACCCCTGGTAGCCGTCCACCGCGGCCTGGGCGGCGTTCTGCGCGTCCAGGCTCAGGCTCGCCACGAGTGGCTTCGCCCCTTCGGCCGACGCCTTCCCGAACAGCGTCTCGACGCTCTTGCCGCCGCCATCGACGCGCTCGACGGCGAATCCCCCGCCGGCCGCGGCGGTGACCTGCCCGGTGAGCGCCGAGCGCAGCAGCGGGGCCGGGTTGCCGTCCACCGGCCGCACGCCGCCGGGCCCGCTGATGACCAGCGGCTTGCCGTCGCGGTCGGCGACCGCGGTGGTGTCCTGCGCGGCGGTGCTGATCACCAGCCGCTGGCCCGCCTCCAGCTTCGGGTGCAGCAGCGACGGCGCCCAGTGGACCAGCCACTTCCCACCGTTCTGCGCGAGCTGGAACGGCACGTCGTAGGTCCACGTCTTGCCCGGCTTCAGCACCCACGAGAGGCTGAACGTCCCGTCCGTCTGCTTCGCGCCGGCCGCAGCCGGCTGCAGGGCGCCCAGCTTGGCGGTGACCGACGACGGGGTCAGCGCGTTCCGCGTGGCCCGCAACGCCACCGCGGCCGCCGCGTTGTCGTCGGTCAGCCGGGCCGCCGCGTCGGGGTTGTTCTCGGAAAAGTCCTGCAGGTACTCGGTGATCGCCGAGTTCGGGTCGTGCGCGCCCGGGCTCTCCACCGTGGTCGCGCCCGCGGCGGCCTCCGGCGTCGAACCCCCGCTGTTCAGCACGAAGAACGCGGCCACCAGCACCACGACGACCAGCAGCGCGCCACCGATCAGGATGCCGCGTCTCTTACCGGGATTCACCTTCGACGTACCCCTCCCCCAAGGTGCCGCCCCGGATCCGGGGTGGCCGGTCGAGTCTGCACCCTACCGGCCACCCGCGGCAATCATGCTTTCGCCACCGCCACGGTGACCTTCGTGCCGTCGCCGACCGTGCCGGCGAAGCCCTCGGCCACCGGGCCGTGGGTCACCGACGTCGCCAGCGTCTCCGAGGCCAGGAACTCCTCGTGCGTCCGGGCCGCGGCCACGACGTCGGCGGGCGCGTCGATGGTCAGCGCGATCCGGTCGGCGACGTCGAGCCCGGCGTCCCGGCGGGCCTGCTGCACGACCCGGACCAGGTCGCGGACCAGGCCCTCGGCCGCCAGCTCCGGCGTCACCTCGGTGTCGACCAGGACCAGCCCGGACCCGCCGGGCAGCTCCGCCGCCGCGCCGCCGCCCTTGGCGACCAGCCGGCGTTCGAACTCGCCCTCCTGCAGGGCGATCCCGGCCGCGACCACGGCGCCGCCCTGGAACGACCAGTCCCCCGCCTTGACGGCCTTGATCACCGTCTGGACGTCCTTGCCCAGGCGCGGGCCGGCGGCGCGGGCGTTCACCGCGACCTCGAACCCGCCGTGCGCGGCGACGTCGGTGGTCAGCTCGACCGCCTTGACGTTCACCTCGTCCCGCAGGATGTCGGCGAAGGCGCCCATCGTCTCGGCATCGTCGGCCGCCACGACCAGCGACGACAGCGGCAGCCGCACGCGCAGCTTGTTGGCCTTCCGCAGCGACAGCGCCGAGGACGCCACCTGCCGCACCCGGTCCATCGCCGTCACCAGCGCCGCGTCCGCGGGCAGGTCGTTCGCGTTCGGCCAGTCGGTCAGGTGCACCGAACGGCCGCCGGTGAGCCCGCGCCAGACGACCTCGGTGGTCAGCGGCAGCAGCGGCGCCGCGACCCGCGAAGTCACCTCCAGCACGGTGTGCAGCGTGTCGATCGCGTCCTTGTCGCCCGCCCAGAAGCGGTCGCGCGAGCGGCGCACGTACCAGTTCGTCAGGACCTCGAGGAAGTCCCGGACGGTCTGGCACGCGCCCGCGACGTCGTAGTGGTCCATCGCGTACTCGACGTCGGTGACCAGCTCGTGCGTCTTCGCCAGGACGTACCGGTCGAGCACGTTCGGCGAGTCCGTGCGCCACTGGCCTTCGACGCCTTCCGCGTTCGCGTACAGCGCGAGGAAGTAGTACGAGTTCCACAGCGGCAGCACGGCCTGGCGGACGGCGTCGCGGATGCCCTTGTCGGTGACGACGAGGTTGCCGCCGCGCAGGATCGGGCTCGCCATCAGGTACCAGCGCATGGCGTCGGAGCCGTCGCGCTCGAGCACCTCGTTGACGTCCGGGTAGTTGCGCAGCGACTTGGACATCTTCGCGCCGTCGGAGCCCAGCACGATGCCGTGCGCGACGCAGGTTCGGAACGCCGGCCGGTCGAACAGCGCCGTGGCCAGCACGTGCAGCAGGTAGAACCAGCCGCGGGTCTGCCCGATGTACTCGACGATGAAGTCGCTCGGGTAGTGGTGCTCGAACCACTCGGCGTTCTCGAACGGGTAGTGCACCTGGGCGTACGGCATCGAGCCCGAGTCGAACCAGACGTCGAGGACGTCCGGGACGCGGCGCATCGTCGACCGGCCGGTCGGGTCGTCCGGGTTCGGCCGGGTCAGGTCGTCGATGTAGGGCCGGTGCAGGTTGTCCAGCCGCACGCCGAAGTCGGCCTCGAGCTCGTCGAGCGAGCCGTAGACGTCGGTGCGCGGGTACGCCGGGTCGTCGGACTGCCACACCGGGATCGGCGTGCCGAAGTACCGGTTGCGGGAGATCGACCAGTCGATGGCGTTCTCCAGCCACTTCCCGAACTGGCCGTCCTTGACGTTCTCCGGGTACCAGGTGATCTGCTGGTTGAGCTCGACCATCCGGTCCTTGAACTGCGTCACCGCGACGAACCACGACGAGACCGCGCGGTAGATCAGCGGGTTCCGGCAGCGCCAGCAGTGCGGGTAGCTGTGGTCGTAGGTCTCGTGCCGCAGCAGGACGGCGCCCTGCTGCGCCGCGGATCCGGTGCCGTTCTTGAGGTCCCGCACGATGTTCGGGTTGGCGTCGAAGACCTGCAGGCCCTCGTAGTCCGGCACGGTCGCGTCGAACTTGCCGTGCGCGTCGACCGGCGTGACCGGCGGGATGCCGGCGGCGTCGGTGACGACCTTGTCGTCGGCACCGTAGGCCGGGGCGATGTGGACGATCCCGGTGCCGTCGTCGGTGGTGACGTAGTCGGCGGCCAGCACCTGGTGGGCGTTCTCGGTGCCGGTGAAGTACGGGAACGGTGGCGCGTAACGGGTTCCGAGCAGCTGCGTGCCGGTGTAGCGCGCGACGACCGTCGGCTCTTCGCCGAGTTCACGCGCGTACGCGGCCACCCGCGCTTCGGCGAGCAGGAACCGCTTGCCCTCGCTCTCCACGACGACGTACTGCACTTCGGGGTGCACGGCGGTGGCGAGGTTCGACGGCAGCGTCCACGGCGTCGTCGTCCAGATCAGCAGGTAGCTGCCGTCCAGGTCATTGTCGTTGCCCTGCAAGCGGAAACCGACCGTGACGGCCGGGTCCTGGCGGTTGCGGTAGACGTCGGAGTCCATGCCCAGCTCGTGGTTGGACAGCGGCGTCGCGTCGCGCCAGCAGTACGGCAGGACGCGGTAGCCCTCGTAGACGAGTCCCTTGTCCCACAGGCGTTTGAACGCCCACAGCACCGACTCCATGTAGGTGACGTCGAGGGTCTTGTAGTCGTTGTCGAAGTCGACCCAGCGGGCCTGGCGGGTGACGTACTCGCGCCACTCGTCGGTGTAGCGGAGGACGGACTCCTGCGAAGCCGCGTTGAACTTCGCGATGCCCATCTCTTCGATCTCGGACGTCTCGGTGATGCCGAGCTGGCGCATCGCTTCGAGCTCGGCGGGCAGCCCGTGGGTGTCCCAGCCGAAGCGGCGCTCGACCTTGCGGCCCTTCATCGTCTGGTAGCGCGGCACCAGGTCCTTGACGTACCCGGTGAGCAGGTGGCCGTAGTGCGGCAGGCCGTTGGCGAAGGGCGGGCCGTCGTAGAAGACGTACTCGTTTTCGCCCTTTTCGCCGGCCGGGCGCGCGTCGATCGTCGCCTGGAAGGTCCGGTCGCTCTCCCAGTAGGCGAGGACCTGCTTCTCCAGTGCGGGGAACGACGGCTGCGACGGGACTCCTGCGCCGTCGCCAAGCTGGGCCTGGGGGTACATCCGGGTGCTCCTCGGTTCGTCGCTCGCGTACGGACGACCGGCTTCGCACCGGTCACCCACACGGGGACGAGACGCCTCGGCGTTCCGCGGTACCACCCCGCTTGCCTGCTCGCGCAGGCCACTTCGTTCGACGGCTGTCACGGGCCGAACCCGTCCGGTTCTACTGAGAGCGGTGAAGCTCGGTTCTTCCGGAGGCTCCCCGGTGATGGCCGGATCGACGCCGTGTTGCCTACCAGGTTAACCGGCCCGCGCAACCGGGTTGTCACGAGGGGCACATACGGTCACGACGATCGCGACCAGCCAGAGCGTGCCCGCGATCAGGCCCACCTCGTGCAGACCGGTGACGAACGGGCCGGCCACGACGGTGCCGAGCACCGCCACCCCGAGCGCGCCGCCGGCTTGGCGGGCGGTGTTGTTGACGCCGCTGGCCACGCCCGCGCGCTCCGGCGGGATGCCGCCGACCGCGGCCGTCACCACCGCCGTCGTCAGCAGGCCCATCCCGATCCCGAGGCCGAGCAGGGTCGGCAGCAGGGCCGGGTAGCCGCTGTTTTCGTTGAGCAGCACCAGGTTCAGCATTCCGAGTGCGCCCAGAGCCAAGCCGGTCACCATGAGCGGGCGGGGGCCGAAGCGGCCGGTGAGCCGGCCCGCGACGGGAGCCAGCAGCGAGAGCGGGCCGAACAGCGGCAGCACCTCGAGCCCGGCTTCGAGCGGACTCGCGTGCCGGACGCCCTGCAGGTACAGCGTCAGGACGAGGATCGCGCCGATGCCGGTGAAGTTCATCGCCGCCGCGACGAAGTTCGGGCCGAGCGTCCGGCGGACGACGTCCGGCGGCAGCATCGGATCCGCCACCCGGCGTTCCACGACCGCGAACGCCGCGAGCGCTCCGGCCGCCACGATCCCGGCCAGGAGGTCCCGCTCGATGACCGCGTACACCCCGGCACCGAGGGCCGGCACCGCCGTGGCGACGCCGGCGACGTCGATCCGCCGTCCGGATGTGCGCTCGCCGCGCGGGACGAGCCGCGCTGTCGCGAAGGCCGCTGCCAGGACGACGGGGACGTTGAGCCAGAAGACCGGCTGCCAGCCCACCGCGGTGACCACGGCGCCGCCGAGCACCGGGCCCGCCGCCAGGGCCAGCGCCGACACCCCGGCCCAGAGGCCGAGGGCCCGTGCCCGCTCGGTGCGTCCCGGGTAGGCGTTCGTGATCACGGCGAGGGTGCCGGGCAGCAGCAACGCGGCGCCCAGGCCCTGGCCGGCGCGGGCGGCGACGAGCCACGGCGCCGACCCGGCGAGCCCGCAGGCGGCCGACGCCGTGCCGAACAGCGCGAAGCCCGCGAGGACGACCCGGCGGTGACCGAAGACGTCGCCGAGCGCGCCGCCGGTGAGCAGGAAGGCGGCCAGGACGACCGCGTAGCCGTCGACCACCCACTGATGCGCCGCGAGGCCGGCGTGCAGGCCGGTGCCGATGGCGGGCAGGGCGACGTTGACGACCGTGACGTCCAGCTGGACGAGGAACATCCCGGCGCACATGGTGAACAGGAGCACGTCCCCAGTGGACCGCGCGGACACTTCCGTTTGGGTGGAAGTGTCGCGGGGGCATCCTGGGAGGCGTGGAAGGCGACGCCGACATCGCGCGCACGGCCGCGCTGTTCGCGGACCCGGCCCGGGTACGCGTGCTGCTCGCGCTCGCCGACGGCCGGGCGCTGGCGGCGTCGGTGCTGGCCGCCGAAGCGCGGCTGTCCGCGCCGGGCGTCAGCGCGCACCTGGCGAAGCTGCGGGCGGCGGGCCTGGTCGTCGCCGAGAAGTCGGGGCGCCACCGGTTCTACCGGCTGGCCGGCCCGGACACCGCCGAGCTGCTGGAGACGCTGGCGCGGTGTTCGCCGTCCCAGCCGGTGACGTCGTTGCGCGAGGGGACGCGGGCGGAGGCGCTGCGGACGGCCCGGACGTGCTACGACCACCTCGCTGGCCGGCTCGGGGTGGCGGTGACGTCGGCGTTGCTGGCGCGCGGCGCGTTGACCGGACCTGGCGATACGCGAAGGCGGCCGGGTGACCGGATTTCGGCTCCGCTGCGCGAACACCCGTACACGCTGGGTCCGGCGGCTGTTCCGGTGTTCGGCTCACTGGGCGTGGACCTGGCGGCCGTCGCCGCCGGACGGCGTCCGCTGCTGAAGTTCTGCGTCGACTGGAGCGAGCAGCGGCACCACCTGGCGGGCGCGCTGGGCGCGGCGGTGGCGGCCCGGTTCCTCGACGCGGGCTGGGTCCGGCGGCGAGCCCAGGCCCACCGCGCACTCCGCCTCACCCCGGAAGGCTCCCAAGCCCTGGAGACTCACCTCGGCCTGGCCGCCTGACGCCGTGTCGTCCCTTCAATCACGCGTGTCGTCCCTCCAGGCACGCGTGTCGTCCGTTCCGGCAGGCGCTCGAACCCCGGATCTCGCGTGATGGAGGCCGGAACTCGGGTGATCAGGGCCGTGACTCGCGCGGCTGGCGGGGCATCTCGCGTGATTGGAGAGGCATCTCGCGTGATCAGGGGGGCATCTCGCGTGATTAGGGGGTCGACACGGTCAGCGGTGGGCGGCGACCAGGGTGGCGTCGGGGCGGCAGCGGTCGCAGGGGGTGAAGCCGAGCTGGCGGGCCTCGCCCACGCCGATCGGGATCGTGTCGCGGGTGCCGAGCCAGGGGCACGTGCCGAGGTGGTAGCGGGGGTGCTCGTCGACGACCACGACCTCGTCCTCTAGGTCGGCCAGGACCGCGACGTCGGCCTCCGGGGTCTCTTCCACTCCCGGGTCGGAATCGGGCTTCGTTTCGGTCTCGGCTGAAGCGTCGGCCTCTTCGGCCGGCTCGGGTTCGGGTGCGTCGGGCGTGTCGGCCGGGTCGCCCAGGTCGCCGGCGGCCGGGATCAGGGTGGTTTGTTCTTCTTCGGCCGGTGACTCGGGCGCCTCGGGCACCTCGGCCTCCGGCGGGGAAACGGCCGGAGTGGCCGGAGCGGCGGCCGGGGCCGGAGGCGCGGCGGATCGGCGACGGCGGCGCAGCCAGTCGGCGACCAGGAGCAGCCCGGCCAGCACGGACAGGCCGATGGAAACCCACGCCCACAGCGAAGAAGCCGTGATCAGCGCGGTGACGAGCAACCCCAGAGCCGCCAGTACCAGGACCAGCACGATGTAAAGCACGCTGAATTACAGCACGAACCGCCCGGGAGCGGACCACGACCCGCCCACGTGTGGTACCGGATCGACTCCGAACCGTGGTCCACCCCACCGGCGGGGGCCGGCGGGGTGGACGCGGAACGGAAACTCAGCCGGCTTCGGCCCGCGGGCCGAAGGAGTAGCCCTGGCCGCCGCTCGTCGAACCGGACGACTGCCCGGAGTTCGACGACGCCGACGCGGGGGCCGCGGAACCGCGGTCGTCGAGCTCGCGCAGCTGGGACTCGAGGAACCCGCGCAGCCTCGTGCGGTACTCCCGCTCGATCGTGCGCAGCTCTTCGATCTTCTTGCCCAGCCCGCTCTTCTCGGAGTTCAGGCTGTTCATCGTCTCGGTGTACTTCCGCTGGGACTCGCGCTCCAGCGTGGTCGCCTTGTCGCGCGCCTGGCGCTCCAGAGTCTCGGCACGGGTCCGCGCGTCGTTCAGCATCGTGTCGACGCGGGTGCGGGCCTCGTTGACCATCGAGTCGGACTTCGCCCGGGCGTCCGAAAGCAGCTGCTCGGACTTGGTGCGGGCCTCGGCCAGCATCCCGTCGGACTCGGTCTTCGCCTCGGCGGTCAGCCGGTCGGCCATCTCCTGGGCCAGGCCCAGGACCTTGGCGGCCTGCACGTTCGGCTCCGTGCTGTCCCCGACCATCGAGTGCGTCGAGTGCGCCTGGGTCTGCTCCATGGCCGACTGCGGCGGCGGCACCGGGGCCAGCCGGCGCGACGGCTCTTCACGCATCGGGGGAGCGGATTTGGCGCTGTCGAGCTCGCTCCGAGTCGACTCGAGCTCGGCGTCGAGCTGCTCCATCTGCTGGCGCAGCTCGTTGTTGTCTTCGATCAAGCGGGCCAGCTCGGTCTCCACCAGGTCGAGGAACGCGTCCACCTCGTCCTCGTTGTAGCCCCTCTTGCCGATGGGCGGCTTGCTGAACGCAACGTTATGCACGTCAGCGGGGGTCAACGACATCAGATCACCTCACGCACTCCATGGCCTGCAGGGTCCACCCAAGTTTCCCCGATCAACTTGGAGTCGCCAGTTGCATCGCGAAGAACACAACCAACAGCAGCACCATAATCGACAAGTCCAGTCCGACGCCGCCGATTCGAACCATCGGAATGATTCGTCTGAACAGACGAACCGGCGGGTCCGTCACTGTGTAGATGGTCTCGAGCGTGACCGCAACCCCTCCGGCCGGATGCCACTCACGCGCGAAGGTCCGGACGAGTTCGACCACGATCCGCGCCGTCAGCAGCAGCCAGAAGGCGAACAGCACGTACCAGACGACCAGCCACACAGCTTCCACGTACCTACTCTAACCGGGCGTCCTCTCCGAAGACGCAGTTGAGGGGGCCGACCTCGCCTCGGGTCGGCAAAGTCACGTCTGCTTGCGCTCAGCGGTCCCGGCGACTTCAGCCCCGCAAAAACAATCCACCCTCGGCAATCCGCCGGCGGTCTTCCGCGGTGACGTCCACATCGGGCGGTGAGAGAAGGAACACCTTGTTGGTGACCTTGTCCATCGACCCTCTGAGCGCGAACGCCAGCCCGGCGGCGAAGTCGACGAGCCGCTTCGCGTCCGCGTTCTCCATCTCGGTGAGGTTCATGATCACCGGGATGCCCTCGCGGTAGTGCTCCCCGATCGCCCGCGCCTCCGCGTAACTGGTCGGGTGCAATGTGGTGATGCGGCTCAACGGATCACGCACCGGCTGGCGCACGACCGGCTCGGTGACCGGTCGAAGCCGGGCCACGGGTTCCGGCTGCCGGTCCATGGCGAGCGCGCCGTGGACAGCGGGCTCGGAGCTGGGCACGGAGCGTGACCGGCTGCGGCTGACAGGCTCGTCGTACGTGTCGTCGACGTCGCGGTACCGTGAGCGGGACGACCGCGGTGCCGGCTCCTCGTAGGAGTCGTAGTCGTCGTCCGCGTAGCCGCGCCGGTAATCGTCTTCGACGTCGTAGCCGTCGTCATCAGCGGGCACCATCCCGAAGTAGGCCTTCAGCTTCTGCAGCGCGCTCATGCCTCTCCCTAGCCCTAGCCGCTCCCGCACTGACTCGATCTCCACGCCGTCAGTGCCCCGCACGGGCGGCCACGAAACGTGACGACCGCGCGAGCTCCCTACGGCGAGGCTAAACCGCGTCCACCGAGCAACGCGGTTCCGACACGCACACAGGTCGAGCCGTGCGTGATCGCCTGTTCGAGATCATGGCTCATCCCGGCGGAGACGTCTGCGGCATTCGGGTGATCTTTTCGGAGGGCCTCCCCCGCGCGAGCGAGCCGTTCGAAGGCGGCGGCCGGGTCCGCACCCAGCGGCGCGACGGCCATCAGGCCGCGAAGCCGCAGCTCTCCGGACCGCGCGATGCGGTCGGCGAGCGCGGGCAGCTCGGCGAGCGGGCAGCCGCCGCGCTCGGGGTCGTCGTCGAGGCTGGCCTGGATCAGCACGTCGAGGGGTTCCTCACGTTTACCGCTGTAACGCTCGGTGTGCACCGCCTTGGCGAGCGCGTCGGCGAGCCGCCCGGAGTCGACCGACTGCACCTCGTGCGCCCACCCGACCACGGACCGCGCCTTGTTCCGCTGCAGCCGGCCCACCATGTGCCACCGCAGTGCCGATCCGGGGAGCAGCTCGGCGGCTTTCGGCCCGGCTTCCTGGTCGCGGTTCTCGCCGACGTCGGTCACGCCGAGCTCGGCCAGCAGCGCGACGTCGGACGCGGGGAAGGTCTTCGTGATCGCGATCAGCTTGACCTCGTCCCGCGGGCGCCCGGCCGCGCGGCAAGCGGCGGCGATCCGCTCTTCGACCTCGGCCAGGTTCTCGGCCAGCTCGGCCTTCCGGGAGGTCATGCCTCGACCCAGGTGATGCCCGCGATCCGCCCGGTCGTCCCGTCGCGGCGGTAGCTGAACAGCGTCTTGTCCTCGTTCGTGCAGCGCGGGTCGACGCCGACCTTGCCGACACCCAGGTCGGCGAGCTGCCGCCAGAGCCCGGCGCGCAGGTCGAGGCCGGGGGTGCCCTTGCGGGTCTTGCAGGCGCTGCCGGGGACGTGTTTCTCGACGTCGGCGGCCATGGCGGCCGGCACCTCGTAGCAGTCGCCGCAGATGGCCGGGCCGAGCAGGGCCTCGATCCGGTGCGGCTCGGCACCCACCTCTTGCATGGCGCCGACGGCGGCCGGGACGACCCCGACCCGCGTGCCGACGCGCCCGGCGTGCACCGCCGCGACCACCCCGGCCTCGGCGTCGGCCAGCAGGATCGGCACGCAGTCCGCGACGAGCACCACGAGCGCGACACCCGGGGTCGCGGTCACCAGGGCGTCGGTCGCCTCCGCCGCGCGGGACTCCGAACCGTCGACGATGGTCGCCGTGCGGCCGTGGACCTGCTCCATCCAGGCCAGCTTGTCCTCGGCCAGCCCCAGCTCGGCGGCCAGGCGCTTGCGGTTGGCGAAGACGTTGCCCTCGTCGTCACCGACGTGGTCACCCAGGTTGAAGGTGTCGTAGGGCGGCCGCGACGCACCGCCCGCCCTGGTCGTCACCACTCGCCGAACCCGCACGAAATCCTCCTGGACGTCACTGAAGGCCATCACCCCCGACTCTAGTTCGCGGGTGATGGCCTTCAGAGGTGGTGGCTAGCGCCGCATGAACGGCGGGACGTCGACCTCGTCGTCCGACGGGTCGTCGTGCACCGGCATCGCGCGCCCGGGCAGGCTGCCCTGGGTCGCGTTGGAGCCGAGCGGCGAGTAGCCGCGCGAACCGCCGCCGGGCTGCGGGAGCCCGCCGGACGGCTGGTTGCCGCCGGCCGACGGCAGCGGCGAGTGCGACCGCGGCGGCGCCACCGGGTAGCCGGAGCTGCCCGCGGACGGCACCGGCGTGGCCCCCGACGGCGGCGACTGCTGGTTCGAGACCTGGCCGGCCGAAGCCGACGCGGTGGTCCCGGACGAACGCGAGCCGGAGCCGAAGGTCGACGGGTCGAGCTTCTTGTGCGTCGGCGCGCCGGCGTCGAACCCGGCGGCGATCACCGTGACGCGGACCTCGTCGCCGAGGGAGTCGTCGATGATCGTGCCGAAGATGATGTTCGCGTCCGGGTGCGCGGACTCCTGGACCAGCGACGCGGCCTCGTTGATCTCGAACAGGCCCAGATCCGAACCACCCGCGATCGAAAGCAGTGCGCCGTGCGCACCATCCATGGAGGCCTCGAGGAGCGGCGAGTTGATCGCCTTCTCCGCGGCCTGGATGGCTCTGCCTTCACCGCGTGCGCTCCCTATACCCATCAGGGCGGAGCCCGCACCGGACATGACGCTCTTGACGTCGGCGAAGTCCAGGTTGATCAGGCCCGGCGTGGTGATCAGGTCGGTGATGCCCTGCACACCGGACAGGAGCACCTCGTCCGCGGAGCGGAACGCGTCCATCAGCGAGACGCCGATGTCGCCGAGCTGCAGCAACCGGTCGTTCGGGATCACGATGAGCGTGTCGCACTCGTTGCGCAGCGACTGGATGCCGTCTTCGGCCTGCTTGCCGCGCCGCTTGCCCTCGAAGGTGAACGGGCGGGTCACGACGCCGATGGTCAGCGCGCCCAGCTTGCGGGCGATCTGCGCCACGACCGGGGCGCCACCGGTTCCCGTGCCGCCGCCTTCACCGGCGGTCACGAACACCATGTCGGCGCCCTTGATGACCTCTTCGATCTCTTCGCGGTGGTCTTCGGCGGCCTTCTGGCCGACCTCGGGGGCGGCGCCCGCGCCGAGGCCGCGGGTCAGCTCGCGGCCGATGTCCAGCTTGACGTCGGCGTCGGACATGAGCAGTGCCTGGGCGTCGGTGTTCACCGCGATGAACTCGACACCCTTGAGGCCGACCTCGATCATGCGGTTCACGGCGTTCACGCCGCCACCGCCGATGCCGACCACCTTGATCACCGCAAGGTAGTTGTGCGGGGGCGTCATCGAAGTCCGCCTTCCTGATCGTTGTGCCCGTACAGCCCGTCGCCGGTGATCAACCCTCAACCTCAACCCCAGATCGAGAGTTATGTCAACCGCCGACGTTAGGCAGGACGGTAGGCACCAGGCAGGCTCTAATCCAGTAGGCACGCCGTGTGTCGCAAAGGTGTTTTGCCACAACACGTTCGAGCGCGCAAGAGCGACGGGCCGTGAGCACCCCTTCGGCCCGATCTGGTATGGCCGTCGGATCAGGCGGGAACGGGCATGCTCATGAGGACTTCCGTGGGTGCTCCGGTGGCCGATCCACCGGCCGGTTCGACGCTCACCGCCACCTTGTCGGCGCCGGCGACGCCGTCCGCCACGACCAGGCCGCCCTGGTCCGCCGCCGCGATCACCCCGGCCGGGCGCGGCGCGGCCGCGCCGGTGATCAGCCAGGCTTCGTAGACCTTCCCGCCCGGCTGCGACGGCAGGCCCGCGTCCATCACCATCACCCGGTTCAGCGAGCGCGACAGGACGACCGTGACGCCGCCGCCGATCGGTGCCTCGCCGTGCGCGGTCTTCGCGTCCGGTGCCGCGAGCAGCGCCGCCACCGGCGCGAACTGCTGTTTCGCCTGGTCGAGCCGGCTCTGCGCGGCCTGCAGCTCCTGCTGCTGGGTGAGCGCGATCCCGCCGAACACCCCGCCCGCGGCGAGCCCCACGACGGCCGCCGCGGCCGACACGACGACCGCCCAGCGCGGGACCCGCGCCGAGCGGCGGTGCCGCTCCGGGGCGCCGGGCCGGGTGCGCGGCGGCAGCTGCCGGGTGGCGTGCATGGCGGTCATGACGCGGTCCTTGAACCCCGGCGGCGGCTCTTCGGCCATCGCCGCGCCCAGCCGGGCCGCCGTCGCCCGCAGCTCGGCGACCTCCTGCGTGCACGACTCGCACTGCTCGAGGTGGCGGGCGAACTCCGCGCGTTCGACGTCGTTGACGGCGTCGAGCGCGAAGGCGCCGGCCAGGGTGTGCATCTCCGGCGTGCTCAAGCGGTCACCCCCAGGCAGTCCCGCAGGCGGATCAGCCCGTCCCGCAGCCGCGTCTTGACGGTTCCTTGCGGCGTCGACAGCACTTCGGCCACCTCGCGATACGTATAGCCCTGGTAGTAGGCGAGCAGCACGGACTCGCGCTGCAGGTCGGTCAGGAAGGACAGGCACCGGCGCACCTGGGAGCGTTCGAGCCGCGCGGTGACGGACTCGGCGACCTCGTCGAACGGGCGGCCGCGGGCGGCCTCGAAGGTCGCCTTCTGCTCGCGCTCGGTGCTCGCGCGCGCCGAGCGGACACGGTCGACGGCGCGGCGGTGCGCCAGCGTCATCGCCCAGTTGAGCGCCGAGCCCTTGTCCGGCGCGTACCGCGTGGCGGTGCGCCACAGCTCGATGAGCACCTCTTGGGCGACCTCTTCGGACTGGGCCGCGTCGCGCACGATCCGCCGGACGAGCCCGTAGATCGGCCCGGAGAACTGGTCGTAGAGCAGCTCGAAGGCCCGCTCGTCGCCCTTGGCGACGCGGATCATGAGCTCCTCCGGGGACGGCACTGTGGGACCGGCCGAAACCTCCGAGGGCACCGGCGCCATCCGGCGCGGGCGGGCCGGCTCATCCATGCAGCTGTCCTCCGGCGTTCTGCGGGGTGCGCGGCACGACCGCGGCCTTCCGCAGCCACAGCGCGACGCCGTGGCGGCGGATCAGCGCGGACACCCGCTGCGGGAGCAGCGGCCGGGCCAGGACCAGCCGGGCCAGCCACCGCGGGTTCACCGGGCGGCGAACTCCCCGCAGCGTAGCGACCAGCGGCGTGGCCGTCCCGCGGCGCAACGCCACGGTGAGGTCGAGCAGCGCTTCCGGGTGCGGGAGGCGCATCCGGTATTCGCCGTCCATCTCCTGGAACGGCGAGACGTAGAACGCCTTGGCCGCGCGGGCGCGGCCGGCCTCGTCCGGGTGCAGCAGGTAGGCGTGGCGGCCGCCGTAGGTGTTGTGCACCTCGGCGACGACGCACGCCGGCCGGCCCGCCGGATCGTGGCACCAGTAGACGCTGATCGGGTTGAACGCGTACCCGAGCACGCGGGCGGCGGCCAGCATCTCGACCCGGCCGCCGCGCAGGTCGACCCCGCGCTCGGCGAGCCAGGCGTCCAGCTTCTCCCGGATGCCGCGCGGGTCGCCGGCCGCGAAGTGGTCGCGGGGGTCGAACCGGGCGAACGGCCGCAGCCACCACGGCAGCCGCGGCAGGTCGGCCAGGTCCACCCGCCACAGGTAAACGCGGTGGGTGAAGGCGTGCGGCGGGTCGATCCGCCGCACGTGCGCGACCGTGGCGTCGTAGAGCGCGTTCGTCACCACGTCACCCCCAGGCTTTCCGCGGCGCGGGCGCCGGAAGCGCAGCCGTCTTCGTGGAAGCCCCAGCCGTGGTAGGCGCCCGCGTACGCGAGCACGCCGTCGTTGAGCCCGGCCAGCCGTCGTTGCGCGGCAACGGATTCCGGCGTGTAGACCGGGTGCTCGTACCGCATCCGCGCGACCAGGTGCTCGGCCCGGGGGCCGTCGCCGGGGTTGAGCGTGACGACGTAGCCGGTCGGCTCGTCGAGGCGCATCAGGCGGTTCATGTCGTAGCTGACCTGGACCGCGCCGGTGGGCGCGCCGCAGGCGGGCGCGCGGTAGTTCCAGCCGGCCCGGGCGCGGGGCAGCGAAGGCAGCACGCTCGTGTCGGTGTGCAGCCAGGCCTCGTTCTCGGAGTAGCGGAACGCGCCGAGCACCTCGCGCTCGGCGGCGGTCGGGTTGGCGAGCAGCGACAGGGCCTGGTCGGCGTGGGTGGCGACGACGACCTTGTCGACGCGGTGCGGGGTGTCGGCGTCGTCGCGGATCTCGACGCCGCCGGCGGTCCGCAGCACCGACCGCACCGGCGTCGACAGGTGCACCGCCGTCAGCTGCTTCGCCGCGAGCTCGACGTACTCGCGCGAGCCGCCCACGACGGTCCGCCAGGCCGGCGAGTCCTGCACCGAGAGCATGCCGTGGTTGCGGAGGAATTCGAACAGGTACCGCGCCGGGTACCGGAGGGTGTCGGCGCGGTCGGCCGACCACACGGTGGACACCAGCGGCAGCATGAAGTGGTCGACGAAGTAGCGGGTGTAGCCGCCGATGGCGAGGAACGCGCCGAGCGTGACGTCGCCGGCGTCCTTCGCCGCCAGCAGCCGCTTCGCGTGCCGGTGGAACCGCTTCACCTCGGTCAGCATCCGCAGGTACCGGCCGCGGACGGCGTTGGCGCGCTGGGCGAACAGGCCGCTCACGCCCTTGGCGCCGGCGTACTGCAGGCCGCAGCCGTCGCAGCGGATGCTCATCGACATCTCGGTGTCGCGCGTGGCCACCCCGAGCTCGCCGAACAGCTTGAGCAGGGTCGGGTAGGTGCGCTCGTTGTGGACGATGAAGCCGGAGTCCACGCCGACGGTGCCGCCGAGGGTGCTCGGCACGTCGTGCGTGTGCGCGTGCCCGCCCAGCCGGTCGTCGGCCTCGAACAGCAGCACTTCGTACTTGCGTTGCAGCAGGTATGCCGCGGTCAGCCCGGCCACCCCGCTGCCGATGACGCCGATGCGTTCTCCGGTGATCTCCACACCGGTCCTTCGGGACCGCGGCCCGCCCGGATTGCCCGGCCGGGCGACCAATCCACCGCGGCGGGGAGAGCGAATCCCGGTCATGCCGCACACCACCGCGCACCGCCTCGCCTCGTTCGCCGCGAAACTCCTCGGCGGCCCGCTGCCCGTGGGCCTCCGGACCTGGGACGGGACCCGGGCCGGCCCAGAAAACGCACCGGCCCTCGTGCTCCGCAACCGCCGTGCCCTGCGCCGCCTGCTCTACGCGCCCGGCGAGCTGGGGCTCGCCCGCGCCTACGTCACCGGCGACCTCGACGTCGAAGGAGATCTGGCGGACGGCTTCCGCCGGATCTGGGCCCTCACCCGCACGGGTGGGCTCAACCGGGCCAAGCTGGGACCGCGCGAGTGGGCCGAAGCCGTCCGGCTGGCGGCCCGGCTCGGCGTCGCCGGGCTCCCGCCGAAACCGCCCGCCGAAGAGGCGCGGCTGTCCGGGAAGCTGCACAGCCTGCTGCGCGACCGCTCCGCCATCGCCCACCACTACGACCTGAGCAACGCCTTCTACCAGCTGCTGATGGACGAGTCGATGGCGTACTCGTGCGCGTACTTCACGTCCAAGTCCCAAAGCCTCGAACAGGCGCAGCACGACAAGCTGGAGCTGATCTGCCGCAAGCTGGGGCTGCGGCCGGGCATGCGGCTGCTCGACGTCGGCTGCGGCTGGGGCTCGCTGCTCGTCCACGCGGCCAAGCACCACGGTGTCGAGGCCGTCGGCATCACGCTCTCGGCCGAGCAGCTGCAGCACATCCGCGGCCGGCTCGCCCAGCACGACCTCGAAGACCGCGTCGAGGTGCGCCGCCAGGACTACCGGGAGCTGCCGGACGCGCCGTTCGACGCGGTCGCGTCGATCGAGATGGGCGAGCACGTCGGCGAGGTCAACTACCCGGCGTACGCGGCGACGCTGCACCGCGTGGTGAAGCCGGGCGGGCGCGTGCTGCTGCAGCAGATGTCCCGGGGGCACGTCGCCCCGGGCGGCGGGGCGTTCATCGAGCGGTACATCGCGCCGGACATGACGATGCGCCCGGTCGGGCGGACCATCGACCACCTGGAGACGGCCGGGCTCGAGGTGCGGGACGTGCAGGCGCTGCGCGAGCACTACGTCTGGACGGTCCGGGCCTGGGCCGCCACCCTGGAGGAGAACTGGGCCGACGTCGTCGCGCTCATCGGCGAGACGGGCGCGCGGGTCTGGCGCCTGTACCTGGTGGGCGGGGCGCTGGCGTTCGAGGAGAACCGGATGGGCGTGGACCAGATCCTGGCCGTGCGACCCGACCGGCACGGCGGCTCCGGCCTGCCGGCCACGCGGGAGTGGTGAAGATGCCCCCGCTGCTCGTCACGGCCGTCGTCACGCTCGTGGCGGTGACCGTGACCTTCGGGATCGCGCGGGCGCGCCGGCGGTACGACACGATCGACACGTTCTGGGGGCTCGGGTTCGCGATCGTCGCGCTCGCCGCCTTCCCGTTCGGCGACGGCCCGCTGCCGCTGCGGCTCGTGGTGGTGCTCCTGACGGTCGTCTGGGGTGTGCGGCTCTCGGTGCACCTGCACCTGCGCAACCACAAGCTGCCGGAGGACCCGCGGTACGCGCGGATGGGCCACGGGCCGCTGAAGATGTTCCTGCGCGTGTACCTGTTCCAGGCCGTCGTCCTGTACTTCGTGTCGCTGCCGGTGCAGTTTGCCGTGGACGGCACGGGCATCGGCGTCCTCGGCTGGCTCGGGGTCGCGGTGTGGCTGGTGGGTTTCGCGTTCGAGACGATCGGCGACGACCAGCTGCGCCGGTTCAAGGCCGACCCGGCGTCGAAGGGCAAGGTGCTGGACACGGGCTTGTGGCGCTACACGCGGCACCCGAACTACTTCGGCGACGCGTGCGTGTGGTGGGGCCTCTACCTGCTGGCCTGTTCGACGTGGCCGGGCGCGCTGACGATCCTCTCCCCCGTCGCGATGACGTTCACCCTGGCCCGCGGAACGGGCAAACCCATGCTGGAGAAGGGAATGGCGCGCACGCGCCCGGCGTACGCGCACTACGTCGAGCGCACCAGCGGGTTCTTCCCGTTGCCGCCGAAGAAGGTCATTCCCCGGTGAGACCGTCGGTCAGCTCGCGCAGCACGTCGAGGTGGCCGACGTGCCGCGCGGTCTCCTCGATCATGTGCGTGAGGACCCAGCGGACGTTGAAGGTCTCGTCCTTGTGCGTCACCCGATCGTCCAGATCGTGAGCGGCAGTGATTTGGCGGCTGCGGGCGCACTGCTTCTCGTAGTCCGCGAGGAGGGTTTCGAGCTCGGTGTCCGGCGGGACGCGGAACTCCGCGTCCGGGTCTTCCTTCAGGCGCTCCTCCCAGGTGTCCTCCTCGCCGTCGACGACCACGCCGAACCAGAACCACTCGTCGAGCGTGAGGTGCGCGACCAGGCCGGCGACGGTCGTCAGCTCGCTCGGCAGGTGCACCTGGCGGGCCTGGTCTTCGGTGAGGCCGCCGGCCTTCCACGCGACGGTGGCGCGGTGGTAGTCGAGCAGGCTGGTGAGGATTTCCCGCTCGCCACCGGTGAGCGGGACTTCGGGGCGCTGGGGTCGTTCGGTCATGGCCGGGAGTCTGCCAGGCACCACCGACAGTTTTCCGGAATACCTTGTGCACGATGTAATCGTGGGCTAGGTTTGCGGACGTGCCGGACGAGTTCCTTCTAGACGAGCAGGCCTGCTTCGCGCTCTACGCCGCGTCACGCGCGGTGACGGACGCGTACCGTCCCCTGCTCGGCGAGCTCGACCTCACCTACCCGCAGTACCTGGTGCTGCTGGTGCTGTGGGAGTCCGACGCCCGGCCGGTCAAGGAGATCGGCGAGGCGCTGCACCTGGACTACGGCACGCTTTCCCCGCTGCTGAAGCGGCTCGAGGCCAACGGGCTGGTGTCGCGGACACGGTTGCCCGCGGACGAACGCACGGTGATGATCAGCCTGACCGGGCAGGGCCGGGCGGTGCGCACGCGCGCCGCCGGCGTCCCCTCGGCGATCGGCTGCGCACTCGGCCTCGGCGAGCAGGAGCGGCGGGAACTGATCACCACCCTGCGGCGGCTGACGGCGTCGGCCGCCGCGTACTCATCCGAGCACTGACTCATCCGAGCACCGAGGAGGCTTTATGCCCAGCCGTGACGCCACCACCCACTGGGTCGGCGGACTGAACAGCGGGAAGGGCGAGGTCACGCTGGACTCGTCCAACGCGGGCACGTTCGCGGTCTCGTTCCCGACCCGGGCGGGCGACCCGGACGGCCAGACGAGCCCGGAGGAGCTCATCGCGGCGGCGCACTCGTCCTGCCTGGCGATGAACCTGTCGGGCGTGCTGGAGTCCCAGAAGCTCACGGCGGACTCGATCGACGTGAGCGCCGAGGTGACGCTCGGCCCGGCCAAGGGCGGCGGCTTCGAGATCAGCGGCATCGCGATCACCCTGCGCGCCTCGATCCCGGGCGTGACGGCGGAGCAGTTCGCGGAGTACGCGGAAACGGCGGAGAAGACCTGCCCGGTGTCGAAGGCCCTGGCCGGCACGACGATCACCATGGACGCGGCACTCGCCTGAGTTCCCCGGGTTCGACCGTCGCGAATGACTCATTCGGGACCTCGGAGGTCCCGAATGAGTCATTCGCGGCACCGGCGATCACGCGACGGCCCCTCAGCCGAAGGCGGCCAGGGCGAGGGGTTCCCACTTGCGCCAGCCGTCCAGCCGGTCCCGGTACTCGGCTTCGACCGCCGCGAACGACTTGCCGAAGAACATGCGGTGCGGCGGGTCGTCGGTGTCCGCGAGTTCCAGCAGCGGCGCCCGGGTCGCCCGCGGGTCGCCGAGGTCCCACTCGATCCGGCCCGCTTCGCGGACCGCCTCGTAGGCCGGGTCCGGCTCGCTCTGCCGGATGCTGCCGCCGCCGAAGTCCGTGCGGTACGGGCCCGGCTCCAGGCAGATCACGTCGATCCCGAACGCCGCGACCTCCTGCCGCAGGGACTCCGAAAGCCCTTCCACCGCCCACTTCGAGGCGTGGTAGGCGCCGATGCCCGGGAACGCGCGGATGCCGCCCTCGCTGGTGACCTGGATGATCCGGCCACGCCCCTGGCGGCGCATGATCGGCAGGGCCGCCTGCGTCAGCCAGAGCGTGCCGAAGAAGTTCGTCTCCAGCTCCGCCCGGACCTCCTGCTCGGTGAGTTCCTCGACCATCCCGAAGTGCCCGTAGCCGGCGTTGTTCACCAGCACGTCCAGCGAACCGAACCCGGCCGCCGCCCGCTCGACCGCGTCGACGGCGGCGGCGCGGTCGGTGACGTCCAGCTTCAGGGGCAGCACGGCGTCGCCGTACCGGTCGACCAGCGGACGCAGGTTTTCGACGTCCCGCGCGGTGGCGGCGACCCGGTCACCGCGCTCGAGTGCGGCTTCGGTCCACTCACGGCCGAAGCCCTTGGACGTCCCGGTGATGAACCAGTTCTTCGTCACGACTTGCCCTTCCGTTCGCGTCTCTACCTCTCAAGCTAACAGTAGCACAGAGTGCATTTTTATGATGGCTGGTAGAGTTGCCGCCATGATCGCGAGTGACGGCCGCCGGGAGCGCAAGAAGGCCGAGACCCGGACCCGCATCCGGGAAGCGGCCCTGGACCTCTTCGCGAGCCAGGGCTACCGCGAAACGACGATCGCGCAGATCGCCGCGCGGGCCGACGTCGCGACCCGCACGGTCACGCTGCACTTCCCGGCCAAGGACGACCTGCTGTTCGCCGACGATCCGTTCACCCCGGAGTCACTCGAGGCGCGGTTGCGGGCTCGGAAGGCGGAGAGCACCCTCGACGCGGTCGGCGACTGGATGCGGGCGACCATGCGCGAACTCGACGCGCGCGACCACGGCTCCGGGGTGGACCCGGCGCACCTCTGGCAGCGCCGGGCCCTGCGCGCCGGACTGCTCATGGCCGACGACGACCTCCGCGGCCGCGCCCGGGCCGGCTACCGCGACCTCGAACTCCTCATCGCCGCGGGCATCGGCGAGGACATCGGCCTCCCGGCGGACGCCCTGCTCCCCCGGCTCGCCGCCGTCACCGTGGTCACCGGCCTCCGCGAGATCTACGTGACCCGCGAGGGCCGGGCGCGGTCGGCGACGAGCGAACTGTCCGATCTGGTCGACGAGGTGCTCGCCTTCGCCCGGGCCGGCCTCCGCGACCGGTCGGCGACCCCCTGAGCGGCCCTTGCTCGAGCAGAATCGAGTGATCGCGGTCCGGCGGGCGAGCCAATGGCGGCAAATTCCGGCCACACCCCGCGAAGCCGACGAAGTAAACCGATCGGTTTTCAATCCGGGCGAACCGGGTTAACCTCGCGGGATGACCACCGAGGCGAAACCCACGTCCCGCGAGCGGCTGCTGGCCGCCGCGGCCACCCTCACCCACCGGGACGGGGTCGGCATCGGCGTCGAGGCGCTGTGCAAGGCCGCGGGTGTGTCGAAGCGGTCCCTCTACCAGCTGTTCGAAAGCAAGGACGAACTCCTCGCGGCGAGCCTGAAGGACGGCGCGGCCGCCTTCGTGGCCGGCCTGCTGCCCCCGGCGGACGACGGCCGCTCGCCCCGCGAGCGGATCATGCACGTCTTCGCGCAGCTGGAAGCGCAGGCCCGCACCCCCGATTTCCACGGCTGCCGGTACCTGGACGCGCAGATCGAACTCAAGGACCGGCGCCACCCCGCCAGCCGGGTGGCGCGGCGGATCAAGCGGAACCTGCTCGGCTTCTTCCGCCGGCAGGCCGAACAGGGCGGGGCCGCCGATCCGGAGCTGCTGGCCCGGCAGCTCCTCGTGGTCTTCGACGGCGCCAGCGCCCGGGCCGGCATCGGGGTCGACGACCTCAAGGGGCTCATCGTCCCGACCGTGACCACCCTGCTCGACGCGGCGGGCCTGCACTGAGGTCCGTCACTCCGGCGGCGCCCGGCCGCCGGCGACTTCCTTGAGCGGCTTGTGCGGGAAGCGTCGCTTGGCGTACTCCTGCGCGCGGGAACCCGGGCGACGAACTCAGGCTCTGCCACATCGAGGCGCTTTCGGCGGCGGGGACGCGCACCCAGCACGTACTCGCGTTCCCCGGCCAGGTCGGGGTGGTCGAGACCGACCGCGGCCGCGCCGGCGGCCAGGCACAGCTCGCGCAGCCAGTCCGCGTCGAGCACCGGCGGCGGCCCCGCGGCTTCCCGGAAGGGACGTCGCCGCGGCGCCCGGTAAACCGATCGGTTTTCTCACCGTGGTACCACATCTTGCGATCGGAAACCGACCGGTTTACGGTATCGAAACCGATCGGTTTCCGATCGCTCCCGAGAGGAAGCCGGCGCGATGCCCGACGCGAACGCCCACCCCACCATCCACATCCCCGGTGCGACCAGCCATGTCCTCCCCGCGCGCGGGGCCCGCGAAGGAGCGTTGCGCTACCTCGGGGCGGGCACCGGCGCTCCCCTGGTCCTGCTGCACACCGTGCGGACGCAGGCCGAGCACTTCCGCAACCTCATCCCCCTCGTCGCGGACCGGTTCACCGTGTACGCCCTCGACCTGCCGGGGATGGGTTACTCGGAGATCGTGCCCGGCGCGTCCTACGAAGAACCGGCGCTGCGCGCGGGCGTGGAACGGCTCCTCACCGAACTCGACCTCGACGACGTGACGCTGCTGGGCGAATCCATGGGCGCGGTGCTGGCCCTGACCACCGCGGCCGAACTGCCGGACCGGGTCCGGCGCGTCATCGCGGTGAACGCCTACGACTTCCGCGGCGGCATCGCCCGGTCCGGCCTGCTCGCCCGCGCGGTGGTCGCCGGCGTCCTCGCGCCGGGCGTGGGCCCGGTGATCGCCGGGGTGGAGCCCAAGGCCGCGCTCCGCCGGATCCTGCGAGGCGGCCTCGGCGACAAGAGCGCCCTGCACGAGGACTACCTGGCCGAACTCCTCCAGGTCGGCCGCCGCCCGGGCTACCCCGCCGTGGCCCGCGGGATCTACCGGAACCTCCCGAGCCTCATCGCGGCCCGCTCGCGCTACGCGGCAGTCAAGGCGCCCATCCACCTCGTCTACGGCGAGAAGGACTGGTCGCGGCCGTCGGATCGCCGGGCCAACGCCGATCTGCTGCCGGACGCCGCCTTCACGCAGGTACCCGGAGCGGGCCACTTCATCGCCCTGGAACGGCCCGGCGTGCTGGCCGGTTTGGTCACCGCGGCGGCGTGACGGGCCCGCCGTTCACTCCCGGGGTGATCGAATCGGTTCGATCTTCACCGAGCCCGGTGAATACCCTGCGGACCAGCTGAGATCCGCTTGCGCATCCCCGGCGAGTACTCTACGTTCGATTTTCGTCGATGCGGTTCGACGACATCGTGCCGGATCGCCGTCTCTGGGGGAGGGGCAGTCGAGAACGCCATGCGCAAGCGCGGTCACCACCGGCACGCCGGGACACGGCTCGAGGCCGGCCACCGGACGAACGTCCTGGCCCTGGTCGTCCCGCTGCGCGCCGGCGCCCACGACGTCGTCGTCCGGGAGTTCGTGGCCGCCGCGATCGCCGCGGCCGGCACCCGTGACCACGCCCTGCTCCTGCTCACCGCCGAAGAGGGCCCGGCCGCGCTGCGCCGCGCAGTGTCCTCGTCCGTCGCCGACGGGGTCGTGGTGATGGACGTCGAAGCGGCCGATCCGCGCGTGCCCGTGCTGCTCGGGCTGGGCCGCCCGGCGGTGCTGATCGGCCTGCCGGACCGGCCGCGCGGGCTCGGCTGCCTCGACCTCGACTTCGCGGCGGCGGGCGCGCTGAGCCTGGGCCACCTCGCCGGCCTCGGGCACGAGCACGTCGCCCTGATCGGCTCACCGCCCGCGGTCTACCGGCGCGGCAGCAGCTCCGCGGCCCGGCTCGCGCTGGGTTTCACGGCGGAAGCGGCGCGCCGGGGCGTCCGCTCGACGACGCTGGCCTGGGGGACCACCCACTGGCGGACGCTGCGCGGCCTGGACGCGCTCTTCGCCCGGCACCCCGACGTCACCGGTCTCGTGGTGCACAACGAAACGGCGCTGCCCGCGGTGCTGGCGGGGCTGCACCAGCGGGGGCTGCGGGTGCCCGAGGACGTCTCCCTCGTCGCGGTCTGCCCGGACAGCCTGACCGCGCACAGCCTGCTCGAGCTCACCTGCGTGGCGATCCCGGCGCGGGAGATCGGCGCGCTGGCCGTCGAAACGGTCATCGGGCAGCTCGACGACGGCACCGCGCCCGGAACCCGGCTGCTCGCGCCGAAGCTGGCCGCCCGCGCCAGCACCGCACCGCCGCGCCTGCCGTGACGCGGCCGAGTCAAATAACTTCCCCCACATTTTGCCACTGTCGGTATTGTGGTGATCAATTATCGGCTGTTGGTTCACGGAAATGACGTATTGCCCGGCACACCCGGGCCGGTGTTAACGTGACCGCGGCGACCGCGCGGCTGTTTTTCCCGCTCGCATTTGCCGAGACGAAATCCGGGGGAAAACGATCTCAGCCGGAGGGCCCTGACATGCATCGAAGACAGCTGGCACTGGCGGCCGTGGTGGTGGCGGGCTGGGCACTGCCCGTTCCGGCGGCGGCGGAACCGGCCGCAGCACCCGGCGCTTCACGCGATTCGGGCCAATCCGTCACGCTGATCACCGGCGACCGGGTGCGGGTGCTGCCGAATTTGCGCGGGGAAAGCACGGTCACGGTCGAACCGGGTCCGGGCCGCGACCGGATCGGTTTCTTCCGGGAAACGCACACCCCCGCGCGGCCCGGCGACATCACCGTGGTGCCGTCGGACGCGCTGGCGCTGGTGGCCTCCGGCCGGCTCGATTCCCGGCTGTTCGACGTTTCCGAGCTGCTGCGGCAGCACCTCGCCGACTCCGCGGGGAGTCTCCCCCTGATCGTCACCTCGTCCGCCGGCTCCCCCGCGGTCGCGCCGCCCGCCACCACCGCCGTCCGGGAGCTGCCGAGCGTGCGCGGCACGGCCCTGCGCCAGGACCGGCGCCGGGGAACGGAGTTCTGGACCTGGCTCACCGCCGGGTCCGCGCTGCGGGCCGGGATCGGCCGGGTGTGGCTGGACGGCCTGGCCACTCCGGCGCTCGACGTCAGCGTGCCGCAGATCGGCGCCCCGGCCGCGTGGCAGGCGGGCTACACGGGCCGCGGCGTCACGGTCGGCGTGCTCGACACCGGTGTCCGGGCCGACCACCCCGATCTCGCCGGCAAAGTCGTGGAAGCGCAGGACTTCACCGGGACCCGGCCGGACGCGGGCGACGACCTCGGGCACGGCACGCACGTCGCCGGCATCATCGCCGGAACCGGCGCCGCCTCCGGCGGGCGCTACCGCGGGGTGGCCCCGGACGCCCGGCTGATCAGCGGCAAGGTCTGCGTCGCCTACGGCTGCCCGGAATCCGCGGTGATCGCCGGCATGGAGTGGATCGCGCCGAAGGCCCGCGTGGTCAACCTGAGCCTCGGCGGCGACACGACCGACGGCACCGATCCGGTGTCCCAGGCGGTGAACGCGCTGACCACCCGGTACGGCACCTTGTTCGTCGCCGCGGCCGGCAACGACCGCACGCTCGACCTGCCCGAACCGGGACCGGTCGTCGCGCCCGCCGCGGCGGATGCGGCGCTGGCCGTCGGCAGCGTGTCGGCGCAGGACACCACCAGCCCGTTCTCCAACCGGGGCGCGCGGCTCGGCGACTACGCGGTCAAGCCCGACATCGCGGCGCCGGGCGAAGGCATCGTCTCGGCCCGGGCCGCTGGCACGCGCGACGGCGACACCGCTCCGGTCGACGACAACTACACAAGGCTTTCCGGGACGTCGATGGCGGCGCCGCACGTCGCCGGTTCGGCGGCCCTGCTGCTGCAGCGGCACCCGGACTGGCTCGCCGGCCGGCTCAAGACGACGTTGACGAGCACCGCCACACCCACCGCCGACGTCGCCGAGCAGGGTGCCGGCCGGGTGGACGCCGGGCGCGCGGTCACCCAGCAGGTCACCGCCACCACCGGCAGCCTCGGCTACGGCTTCGTCGCCTGGCCGCGCACGCAACCCGTCACGAAAACCGTGACCTACCACAACGACGGCGACACGGCCGTGTCCCTGGCCCTCACCACCACGGCGCCGCTGTTCACGCCTTCGGTGCCGTCCGTGGTCGTCCCCGCGCACGGCGATGCCGACGTCGGTGTCACCCTCCAGGCGGCCCGGGCCACGGCCGGGCAGCACGGCGCCCGGCTGACCGCGACGGCGCCCGGGATCACCGTGCAGACCGCGCTCGGCGCCTTCCTGGAGGCGGAAAGCTACGACGTGTCCGTGCGGCTGATCGGCCGGGACGGGCGGTTCACCGCGGGGGTCGCCACGCTCGTCGACACCGCGACGGGAGCCGCGTTCGGCGTCCGGCCGTTCCGCGCCGACGGCACGGCCGTGGTCCGGGTGCCCAAGGGGCGCTACGACCTCAACGCGTTCGACGTGTCCGGGGACCCGGCGGGCCAGACCCGGCCCACCGCCGTGACCCTGCTGTCGCGGCCCGGCCAGCCGGTGACCGGCGACGTCTCGGTCACTTTGGACGCCCGGGCGGGCAAACCGCTGCGGGCGGCGGTCGATCGCCCCGACGCGCGGCTGCAGGGCGGCGAACTGGGCCTGGTGTCCGGGAATCCGGGCGGGACCCGCACGAACACGCTCGCCTGGATCGCCCAGCCGGGCACCGAGCTGTACGCGGTGGGTTCGGACCGTGAGGTCACCGACCACACCTACGCGCTGTACTTCCGGGCGACGCTGGCCGCCCGGCCACCCGGGGTGGATCCGAACGGGTACGTCTACCAGCTGGCGCTGCTCGAGCGCGGCCGCGTGCCGGCCGATCCCGTGTTCCGGGTGCGCGACCGGGACCTCGCGGTGGTCGACGCCCGCTACCACACCCAGGGGAAACCGGCCGAGAGCCTGCGCCTCGACGACGTCACCTTCGGGTTCCCGGGCGCCGACAGCGGGACCTACCAGGTCGCGGCGCAGGCACTGCCGAGCCGGCGCACCGAGTACTACACGACCGGGGTCAGCTGGCAGCACCTCCTGGCGGTGTACCCGGACCCGCTGACCGACGCGGAAAGCAACTACTCGTACCGGACCTACCGGCCCGGGCCGCAGCACTCCGGCTGGAACCGCGCCCCGGTCGGGCCCGCTTTCGGCGCACCACAGGACGGCTGGGGCGTGGTTCGCGCCGGAAACCAGCTGACGTACGCGATCCCGCTGGTCTCGGGCAGCGACCCGGAGCAGTACACCTCACCGCCGGGAGGCCTCACCGGCACGGCGACCCTGTCGCGCGACGGCGTCACGCTGGCCACCGCGGCGAGCCCCGCCTTCGGGGCGCTGGCGATTCCGGACGCCGCGGGGACCTACACCCTGCGGTCCGTGGCCACGCGCAGCGTGCCGTGGTCGGTGGTCGGTACCGCGGTGGACGTGGCATGGACGTTCCGCGAGCCGGGCGTGGCCGCGCCGGCGAAACCGTTGCCGCTGCTGGTGGTCCGGGCCGAGGGCGCGGTCGACGACCAGAGCCGCGCCCCGGCCGGGAAGCCGTTCGTGCTCGCGCTGACCGCCCAGCGGCAGCCGGGCGCGGGCGAGTTCCGGCTGGCGGACCTGCGCGTCGAGACGTCCGTGGACGACGGTGCGAAGTGGACGTCCACGCCCACCGCACGCCTCGGCAACGGCGGGCTCACGGTGGTGCACAACCCGCCGGGCGGAGGGTTCGTGTCGCTGCGGATCACCGCCCGGGACACCGACGGCAACGCCGTCACCCAGACGGTGATCAGGGCGTACCAGACAACACCGTGACGGCGACGGCGGCGAGCGGGCCGGCGAAGGCGGCCCCGGTCAGGAGCTTGAGCTCCCGGCCGTGGGCCCGCCATTCGCCGTCCCAGCCGCTTTCGCCGTCGTAGCGCAGGTTCGCCGTCGTCATCAGCGCCCGGCCGAGCCCGAACCCCGCGCCCGCGCACAACGCCGCCGGCAGCGAAGCCGTGAGGGCCACGGCGATCGCGGCGACGTACGGCAGGCCGCTGGGCAGGTAGGTGCGCACCCCGGTGCCCATCTCGAAGCCGAACTGCAGCGGGCCGAGGTGGCGGCCGAGGCGGAACACCGTGTCCGGCACCAGCCGGCGGTTTTCGGGCAGCCGGAAGGACCACACCCCCGTTTCGCGCAGCAGCACCGCACCCAGCGCCGCGGCCACCACGGCCCAGCACAGGAGCGCCGGAAGCGGGGCGCGCAGCAGGGAACCCGCCACGGTCAGGACGAGCGCGCTCAGGGCGCCGCCGCAGACGAGCCCGGCGCAGAACGCCAGTGTCGGAGTGCCTCGCCAGACCGGCGAGCTCAGCACGAAGGCCGAGTTGCGGCTTCAACTGGAGCCGCTGGTGGCGAACCCGGCGGCCGCGCACAGGACGAGCCAGGCGCCCGGCAGCAGCCGGCCCGGCGCGACCACCAGCGCGATCGTCACCGCGACCGCGGCCAGCACGAGCCCGGCGGCGAGCGTCAGCGGGTGCCACCGGCGCCGCGGAACCCCTTCGGTCACAGGGCGGCGCGGCAGATCGTCAGGTACGTCTGGCCGGTGTAGCCGCCACCCCAGAAGGTGGAGAAGCCGTCGGAGCAGCGGTAGACCTTCATGTCCGGCGTCGTCCACCGCCACGCGTTCTTGCCCACGAACTGGCCGCACGTGTTGGCCACCGGCTGGTGGTCGACCTGGATGCCGCCCTCGTTCCAGGTGCCGTACTTGTGCCAGCCCGCTTCGCAGTAGGTGCTCCCCCGCCAGAACCCGCCGAAGCACGCGGCGTAGGTGTTGACGTAGGTGCCGCTGGTGTCGGTCAGTTCGGCGTAGCCGGTGGGGTAGGCGTCCCGGCAGTCGTTGCGGTCGAAGCCCGGCATGCCGTACGGGCTGAACTCGGCGTTCGCCTTCCGGACGCGGGACAGGCCGGACCAGTCGAGCGCGGTCGCACCGATCGTCAAGGCCCCGAGCGTCACCGCACGGAGGAACGTCCTGCGCGTGCCGCGGGCCCTCAGCTTCCGTCCCGCGCGGGTGGGCTCGGCAGCCGGGCCGGGGCGGTCAAAGTCGGGAATGTGCGCCAACTCCAGGGTCACCGGTCTCGCCTCCTTCCTTCGGGCCGGCCCAGCCGGCCAGTGCCGTGTCCACTTCGGCCGCCCGGACCGGCAGCAGCATCCGGCGGACGCGGCCGGTCCCGTCGAGCGACATCAGCACCGGTGGCGCGAGGTGGGAAACCGAACGCCACGCTTCGCCGTCGCTGATCACCGGCAGGCCGTGGGCCAGGTCCGCCCACGTCGTCAGGGGTTCGTGGGTCAGCAGGGTCGCGTCCGCGCCGAGCCCGGCCAGCCGCTCGACCACCGTCAGGCACAGCGGACAGCCCGAATCGACCGCCGCCACGATCCGGCCGCCGTCCCCGGCGAACCGCGGGCCCAGCACCAGATCGGGCGGCGCGGCCACGAATCCGTCCGTGGTCCGGGTGACCACCCCGCGCAGCAGGCGGACCTCGCGCAGGACGGCCGCCAACCCGAAGAACAGCAGGATGATCGCCGCCCACGTGAGGAGCGTGACCGCGATCGACGGGGTCATCGGCGGTCCCAGGCGATGTCGATCCCGTCGAGCCAGTCGAGCCGTTCCCGTTCGGTCTTCGCCGGCGTGGTCGCGAGGTGGACCTCGGCCAGGCCGGCCGGGCAGCCGAGGACGAACGAGCGCGCGGACTCCTTCGCGTACCCGGCCTTCCAGACCTCGCCGTAGCGCGTGCGCGCGCCCGCGTGCCGCGGGATCAGCGCGGCGGCCTGGCGCGGCGTGGGGATCGACAGCGAACCGTGGTCCTTCACCACGACCACGAAGTGTTCGTTCATCGGGTCCAGCAGCGTCTCCGCGCGGGGGACGACGGTCATGCCGTCGACGTGGTCTTCGATCCGCAGCGAGCCGAACAGGGCGAGCACGCGGTCGCGGCGGGGCGCCGGACCCGCGTACACCGTCATCAGCTCGTGGTAGGCGCCGAACAGGGTGGCCACGGACGACTGCCCGTCGCGGGCTTCGGCGACGGCCACCTCCCGGCCGTGCACGACCAGGCGCTCCCGGGTTTCGGCCGGGGCGACGTGCGTGCACGCGAAATCGTGGTAGCCGCGCGGCCCGATCTGGAACCCGGTGCCGTACGAGCCGCCGACGAACCGGACACCGGCCACCACGTGGGAAACGGGGGCCGCCGCGGGCAGGCCCACGGTCACCCGGTCCCCGCCCGGCGCCACCAATCGCAGCCGTTGTGTCGCCATGAGACCTCCGATTCCCGGAATCGCCCCGGTGAGACTAGCCGACGGATTCCGCGGTGGCCACGATCGTTTTCCAACGGTTCTCCGATTGCTCCGAACGGGGACGGTAATTCTGGCGGGGGAATACAGTGGGTCCATGCACATCTGGTCCGCGGGAATGACGGCGCTGACGGCATTCGGGGCGATTCTGCTGGCCGCGGCCGGCGTGACCCACGCAGCGCGCCCGCAGGAGCACCGGGCGGTGCTGCGCGTCCACGGCCTGCTGCCGCCGACGGCTTTCGTGGCGGCGGCGACCACGGGCGCGGAGGTCCTCGTGGGCGTGGCCGTGCTCGCGGTCCTGCTCACGGATCCCGCTGCCGCAGCTCTCCCGGTCGCCGCGCAAGCCGCGCTGTACTGCGCTTTTGCCGGCTACGCGGCGGTGCTGCGGACGCGCCGGCCGGGTGTGCCGTGCGGGTGTTTCGGCGCGGAGACGGTGTCGTGGGCGGTGGTGTCCCGTGCGGTCACACTCGCCGCGGGCAGCGCGGGGTGCGCGGCGATCGGCGCGCTCGAACCGGTCCCGGACCGGTGGCCGGGCGTGGCGGCCGGCGTTGTCCTCGCCATGGCGAACCACCTGATTCCGGCCTGGCGCGGCGCCGGCAACCGAAAACCCGGCCACCCCACCCGATGATTTTTTGACCACTTTCCGGACCCCGCGAAGAAATCGACGGCGGTTGGGCGGAAAATCACCGTCCGCGATTCGCGTCCCGGTTCACCACGCGCAGGACGAGCCACTGGTCGAACCACGCCCCGGCGGTGGTCACGACGAGCATCACCAGCCCGATGACCAGGTGCGTGTAGCTGTGCAGCGGCGCGGCTTCGTCGGTCAGCTTCGCGAGCCCGAACTGGAGCAGCAGCCGCACCGTGAACAGCACGGCGACGAGCGCGAGCGCCTGCTTGCTCCGCCACACCGCACGCAGGTACCGCCGCCGGCGGGACAACAGGGTGAACCACAGCGTCAGGTGCACCGCCACGAGCACCAGCGGCAGCAGCGCGACCCAGCCGTACCGGTCGCTGAACTGCCGGCTCAGGTCGTTGCTCGCCACCAGCAGCCCGACGAGCACGAAGTACCAGCCCGGCAAGCCCTCGATCGGCCCCTCGACGGGCCGCGTCCCGATGAAGCCGGCCTCCCGCGTCGGAATCTGTTCGCTTCGATCGTCCATCGGCCCGAGTCTTCCGCGGAACCACCGTGCCGCGATCGGCCGCCGGTACGAGATGCGCACCGCCGTCTCGTACCCGGGTAGGAGTTTCGCCCGGTGCACGGGGCGCGCGGCCGCGCGGTGCGGCACCATCGGCGGATGACCTTCGCCGGCCACCCGCGGATCCCCTGGACCGGCCGCCGTGGCCCGCTCGTGGCCGAGGCGGTCGTCCTCGGGGCACTGGTCGTGCTCGACACCGTCGTCGCGGCCCGGGCCGGTCCCGGCCGGGGTCAGCTCGCCACCGTCGCCATCGAGTTCGCGCCCGGTGTCGGCCCGGTGGTGGCGCTGCTGGCCGTGCTGCGCCGCCGGTTCCCCGGCCACATCGCCGGCCTGGCCGCCGCCGTGTCCGGCTTGTCGCTGCTGGGCACGGCCGTCGCCGCCGCGCTCGCCACGACGGGCGCCCGGTTGCCGCCACAGCCGGGTGCGGCCGAAGCCCTCGCGCTGGCGCTGATGGTCGGGGCGTGCTGCCACCGGCTGTCCCCGAGGACGGCCACCGCGCAGGCGGTCCTCGGTGGCTGCGCGGCGACCCTCGCCCCGATCCTGCGCTACGGCGCCGAAACACCGTCCGCGCTCTACGCCGCCGGTGCCGCCGTGGCCTGGGGCGGCGCGCTGGCCGGCGGCCTGGTCCTGCGCGACGCCGACGTCCGCCACCGCGTGGAGGTGCTCGAACTCCGCACCGCCGAGCGGCTGCGGCTGGCCCGGGAGCTGCACGACCTCGTCGCCCACCAGATCGGCGGCATCGTCGTGCGCGTCCAGGCCGCGCACCGCGTCGCCGAGCGGACCGGCGGCGACACCGCGACGTTCGCCGAGCTCGAAACCGCGGGCGCCGCGGCCCTGTCCGCGATGCGCCGGCTGGTCGGAGCGCTGCGGACCGGCGACGAAGACCTCTTCGTCCCGCCCGCCGACCTCGCCACCGCCGTGGACCGCGCGGTCCCCGACGACGACCGCATCCACCTGGACGTCGGCCCCGGCCTCGCCGGGCTCGAGGTCGCGCCGGAAGTCGTCACCACCGCGCACCGGCTGCTCACCGAGTCGCTCACCAATGTCCGCCGGCACGCGCCCGAAGCCGCCGAGGTCCGGGTGCTCGTCCGCCACGAGCCACCCGGCGAGCTGCTGGTCGAGGTGGTCAACGACGGCGCCGGCCGGCCCGCCCGCCGGGGCGGCTACGGCCTGCTGGGGATGGCGGAGCGGGTGGCCGCGGTGGGCGGTACCGTGCAGGCGGGTCCGGCGGCGGGCCGGCGCTGGCGCGTCGTCGCGCGGCTGCCGCTCCGGCCGGGCTGAGCCGAGGGGAGACCGGGTGCCGACGCGAGTGCTGATCGCCGACGACCAGGCGCTGGTCCGCGCGGGGTTCCGGCTGATCCTCGACGGCGAACCGGACATCGAGGTCGTCGGCGAGGCCGCGGACGGCGACCAGGCGGTGCGCCTGGCCCGGCAGCTGCGCCCGGACGTGACGCTGATGGACATCCGGATGCCCGGCGTGGACGGGCTGCGGGCGACGGAACTGCTGGCCGGCCCGGACGTCCCCGAGCCGCTGCACGTCGTGATGGTGACGACCTTCGGGCTCGACGAGAACGTGCACGCGGCGCTGCGGGCCGGCGCCTGCGGTTTCCTGCTCAAGGACGCCGGGCCGAACCTGCTCGTCGAGGCCGTGCACGCGGCCGCCCACGGCGAGGCGCTCGTCTCCCCCGCGATCACCACCCGGTTGCTGGCGCACTACGCGCGCCGCGGTCCCCGGCGCGTCACCCCGCCGGAAAACCCGCTCACCCCGCGCGAACTCGACGTCGTGAAGGCCGTGGCGCGCGGTGAGACGAACGACGAGATCTGCCGGTCACTCGTGGTGTCGATGCCCACGGTCAAGACCCACATCGGCGCGGCCAAGCGCAAGCTGGGCGTCCGCAACCGCACCGAAATCGCCATCTGGGCCTGGGAAAGCGGCCTGGTGCGCTGACCGGGGGACGCGCACGACGACCGTGCGCGCCACGACGTCGCCGAACCGCTGCCGCCGCCGGGTCACCAGCATCACCACGATCCCGGCCAGTCCCCACGCGAAGCCGTCGACCACCATCAGCAGCTCGCGGACGAAGAACGCGCCGAGCGACGGGTGCGTGCCCTCGAGCGTCTCGATCCGCAGGCCCAGCCACCGCATCGCCGGCGTCTGGCCGCCGTGCCGGTAGGGCCACCACGCGAGGACGAACCACAGGCCCACCAGGTCCAGCGCCAGCATCGTGTAGAGGACGACCTCCAGGAACGTCAGCAGCCCCGGGCCGTGCGGGCGGAACAACCAGACCACCGCGATCGCGAACAGCAGCATCGGCCCGAAGACGAGCAGCTCGTCCAGCAGGAACTGCACGAGGCGGCGCCCGACGACGCCCAGCCCCGGGCGGGAACCGGTCATGACCCCATGATCTCCGCCGCGGCCGCCGGGCGCACGCCGGGTGCGTCTCATACCCGGGGCCGAGGCGGACGCGGCGAGTTCGTCCTCCGGGCTGATCACCGGCGGGCGCCGCCCGGCCAGGCTCGGGCGCACCCCACCCGCCGACGGAAGGATCCCGGTGCGTCTCTCCCGGACAGGACTGGCGGCCGCGACGGCCGCCCTCTTCGCGGCCTCCGTGCCCGTCGCGGCCGCCGACCCGCTCGCCCCGTACACCACCCAGCAGCTGAGCTGGGGCGACTGCCCGTTCAAGCCGGCCGCGGACGAGAAGCCCGCGCAGTGCGCCCGGGTCACGGTCCCCCGGGACTGGGCCGACCCGGCCGCCGGGCCGGAGCTCGAGGTGTCGATCAGCCGGGTCGCCGCGACCGGCGAGCGGCACGGCGCCATCCTGCTCAACCCCGGCGGTCCCGGCGGCCAGGGCACCCCGCTCGCGGGCGCGCTCGCCGGCCTGCAGCCGACGGTGAACGAGCTCTACGACTTCGTCGGCATGGACCCCCGCGGCACCGGCCACGCGGGCACCGACGACAACGGCTTCCAGTGCCGGGTGCCGGTCGGCCGCCTGCCGGCGGGACCGCTCGACGCCCGCGACCGCTCCGCGGCGAGCATCGCGGCGCACCAGCAGGTCCCCCGGGCCATCGCCGAGGCCTGCCAGAGCGACGCGCTCGCGCCCTTCGTCACGACCTGGCAGACCGCGCACGACATGGACCTGATCCGCACCCTGCTCGGGGACGAGAAGCTCAACTACCTCGGCTACTCCTACGGAACGTGGCTCGGCGCCAAGTACGCGTCGCTGTTCCCGGAGCACACCGGCAAGACCGTGCTCGACTCCAGCGTCGACTTCGAAGGCCGGCTGCAGGCCGACTTCGAAGCGTTCCCCGTCATCGACCAGCGGCAGTTCGACGACGTCTACCTGCCGTGGCTCGCGCGGAACTTCGCCGCCCAGCTGGGCGGAACCGCCGCCGAGGTCAAGGCGAAGTGGGAGCGCGTGCGCGCGTACTACGGCACGCACGGCCTCGCCCCCGACACCTACGACGGCGTCTTCGTCGGCAACGGCAGCCGCGTCCGGTGGGTGCTCGGCGCGCTGATCTTCCTCCTGGGCGCGCAGGCGCTCGACGGGACACCGCCCGCGGACCCGGCAGCCCTCGCCGGTGACCTCGACGCGGTGTCCCGCACGACGTTCGGCGTCCCGGCGGCCGAGCTGACCACCGATCGCGTGGTGGCCGCGGACCTCGCCCCGGACTACACGCAGCGGCCCGGCACCCGCTTCGCCGTGGCGTGCGGCGACCAGCCCACCCGCACGGCGGCCTGGTACAAGCGGCTCAGCGACCGGCAAGGCCCGCGGTACCCGCTGTTCGGCTGGGCGTACGGCCTGGGCGAAACGTGCGGCTTCTGGTCCGACAAGCCGCGCCACGAACTCCCGGACGTGTCCCCCGAAGCGGCGGCGAACATTCTGGTCGTGCAGGGCGAGTTCGACCCGCAGACCGGCTACGAGCAGGCGACCTCGGGAGCCCGCGCGGCCGGCGTGCCCCTGGTGTCGGTGGACGATTCGCCGTTCCACGGCCAGTACGCCTTGGCGGGCAACCCGTGCGTGGACGGTCTCGTGAACGTGTTCCTCGTCAAGAACTCCCGGCCGCGCGCGACGACCTGCCCGGGCGTGCCCCTCCCGGGCGAGGACCGGGTGTACCCGGTCGCCGGTCCGGTGCGCGGCGCGGCGATGTCCGTCCAAGCGGGACAGTCCGGTGTCGCGGCGGCACTGCGCACGCGGGTGCAGGACGAGGTCAGCGCGGTGAACCGGCAGCGGTGACCCGGGGCCCGTGGTGGTGGTCCGTGGTGGTGGTCCGTGGTCGGCCCGGTTCCCCGGCCGGCCGCGGGTCCGCGCTAGCATCCCGGCGGCGACCGCGCCGACCAGGAGGCGAACATGGCGGACGAACGCGGCGTCGAAGCCGTCGAGCAGTGGTTCCGGCGGCGCGGGCTGCCCGCCGTGGTGCGGGGACGGCCCGCCCACCTCCTCGTCCGCATCGCGCCGGCCGTCGTGTTCATCGCGGGCTGGCGGGTGCTGACCGCCGTGCTGTCCGCTGTGGACGGTGAAACGGACGCGGACTTCGACCGGCTGCTGGACAACGGCCTGTTCGCGCTGGGCTACAGCGGCCTGCTGCTGAGCCTGGTCGCCGGCCCCGCCCTCGGCTCCTGGCTCACCGCGCGGTGGGTGCGGCGCAAGCTGGTCGAGCGCGGCGGGACCGTGCCCGCCGCGGTCATGGTGGCCGTGTTCGTGGTCGTCGTGCCCGCCGTCGACCGGATCGTCGACGGCGACGCGGTGGCGCTCGGCCTGCTGACCCAGCTCGCGATCCTGGCCGGGCTGTTCGCGGCCGCGTTCGCCGGGGTCGGCTCGATCGTCGGCTGGGCGCTGCGGGCCGCGTACCGCCAGGCCCGGCTGCTCGGCGAACTGACCAGCCGGGCGCTGCCGCTCCTGTTGCTGTTCACCGTCTTCGGGTTCTTCACCGCCGAGATCTGGCAGGTCGGCGCCGCCCTGCCGCGGGAGCGGATGTGGCTGGTCGCCGGGCTCCTGGCCGTGGTCGCCGTGGTCTTCCTGCTCGCGATGCTCAAGGACGAGGTCACCCGGCTGACCCAGTCGCGCGCCGCCCCGGTCGGCCTCGACAAGCTGCGCGAAACCCCGCTGGCGGCCTTCCTGGCCGACGACGTCCCCGCCGAACGGCCGCCGCTCACGAAGCCGGAACGGGCGAACATGGTCCTCGTCCTGGTCCTGACCCAGGTGCTGCAGACCTTCGTCCTCGCCACGCTGGTGTTCGTCTTCTTCGTGGTGTTCGGGATCGTCGCGGTGCAGCACGCGGTGATCAAGGCGTGGATCGGCCGCGACCCCGCCGGCGGCACGCTGTTCGGCATCCAGCTGCCGGTACCGCAGGAGCTGCTGCAGGTCTCCCTGTTCATCGCCGCGTTCTCCGGCCTGTACTTCGCCGCGTCGACGGTGACCGACGCCAAGTACCGCAACGCCTTCTTCGACCCGCTCGCCGACCACCTGGCGGTGAGCCTCGTGGCCAGGGACCTCTACCTCGGCCGGCTCCTCGGAGTCCCGCCGAGCGCCGCGGAACACTGAGGAAAGCCCGGCTGCTGCGGGGCGCGGAAGCGCACCTCGGGCGGGGCGACGTCCGAATTGTGCCGTCCGCCACCTTGTAGGTTAGGTAAGCCTGACCTTATTGTCCTCGTGTGTCCCTGCCCCACCTCGCCGATCCCGGTGTGCACGCCCGCGAAGTCGACGTCGCCTACGGCAACGACGTCGTCGTGCGTGCCGCGTCCGTCTCCCTCGCCGCGGGGACCGTGACCGCGCTGATCGGCCCGAACGGCAGCGGGAAGTCGACCCTGCTGCGGGCGCTGGCCCGGCTGCACCCGCCGGTCGCCGGCTCGGTCACCTTCGCCGACGGAGCCGACCTGCGTGCTCTGTCCGGAAAGGACGTTGCCCGGCGGATCACCCTGCTGTCGCAGCACCGGACCGCGCCGGGCGGGGTGTGCGTCCGGGAGCTGGTCGAGTTCGGCAGGCACCCGCACCGGTCGCGGTGGGGCGGCCGCGACCCCGAGGGACCCGCCGCCGTCGCGCGGGCGATGGAGCTGACCGGCCTGTCCGCTCTCGCCGACCGGCCGGTGCAGGCGCTGTCCGGCGGGCAGGCGCAGCGGGTGTGGCTCGCCGCCTGCCTGGCCCAGGACACCGGGCTGCTGCTGCTCGACGAACCCACGACCTTCCTCGACCTGCGGTACCAGGTCGAGATCCTCGACGTCGTCCGCGACCTCGCCGACCGGCACGGCGTCGGGGTCGGCGTGGTGCTGCACGACCTCGACCAGGCCGCGGCGGTCGCCGACCGGGTGCTGCTGCTCGAGGGCGGCCGGGTCACCGCCGAGGGCTCCCCCGCCGACGTGCTGACACCGGAAAACCTCACCCGCGCCTACGGCATCCGCGTGGACGTCGTGCCCGACCCGGCCGGCGGGCGGATCCACACCCGCGCGGTCGGCCGCTTCAACGACACCAGCGCGCGCACCGCGTCGGCCTGACCGGTGCGCCGTCATCGAAAACCCAGGAGAGACATGCGGATCACCCGGCTGTTCCTCGGCCTGTCCGCGGCCGCCACGTTCTTCGTGGCCGGCTGCGGGACCACCGAGGCGCCCACGAACAACGCCGCCGCCACGAGCGGCGCCGGCCCGGTCACGGTCGTCGACTCGCGTGGCAAGGAAGTGAAGCTGCCCGGCCCGGCCAAGCGCGTCGCGGCGACCGAGTGGAACGCCGTCGAGCACCTCGTGTCGCTCGGCGTCATGCCGGTCGGCGTGTCCGACATCAAGGGCTACGGGCAGTGGGTCAGCGCGGAAAAGCTCGACGGCACGCCGAAGGACATCGGCACCCGCGGCGAGCCGAGCCTCGACACGCTCGGCTCGCTGGGGCTCGACCTGGTGGTCGTCACCGACAGCGTGACCGAAGGCGCGCTCGAGCAGATCGAGGCGAAGGTCCCGGTCGTCGTCATCAACGGCGGCAACGCCCAGGACCCGGTCGCCGGGATGTACGCCGGGTTGGACGTGATCGCGAAGGCCACGGGTACCGAGGCCAAGGCCGCGCAGCTGAAGGCGGAGTTCGAGCAGAAGCTCGCCACGGGCCGCGCCGAAGTGGCGAAACGGGGCGCCCTGGGGCAGAAAGTCGCCTTCTCCGACGCCTACGTCACCTCCGGCTCGGTCAGCATCCGGCCCTACACCAAGGGTGCGCTGGTGTCCGCGGTGTTCGGCCGCCTCGGCCTCGAGACCGCCTGGCCGATGGACGGCGACGCGGTCTACGGCCTCGCGCAGGCCGACGTCGAGGGCCTGACCCGGCTGCCCGACGTGCGGTTCTGGTACATCGCCAACAACGCCGACGGCGACCCGTACCAGCAGCAGCTGGCGGGCAACGCGATCTGGACGAGCCTCCCGTTCGTCAAGAGCGGCAAGGTGCACCGCTTCCCGGACTCCCTGTGGATGTTCGGCGGCCCGAAGTCCATGGCGCAGTTCGTCGACGCGGCCGTCGCCGCGCTCGAGAAATAGCGGTGGTCACCCGGACCGGGCCGCCCGTGGTCGCCGTCCGGCGGCGCGGGCGGCTCGCCCTGCTCGGCAGCGGGCTCGCCACGCTGATCCTGCTGGGTTCGGCCGTGCACCTGACGCAGGGCACCGCGAACCTGGACGCGCTGGACGTGCTGCGGCTGGTCTTCGGCGGCGGGACCGGCGACACGGCCGCCGTCGTGGTCGAGTCGCGGTTGCCGCGCATGCTCGCGGCGCTGGTCGTCGGGGGCGCGCTCGGCGTGGCCGGCGCGGTGCTGCAGTCGGTGTCCCGCAACCCCTTGGCGTCGCCGGACACGCTGGCCGTCAACGCCGGGGCGCACCTGGCGGTCGTCGCCGTGGCCGCGTTCGGCGTCTCGCTGCCCCTGCTCGGCGCGACCGGGGTCGCGTTCGCGGGCGGGCTGACCGCGGCGGTGTTCGTGCTCGCGCTGTCCGGGACGGGCGGCACCGGGATCGTGCGGCTGGTGCTGGCGGGCACCGCGATCGCGCTGGCCCTGATCTCCGTGACCCAGGTCCTGTTGCTGTTGTACGCCCAGGAAACCCGCGGTCTCTTCGCCTGGGGCGAGGGATCGCTGGAGCAGAACGGGCTGGCCGGCCTCCGCACGCTCGGTCCCGTCGCCGGCGTGGCGCTGGCCGCGCTGCTCGCCATGGCCCGGCGGCTCGACCTGATCCACGTCGGCGACGACCACGCCAGGACGCTGGGTGTCCACATCGGACGGGTCCGGTTCGCCGCGATCACGCTGGCCGTGCTGCTGGCCGCGACCTCGGTGACCCTGGCCGGCCCGATCGGGTTCGTCGGCCTCGCCGCGCCGGCCGTGGCCCGGCTGCTCGCGTCGGTGGTGCCGGGCCTGCACCGGCACGCCGCGCTGCTCCCGTGCTCCGCGGCCCTGGGCGCGGCTCTCCTGCTGGGCGCCGACGTGCTGCTCCGCGCGCTCATCGGCCCGCAACGAGCCCTGGAGGTACCGACGGGCGTCGTGACGACGATCCTCGGCGCACTGTTCCTCGTGGTGCTCGCCCGGACGGCCCGGATCACTTCGGCGACCGCCGCACCGCCCGCGGCCGGCGCGCGAGCCGGTGTGAGCGCTTCGCGGTACCGGGTGGTTCTCGTCGTGCTGGCGCTCGCGGTGGCCGGGGTCGCCGTGGGTGCGGTCCTGCTCGGGGACGCGAAGCTGCTGCTGGGCGACGTCGTCAACTGGGTGAGCGGTCAGGCGGGCCCGATCGTCACCGGCGTGCTGGACACCCGCGTCCCCCGGGTGGTGGCCGCGCTGCTGGCGGGCGCGGCACTGGCGCTGGGTGGCGCGCTCACCCAGGCGGTCGCCCGGAACCCGCTGGCCGAACCGGGGATGATCGGGGTCGTCGGCGGGGCGGGCCTCGGCGCGGTCGCCGTGCTCACGGGCTTGTCCGGCGTCGGGTTCTGGGCCCTGACCGGATCCGCGGGCGTGGGCGCCGCCGTGGCGATGGCCGTGGTCTTCGCCGTGGCCGCCCGGGGCGGGTTCGCCGGCGAACGCCTGGTGCTGATCGGCTTCGGCGTGCACGCGGCGTCGCAGGCGCTGGTGACGCTGCTGATCGCCCTGTCCGACCCGTGGAACGAGACGAAGGCGCTGACCTGGCTGGGCGGTTCGACCTACGGCCGGACCTTCCCGCACCTCGTGCCGATGGCGCTGGCGCTGCTGCTGGTGGCGCCGGTGCTGGTCCGCCTGCGGCGCGAGCTCGACCTGCTGTCGCTGGACGACGAAACACCACGGGTCCTGGGCGTGCCGGTGGCCCGGACGCGGTTGCTGCTGCTGTCGTGCGCCGTCCTGCTGACCGGCGCGGCGGTCGCGGGTATCGGGGTGCTGACGTTCGTCGGGCTGGTCGCCCCGCACGCGGCCCGCGCGATCGTGGGC
Source organism: Amycolatopsis sp. NPDC024027 (assembly GCF_040638975.1). NCBI lineage: Bacteria > Bacillati > Actinomycetota > Actinomycetes > Pseudonocardiales > Pseudonocardiaceae > Amycolatopsis > Amycolatopsis sp. NPDC024027. Next base: position 236,032 of record NZ_JBEZYY010000012.1, read on the forward strand.
AGCCGGCACTCGCGCCTGCTGCCCGCGGCGGCGTTGCTGGGCGCGATCCTGGTCTGCGCGGCGGACACGGCCGGCCGCACGGTCATCGCCCCGGGCCAGCTCCCGGCCGGCCTGATGACCGCGATCATCGGCGCGCCGTACTTCGGGTGGCTCCTGTACCGCCACCGGACCCGGGGCCGCTGAGGCGGTTCCTACCGCCGTTTGAGCACTTCCGTGGGCAGCCCGAGGGTCTCGACGATCCGCCCTACGGCGTCGCCGACCGCCACGAAGTCGTCGCCCAGCGGATCCAGCACCAGCTGGCGGACCATCGCGACGTGGGCGGGCGCGGAGGCCGCCAGGTGCGCGCGGCCGGCCTCGGTCAAGGTCGCGGTCGTGAACCGGCGGCCCTGGCCGGTGCAGACCTCGCGCGTCACCCAGCCCCGATCCTCCAGGCGCGCCACCGCGTGCGAAATCCGCGGCAGTGACCCGTTGGCCATCTCCGCGATCTGGCTCATCCGCAGGCGTTCGCCCGGCACCATCGAGAGCCGCGCCAGGATCATGTAGCCCAGCAGCGTCAGGTCGGCGTCCCGCAGCAGCTGGCTCTCCAGCGCGCCCGGCAGCGTGAGCAGGACCTTCACCAGGTTGAGCCACGCTCGCTGTTCGCCTTCACCGAGCCGGGGAAACGGTTGGTCGTCACGCACGCCTTGACTTTAACACGCAACCCAACCTACCTTTGGGTTGCACGTTAAACCCAAGGAGGAGCGATGCTCACCACCGCCAAACCGGCCGCCCCCACCGCCACCACCGCCGTCCGCCTCGGCTTCGCCCTGTTGGCGGCGGCCGCGGTGAACACCGTCATCGCCCTCGGAGCGGTGGCGCTCGACGACGGCGGGATCCGCATGGGCCTGTCGCCCGCGTCCTACCTGCCGGCCACCGCCATCGGGTTGCTGCTGGGCACCGTCGGCTGGTTCGTGATCGCCCGCCGGGCGCCGAACGCGCTGCGCGTGGTCGTCCCCGCGGTCCTCGTCCTGACCTGGGTGCCGGACCTGATGCTGCTCAACGTGGGCGCCACCGCCGCCAACGTCATCGGGCTGATGCTCATGCACCTGGTCGTCACCACGGCGGTCGTCACCGCACTCCGCCCGACCCTGGCCCCGGCCCCCGGCGGCGTCCAGCCGGTCGGGACGGCCGACTGAGGCTTGTCCGGTAAGCGATCCAGCTGCGGTCCGGTCGGTTTGCGGACGCGGTCGGTCGCGGTGAGTCGACGGACAAGGCGTGGGCGGTGACTTGCCGGACAGCTCCTAGCCCGCCGAGAGGACCGTGCGGGAGCCCAGCCGGCCCTTCTCCGGTTCCCGCGTGAGCTGACCGGCCGCCACCGCGGCGGTCAGCGCACCGACGGCGTCCTCGGCCCGGTAGATCGTCTCCAGCAGCGTGAACCGTTGCAGCTCGGCGACCGTGCGGGCGCCCCGCCGGGCCAGTTCCGCCAGCAGCGCCCGGCGCAACGGCAGCAGCTGCGGGGTGAGCGAGATGTCGACCAGCGCGCCTTCGGCGTCACGCGGATCGCGGTAGCGGATGCCCGCGAACTCGTCCACCGCCCACAGCTCGTTCTTGAACGTCGTGAGGTGCCGGCTGTCCGCCGTCGCGAACACCAGCGCCCGCGCGGTTCCGTCGTCGGCCACCAGATCCACGGCCACCACGCACCCGAGGCCCACCGCCCGCAGCCGGTCCCGGTGGTCCGGGCCCGGCTCGGCCGAGAGCAGGACCTCGTGCGCCTTGCCCCGCACCAGTGCCGGCGGCCACGCACCGGACAGGTGCGCCAGCATCGGCCCGGGCACCTCGACCTCCCCGAGGTCGGCGACGGTCCGGACGGCCAGCCCGGCCGGAGCGCCACCCGGCGGGATCGGCCGCCCGACGAGGACCGCCTCCAGGGGGTGGCCGGCCAGCCGGTCGGCGAACTCGCCGAAGACCCGGAAGGCATCGGCGGCGAAATCCCCGCCCTCGACGTACGTGGCGCCGCGCGGGGACCGCAGCACGGTCGCCGTCCACGCGTCGAGGTACCGCACCAGCACGTCACGCTCGACGGAAACGTGCGGGTCAGGACGCCGGACGCGCTCGGCCACGCTTCCGGTTGTACCGCACTCCCCCACCGGCTCACCAGCAGGACCACCCGGTCGCGGCGCCGGCCGGCCAGGCCGGTTCAGTACAGGTCGAGGAGGACGAGGGTGCTTTCTTCCACGGAGGCGCGCCCGGCTTCGACGAGGTCGGCGGCGCGGGTGAGGAACGCGGCGAGCGACGACGCCTGGGGTGCGCCGAGGTCCGGCACGTTGGGGCGGAACACGACCTGGCCGCGGGTGCCACGCTCGCCGGGGTCGAGATCCACCAGGTAGCAGTCGCCTTCGAAGGCGAGGAACGGCAGCCAGGACGGCGACCACACGGTCCACCGGTAGTAGGCCGGTTGCTCGACGGGGGTGGCCAGGTCGCCGACGGCGTCGGTCAGCATGCGGTGCATCCCGATCATCTCGTCGACGGTCAGGAAGTGGTGGAAGTTGAGCGGGCCGTGCAGCCGGTCGGGGTCGTCCTGGCCGGCCGAGACGCGGAGCAGCGCGCAGAGGTCGTCCGGGAGGGTGAGGCCGGTTTCGGCGGCCAGCCGGTCGAGGTCGTGCTCGGTGGCGCCGGGCCGGAACGGGGCGGTGCCGGGCAGCAGCCGCTCGATGGTGTCTCGCAACCGCCTGAACTCGCGAGCGGTGTGGTTCATGGTGGCCAGTCTGCCGGGCACGGGCGCATCGAAGCTAGGAAAGGCCGAGTGAGCGCGAGAGGTGAGCGGTCCACCAGCGCAGCTGCGGGCCGCCGGCCGTGGCCGCCCGGCCCGTGACGCCGGCGCTGCGGCGGAACACGGGACCGTAGACGGACTCGGTGACGAGAGCCTGGTGGAGTGCGGCCACGGCGAGCCTGGTGTCCTCGACGTCCGCCGCGTCGGTTCGCAGGGCGTGCAGCGCGTCGACAACCGGGGCGAGCATCCCCGAGCCCCGATCCCGCCACCCGGCGGCGTGCAGCGCCACGGCCAGTTCGCCGTAGCCATCGCGGTAGAACGCGGCCAGCGTGTCGACGAGCTCGCCGAGGTCGGCGCCGCGATCGAGCCAGGACCGCAGCACCTCCGCCACCCCGGCGCGGATCTTCCGGCCGCCGTGCCGCAACAGCGCTTCCAGCAGGTGGTCGCGGCCGCCGAAGTGGTGGCTGATCCCGGCGTCGGTCATGCCGACCCGCGCGGCGACGGCCCGGACCTGGACCGCGGCGACGCCACCCTCGGCCAGGATCCGCTCGGCGGCGTCCAGGATCAGGCGCCGGGCCTCTTCGGGAGGACGGCGCACACGCGGAGAGGTCACGCCGCCACCATACCTTGACTGGCCAAAGTACGGGCCCTACGGTCTTACCTTGACACCAAAAGGTAGGGGGCGGCCGACGTGACCGTTCGGGAGCGGCGCCTCGCGCGTCCGGACGCGGTCCTCAAAGGACACGAGACCGGCGCCGGACCGACCGTTCTGCTGCTGCACGCCGGCGGTGAGCGGCGCCGGGTCTGGACGCCGGTCACCGACGTCCTCGCCGAGGCCGGGTTCCGGTGCGTGGCCTTCGACCAACGCGGGCACGGTGACAGTGCCGGCACGCCGCGGACGCTCGCACTCTGCGCGGACGACGTCGCCGCCATGCTCCACGCCGAACCGCCGGGCTGCGTGGTCGTGGGCGCCTCGCTGGGCGGGCTCGCCGCCATCGCCGCCCTCGGCGACCCGGCGGTCCGGGCCAGGGCGGCGGGTCTCGTACTGGTGGACGTCGTCCCCGGCCTGGATCCCGGCCGGGTCCGCCGTTTCCTCGCCGCGGGCGGCCTGCTCGACACGCACGCCGACCTCGTCGAAGACATCCTGGCCGGGGTTCCCCGGCTGCGAGAGATCACCGCCCGGCTCGACCTGCCGATCCTGCTGGTGCGCGGCGGCGACGGGTCGCCCGTCACCGACGACGACGTCGACCGGTTGCTGCGTCAGGCTCCGCACGCCGAGGTGACCCGCATCCACGGGGCCGGGCACCTGATCGCCCGGGACCAGCCGGTGGCGCTGGCCGAAACGCTCGCCGCCGTCACCACCGAGTGGCCCGCGCTCGCGCTGCTGTGCGATCTCGGCGCGGAGCGGGTCGGCCACCCCGGCGGCCATCTCCTCGACCACCTCCGGCGCGTCCGCGATCAGGTGGCCGAGTGGGGCGGGAGCCGGCGCGCCCGCCTCGCCGCGCTGTGCCACGCCACCTACGGCACCGACGGCTTCCCGCACCCGCTGCTGCCGCCGGATCGCCGGGCCCGCCTGCGCGCGGCCATCGGCGACGACGCCGAGGCCCTCGTCCACCTCTACGGCGTGTGCGACCGGAGCAAGACCTACGCCCACCTCGGCAAGACACCGCTGCCGCTCACGGACCGCTTCACCGGCGAGACCGTCCCCCTGGCCGCCGACGACCTGACCGACTTCGCTTTCCTGACCATCGCCAACGAACTCGACGTGGCCCGCACCTCCGCACTGACCACCGAAACCCGCAGCGGCATCCGGACGCTCATCGCCGCGCTGGGCGCCTACGTCCCCGGCATCAGCAGCCGGGCCCTCGCCGACCCGGCCCTGCTCTGACGGCCCTCCGGCTTGACCGCCCATCAACTTTCGTCGCCCCGGATGTCCACCTTCACCGCTTACACCGGGACACCCCGGCGCGGTTCTCTTGGCGTCATGACCAATACACGGCATTCCAGGCGCACGGCGTTGCGCGCGGCGACGCTGGGCGTGGCGGCCGGCGGGCTCACCCTGGCGGGAGGCAGCGCGATGGCACAGGCCCGCACCGGCACGGGCCGCACGACGACGTTCGTGGTCGTCACCGGTGCGAGCGGAAACCCGGGCGGGATCGACGCGCTGTCGCTGCGCGGGCACCGCACCGTGGGGGTGGACCTGCCCGGACACCGCGCCACCGACGCCCAGTTCGCCCTCGACTACCAGTGCCCGCAGGACCCGGCGTCCCTGGCGACCCGGCCGTCGCCGATGGCGGGTGTCGGACTCGACGCTTACGCCGCGGCGGCGATCGAAACGGTCCGCACGGTCGCCGAGTTCGGCCCGGTCGTGCTCTACGGCGGCAGCATGGGCGGAGCGACGCTGAACCGGGTCGGCAACGCGGTGCCCCACCTGATCGACCGGATCGTCTACGACAGCGCGTTCTGCTGCGTGGACCTGGCCTGCCCGGAGGACTACCTGACCACCCCGGAGGGTTCGACGACCCTGGCCGGCGACGTCGCCGCCCTGGTGGTCGCCGACCCCGCGGTCATCGGCGCGGTGCGGGCCAACTACCGCACCGCCGACGTCGAAACCCTGACCAGGCTGAAAAAGGTGCTGATGGCCGGCGCGAGCGACGCCGAGTTCCACGCCATGCTCGCCTCCCTGCACCCCGACGAGTCGCTGACCGTGGGCAGGGAGAACTCCCAGGTCCGGCCGGACACCTGGGGCCGCATCCCGCGAACCTACATCCGGCACACCGCGGACCGGATGATCCCCCTCGCACTGCAGGACCGGATGATCACCGAAGCCGACCGGCTGACCCCGCACAACCGCTTCGACGTCCACACCGTGAACGCGGGGCACGCCGCGACCGCCGAGCAGTTCCGCCGGATCGTCGAAATCCTGCACCGCCTGCCGGAGTGCCACCGCTGACCGCACTGCCCTGCCGATGGGAGGACCGGAGGCGCGCGAGCTGGTCCGCTCGCGCTCGCTGAGCCTGGAGTGGCGCTCTCGACGGCGGTCTCGAGGCCCGCTCGTGGCGTACTCTCGGCGCGTGGGGATCACGAAGTCCGGCAGGGACCCGATCCGGCCGGTGCCCGGCGATCCGGGGACGCCGGCCGTGCCACCGGACCAGGACACGGTCCTCGTGGCGGCCGCGCGCGCCCGGGTCCGGACTTCCCGCGGCATCGCCGGCATCTGCGCGATGCTGTCCGTCGCCTTGGCGGCGCTCACGCTGCTGCCGGACGGACCGTGGCGCACGCCGCTCGTCAGCTCGGCGTTCATCGCCGGTCTCTCGGCCGTGGCCGCGCTGGTCGACTCGGCGCGCTTCCGCTCCCGGCTCCCGGCGAAGTGGACGGAACTGCAGGTCATCGGCCCCGCGGCGGCCGAGCCCTGGCGGCTGGCCCGCACTCCGGACGGCACCGAGCTGGCGTTCAAGCTGACCGGCACCGACGACGCCCTGAGCCGCCACATCGAGCGAACGGGCCACCTCCGCGTGCTGGGCGAACCCCGCATCGGCGGCCCGGTCCGGATCGCCGTCCCGGGCCACCCCCTGCTGGGCCTCGCGTTCTTCAGCCTGCCCTGAACAGCACCCGCGGCCGCCGCCGTGCCGGAGATCTCCGCCCGGAGGGGCTGCCCGGCCCCACCCCGGTGGAACCAGGTCGCCGCACACCACGGTCACCGGACCGCGGTCCCGTGCACGCACCCGCCGCGCGAGCTCGATGACCTGTTCCTGCCGGGCGTGGGTGTGGCGCAGCGGCCAGTCGAGCATGACGTTGACCAGCCGGACCGGGCCACGCGGACCGTCGATGCCGACCCGGACCGCGCTGCCCGGCGTCACGCCCTTTTCCTCACGATCGCCGGAAAACCGGTGGTGGCGCAGCCCTATCGCGGCGGCGAGCTCGCGCGCTTGATCCCCTTCCGGCGCCGACCACGCCTCCTGGAGCGCCACGACGTCCGGAGCGTGGCGCCGACGGCGGTGCCGGACTACCCGTTTCCCGGTGCCTCGGTTCGCCAGCCGAGAAGGATCGCGCGGAGCGCCGCGTCAGCAGCGTTGTCGAGGACCACCAACAGCCGCGCAGATCGACGAACAGCTGACCGTCCGGAAACCGGTGCCGGTGGGACTGGGCCCAGTGCACCGCCGGCCACGTCTTGCCGATACCGCCGATCCCGACTACCACGTGCACCCCGGGCCCGCCGGCCAAATCGGCCAACTCACCGGCCCGGCCCACGAACCGTGCCGGCGAGGCAGGCAACTGCCGAGGCGGCGGCACCCGTGCGATGTCGTGGCACGTTCGAGCCGCCCCCGCGAGTCTCAGGAGACTCTGCTCGGCAGCGCGCACGCGGCGAGCAGCGCTGCGATCGTCCACGCCGCCGGGCCGACGCCCCACCACGCGGACAGGGCGCCCGCGGTGACCGCACCGATCGTCTGGGCGCCGTAGAGCACGACGATGTACAGCGCCACCGCCCGGGACCGCAGCGAAAGGGCCACCGTCGCCTGCAGGAAGCCGTTGTTGACCGTGACCATCGACGCCTGCGCGGCGCCGAACACGAGACCTGTCGCGAACAACGCCGGCACCGAGCCGAGCAACGGGAGTGCCGTGAGCGCGAGCGCGGCGAGCAGTGCGCACGCCGACCGCAGCACCTGCTCGGGGACGTACCGGCGCAGGTTCGGGTAGGCGACGGCCGAGCAGACCGCGCCGATCCCGAACGCGGCCAGCACGAACCCGAGGTCGGTGGCGGAAAGGTGCCGGATCGTCAGGACGTACACCGGGACGAGCGCGGACATCGCTTGAGTCAGCGAGAAGAAGGTCGCCGCGCGCACGAGCAGTTCGCGGTATCGCGGCGTCGCCCGGAAGAACGCCGTGGTTTCCCGCAGTGACTCCCGCCACGAGCCCGCGACGTTCGACGTCACGACAGTTCGCGACTTCCGGAAGCACAGCAGGAACCCGGCGAACGACAGCGCGTTGGCGAGGTAGACCGGGAACCCGCCGACCGCGCCGAAGGCGAACCCACCCGCCGCCGGGCCGAGCGTGCGGGCGAGGTTGAACGACAGGCTGTTCAGCGCCGAACCGTCCGGCACCAGCTCCGCCGGCAGCACCGAGGACACTTCCGCGTTCCACGCCGGGTAGCCGGCGGCCCAGCCCGCGTTGAGCGCGAACGTCAGCACGAGGATCACGACCGGACCGAGGCCGCCGCACAGCCCGAGCACGGCGAAGAGCGCCGCCACCAGTGCACCGGTCGCGTTGGCCCAGAAGAGGACCGTGCCGCGGCCGATCCGGTCGGCCAGCACGCCCGCCGGGAACGACAGGACCACGGCCGGGAGGGTGGCCGCGGCCAGGAGCAGCGCGTTGGTCAGTGGCGACGGCGAGGAGCGCGCGAGCTGCGCGGCCGCCGCCGTGTTGTGCATCCAGGTACCGAAGTGGGACAGCACCGAGACGATCCACAGCTTCCGGTAAGCGCGCACGGCCAGCGGTGGCAGCCCGCGCCACGCGATTCGACTCTCGGACACCACGGCCCCTCTCGGTTCGGTCCGCCGAGCATCGCCGCCCCGATCAAGGTCGTCAATCTTGATGGGATCAATGTGAAATGCTGGCGGCATGACCGATCGGATGTTCACCACCGCGCAGGCCGCCCGGCTGCTCGGGGTGAAGGCGGAGACGGTGTACGCCTACGTGAGCCGCGGGCTGCTGAGCAGGACACGGGCCGCCGACGGGCGGACGAGCCGGTTCGATGCCGAGGAGGTCCGGCGCCTGGCGGCGAGGAACCGCAGGGGCGCAACGGAACCTGACCCGGTCGAGACGTCGCTCACCGTCATCCGCGACGGCGCGCTGTACTACCGCGGGCGGAACGTCACCGGACTCGCGGGGACACAGACGTTCGAGGCGGTCGCGAGTCTATTGTGGACAGGCGTGCTGGACGAAGGCGCGGCGTTCGTCGCGGCCGAGCCCGTGCGCGAACTCGCGTGCGCGGCGATCCGGCCGCTCGTGGGGCACGCGCGACCGGTGGACCTGCTGCCGGTGATCGTCGGGGCGGCCGCCACGGCGGATCCCCTGCGCTACGACGTGGATCCGGCGATCGTGGTGCGCACCGGCCGGGCGCTGCTCGCGGTGATGGTGGACGCCCTGCCCTCCTCCGGGAACGCCCGGCCGGCGGACCCGCTCGGCGTGCGCCTGTGGTCGGCGCTGACCACGAAGGAGCCTCACGAAGACGGGGTCCGCGCGCTCGACGCCGCTCTCGTCCTGCTGGCCGACCACGATCTCGCGTCGTCGACGTTGGCTGCCCGGACGGCCGCGTCCACCCGAGCGCATCCGTACGCGGTGGTCGCCACCGGGCTCGGCGCCCTGGACGGTCCGACGCACGGGGCGGCCGCGGAAGCGGTGCGCCGCTTCCTGCGTTCGGCGGCCGCACCGGCCGATCCGATGGCCGCCGTCGCCGACCGCGTCCACGAAACCGGCCGCGTGCCGGGATTCGGGGAACCCCGCTACCCCGAAGGCGATCCCCGGGCGGCGAGGCTGCTCGAACTCATCGACACCCCAGGCCCGATCCGGTCCACAATGGACGGCCTGGTGGCTGCCCGGCCGGGGATGCGGCCGAACGTCGACCTCGCGCTCGCGGTGCTCGCCGAGGCCCACGACATGGTGCCGGGCGCGGGCGAGACGATCCTCGCGATCGGACGGACCGCGGGGTGGCTGGCGCACGCGCTGGAGGAGTACCGCGAGCGACCGAACCGGTTCCGTCCCCAGGGGTTCTACACCGGGAGCTGACAGCCGCGGCGATCTCCGGATCGCTGGTGTTGCCGGCAGCACGCCGACCGGAAAAGATCTCAACGACCCCTGGCCGGCGTGGTACGGTTGGCACGTTTCAGCGACCCTGGGGGGAACGAATGCGTCGCATTTTGGTCGTTTGTGCTGCGTTGGTGGCACTGTTCGGGGGATCCGTTCCCGCTCAAGCGCGGACTCAGGATCAATGCACTTGGACGTCGTCGGCCCTGCCGTTGCCGGCGGGCGTCACGAGCGGAGCGGTGTGGGCCGCGGGCTCGGACGGCTACCTGGCCGGTCAAGCGACCGACGGGAGGTTCTTGCTGTGGCACCACGGTGCCCTCGTCGACGTGAACGCGCCGGCCAGCAAGTCCAGCTATGTTTTCGGGGTCAACGGCAGCGGCGAGATGGTGGGCTACGACGGGCTCTCGGGCGCGCCCTTCGTGTACCGCGACGGCACGTTCCAGACGCTCCCCGGCCCCGCCGGGGCCAGTGTGTCCGCCGATGCCATCAACGATTCCGGTGACATCGTCGGTACCTCCTACGCCTTCCCTGGTCCCTACCAGAGCGTCGTGTGGAAGCGAGACCGGCCGGGCACCTACCAGATCGTCGCCGACGACGTGGCGGTCGGCATCGACAACGCGGGCAACGTGGTGACCGAAAAGGGATCGGTGTGGTCGCCGGACGGGACCACCCACCGGCTCGCCGGCTCTCCCGACCTCCAGGTCCAGCTGTACCAGGGCGGTTACGCACTCGGCCAGGCCTTCGGCGACTACACCAGCCTGCACAAGTGGGACGCGACCGGAAGCCTGATGTACCGGTACGAGGCGCAGGATCGCCCCTCCCCGCGCGGGATCAACTCCCACGGGCTGCTGGTTGCCTCGTACACCCCCGTCGGCGGCACCGCGCGGGAACTGGGTGTGTGGCGCGGTACCACGTTCACCGGCAACATCACCTCCGAACGCTGGGTCCGGGTGGTGACGGAGGACGGCGAACTCGCCGGACAGCGCCCGTCGGCAGACGGCCAGACGTTGGTGCCGGCCACCTGGACCTGCGCCGGCTGAGGACTGCCGGCCAGGTCGACGGCGAGGCACTCTCAGGCCGCTGGTCGCGCGCTCATGGCTCCCCTCTGTGTCAAGCAGACGAGGAGGTCGCTGTCCTATCCTTGTCATTGGCAGGTTCGGGAAGTGACTGTTCCGAAGTGCTGACCACGGGGTTCAGGGCAGCCGCGCTGGAGTCAGGAGTCGCCCCCGGTGCCGACGACGATCACCAGACGACGCCTCCAATGGTGCGGTGCCGTTCCAGGACGCGAACCGGCCCTTGTCGGCGAACCGGCCGACATCACCAATGTCGCCGAGCAGCCGGGCGGCACTGGACGGGCCGATCCCGAACAGCTCCAGCAGCGTGCTGCCGGTGGACGCGACCAGCTCACCCAGTTCGGTGTTGGCGGTGTTGATCCGCTTGTCGATGCGGTCCAGCTCGGTAACCAGGTCCGCGGCCAGCCGCCGGCGGGTCCTGCCCACGACATCACGCGGCCGCACCGAGGCCAGCAAGGCACGAGCCTGAGCGGCGGACAGGAACTTCTTCGCCCCGCCGGGAAGCAATTCCAGCAGCAGGCGATGCAACCGGTTGACGCCTGGGTGCGAGCGTGGCCCAGCTCGTCACGATGATCGACCAGCGAACGCAGCGCCACCATAGCGTCGTCGACCACGGTCTCGCCGTCGGCGACCAGGCGCTGCGCGAGATGGCGGCCGATGCCCTGGCAGCCCTCGACCGCCCACACCCGCTGCGGATGCCGGCGACCGGCGGCCAGCATGCGGTGGTAGCCGTCCTGGTCGGTGCCGAACCGACCGGTGTGCAGCACGTGCTCGCGTTCGTCGATGATCTCGATGGTGGCGGACCGCTTGTGAGGATCCACGCCGATTATTAGTGTCACGTAGTTCTCCTCGCCGTACCGGGGCTGGGTATCAGGCGAGGTGGGCAGCGCTACTTCGAGCTGAGCAGACCCCTCTTGAGCCACACCCCGCCACGGTGCTCGACGGGAGGCACGCCATGAGTGAGCCACACCCGACAGCGTGGTGGGCAGCCGATGAGAGAGCCACCCGCCGAACACCTCGACCAAGCCTGGCCCGGCATCGGTCGTACCGCCATTCAACAAGTAGCCGAAGAGCACGCGCCAGCATCATCACTTCGTCTGAATCAAGGTGGAAGCCGGTGGAACTCACGGATCGGCGGGCAGCAGTCACAACGCTCTTCGAGGCCCACCGGAAGGCGCCGTTACCGAGCCGATGGCGGGGAGCCGACGTGGGAGGCGTCGACATGGTGATGCTTGAGGCAACCCCAGCCGGTTGTCTCTCCGTCTGGCTGGAGCAACAAGGTCTCCTGGACGACCGGAGATGGGACATCCTCGCCGAATGCGAACAGCAACTCATTCGGGTCATCCCCGAGCTGGACGCCTACGGTCGCGAGTACTACCAACGACTACTGGACATGACGGTACTGGTGCTGGAGACAAACCACTCGTAGCAACGTGGGAGTCCGGCCGATCTCTGGTGCTCCGCCAGCGCTGCTGCAAAGTGCCGGTGACCGCCCACGCCGACGACCGGACGCGGTAGCGGGTCGCCAGGCCAGTGGCCGTCAGCTTGGGCGTCTTTCCCGGCTCACGGCACCTGAACGATTGCCTCCGGACGCAGTGGCCACTCTGCGGTGAGAAGACTGAGCCGATCGTCGTAGGGAAACCGATCATCCTCGTCGGATGGCAGCGGATCGCGAACGAAGCACCGGTGCAGCAACAGCTCCCGGCGCTGGTCCAGCGGTTCCATCTCGTGCTCGGCCCAACCGGCCCGCGGCGCCGGAGCGTCGCCGCCGATGTCCGCTTTGCCGTCCCAATTGAGGTGCAGGCCCTCCTGGTCGGAGTAGAACCGGGGGAAGCACGTCCGCCACTGCGAGTTCGAGCCCCAGCCGTGTGACAAGTCGGCAGTAGGGCGCGATCCACGCCGGAAGGTGAAGTACAGCGTCGAGGTCGTGGCCACGGTCGCGTCCATCAGGTGTCGAGGGGCTCGCACCCGCACTCCGGCGCGGCTGAACAGCAGTTCGCCGAACCACAAACCGGGCCACAGCACTTCCTCGAGCGTCACGGCGGCCGCGGAGGGGTCCTGCACCACGGCGAAGACCTCGTGGTGGAACGGGGAAAACGCGTCGGCGTGCTCGAACGGAGTCAGCCCGATGGCGGCGAAGAACTCGGTGTGCAGCGCGCGTCCGCCGAGGCCCGACGTGCCGGCGGGTTCTCCGGTCGCACCCGGCTCGTCTTGACCGCAGAACCGTTCGATCAAGTAATCGCTGACGCGGCTGAGCCCGTACAGCTTCATGATCCGCCACAACTGCTCGTCGTGCCCGGTGTACCCGCCCGCAGGTATCCGTTCCCGGTTGCGAAGCGATGCCAGCTCGGCCAGATGGTCGACCGTCACCGGCCGCTGGCTGCTCAGGTACGCCCGGCAGCCATCGACGCCGTCATCGTGGTCGAGCAAACCCTCGTACAGCCGACGGAAGTACCACCAGTCGAGTTCCACAGTGTGATCATGACCCGTCCGCCCCACACCGGCAACGGCGCGTTCCTGCCCTTGCCGTCGGCTGAAGCATCAGTGGTACGGCGGCCTCACATCAGAGGCTTGTCCAGCAGAACATCAGCTCGTCGGCTTCCCGAGCCCGCCGCGCGAGCTCGACCATGGACTCGATGAACGCTTGTGCGTCCGCCACGTCGACGTTGCCGCCGAGCTCTTCGATTTGTGCCCACTCCCGCGCCACACGAGGCACATCGCCGGGCTTGGGCCAGTACGTCGCGGGTCGAAGTGTTCAGCTCGGACACCCACGGACCGTCGTAATCGGGGTCCTGCTCCCGGCCCGCCGGCCAAACGAGACTGTCGGCCACCAGGTCCGGGTTCCACGGCACCTGCTGGATCGCCGCGATCATCATGCCCAGCACGACGGTCGGATCGACGCCCTTCGCCTCGATCCCGTCGCCCACCGCGGTGCGCCCACCACCGGCGTCCATCACCTGCCGCACGGCGTCGGCGTCGGGTGCACGGAAGTAGTCGAACGACGGCATGCCCCCGAGTATGTCAAAGCGGCGCCCCACACGGGGCACCGGTGACGTGGGTCGCGCCTAGAGTTCGAGGGACGTGGCCGGGTAGTCCGGTTCCCCGCCGCCGGCCGGGACCGGGAGCAGCAGCGCGTAGTAGCGGGCGGCGGTGAACGTGGCCGGCTCGGGCAGGTTCAGTGCTGCCATGGCGGCCGACGCGGCGTCGTGCCGTTCTCCGTTGACCCGGATCTCGGCCGTCATCGCGCCGGGCCGGCCGCCGTAGAAGACCTTTACGCCGTTGAAAAACGGGGATTCCAGGTCGGCCGTGAACGTGGCAGCGATGTTGGACAGCACGTTCGCCTCCAGCAGCGTGATCTGCAGGCGCCGGTTCTCGTCGGCGTCCAAGCCGAAGGCGACCGCGCCGGAGGTGATCGTGTGCCAGCCCGGAACGCCGCGGGTTTCGCCGGGTCCGATGTGCTCGGCGAAACGCCCGCGCCGATCGAGCAGCTCCAGCAGGCACGCGCCCGCCGTCTGCGTCCACGCGTCGGCCGCGTGCCCGGGATCGCCGGAGAAGGCCATGGCACAGTCGGGGAAACACGGCACATCGGGCTGGATGGTGATGTCGGGCAGCGCGACGAGGTCGTAGTGATGATCGCCGCCATGCTGTGGCGGTGTTACGCCCACCGCCCAACCCCGAGGGCTGATCAGTGAATTGCCCTTGAGTTCGGCGCCCCGTGTCACGCCGGGTGCGCACGCCTCGAGGCTGGCTCGCACCAGGGCGAGGAACTCCAGATCCGGCAGGCGCTTCGCGCCCGCTCCGACGGCACCCCGACGGCCTCGTTTCCCGAACATGCAGCAGATGCTAGCCGTCCTGAGCACGTCCGGAGACCGAATAAGCCATCCACCCCTCGTTCTGACGCGGGGAACCGGATCCCGCCGGTCCCATATCGGCTTGCCCCTCACGGCGGCGGTGTCTACGTTCCGGTGATGCATACGCGACTGCTGGCGGTGACCTTCGAGGCGGACGACCCGCCCGAACCGGCACGCTTCTGGGCCGGTCTGCTCGGCCGGGAGGTCATCGAGGACACCGGCGGCGTGCTGCTACCGGGCGGAGACGCCCGGCTCGGCCTGCGGTTCGTCCCGGGTCGCGCCGGCCGGCTCGGCGGGAACCGGATGCACTTGCACCTGACCAGCGCCGACCTCGACGACCAGCGGCGCACGGTCGTCTCCGCCATCCAGCTCGGTGGCCGACACGTCGACGTCGGGCAGCGACCCGAGGAGGCGCACGTCGTCCTGGCCGACCCGGCGGGCCACGAGTTCTGCGTGATCGAGCCCGGCAACGACTACCTCGCCGGGTGCGGCCCGCTGGGCGAGCTCACCTGTGCCGGCACCCGGCAGGCCGGCCTGTTCTGGAGCGAGGCGCTGGGCTGGCCCCTGGTGTGGGACCGGGGCGAGCAGACCGCGATCCAATCACCGCGCGGCGGCACGAAAATCGCCTGGGACACCTGGGACAGCACGCCCGAGGCGCCGAACCGGCAGCGCTTCGAGCTGCTCCCGGCGGACGGCGACCAGCGGGCGGCGGTCGACGCGCTGATCTCCCTCGGCGCCACTCGGCTCGACGCCCGCAACGACGGCACCGTCGCGCTGGCGGATCCGGACGGCAACGAGTTCCGCGTGCGGCCGGCCGGTCGCCGGCCGGGGTGACCGCCTACGAACCGTTTTTCGATTTGGCGAGCGCGCGCCGCCACACCGCTCGCGCTTCTGGATTCATGCCGTTCACTTCGCTGACTCTGCTCAGCGTGTCGGCCTCGCTGTAGGTGCCGCCTTTGGTGCGACGGACGGACAGCGCCTCGTGGTAGTAGGTCACCGCTCGGGTGTTTTCGCCGGCATGGAGGGCGATGTGCCCGAGGCTGTCCAGGACCGCGGATTCACCGGCGTGATCCTCTTGCCGCCGAAACAAGGCGAGCGCGGATCTGCAGTAGTCGTGCG
This sequence comes from Amycolatopsis sp. NPDC024027, assembly GCF_040638975.1. Lineage (NCBI taxonomy): Bacteria > Bacillati > Actinomycetota > Actinomycetes > Pseudonocardiales > Pseudonocardiaceae > Amycolatopsis > Amycolatopsis sp. NPDC024027. The sequence continues at coordinate 251,628 of NZ_JBEZYY010000012.1, forward strand.
CCTCGCGGAGTTTGCCGGTTCTGGCGGTCAGCCAGCCCAGTGCGGCATAGGCGTCGGCTTCCCAGTGCGTATCGTGCACGGATTGATAGTGGCGCAGGGAATCGGCGACGAGCTGGATGATGTCGTCGATGGCCTGCCGGTCTGCCGGTGTCCACGCCAAAGACGCCCGAACCGAGGAGGGGATCGCGCTCTTGCCGTAGGCGACCGCTTCCTGGAGGTGGAAGACCGCTTCGGTTTCCCTGCCCAAGCCGAGCCGCGCGCACGCATGACTGAGAAATCGATGCGCCAAGGCCTGCAGAGCCGGATCACCAAGGCGTTGCGTGGCAACCAAACCGGCGCGCCACGCACTGATGTCGGCGTGGATGTGTCCACGGCGCCGGTGGAACGCACTCAACGACCAGGCGATCTGCCAGACCAGGTCGTTCCACCCCTTCTCGGCGGCGAGGTGCTGGGCAGCGAGGATCAAGGGGTGCTCGGTGTCGAACCAGGCCAGTGCCGCCGGCTCGTCTGGCAGGAGCACGGGAACGCATTCCGCCGCAGGCGGAGCCGGCGCGATGGGCAAGCGGTGCGGGTACAGCAGCCGTTCGCCGGAGTAGGCGGTGTGGAGGTAGAACTCCACCCAGCGCCGCAACGCGGCGTCGTGGCCGGCCGACGGTTGTTCCGCGGCATACAGGTGCACCAGATCATGCATCCGGTAGCGGCCCGGCACGTACTGCGAGACCAGGGACAACGCCTCGAGTTCGCGGAGCACCCGGCCGGCTCGCCGGGCGGCGAGACCGGTGAGCGCCGCGAGCGCGGCGGTGCTGATGCCGGTCCCCGGCACGAGCCCCACCAAGCTGAACGCAGCCGCTCCTTCGGGACCGAGTCCCCGAAACGAGCAGCCCAGGACGGTGCGCAGATCGCTGCCGAGCTCACCGGCGCTGAGCGCGTCCAGGCGCGTCGACGGGTCGATGACCTCCTCGGCGAGCGATGCCAGTGTCAGGGAGGGGTTCGATCCGGCGCGCGCCGCGGCGATCCCCAGTGCGAGCGGGTGGCCGCCGCAGCCGGCGACGAGCGCGGTCACCGCGTCGGGCTCGGCGGTGACGCGGTCATCGCCCAGCTGCAAGCCGAACAGGGTGCGGGCATCGGACTCGTCGAAGAGGCGTGGTTCGGTCCGGACCGTGCCGTGGGCGACGACGAGGTCTTCGAGCCGGTGGCGGCTCGTGATCAGCACGGTGCACGACGCGGACCCGGGCAACAGCGGCGTGGCCTGCTTGCTGTCCCGGACATTTTCCAGCACGACCAGCAGGCGCTTGTCCGCGACCAGGCTGCGGTACAGCCCGATTTGGGCGTGCGGGTCGGGCGGGATCAGCTGCGGGTCGAAACCGAGCGCGGTGATGAACCCGCGCACCGCGGTCGCCGGGTTCATCGCGAGGGCGGTCGGGGAGTAGCCCTGGAGGTCGACGTACAAGTGGCCGTCGGGAAAGTCGGCGGCGTGCCGGTGGGCCCAGTGCAGCGCCAGCCAGGTCTTGCCGATGCCGCCGGCCCCGGTGATCGTGGAAATCATCACCGTGCCGTCTCGCCTCGCGCGGTCCGAGGCGCCGGTGAGCGCGGCGAGTTCGGCGTCGCGTCCGATGAATCGCACCGGATCCGGCGGCAATTGCCGCGGTACCGGGACCACCACCCCGCCGGGACGTGACCTGCTCGGCGCCGGGGCGCCGGTGAGGAGCCGCAGGTGGAGGTCCTGGAGCGCGGTACCGGGATCAGCACCCAGCTCCTCGACCAGCTTGTCCCGCACCCGCTGGTAGTGCGCCAGCGCCGAAGCCGTCCGGCCCGCGCGGTGCAGGGCCAGCATGTACTGCCCCGCGACCCGCTCGTCCGACGGCCACCGGACGGCGCGTCGCGACAGCTCGGCGAGCAGGTCTTCGCCGTGTCCCAGCCGCAAGAGGACGTCGGTGAGGTCGTGCTCGGCCTCCTGCCGCTCGTTCGCCAGCCGGTCGCGTTCGGCCTCCGCCCAGTCGCCGTCGAGCCCGGTCAGCGCCGCTCCGCGCCAGAGCCCCAAGGCTTCTTCCAGCAACGCCCTGGCCCGCTCGTCGTCCGCGCCCCGGCTGCCTGCGCACAGGCCACGGAACCGGTGCACGTCCACCACGCTGTCCGCCTGCTCCGCCACCAAGGCGTAGCCGCCCGAACGCAGGACGATCTCGACCGTGGCCGCCGCGGCCAAGGCGCGGCGCAGTCGCGAAATGTAGCTCTGCAGCGTCGCGCGCCCCCGGCGGGGCACGTCCGTACCCCACACTCGCTCGGCCAGCCGTTCCACCGGGACCAACCGGCCGGCGTCCACCGCTAGCGCGGCCAGCACGCACCGCTGCCGCGCGGGTCCGGGATCCACCGGCCGCCCGTCGACGTGCACGGTCACCTCGCCCAGCAGCCTGAACTCCGCCGCCATGCTCCCCTCCCCCTCCAAGGACCTGCATACCGGTCCGAGTCGAGGAACGCGGGAGAACGCGCGTGATTCACACGAACGGTCGCCGAGCCGGCGACCGCGGCCTGACCAGCGGAATGCAGTGCCTTGCAGGCGTTTCACAGCTACGGCGGATCAGGGTGACTTCGACCGGGAACCATTCGAAGGAGAACTGCCATGACCCACCGCCTCAAGAGGCTCGCTTCCGCGCTCATCGCCGGTGCCGGGCTCTGCGCCCTGCTGCTGAGCGGTAGCCCCGCCACCGCGGCCACCGGTGACGGACCGGCCGTCCACGTCCTTTCGCCGGCGGCCTTCGCCGCCGCCTCCGCGAACGACTGCCTGGACTACCGCATCTGTTTCTGGACCGGTGACTACTACTCCGGCACGTTCGTCGCCTTCAGCGGGAACTACGCGCCCTGCGAAGGGTGGCGGTTCGAAGGCACGAGCTTGCAGGACCACACCTACTCGTTCCGGAACCGCGCTTCCGGCCCCGTCTCGGTCTGGGACCGGTTCGCCGACGGCACCTACCGCTACAACAAGCTCGGCCGGTTCGGCCGCGACTTCGCCGACGACTACCGCTTCAGCTACCGGACCGACGCCTGGGTCTACGACCCGAATGGCACCTGCACGTCGCTGAACCTCCACCACCTGCAGGGCGTCTGAAGGCAACTTTGAAGCTCGCCGACCAAACGCGCGAAGCGCGCGGCGAACGTGGCGCGGGACAGGCCGGCCCGGACGGCCGGTCCCGCGCCGGCCGCCCGGGAGGCAGAGCCCAGGTCTATGCGGCTGTTGCCCGGGGTCTACTTGAGCCGTTTGAAGCCGTCGGGTGGGGTCAGCGTCAATTTGGCGAGATTCTCTTCTGTCCGGGGCAGCCAGGTGTAGGTGATCGCTTCGCCCTTGGACTCCGGGAATTCCTCGCCGCCCTGCTTGTTGCCGCCCTTGACCGCGGTTTCCTTGACCGGGAGGTACGTGGTGCTGTCCACCCACAGGTCGATCTTGTACTCGCGCCGGGGGCCGATCACCCGGAGGTGGTGGGTGTCGACGGCGCCGATCTTCTCCTGGCCCACCAGCTCGACCTTGCCCTCGGCCACCGCCTTCCTCATGCCGTCCGGATCGGTGGGGTCCGGGATCGGGGTCTGCGGTTTGCCGTCACTCAGGTGGTCGACGGACCACCAGTTGCCCTCCCAGTCGATCGTGGTGATCTCCTGGCCCTCCCCGGCGCCTTTGACGGCGTGCGACTGCTGGCGGTGGGGCGGGCCGGACGGCGGTGTGGGCGGGCCGGCCGGGACGGTCATCTTCCGGTCCCCGGTGCGACTCGCCTGGGCGGCGGCCGGAAGGCGGGTGTAGACGTCGTTGCGGTACCGCTGGGTCGCCTTGTCGGTCCAGGTCTCGTAGTAGCCGCTCTCGTAGGTGTCCTTCGAGTAGATGACGTACTGGGTGCCCTGGCCGAGTGCCTTCACCGTCTCGGCTTGGATGTACGCCACGGTGACGATCCGCGGCTGAGCGCTGCTGGGCGCCGCGCTGCTGGGCGCCGCGGTGACGGATCGGTCGGGGGTGGCCTGGGTCGAGACGACCACCGCGACGACGGCCGCGGCGGCCACCGGGGTGGCGATGGCACCGGTGATCGCCCACGTGCGCCTGGTCCGGCGGCGGCGGAGCTCGCGGACCAGCTCCGGGCTCGCGTGGACGTCGTCGATCTCGTGCCGCAGCCGGTCACCGATCCGGCGGCCGTACTGCTCATCGGTGAGCACGGGGAACCTCCTGGAGTGAGTCGTGGCCGGCCAGCAGCTCGCGCAGCCTGGCCAAAGCCCGGGATGTGTGCGACTTGACCGTCCCCGAGCTGAAGCCGAGCAACCCGGCGGTCTGCTCGACGGACATGTCCTCGAAGAAGCGCAGCACGATGACCTGCCGCTGGCGGATCGGCAGTTCGGCCAGCGCGCGCAGCACCACGCGACGCTCGGAGACCTGCTCGTACCCGGCGTCCACGGCGGGCAGCGTGTCCACGTCGGGCGGCATCGGGGCCTCCCTGGGACGCCGGAACAACGACCTGACCCGGTCCCGCGACAGGTTCAGCAACACCGCGCGCGCATACGCCTGAGGCGAGTCACGCGCCCGCGACCAATGCCGGGCGGTGCGCAACAGCGCTGTCTGCAACAGGTCCTCGGCGTGCCCGCGGTCGCCGGTCAGCAGGTACGCGGTGCGCAGCAACGCCGTCGAACTGTCTTCGACGAACACTTCGAAACTGGGATCTACCCGCATACCCCTCAGAACGTCCGCGTGCGAAACCAGGTTGTCATCGGTTCCAAGGGGAAGGCGATGCCACCGGCTAGCGACCGGCGGCCGTCGGCCCCGCGGGGTAGTCCAGGCCGGTGGACAGCAGGTCGAACGCCTGCCCGGTCAGCTCCGATTCCGGCGCTGGGTGGCCGGCCGCTCGCCACGCGACGACTGCCGTCTGTACCGCGCACAGCGCTACCGAGGCCACCAGGTGCGGGCGGGGGTCCGCGGCCGGGTCCACGCCCATGCGGGCGCCGATCAGCCTCGCCACCTCGTCGAACCGGGCGGTCGCCCGCTCGATGCGGGCGGCCGTCAGCGCCGGGCTGACCGAGATCACCTCCTGCAGGCTGTGGAAGCGCGTGTCGGTCTCGGCCGTCCGGATGACTTCGACCGCGGCCGTCCGCAGCGCGGTCAGCACCGGCAGGTCGGCCGGTTGCGCGGCGAACGCCTCGAGCACCGCCGTGATCTGGTCGTCCGCGAGGGCCAGCGCCACGTCCTCCTTCGAGGTGAAGTACCGGAAGAACGTCCGCGAGGAGACTTCGACCGATTCGGCGATCTGGTCGATGGTCGTGGCCTCGAAGCCGTGGGCGCAGAACAGCGCGTGGGCCGCGTCGATCAAAGCTTCCCGCGTCCGCTGTTTCTTCCGTTCCCGCAGGCCGAGCTTCTCCATGCCGGCCAGCATACGACAGTGACGTCATCGGAAGACTTTTGTCAGTTGACGACACTTGGCACGCTGTGACAGAATTCGGGCATGAAGCCTCCCCCGTCGACGTCCCGCTACTGGAAGCTGCAGCGCCGGCTGGCGCGGCTCAACACGCTCCTGTTCCGCACCACCGGCGGCAAGGTGGGCGGGTCGTTCTTCGGCGGCGCGCCCGTGCTGCTGCTGCACCACGTCGGCCGCAAGTCCGGCGAGGCCCGGATCAGCCCCCTGATCTACCTCGACGACTCGCCGCGGCTGGTCGTCGTCGCCTCGAAAGGCGGCGTGGACGCCCACCCGGCGTGGTTCCACAACCTGACGGCGATGGCGGCCACCGAGGTGGAACTGCCCGGCGGCGAACGCCGCCGAGTCCGCCCGCGCGTCGCCGAAGGTGCGGAGCGGGCTCGCTTGTGGGAACGAGCGGTGGCGATCTACAAACCTTATGCGACCTACGCGACCTACACCGAGCGCAAGATTCCGGTAGTCGTCCTCGAACCCGCCGACGCCTGACCCGCCGGCCACACGGTCACCTCAACGCCAGAACGGCAGGCAGGCCCAATAGCCGGCGGCCACCACCGGAACCACCAAGAACAGGGTCGTCGCGGGCACGCTGGTCGCCAGCCGCGAAGGCAGGCACCCCGCCCTCGCGGACATCCGCTCCCGCATGTGCAGCCGGATCCGCGGAGACGGAACCGTGGCCGACCAAATCGCTTCGAGCGCGGCCTCGATCTCCCCGATCCGGGCGCTGCTGACCTGCCGGACGGCACGGATCCGCCACAACATCGCCATCCACGCGATCGTCACGGCGAGACCGAACACGGAAAACAACACGAGCACGACCTGCGGCAACCGGGACACCCCACTCGACGTCGCCGAGAAGGCAATCAGCGCGCTGTTCAGCGTGATGAGCAGTCCGCCCATCCGGAAGTAGATCTGATCTTCGTGGAAATAGTGCGCTGAAAGCAGCTTGTACTCCTCCAGCAGCCAGTTCTCTTCCCGCTCCACGAGCATGCCGACCAGCTCCCCACACACCGGAAGTCGCCGGACCCACTGCGGCGACGCGCTCCCCGCAGAGGCGGTCCGCGACCGCCGCGATACCGGGAACACCCGTTCAGCGCAGCGAATCCGGTGCGACCGGCCGGACTCGCCGCGGATCGTCCCGCTTCAGCGCGACGATCCAGGACCGTCCCGGACGATGCGGTAACGCAGATGCGTGGCGTTGCGGCCTTCGAGCCGCCGGACGGGTTCCAGTTCGACGGGGCCGAGTCCGGCCGGCTCGAACAGGCGGCGCCCGCTGCCCAGCAGGACCGGGACCAGGTGCAGTTCGAGCTCGTCGAGCTGGCCGGCCGCCAGCAGGGCCCGCGCCGCTCCCGCGCCGTGGACCAGCACGGCGCGGTCTCCCGCCGCTTCCCGGGCCTCGACCGCACACGCGGTGACGTCGGTGTAGAACTTCGCGCTGCCGGGCGGCTCGTCGGCCGGGTCGATGCTGTGGGTGAGCACGTGGATCGGCACGCCGTCGTGGTGGTCGCCCTGCCACCGCCCGGCCAGCTCGAACGTCCGGCGGCCGGATACCACCGCGCCGGTCGACGAGGCCTCGGCGTACACCTGCCCGTTGACGCCCTCGGACATCCGGTCGTCGAGCCAGTCGAACAGCCGCCCGCCGCCGCGGCCGAGTTCCTGGCCCGGCCGGTCGTCCGGCCCGGCGATGTACCCGTCGACCGACATGGACATGTACAGCCGCAGTGGTGTCCTGGCCATCTTCGTTCCCTTCGTCCGGACAAGCCGGCGGCGGCGTGCCCCTCGGGCACGAAGCCGCTCTCACCCGTGCGTCGATCACGCGACGCCGGATTCGACAGCCGGTCGAAGAACTCGAAACCCGCGCGTTACATCTTGACGCGGCCGACGTAATCGTTCAGAGTCCTCCTACTGCGTTCAGCCGCACCGCCGATCGACCACCCACCCCCCTGCCCTTCCTGGTCCCCCACCGCATCCGCCGCAAGATGTTAACGCTAACAGTGCGCGGGCGGTCCCCTCGCCGAAAGGAAAGATGCCATGTCGCTTGGACTTGCGCGGACCGCGAGGTGGCGCCGCCGGTGGCGGGCGGGGTCGGCCGCCGCGGCGGTCGTGGCCGTCGCGGGTGGGCTGCTCACGGTGGCCCCGGCCCCGGCGTCGGCCGCCACTGTGGACACCAGCGCCTGGTACGTCCTGCTGAACCGCAACAGCGGCAAGGCTCTCGACGTCAACGGCGCCTCCACCGCCGACGGCGCCAACCTCATCCAGTGGACCCGCTCCAACGCCACCAACCAGCAGTTCCAGTTCGTGGACGCCGGCGGCGGCAACTACAAGCTGCGCGCGCGGCACTCCGGCAAGCTCGCCGACGTGCTGGGCGCGTCCACCGCCGACGGCGCCAGTGTGGTGCAGTGGACCGACAACGGCGGCACCAACCAGCAGTTCAGCCTCGCCGACTCCGGCAGCGGGTACGTCCGGCTGGTCAACCGCAACAGCGGCAAGGTGGCCGACGTGCAGGGCGCCTCGACGGCCGACGGCGCCGCTGTGGTGCAGGCGAGCAGCGGGAGCGGCAACGACCAGCAGTGGCAGCTCGTCCAGGTCGACGGGGGCAGCGCCACCTGCCCGCTGCCGTCGACGTACCGCTGGTCGTCGACCGGTCCGCTGGCGAACCCGAAGTCCGGGTGGGTCGCGCTCAAGGACTTCACCAACGTCGTCTACAACGGCAAGCACGTCGTCTACGGCACGACGCACGACACCGGATCGAGCTGGGGCTCGATGAGCTTCGCCCCCTTCACGAACTGGTCGGACATGGCCACCGCCGGCCAGAACACGTTGTCCATCGGGGCCGTCGCGCCGACGCTGTTCTACTTCGCCCCGAAGAACATCTGGGTGCTCGCCTACCAGTGGGGTGGGCCGACCTTCTCCTACCGCACCTCGAGCGACCCCACCAACCCCAACGGCTGGTCCGCGCCCCAGACGCTGTTCACCGGCACCATCCCCGGTGGAGCCCCCCTGGACCAGACGATCATCGGCGACGGCACCACCATGTACCTGTTCTTCGCCGACGACAACGGCGGCATCTACCGCGCCGGCATGCCCATCGGGAACTTCCCGGGCAGCTTCGGCTCGTCGTACACGAAGATCATGAGCGACACTCCCCTCAACCTGTTCGAAGCGCCCGAGGTCTACAAGATCCAGGGCCAGAACCAGTACCTCATGATCGTCGAGGCGCGAGGGACGAACGAGCGGCGCTTCTTCCGCTCCTTCACCGCCACCAGCCTGGGCGGCTCGTGGACACCGCAGGCCGCGACCGAGAGCAATCCCTTCGCGGGCAAGGCCAACAGCGGCGCCACCTGGACCAACGACATCAGCCACGGCGATCTGGTCCGCACCAACCCCGACCAGACCAAGACCGTCGACCCGTGCAACCTGCAGTTGCTCTACCAGGGGCGCGACCCGAGCTCCGACGGCATGGACTACGGCCTCCTGCCGTACAAGCCGGGCGTGCTGACCCTGCAGCGCTGATCGATCGGGAACGGTGAACCGGAGCGGGCAGGCTCGGCGCAACCGAGCCCGCCTCTTCCTGTCTCAGCGTCTTTTACACCAGTCGTTCCAGCGCCCGGCGCGCGCGAGCCGGCGCCTGACGGTCGCCGTGCAGCTGCAGGAAGTGGTTGAGGGCCAACATGATCGCGACGATCTCGTAGAGCAGCTGGTCGATGTCGGTGTCCGGCGGCAGTTCCGCCAGGCTCACCGCCCGCCAGATGTTGAGCCGCAGCTCGCGCTGCCAGAGCTGGTCCGCCCGCACGATGGCATCGCGCACCGGTCCGTCCCGGCCGTCGAACTCGGCCGCGGCCGCGGTGAAGAAGCAGCCGCCGGGCAGGAGTTCCCGTTCCAGGTAGGAAATCCACGCCTCACAGGCCGCGCGGAGGTACGGCAGGCCGCGCGGCACCCCGCGCGCACGTTCGGGCACCTCGCGGACGAACATCCCGGTGGCGGCGTCGACGACGGCCAGCTGGAGGCTCTCCTTGGTGCCGAAGTGGCCGATCACGCCCGCCTTGCTCATCCCCAGCTCGGCGGCGAGCCGCCCGATGGTCAGCCCTTCCAGCCCCTCCGCCGACGCGATCACCAGGCCGGCGTCGAGGATGCGCTGCCGGGTGAGCCGAGACTCGGCCAGGGACTTCCGGGGACTCATGGCGACACTATAGATTACGAACGATCGGTCGCTATTTTGCCCCGGCTCCTGAGGAGGACCCATGCCCGGCTCCCGCCTGACCGCGCTCGGCCACCACCAGCCCGCCCGCGTGCTGACCAACGCCGACCTCGAAGGCATCGTCGACACCTCCGACGAGTGGATCCGCCGCCGCACCGGCATCGCCACCCGCCACATCGCCGACGGCTCGGTGGCCGACCTGGCCACCGAAGCCGCGGCGAAGGCACTGGCCGCGGCCGGTCTGGACCCCGGCGAAATCGGCCTGGTCACCGTGGCCACCTGCAGCGCGATCGACCGCTGCCCGTCGATCGCCGCCCAGGTCGCGGGCCGGCTGGGCATCCCCGCCCCGGTCTGTTTCGACCTCAACAACGGCTGCGCGGGCTTCTGCACCGCCTTGGCCACCGCGGACCACGCCATCCAGGCCGGAGCCGCCCGGCACGCGCTCGTCATCGGCGCCGAGAAGATGTCGGACGTCACCGACTGGACCGATCGCGGTACCTGCGTCCTCCTCGGTGACGGTGCGGGCGCGGCCATCCTCAGCACCGCCGACGCGCCGGGGCTCGGCCCGGTCGTCTGGGGATCCGACCCTGCGCGCCGGCACCTGGTCCGGCTCGTGGACGCGTGGCAGCCCGCGTTCGCCCAGGACGGCCAGTCCGTGTTCCGCTGGGCCGCCCAGGAACTGCCCGCGGTTGCCGCGGAAGCCTGTCGCCGCGCGGGCATCGCCACCACGGATCTCGCCGGAGTCGTCACCCACCAGGCCAACCTGCGGATCGTCGAGGCGCTGACCAGCCGTCTCGATCTGCGCGACGACGTCGTGATCGGCCGGGACGTGGTCGATTCGGGCAACACGTCGGCGGCGTCCGTGCCGCTCGCACTGTCCAAAATGGTCGACCGCGGCGAACTGCCGTCCGGCGAGCCGGTGCTGCTCTTCGCCTTCGGCGGCGGGCTCTCCTGGGCCGGCCAGGTCGTCACCTGCCCGTGAGTGACGGCCGCGACCGGGTAACGCGCACTGCCCGGCCGCCCCCCGGGCGCAGTGAATGACTCATTCCTGACGTCGGACGCCAGGAATGAGTCATTCACTGCAGGTCTGGGCCCGGCCGGTCCCGGAGGACACCCTGTCCGGCCGGGGGACGCCGCCGCGGTGCGCGGCGTCCCCCGGCTCGGACGTCTCCCCGGCTTTCCCGGCAAAGCGCCCGCTTACAATGGGCACGACCGGGCCGGCCGTCGTGGCCGCCGTCCGGGCGCGCGAGCGGGGAGGACCACCGGATGACGATGTCGCTGTCGGCCGAGCTCTGGCCGGACGTGCAGCCGGAGACCGCCCGGCGGCTCATGCTGGCCGGCGTGGAGGCCTTCGCCCAGCGCGGCTACCACGCCACCACCACGCGGGACATCGCCGCCGCCGCGGGGATGTCGCCCGCCGCGCTCTACGTGCACTTCCCCTCCAAGGCCGCGCTGCTGTTCGCGATCAGCCGGTACGGCCACGAGCAGACGCTCGCGCTGGTCGAGAACGTCGTCGCCAAGGAGTCCGATCCCGTCGAGCGGATCCGGCTGATCGTCGAGGACTTCGTGGCGTGGCACGCGCGGCGCCACACCGTCGCGCGGGTGGTCCAGTACGAGCTGCAGGCGCTGCCCGAGCAGGAGTTCGAGATGGTCGCCGAGCTGCGGCGCCGGATCGAGCGGATCGTGCGCGAAGTCATCGCCGAGGGCGTCGAGAGCGGCGTGTTCACCGTGTCCGATCCGCACGTCGCCGCCCGGGCCGTGCTTTCACTCGGCGTCGACGTCGCCCGCTGGTACAGCGAGCGCGCCCGCCAGACGCCCGCGGCGCTGGGCAAGGAGTACGGCGGGCTCGTGCTGCGGATGCTCGGCGTCGGCATGGCGCCCCAGTAGCGGACACATACTGTCCGCTACCTCTGCCACGCTGGCCTCGTGCACCACGTCCTCGACGCGCGGGCCCTCAACCGCGCCACCCTCGCCCGGCAGCTGCTGCTCGAGCGGGCCGGCCTGCCCGTGCTCGACGCCGTCGCCCACCTCGGCGGCCTGCAGGCGCAGGAGCCGCAGGAACCGTTCACCGGGCTGTGGTCGCGGCTGCGCGCGTTCGACCCGGCCGCGCTGGACGCCCTGCTGACCGGGCGGCGCGTCGTGCGGACCCACCTCATGCGCCGCACCGTGCACCTGCTGACCGCCGTCGACGTCCTGGCGTGGCGGAGCCGGTTCGACACGATGCTGCGGCAGCGGGTCGTCGGCACCTACCGCCGCGAGCTCGCGGGTGTCGACTTCGCCGAGCTCGCCGCGACGGGCCGGGCGGTGCTGGCCGACGGCGAGCCCCGCTCGATGGGCGAACTCGCGCGGGCGGTCGCCGACCGGTGGCCCGCGCCGGGCCCGCGTCCGCTCGGCGAGCTGCTGATCGCCGCGTTGATCCCGTCGGCGCAGCTGCCGCCGCGCGGGTTGTGGCGCACCAAGGCGGGCGTGCGGAACCTGCCGCTGGCCACGTGGCTCGGCCGCGACCCCGACCCGCTCGACCCGGACGACGGCGTCGGGCGGACGCTGGTCCGGCGCTACCTCGCCGCGTTCGGCCCGGCGGCGACGGCGGACCTGCGCGCGTGGTCGGGCCTGGCCGGCCTGCCGGCCGCGGTGAAGGCGGTGCGCGAGGAGCTGCTGGTCTTCCGCGACGAGCGGGGACGCGAGCTGCTCGACCTGCCCGAAGCACCCCGCCCCGACCCGGACACGATGGCACCGGTCCGGTTCCTGCCGGCGTTCGACAACGCGATCCTCGGCTACGACGACCGCTCCCGCATCATCGACGACGCCCACCGCGGGCTCTCGGTCGCGGGCGAGCGGGTGGTCCTGGTCGACGGCCGCGTTTCCGCGACGTGGACGACGGAGAACGACACGGTCGTGGTCCGGCCGCTGCGGCGGCTGACCGGGGCGGAACGCGAAGAGCTCGCGGCCGAGGGCAGCGAGCTGGCGGGGTTCTTGAGCGACGGCGAAAGCGCTTGCGTCCGGGTCGAGACGACCTAGCTCGCCCGGCGCTCAGCCGACCGCCCGGGCGAACCGTTCCGCCACTTCCCGCAGCCGCTCGACCAGCCCCGGCGGTGCCTCCTCGACCACGAAGTCGAAGCCCCACTGGGCCAGGTAGTACGGCACCGTGTCCAGGGTGTTCGCCCCGGTCCGCACCCGGCAGCTGTGCTCGTCGATCGCCTCCACCACTCCGGCCGTCGGCGGCACGCGCCGGGCCACCGCGCCGGCCGGGGCGGCCACGCGCAGGACCAGCTGGTGCGGGTAGACCGCCGTCGAGATCTGGCGGGAGACGTACTCCGCGAGGTCCGCCGCCGGGGGCTCGCGCGGCGTGAACCGGAAGCCCACCGCCGGCACCCCGGCGATCCGGTCCACCCGGAAGGTGCGCCAGTCCGCGCGGTCGAGGTCGAACGCGACCAGGTACCAGCGCCGCCCCGTGTGGACCAGCCGCAGCGGCTCGGCCGACCGCTGCGTCGCGGCCCCCGACCGGTCGCCGTAGCCGAACCGCAGCCGTTCCTGGTCGCGGCAGGCGGCCGCGATCGTCGTCAGCACCGAGGCGTCCACCGTCGGGCCGGCCCCGGGCAGGGACACCGTCGCCGCCTGCAGCGCGCTCACTCGCGGCCGCAGCCGGGGCGGCAGCACCTGTTCCAGCTTCGCCAGCGCGCGCACCGACGTCTCCTCGATGCCGCTGACCGTGCCGCTCGCCGCCGTGCGCAGGCCGACCGCGACCGCGACGGCCTCGTCGTCGTCCAGCAGCAGCGGCGGCAGGGCCGCGCCCGCGCCCAGCCGGTAGCCGCCCGCCACCCCCGGCGTCGCGTGCACCGGGTAGCCGAGGGAGCGCAGCCGCTCGATGTCGCGGCGGATCGTGCGGACGTCGACCTCGAGGCGGGCCGCGAGGTCGGCACCCGGCCAGTCCCGGCGCGCCTGCAGCAGCGAGAGCAGCCTGAGCAGCCGTTCCGAAGTGCCGTACATGGCACGCAGTGTGCCAGACATCGCGGACAGCTCCTGTCCGCGATCGGCCGGAAGGTGCAGTCCGGGCTTCAAACACTTGCCAGGCACCACCCCGGGCGGAAAGAGTGACGCATGCCGATCGATCCGCACACCCTGCTCGCCGTCGCCCGCGAAGAAGCCGAGCGGGGCAAGGCCGAAGGGGGCGTGCCGATCGGGGCCGCGCTGTTCGACTCCGCGGGCACGCTGCTGGGCCGCGGGCACAACCGGCGCGTGCAGGACGGCGACCCGTCGATGCACGCCGAAACCGCGGCGTTCCGCAACGCCGGCCGCCGCCCGCACTACCGGGACACGATCATGGTCACCACGCTCTCGCCGTGCTGGTACTGCTCCGGGCTCGTCCGTCAGTTCGGTATCGGGCGCGTCGTCATCGGTGAGGCCGAGACGTTCCACGGCGGGCACGACTGGCTCGCCGGGCTCGGGGTGGAGATCACCCTGCTCGACGATCCCGGCTGCACCGCGCTGATGACGGAGTTCATCGCCGCGCGCCCGGACCTGTGGTTCGAGGACATCGGGGTGGAGAAGTCCGAATAGGACAGTGCAGGGACAGGACAGTACCGATCGGACCCGCTCGATCGGACATGCTTGACCAACAGTGCTTTACAGGAGCCGGTATGCCGTCATCCGTTCCGCTCGTGGACCTTTCGCCGTGGTTCGCGGGCACGTCCGAGGGCCGGGCCGAAGTGGCGGGCCGGCTCGACCAGGCGCTGCGGGAGTCCGGCTTCCTGCTGGTCACCGGGCACGGCGTCCCGGACGACCTGCGCCACCGGACGCGCGAGCTGGCGCGGCAGTTCTTCGCGCTGCCCGAGGAGGTCAAGCAGCGCTACGCCGTCACGGTCGGCGGCCGCGGCTGGCTGCCGCCGGGGGTCGAGGCCAACGGGTACGCCGAGGGCACCGAGACCCCGCCGGACCTCAAGGAGTCCTACTCGGCGGGCGCGGACACCCGGACCGGCGTGGCCGAGGTCGACGGGTTCTGGTTCCAGCCCAACGTCTGGCCGCACGAGGTACCCGGCCTGGGCGAGGTGGCCACGGAGTACATGCGCCGGATGCGGGCGCTGGCGGACCACCTGCTGGAGATCTTCGCCGCGGCGCTCGGTCTTGCCCAGAGCCACTTCACCCGCCACACCGCGCACCCGACGTACACGTTCAACATCAACTGGTACCCGCCGATGACCCACGTCGGCCCGCCGGCGCCGGACCAGTTCCGGATCGGCCCGCACACCGACTTCGGCACGGTCACGGTGCTCGACCGCCAGGCCGGCGTCGGCGGCCTGCAGGTTTGCACGGCCGACGGCGACTGGGTGGACGCGCCGTTCCATCCGGAGGCGTTCACGGTCAACATCGGCGACCTGATGGCCCGCTGGACGGGCGACCGCTGGCGCTCGACGCGCCACCGCGTCCTTCCCCCGGCCGCGACGGCACCCGACGAAGATCTCGTTTCGTTGATCTTCTTCTACGAAACCGATCACGACGCGCGGATCACGACGCTGGCACCACCGCTGGGCACCCGGACCTACCCCGAGGTGATCGCGTCGCAGTACCTGAAGGAAAAACTGGACGCGATCACGATGAGCTGATTTTCAGCCGCAGATCTGCTGGGCGGTTGCTGCCCATTCCCGCTCAGCGGGATTACCGGTTGCCCGGCCGCGCTCACGGCCGGATCACGACGCCGGTTCAGCGCAGACCGTCCGGTTGCGGCCCGCCGCCTTCGCCCGCAGCAGAGCCGCTTCCGCCGCCAGCAGCGCTTCGTCGAGGAGCCCGGCCGAACAGCCCGCCACGCCGATCGACACCGTCACCCCGACGAACTGCGGGCCGTCGCCCGAAGCCTTCAGCGCCACCAGCGTCGAGGCGATCCGCAGGCGGATGCGCTCGGCGATCGCCATCGCGTCGAAGGGGCCGGTGCCGGGCAGCAACACGGCGAACTCCTCGCCGCCGGAACGGCCCACGAGATCGGCGGCCCGGACCTCGTCGCGCAGGGTGCCGGCCACCGCACGCAGGACGGCGTCGCCGATCCGGGTGCCGTAGCGGTCGTTGAGCAGGCGGAAGTGGTCGAGGTCGAGCAGCAGCACGGCCGGGCCGGATCCGCCGGGCCGGTCCAGCCGGGCCTCGGCGGCGCCGCGCCAGGACGCGGCGGTCAGCACGCCGGTGCCCGGATCGAGGGTGACGTGGTCGCGGCGGCCGCCGCCCAGCCCGCCGCGGTGCAGCACGACAGTGGCGCCGGCCAGCACCGGAACCAGCAGCGGCGCGGCCACCGCGGCCCAGGCGAGCGGAAGGCCGAAGGCCGTCATCGCGACGTCGAAGGCGTACGCGGGTGCGGCTTCGCGTGGCCGCCGGGGCCCGTCGGCGCCGGTCACGAGCGCGGCGTTGACCGCGAGGAAGGCCAGCCCGGCGGCGGTGAGCAGGAGGACGGTCCGGGAGCCGAGGACCTCGCCGAGCGGCCGGACGCCGGTCGCGGTGAGGAAGGCCCCCGCGACGAGGCCGGCGAGCGCCGTCGCCGCGGCGCCGAACGCCTGCCGGTGAACGGGTCTTCTGCGGACCCGGAACCACTGGTGCAGCGCGGAGAGCACGACCAGCGCGACGGCGAGACCGGGGCGGAGCACGAGCACCCCGGCGAAGATCCACGGCGTGTCGACGCCGGGGCCGAGGAGGGTCTCCTCGCGGTGGCGCTCGACCGGCCGCACGAGCTCCGCCGACACGAGCATCCCGGCCGCGAGCAGCGCGAACGGCGTCAGCATCGCGGCGAGCGGCGGGAAGCGGAGGGCGGCGAGCACGACGGCGGCGACGGCGAGGGCGTCGATCCCAACGACGTAGCAGACCTGGGCGCGGCGCGGCAGCCGCCACAGCGCCCACCGCCGCGGGGCCCAGCGCTGCGGGACGAGGGCGGCCAGGAACCGGCCCGGGCGGCCTTCCCCGCCGGCGGCGACCGTGGAATCCCCCACCATTTCGGCAAAGTAGCCGGAATGCGGGCTCATGTCGATCCGCCTTCAGGGGAATTTAACACGGTGGCGGGCTCCGGGCACCGTGGGTCATTTTCCGACCGACGGAGGGTTGACACGCAACATTGGTCTAGTCCACTGTGTGGTGGCACACAGCACTCCTCCCGGGTTGATCCCGCCGCCTCAAACCGGAGGTGCTCCACCTGCGCGTTTCGGAGGACCCCCATGAAATCAGTGCGCCGTCTCCTCACCCTCGCGGCCGCGGCTTCGGCCGCGCTGGCGACGACGGTCGGGCTCGCCCCGCAGGCCATGGCCGCGGTCGACCCCGTGCTCGCCTCCCCGTACCTGTACCAGTGGGGCGGGCAGACCAGTCCGACCGCCGCGATGTCCGCGACCGGCGTGAAAGCGTTTACGCTCGCGTTCGTCCTCTCGGACGGCTCCTGCAACCCCAAGTGGGACGGCAGCCGGTCGCTGACCGGCTCCGACAAGACGATGATCCAGAACATCCGCAACGCGGGCGGGGACGTGATCCCCTCCTTCGGCGGCTGGTCCGGCACGAAGCTGGGCTCGAAGTGCACGTCGGCCTCCGCGCTGGCGGGCGCCTACCAGAAGGTGATCGACGCCTACGGGCTCAAGGCGATCGACCTCGACATCGAGAACACCGACGAGTTCCAGAACAACACGGTGCAGGACCGCATCCTCAACGCGGTCAAGCTGACCAAGCAGAAGAACCCGAACCTGAAGGTCGTCATCACCATCGGCACCACCACGACCGGCCCCGACTCGTGGGGCAAGCGCCTGATCAACCAGGCCAAGGCGATCGGCGCCCCGGTCGACGTCTGGTCGGTCATGCCGTTCGACTTCTCCAGCGGCGGTGACATGGCCGCCCTGACGAAGTCCGCGGTCGACGGGCTGAAGAACCAGCTCAAGACCACGTTCGGCTGGAACGACGACACCGCCTACCGGCACAGCGGCCTTTCCTCGATGAACGGCAAGACCGACAACGCGGGCGAGACCGTCACGGTCGCGAACTTCAACTCGATCCGCGGCTACGCGACCAGCCACCACCTGGCCCGGTTCACGTTCTGGGCCACCAACCGCGACTGCAGCGGCGGTGGCGAGTGCAGCGGGATCAGCCAGGACAAGTACGCGTTCACCAAGATCGTCGCCGGCTACACCGGCTGACCCACCGGACCCGTAGTGGGGCTGTCGGGGGCCCTCTCACCGGCATCGGGGTCGGTGAGGGGGCCTTCGCGGGTCAGCGCCGCGGCCCACCGGGGTAGGGCCCGCAGGAGTACGGGTTGCACTGGTAGGGGTTCCAGATGACCGGCGGCGGGCTCGTCTTGGTCGTGGACGGGGTCGTGGGTGGTGGTGGCAGCTCGATCGTGACGGTCGGAGTCGGGGTCGGCGTCGGCGTCCGGCGCGCGTGCATCACCGCCGGCGACGGCGTGGTGGTCTCGGTCGGGACGGCCAGCACGGTCGAGGACGGCACGGCGGTGGCCGGCTGCAGCTGAGGGAACTGCGTGGAGCCGGGCACGGAGTCCGGCTGCGCCGCCAGCACGACGACCAGCCCACCCAGCACGACGATCACCACCGACGCCAGCGCCACCCGGGCCGCCCCACGCGGCCCGGCTTCCGGCTCGACGTCCCGGCGCGCCGCCAGCTCGGCCGCCCTCGAGCCCGGTTTGCGCGGCCGCGCCCCGGTCTGCTTGAGCAGCTCGTCGACCGTGACCCGGTCCCGTCGCCTGCGCGCGCTGCGCGTCATGCACGACCTCCACCCGATTCCCCCACGCCGCGCTCGCCCGCGACGCATGATCCCGGTGGATAGTAGAAACCCCTGCGGCAATTGTAAACGCGCTGATCGCCGCGCTCTCGTTATCGTTTCGAGACAACCGGATCGGCTTTCCGGCCGTAGCTGTCAACGAGGCGCCAACCGACGCCGCAACCCCGCCACCCGGGCAACCCCGGAAGCCTCCCACTCCGCTACCGCGCCCCCGGCCCAAACCTCAACGAGCCACGAACCCCGGTGCCCGCCGGGTCACTGGGGTGAACTCGGCAGCCCCAACGCCGCAACCCCACTACCGCTCGACACAGCCGGGCCGCGCTCCCAGCCCACCGTCAACGAGGCGCCAACCGACGCCGCAACCCCGCCACCCGCCGGGTCACCGGGGTGAACTCCGGCAGCTTCAGCAGCGCCAGCAACCCGAACGGCACGGCCATCCCGAGCAGCCCCTGCACCGGCAGCTTCACCCACGCCCCGGGAATCACCCCGAGCGACGCGGGCACCGCGCGCCCGGCGAGCACCGCGGCCACCACCCCGAGCCCGCTCACCGAGAGCGTGATCAGCCCGACCCGCAGCGACCGCTTGCTGCACAGGTGCCCGAGCCGGACCCACAGCCACACCTGGCCGAGGACGGCCCCGACCACGAACCCGGCGCCGTTGACGAGCATGACGCCGTAGACGACGTGCTCGCCGTCGAGCAGTCCGCGGCACAGGAGCAGCAGCGGGATCTTCACCGCGGTCATCACCAGCATGATCAGCGTGGGCGTGCGGGCGTCCTTCATCGCGTAGAACACCCGCAGCTGCAGCATGACCAGCGCGAAGGGCAGCAGCCCGACCGCCGACACCGCCAGGGTCTGGCCGAGCCGCTCGGCGTCGTCGAGGGTGCCGCGGCCCCAGGTGAAGATCGCGATGCCGATCGGCGTGCCGACCACGGCCAGCACCGCCGAAATGGGCACGAAGAGCACCGTGGACATGCGGGAAGCAAGCGAGAGGTCGCCGACGAGCGAGACCGTGTCGCCGTCCGCGGCGGCGCGGCTCATCCGCGGCATCAGCGCCGTCAGCAGCGAAACGCCGAGGATGCCGTACGGGAGCTGGAAAAGCAGGGACGCGTAGCTGTAGGCCGTGACGCCGCCGCTGTTGCCGCCGGTCAGCACGCGGGTGGTGATGACGAACCCGACGTGGCTGACGACGACGTAGCCGAGGATCCACGCGGCGAGCCCGCCGAACTCCTTGATCCGCGGGTCGAAGCCCCAGCGCCAGCGGAACCGGAACCCCGTGCGCAGCAACGCCGGGATGAGCACGACTGCCTGCGCGACGATGCCGAGGGTGGTGCCGATGCCGAGCACGAGCAGCTTGGGATCGCTCATCCGGACCGGGTCGAGGGTCAGCTCCCCCGGCACGAACGCGAACACCACGAGCGTGCCGGTGACGACGACGTTGTTCAGCACCGGCGCCCAGGCCGGCGGGCCGAAGACGTTCTGCGCGTTGAGGATGGCCGAGAGCAGCGCGAAGAGGCCGTAGAAGAGGATCTGCGGCAGCAGCAGGTACGCCAGCGCGGTGGTCAGGCCGGAGTTGGCGGTCTCGGACGATTTGTCGACGTAGAGCGCGGTGAACAGCGGGGCGATCGCCACCGCGACGGCCGTTCCGACGGCGAGCAGCACCAGCGCCATCGTGATGAGCCGCTGGGTGTAGGCGCGGCCGCCGTCGGGGTCGTCGTGCGAGCGCACCAGCAGCGGCACCACCACGCTGGCCAGGACGCCACCGAAGAGCAGCTCGAAGACGATGTTGGGCAACGTGTTCGCGACGGTGAAGGAGTCGTTGACGACCCCGGCCCCGACCACGGCGGCGAGCAGCAGCTTCGCGATGAACCCGGTGACCCGGCTGACGGCCGAGGCGACCGCCATCCGGCCGCTGGAGCGGGCCAGCGACGAGCCGGCACCTTCCCCGCGCCCGGCGCTGACCGGCGACGCGGGCGGCCGCGCGACGATCTGGCCGGCGAACTCGTCGTAGGCCCGCCGGGAGACGTCGGGGTCACGGGTCGGCCAGTGCGGGCCCCGCAGCTCGCTCGGGAGGAAGACCGTCGCCTCGTTGTCCATCGGTGGGGGGTGCTCCGCCATGGGGACAAGCCTGCCAGGTCGGCGACCCGGGATAAATCGAACGGCTGTGCGAAGTCACGACCCTGCGTGACGCATGATCAGCCGCTCAGGCGGCGACGGTGATCGCCAGCGCCGCGCGGCCCGCCTCGGTCAGCTCGGCGGCGACGCGGCCGGTGGCCCCATCGGCGCCGGGACGGAGGTAACCGCCGTGGGCCAGCGCGTGGGCGGTCATCTGATCGCAACAGGCGAATCCGTCGATGAAGAGGTCGGGCTCACAGCTGCACGTCATCTGCGCACGACCGGCGGCCACCGCCCTCAGCATGGCCATCGCGCGGTGGGTGAGCTCGACTCCTGAACCGGACACCGGACTGCCTTCCTTGTTTGTTCGCCACTACAACGGGTTATTCGCCCATTGGGCCGATTGTGTTACTTACGGCACTAGGACGTCCGGGGTGTGGGTGAGGTTCCCCGGGCGGAAAAGTCTGTCTCGAGGCAGACGCGCGCGGCGCCGCCGGCTGCTCGAATCGAGGCATGGAAGCACTGTTCAAGCACGTGGCCGCGGTGGCTCTGCTGCTCGTGACCGGCGCCGGGACCGCTACGGCGGACGAGGGCTTGGCGTGGCGGGACTGTTACGACGGCTTGTCGTGCACCGGGATCGAGGTACCCGCTGACTGGGACCACCCGGCCGCCGGGGCCACCGTCACCGTCCCGTTGCTGCGGATCCCCGCGCGCGAGCGGAAACTCGGCACCCTGCTGGTGAACCCGGGCGGTCCCGCGCAGTCGATCCCGCTCTTCGCCGTGCCGGGCTTCCGCGACCAGTTCACCGACCTGGCGGCCCGGTTCGACGTGGTGGTGTTCGACCCGCGCGGCCTCGACGTCACGTGCCCCGGGCCGACTCCCGCACCTCTGCCGGGGCCGCTGACCAAGAGCGCGTATGACGCCTACGCCGCCGCCAACGCGAAGTTCGCGGCGGACTGCACGGCGGCCCCCGGTCCCCTCGGGGCCCGTCAGGTCGCCCGCGACATGGACGTGATCCGGGCCCGGCTGGGCGAGCCCCGGCTGAACTACTTCGGCAGCTCGTACGGCACGGTCTACGGGCAGGAGTACGCGGCGCTGTTCGGCTCCCGCGTCGGGCGCATGTACCTCGACAGCGTGCTGGACCACACCCGGTCCGATCCGGCGGCGTGGGCCCGGGCCGGCGCGGTGACGGCCGAACGCAACCTGTTCCGGATGGCCCGCTGGTGTGCGGCGGACCCGAGCTGCGCGCTGCACGGGCGTGACGTGATCGCGGTGTGGGACGCGCTGCCGGCGGGGACGGCCGTCGCGTGGGCGGCCGCCCGGATCGGCGACGACCGGAGCTGGCCGGCGCTGGCGGCGGGCCTGGCCGCGGCCGAAGCCGGGGACACCTCGGCGGTGACACCCCACCCGGCCCCGCCCGACGCCCGCCTCGCCCGGACGGCGTTCTGCGCGGATTTCCCGGACCCGGCCCGGTTCCCGGCCGCCGAACGGGTGGAAGCCGAGCTGCGGGCGGCGGCGCCCCGGCTGGGCTGGGCAGTGCACCCGTGGCGGGTGTCGGGACAGTGCGCCGGGCTGCCCCGGACCGGGCTCAACCCACCGGCACCCCTGCCCCCGATGCCCCGGGTCCTGGTGGCCAACGGCGACGACGACCCGCTGACGCCCGCGGAGCACGGCCGCCGGGTCGCGGCGCAGCTGCACGGGAGTTATCTGCCGTCGGCGGGGAACCACGCGCTGTACCTGCGGGGGAACGCGTGCGTGCGCGGCTACGTGCACCGGTGGCTGGGGGACGGGCAGCTGCCGCCGGCGGAGGCGCGCTGCGGAAGCGCGGGCTGACCGGCGGGGTGGCTGACCGGCCCGGCTTTCACCGCCACGGCTCCACGGCTCCACGGCTCCACGGCTCCACGGCAACACTGCTGCCTGGGCCGCTCAATGCCCGCGCCCCAAGCCGGCCGAAGCCCTTGCCGGCGAGCGCAACCACGCCAACCCGCGGCCGCCCGGCCAACCGGAACCCGCCCAGCAGCCAGCCGAACCCGCACCGCACAGCCCACCGCAACCCACTCACCGGCCAACCGGACCCCGCACATCAGCCAGTCGGAACCCCCGCCCACCAGCCAGCCGGACCCGCACCGCTCAACCAGCCGAACCCGCACCGCACCGCACCGCCAACCGCAACCACACCCAGCCACCCAGCCCCGCCGGCTTCATCTCGAAGCCGCACTACGAACTCACCGGACGTGTACAACGTGGACATGGCCATCGACCACCCGAGCAGCCCGGGGCCGTGGCAACCGCCGGCTTTTCTCCGCAGCGCCACCGGTGATCTCGTCGTCACCGGCGCCGCCGCGGTGGTCGTGCTGGGGCTCGGGCTGGCCGAACGGGCCGGTGCCGAGCCGCTCGCCGTCGGGGCGGGGGCCGCCGCCGTGGCCGCGCCGCTGCTGCTTCGGCGCCGCTTTCCGCTCTGCGCCGCCTTGCTCTGCGCGGCCGTCGTCATCGCCCTGCCGCTCTGGCCCGGGCGGCTGGTCGCCATGGCCGCTTTCGGGTCGGCCGCCTACCACCGGCCGCGGCCGCGCGTGCTCGGTTGCTCCGTGGGCTGGCTGCTCGTCCTGGCCGTCGCCGGGGTCCGTCCGGCCGGCGCCGCCACCTACACCGACCTCGTGCTGCTCGGCGTCGCGCCGGTCGCGGCCGGGTACGCCCTGCGGCTGCACCGGGACCGCGCCGAGCACGCCGAGCGCCTCTACCGGGCGGAGACCCGGCGGGTCGTCGCCGAGGAGCACGCCCGCGTCGCCCGGGAGGTGCACGATGCCGTCGGCCACCACCTCACCGTGATCCGGCTGCAGGCCACCGCGGTCCGCCACGTCGCCCGCGCGCTGCCGCCGGCCGCCGACCGGGCGCTGGCCACCATCGCCGACGCCTCGGCCACCGCCCTCGCCGAAGTGCGGGCCGTGCTGCCGCGAACCGGCAGCTCACTGTCCGATTTGGACACCCTGGTCGAGCGCACCACCGGCCCGGACCGCACGGTCACCCTCACCCGGTGCGGCTCGCCGGACGTGCCACCGCTGCTCGGCCACGCCGGCTACCGGGTGGCTCAGGAAGCGTTGACCAACGTCCTGCGCCATTCCGACGCGACCCGCGTGCACCTCGACGTCGACCACCGCCCGGACGCCGTCGTGATCACCGTCGCCGACAACGGCTCCACCACCCCCGGCGCCCCGGCCGAAGGCAGCGGCCTGCGCGGGATGCGGGAGCGGACCCGGTTGCTCGGCGGCACCCTGGAAATCGGGCCCAACGACCCGACCGGCTGGCGCGTCGAAGCCCGGCTCCCGCGATGATCCGCACGTTGCTCGCGGACGACCAGGAGCCGGTCCGCTGGGCCCTGCGCCTGGTGCTCGACGCCGAGGACGACATCGAGGTGGTCGGCGAAGCCGCCGACGGCGCCGAAGCCGTCGAGAAGGCCCGGTACGGCGGCGTCGACGTCGTGGTGCTGGACCTGCGGATGCCCCGGCTGGACGGGATCGCCGCCATCCGCCGGATCGGCGAATCGGTCAACCCGGCGCCCGCGGTCGTCGCGCTGACCACGTTCGACGTCGACGAATACCTGTTCGGGGCGCTCGCGGCGGGCGCGGCCGGGTTCGTGCTCAAGGACAGCGAACCGGCGCTGCTGGTCGGCGCGGTCCGCGCGGCGGCGAAGGGGCAGGGCCTGCTCGACCCGCAGGTCACCCGCCGCACCCTCCGCCGGTTCGCCGCCCCCGCACCCCGGCGCGCGCCGGACGGCTTCGACCGCCTCACCCCGCGGGAACTCGAGGTGCTGCGGCTCGTGGCGAAGGGCATGAGCAACGCCGAGATCGCCGCTGCCCTCGTCGTCGGCGAAGGCACGGTCAAGACGCACGTGGCCCGGTTGCTGGCCAAGCTCGGCCTGCGCAACCGGGTGCACCTGGTGATCCACGCCTACGAACACGGCCTCGCCGACGACCGCTGACTCAGGCCGCGCCCCAGAAGGCGTCCTCTTCGGCCGGGTCGCCGGAGAACGGCCACGCTTCGTACTCGACCCTCGGCGGCACCTCCGCGTACGCGTGCCGCTCGACGAGCCCGTCGCGTTCGAGGTCGCGCAGGGTTTCGGCGAGGACCTTGCCGCTGATCCCCTCGACGGTGGCGCGCAGGTCGCCGTGAGCACGCTGAGCGGGGGGGTTCGGCTAGGTCAGCCGCAGCTCCAGGGTGCGGGCCCATTCGCGCACGATCTGACGCCGCCGGCGGGTGTCGTCGGTCAGGAGGTTGGCCAGGCCGAGCCCGCGGGCCAGGTCGAGGGTGGCCTGGACCAGCTCCCGCACCCCCGGCCGGGACTCGTCGACGCCGAGGAGCTCCACCGTCACGCGGTGCGCCTCGCGGCCGACCCGGGCTTCCAGGGGCACCAGCACGTCCCGCAGCGCCTCGTCGGTCGCCGCCACCGACCACAGCTGGAGGGCCGCGCGGAACAGCGGGCCGGTGTACAGGTTGAGGACCATCTCCACGACGCGCTCGATGCGGGACGCCCCGCTCGGCAGGCCGGCCGCCTGGGCGCGCAGCTCGTCGATCTGGGCTTCGCCGAGCAGGTCGACCGCCGCCACCACGAGGTCCTCGCGGGCCGGGAAGTGGTGCTGGGCCGCGCCGCGGGAAACGCCCGCCCGCTCGGCGATCCCGGCCACCGTCACGCCGTGCCAGCCGCGCTCGCCGAAGCTGTCGAGGGCGGCCTCGACCAGGCGCCGCCGCGTGGTGCGGCTGCGCTCCTGCTGGGGTTCGCGGATGCCGGTCAAGCCGGGTCCACCCAGAAGTCGAGCTGCAGGTCTTCCTCCGCGGTGTCGCCGATGCGGTACTTCGCGAAATCGGTGACGCCTTCGGCCCGCAGCACTTCGTCGTCGAGGAAGAAGTGGCCGGTGACCTCCCGGCTGGGCTTGGTCAGGATCGCGTGGGCGGCGTCGGCCATGATCGCCGGCGTCCGGCTGCGCGAAGCCAGTTCCGCGCCGACGACGTTGCGGATCGCCGCGGTGTCGATCGTGGTGCGCGGCCACAGGGAGTTGACCGCGACGCCGTCCTTCTTCAGTTCCGCGGCGAGCCCGACGGTCACCAGGCTCATCGAGTACTTGGCGATGCTGTAGGCGAGGTGCCCGGCGGTGAACCACTTCTCGTCGAGGCTGATCGGCGGCGACAGCGTCAGGATGTGCGGGTTCGCCGAGGCACGCAGGTGCGGGATGGCCAGTTTGGACAGCAGGAACGTGCCGCGCGCGTTGATGTCCTGCATCAGGTCGTAGCGCTTCATGCTGACCTGGTCGGTCGGGGTCAGGTCGATCGCGCTGGCGTTGTTCACGACGACGTCGATGCCGCCGAACTGCTCGGCGGTCTTCGCCACCGCGGCGGCCACCACGTCGTCGTCGCGGACGTCGCCGAGGATCGGCAGCGCGTGCCCGCCCGCCTTCTCGATCGCTTCGGCCGCCGTGTGGATCGTGCCGGGCAGCTTCGGGTGCGGCTCACCCGTCTTGGCCAGCAGCGCCACGTTCGCGCCGTCGGCGGCCGCCCGGAGCGCGATCGCCTCGCCGATGCCGCGGCTGCCACCGGACATGATGATCGTCTTGCCGTCCAAAGTAGACATGTCGGCTCCTAGTAGGACTTCGGGAGGCCGAGGCTGTGCTGGCCGACGAAGTTGAGCACCATCTCGCGGCTGACCGGCGCGATCCGGCCCAGGCGCACCGCCGTCACCAGCGTGCCGAGGCCGTATTCGGTGGCCAGGCCGTTGCCCCCGTGGGTCTGCACGGCCTGATCGGTGGCCCGGATGGCGACCTCGGCGGCGGCGTACTTCGCCATGTTGGCCGACTCCCCTGCGCCGAAGTCGTCACCGGAGTCGTAGAGCGACGCCGCTTTCTGCGTCATCAGCTTCGCGAGTTCCAGCTCGATCTTGATCTCGGCGAGCGGGTGCGCGAGGCCCTGGTGGGTGCCGATCGGCGCGCCCCAGACCCGCCGCTCGTTCGCGTAGCCGACGGCCTTGGCCAGCGCGTACCGCGCGATGCCGAGGGAGAACGACGCGCCCATGATGCGTTCCGGGTTGAGGCCCGCGAACAGCTGCGCGATCGCCGCGTCCTCCTCGCCGACCAGCGCTTCGGCCGGGAGCTTGACGTCGTCGAGGAAGAGCGAGAACTGGTCCTCCGGCGCGACGATGTCCATCGGGATCTTCGTGTACTCGAAGCCCTCCGTCCCGGTCGGCAGGATGAACAGCGCGGGCTTGAGCTTGCCGGTCCTCGAGTCCTCCATGCGGCCGACGACGAGCACCGCGTCGGCCTCGTCGACGCCGGAGATGTAGACCTTGCGTCCATTGAGGACCCAGCCGTCACCGTCCCGCTTCGCGGTGGTCGTGATCTTGTGCGAGTTCGACCCGGCATCGGGCTCGGTGATCGCGAAGACCATCCGCTTGGTGCCGTCGGCGATGCCGGGCAGCCACTGCTTCTTCTGCTCTTCGGTGCCGAAGCGGGAGATGACGGTGCCGCAGATGGCCGGCGAGACGACCATGAGCAGCAGCGGCGAGCCCGCGGCGGCGAGTTCTTCGAGCACCGCGGCGAGGTCGGCGATGCCCGCGCCCCCGCCACCGTACTCTTCGGGGATGTTGACGCCGAGGTAGCCCAGCCGGCCGGCCTCGTCCCAGAGTTCGTGGGTCTTCTCGTCGGCGCGGGCCTTGCGGGCGTAGTACTCGTGCCCGTACTTGGCGCCGAGCTCGGCGACGGCCTTCCGGAGGGCGATCCGCTCTTCCGGCTCGATGAAGTTCATGGCATTCATGCTTCGTCTCCCACCACAGCTAGGATCGTGCCCACTTCGACCTGTTGGCCCACGGTCACCGGCAGCTCGGTCACCACGCCGTCGGCGGGGGCGGCGATCCGGTGTTCCATCTTCATCGCTTCGAGCCACAGCAGGGGGTCGCCGGCCTTGACCGCGTCCCCGGCCTGCACGGCGAGCCGGACGACGGTGCCCGGCATCGGCGCGACGAGCGAACCGGCGGCCAGCGCCGCGTCCGGGTCGGCGAACCGCGGTGCCGCCGTCAGCGCGACCGAACCGAGCGCGGAGTCCACATAGGACGTGCCGTCCTGGCGGGCGACGTCGAACGCGCGCCGCACCCCGGCGACGTCCAGGATCACGCGCCCCGGCTCAGCCGACACCAGCTCGGCTTCGAACCCGTCCGCCTTCAGGCCGTCGCGGGTGAGCGAGTAGACGACCTCGTACTCGCGGTCCGCGACCGAGAAGACCTTGCGCTGCCCGGCCGAGCGGACGTTGCGCCAGCCGCTGGGCAGCCGCGCCTGCGTGGTCGCCGACGCCCGGTTGCCCGCCGCGTCCGCCAACGCCGACGCGAGGGCCGAGAGCCGCTCGGTGTCCACCGTGGCCAGGGGGGCGGCCAGGGTGTCGAGGCCGTGCCGGTCGAAGAACGCGGTGTCCGTCTCCCCGGCCAGGAAAGCTTCGTGGCGCAGGATGTTCACCAGGAGATCGCGGTTGGTGACCACACCGTGGATCTTCGCCGCCGACAAGGCCTTCGCCAGCCGCCTCGCCGCTTCGGCGCGGGTGGGCGCCCAGGTGATCACCTTGGCGAGCATCGGGTCGTAGTGGACGCCCACCACCGAGCCGCTCTCGAAGCCGGAGTCCAGCCGGAGCCCAGCGCCTTCGGTGAACTGACGGTCCACATCGGGCACTTCGAACGTGTGCAAGGTGCCGCTCTGCGGCTGCCAGCCCGCCGCCGGATCCTCGGCGTAGAGCCGGACCTCGATGGAGTGTCCCACCGTGGGCGGCGGGTCGGCCGGGAGGCGCTCGCCCTCGGCGATCCGCAGCTGCAAGGCAACCAGGTCGAGCCCCGTGACGTTCTCGGTGACCGGGTGCTCGACCTGCAGCCGAGTGTTCATTTCGAGGAAGTAGAAGCGGCCGTCGGGCCCGGCGAGGAACTCGACCGTGCCCGCGCCGACGTAGTCGATCGCCTGGGCGGCCTTGCGCGCGGCGTCGAACAGCTCCGCGCGCAGGGCGTCGTCGACGAACGGCGAGGGCGCCTCCTCGACGACCTTCTGGTGGCGGCGCTGGATCGAGCACTCCCGCTCACCCACCGCCCACACCGTGCCGTGCCGATCGGCGAGCACCTGGACCTCGATGTGGCGTCCGGTCTCCAGGTAGCGCTCGCAGAACACAGTCGGGTCGCCGAACGCCGACGCGGCCTCCGCACTGGCGCCTTCCACCGCCTCGGCCAGCTCGTCGAGCGACCGGACCACGCGCATCCCGCGACCGCCACCCCCGGCGGACGCCTTGACCAGCAACGGCAAGTCTTCGGAGGTCACCGACGCCGGGTCCAGTTCGGACAGGACCGGCACCCCGGCCGCGGCCATCAGCCGCTTCGACTCCACTTTGGAGCCCATGGTCTCG
The DNA here is from genome assembly GCF_040638975.1 of Amycolatopsis sp. NPDC024027. NCBI lineage: Bacteria > Bacillati > Actinomycetota > Actinomycetes > Pseudonocardiales > Pseudonocardiaceae > Amycolatopsis > Amycolatopsis sp. NPDC024027. Next base: position 280,526 of record NZ_JBEZYY010000012.1, read on the forward strand.
ATGGCCTCGGGCGGCGGGCCCACCCAGGTGAGCCCGGCGTCGAGCACGGCGCGGGCGAACGCGGCGTTCTCGGACAGGAAGCCGTAGCCGGGGTGGACGGCGTCGGCGCCGGTCTCGGCCGCGGCCTTGACCAGCAGCTCCGCCCGCAAGTACGTCTCCGACGGCGCGTTGCCGGGCAGCCGGACGGCCGCGTCGGCTTCCCGGGCGTGCGGTGCGGCGGCATCGGCGTCGGAGAACACCGCGACGGTGCCGATCCCGGCGTCGCGGCAGGTGCGGAAGACGCGGCGGGCGATCTCGCCGCGGTTGGCGACCAGCAGGTTCTGGATCATCGCTCGCTCACATCCGGAAGACGCCGAAGCCCTCGGCGCCCTTCACTGGTCCATTGTGGATCGCGGACAGGCTCAGCCCCAGCACGGTGCGGGTGTCGCGCGGGTCGATGATGCCGTCGTCGTAGAGCATGCCGGAGAGGAACATCGGCATCGACTCGGCCTCGATCTGGCCCTCCACCATGGCACGCATGGCTTTGTCGTGTTCCTCGTTGTACTCCTGGCCGCGGCTCTCGGCCGCCGCGCGGGCCACGATGGACAGCACGCCGGCCAGCTGCGCCGGGCCCATCACCGCGGACTTGGCGCTCGGCCAGGCGAACAGGAAGCGGGGATCGAAGGCGCGGCCGCACATCCCGTAGTGCCCGGCACCGTAGGACGCTCCCATCAGGACGGACAGGTGCGGCACCTTCGAGTTCGAGACGGCGTTGATCATCATCGCGCCGTGCTTGATGATGCCGCTCTGCTCGTACTCCTTGCCGACCATGTAGCCGGTCGTGTTGTGCAGGAACACCAGCGGGGTGTGGATCTGGTTGGCCAGCTGGATGAACTGCGCGGCCTTCTGCGACTCCTCGCCGAACAGCACACCCTGCGCGTTCGCCAGCACGCCGACCGGGTAGCCGTGGATGCTCGCCCAGCCCGTCACCAGCGACGAGCCGTAGAGCGGCTTGAACTCGTCGAAGTCGGAGCCGTCGACGACACGGGCGACGACCTCGCGCGGGTCGAAGGGCACCTTGAGGTCGGTCGGCACGATGCCGAGCAGGTCCTCGGCGTCGTAGAGCGGCTCTTCGTAGTCCGGCTTCGGCGAAGGCCCCTGCTTGGTCCAGTTGAGCCGCTTGACGATGTTCCGGCCGAGCCGGATGGCGTCCTGCTCGTCGGCGGCCAGGTAGTCGGCCAGGCCCGAGGTCCGCGCGTGCATCTCGGCGCCGCCGAGCGACTCGTCGTCGGACTCCTCACCGGTCGCCATCTTCACCAGCGGCGGCCCGCCGAGGAACACCTTCGCGCGTTCCTTGACCATCACGACGTAGTCCGACATGCCCGGCAGGTACGCGCCGCCCGCGGTGGAGTTGCCGAAGACCAGCGCGATCGTCGGGCAGCCCGCGGCCGAGGCCCGCGTGATGTCCCGGAAGATCCGGCCGCCCGGGATGAAGATCTCCTTCTGCGTCGGCAGGTCCGCGCCGCCGGACTCGACGAGGTTGATCGACGGCAGCCGGTTCTGCGCGGCGATGTCCGCGGCCCGGAAACTCTTCTTCGTCGTCCACGGGTTGCTCGCGCCGCCCTTGACCGTCGGGTCGCTGGCCGAGACCAGGCACTCGACGCCTTCGACGACGCCGATGCCGGTCACCAGGCTCGCGCCGACGCGGTAGTCGGTGCCCCACGCGGCCAGCGGCGACAGCTCCAGGAACGGCGAATCCGCGTCGAGGAGCAGCTCGATGCGTTCCCGCGCGAGGAGCTTGCCGCGCTTGCGGTGCCGCTCGACGTACTTCTCGCCGCCGCCGGCGACGGCTTTGGCGTGCTCGGCGTCGATCTCGGCGAGCTTCTCCAGCATCGCCTCGCGGTTCGCGCCGAACTCGGCGGCCCGCGTGTCCACTGTGGACCTCAGAGCAGTCACGAGGTGTATCCCAATCGCTTCGCGGCCAGGCCGGTGAGGATCTCGGTGGTGCCGCCGCCGATGCCGAGGATCCGGACGTCGCGGTAGTGGCGCTCCACTTCGGACTCGCGCATGTAGCCGAGCCCGCCGTGCAGCTGGACGGCCTCGTTGACCACCCACTCGGCGGCCTCGACGGCGGTGTTCTTGGCGAAACAGGCTTCGGCGATGACCTCTTCACCGGAGACGTGCCGGATCGCGGCCTGCCGGGTGTAGGTGCGGGCGACGTCGATCTTCCGCGCCATTTCGGTGAGTTTGTGCTGGACGACCTGCCGCGAGATGAGCGGACGGCCGAACGTCTCGCGCAGCCGGCACCAGTCCAGCGTCAGGTCGAGCGCGCGCTGGGCGTGCGCGTACGCCTGCACGGCCAGCGACAGCCGTTCGGTGACGAACTGGGTGGCCACCTGCGCGAACCCGCTGTTCTCGGCGCCCACCAGGTGCTCCACCGGCACCCGGACGTCCACGTAGGACAGTTCGGCGGTGTCCGAGCAGAGCCAGCCCATCTTCTCGAGCTTGCGGCTCACCGTGAACCCCGGTGTCCCGCGTTCGACGACGATCAGCGAGAGCCCGTGGGCGCCGTCGCCGCCGGTGCGCACGACCGTCGTCACGAAGTCCGCCCGGCACCCGGAGGTGATGAACGTCTTGGCACCGTTGATGACGTACTCGTCGCCCTCGCGCACAGCGGTGGTCCGGATCCCGGCGACGTCGGAGCCGCCGTCCGGCTCGGTCACGGCGAGGGCGCCGATCTTGGCCCCGGCCAGCGTCGGCCGCACCCAGCGTTCGACCTGGACCGGGTCGCCCGCCTCGGCGATGTGCGGCACGGCGATGCCGCAGGTGAACAGCGACGCGAAGAGCCCGCCGGAACCGCCGGCGTAGTGCATCTCCTCCGCGACGACCAGAGCGTCGAGGTAGTTGCCGTCGCCGCCGCCGATCTCTTCCGGGAAGGCGACGCCGAGCAGGCCGAGGTCTCCGGCCTTGCGGTGCAGGTCCCGGGGCAGTTCGCCGGCGCGCTCCCAGTCGTCGAGGTGCGGCAGGACCTCCTGCTCGGCGAACTTCCGCACGGTCTCGCGCAGCTCGGCCCGTTCGGGCGTCCGGAAGGGATCGGTCACAGCAGGACCTCCGGGACGTCGATCTCCCGCGACCGCAGCCATTCGCCGAGCGCCTTGGCCTGCGGGTCGAACCGGGCCTGCGACGCGACACCCTCACCGAGGAGGCCTTCGACGACGAAGTTCATCGCCCGCAGGTTCGGCAGCAGGTACCGCGTCACCGGCAGGTCCGCGGTCTCGGGCAGCAGCAGCTTGAACTCCGCGACGGTCAGCCGGTGCACCAGCCAGCGCCACGCCTCTTCCGACCGCACCCAGACGCCGAGGTTGGCGTTGCCGCCCTTGTCGCCGCTGCGCGCGCCGGCGATCATGCCGAGGGGCACCCGCCGCACCGGCCCGTGGCCGAGGGGTTCGGGCAGCGCCGGTTCGTCCACTTCGGACATGTCCTGAGTAGACGCCGAAGGCGCGATGTCGACCCGCATCCCGTCCGGCAGCACGGCGACGTGCGGCACTTTCGCGGCGTCCACGTAGGCCGCGGTGTAGACACCGTACGGCGAGGCGTCCGACGGCGGCGCCGTGACGTGGAACCCCGGGTAGCTGGCCAGCGCGAGTTCGACGGCCGCGCCGGTGAACGCGCGCCCGGCGACCTTCGGGTCGGCGTCCTTGACGGCGACGTGCAGGAGCGCACTCGCGGCCTGCTCGGTGTCGGCGTCCTGGTGGTCGGTGCGGGCGAGGGTCCAGCGGACGTCGGCCGGCGGCCGGTCCTTCATGGACGCTTCGAGCTGTTCCCGCACCAGCGCGGCTTTCGCCTCGATGTCGAGTCCGGTGAGGACGAACGTCGTCTCGTTGCGGAACCCGCCGAGGGTGTTCAGCGCGACCTTCAGCGTCGGCGGCGGGGCTTCCCCGCGGACGCCGGAGATGCGCACGCGATCGGGTCCGTCCTCGGTCAGCGAGAGCGTGTCGAACCGGGTCGTGACGTCCGGCCCGGCGTACCGCGCGCCGGTGATTTCGTACAGCAGCTGCGCGGTGACCGTGCCGGCGTTGACCACGCCGCCGGTGCCGGGGTGCTTGGTGATGACGCTGGAACCGTCGGCCTCGATCTCGGCGATCGGAAACCCGGGCACGCCGAGGGAGTGCTCGGTGAAGAAGGCGTAGTTGCCGCCGGTGGCCTGGGCGCCGCATTCGATGACGTGCCCGGCGGCGACCGCGCCGGCGAGGGCGTCGAAGTCGTCACGGGCCCAGCCGTAGTGCGCGGCGGCCGGGCCGACGATGACGGAGGCGTCGGTGACGCGCCCGGTGACGACGACGTCGGCGCCCGCGTTGAGGCACTCCGCGATGCCCCAGGCGCCGAGGTAGGCGTTGGCGGTCAGCGGTTCGCCGAGGTCCAGCTCCTCGGCCCGCGCCACGAGATCGTCGCCTTCGACGTGCGCGATCTTGACGTCGAGACCCAGGCGATCGGCCAGCTCCCGGAGCGCGTCCGCGAGCCCGGCGGGATTGAGCCCGCCCGCGTTGGCGACGATCTTGACGCCCTTTTCCTTCGCCAGGCCGAGGTTCTCCTCCATCTGGCGCAGGAACGTCTTGGCGTAGCCGCGGTTCGCGTCCTTCATCCGGTCGCGGCCGAGGATGAGCATGGTCAGCTCGGCCAGGTAGTCGCCGGTCAGGACGTCGAGGGCCCCGCCGGTGAGCATCTCGCGGACCGCGGAAAACCGGTCGCCGTAGAAGCCCGAAGCGTTGCCGATGCGGTACGTCATGCGAACTGCCCCGGCTTGCGGCCGTTCCCGGGCGGACCCGCGAAGGCCTGCGCGATGCCGAGCCATTCCTCGACGTCGGCGCCGTGGGCGACCAGATCGGTGTCGGCCGGGTGCCGCCGCCGGGTGACGACGAGACAGAAGTCCACCGCGGTGCCGGTGAGCTTCTGCTCGGCGTCCTCGGGGCCGAACGCCCAGGTGGAGCCGTCGGGCGCGATCAGTTCGACACGGAACTCCTCGGGCGGCGGCGCGAGCGCGTGGACCTTGTAGGCGAAGTCGCGGGTCCGGGTGCCGAAGCGGGCGATGTGCCACAGCCGCGCGGTGGGCTCACGGGTCAGGCCGAGGGCGTCGAAGATGTCTTGGCCGTGCGCCCAGGTCTCCATCATCCGCGCGGTGGCCATCGAGGCGGCGCTCATCGGCGGCCCGTACCAGGGCAGCTTCTGCCCCTCGGGGACGGCGGCGAGGGCCGCGGCGAGCAATACGCGCCCTTCGCGCCAGTCTTCGAGGATTTCCCCCGGCGGCCGCTGCGCCACGGCCGCGGCCCCGTCGTCGACGTAGGTCTCCCCGCCTTTGAGGAGCTCTTCGACCTCGGCCGGCCAGTCTTCCGGGTGCGCGGCCGCGATCAGGGCCTTGCGATCGGTCCAGGCCAGGTGCGCGATCTGGTGCGCGATCGTCCACCCTTCGGCCGGTGTCGGCCGTGCCCAGTCCGCCGCGGGCAGGTTCGCCACCACGTCTTCGATCGTCCGTGTCTCCGCGTCGAGATCCCCGAGGATCACGCCGAGATCCGCCATCGCCCGCCTCCTTGCGTCTCGGGCCAGCGTGGCACCGGGAAGGAGAAAAATCAAGCACGCCTGATTGTTTCGCTCCGGACGCTGCGAACCACCGGACCGGAACCTCCGTCGGCGTGGTCCGGACTAGCGCCGTTCCAGGGAGAACCGGCGGAGGACCTCGAACGCCCGGCCGCGATCAGCTCTCGGCACCCTCCGATCGCGGCTCAGGTCGTCGATCAGGTCGATGATCGTGACCCGATCCAGGTCGACGTGGCCGACGGGGTCCACACGGAAGTCTTCCGAGGTGTGCGTCCGGACGTCCACCGCGTCCGGCAGCCGCGCGTGCTCGCCGAGCAGAAGATGGGCGAGCAACTCGGCCGCGTCGACCCGGGCTGCCCCCGCCACGCTCCGGTCACCGATGAAGTCGAGGAGGGTGCGAACCGCGGCGGGCCGATCGACGGATCCCTGGAGGCCCGCGACGAAGACGCGGGCGCGGTCACCGAGAGAACGGTCGCCGACCAGCGAATTCACCGCGTCGGCTCCGCGACGGCCACCGGTCTCGAGCATGATCTCGAGGATCCGGAGCCGGCCGTCGTCGTCGAGTGTCGTGTCCCGGACCAGCAACTCGAGCAGTTCCATCGGGTGGTACTCCCCCAAGGCTGCCAGCATTTCGACCGCACCGATCCGCACGTTGTGGTCACTCAAGTGCTGCGTCGCGATGCGTTCGAGCTCCTTCAGCGCTTCCTTGTCCCCGTGTTCGGCCAACGCACCGGCAGCACGGATCCCGACGTGGGGATCGATCGAACGGTCCGAGGCCAACTTCGACAACGCGTTCTCCGCCTTGGAACCACCGTGCTTGACCAGCGCACGCACCGCCTCCTCGCGCACGTAGACCGGAAGGTCCTCGGCCCGGGCCAATCCGTCGAGCAGTTCGATCCCGCGCACGTCCCCCGCACCGGCCAGGACACCGGCGGACCGGACCCGCGAGTACCCGCTCATCCTGGTGTCCAGGGCGAGTTCGGCGAACAGATCCGCCGCCAACGCGGCTTCGTGGCCGCGCAGGGTCATGACCGACGCGACCCGTTCCCGCCCGGCCAACGTGGCGTCCCGGGCGAGATCGACGAGTAGGCGGGACACGTGGTCCGGATCCAGCGACTCGACCCGCGCCGCCAGGGTGGCCCGCATCCGCGAGCCGATCGACTTGTTCCTCGCCAGCTCGTCCAGGAGCCCGACCGCGGCGGTGACATCGACGTCGAGGTCGACGACGGCCTCGGCCGCCCTAGCCCGGACAGCGGGGTGGAGATCGGCGTCGCGGGCGATCGAGCGCAGCCGGTCGAGCGCGTCCTCCGCACCGATGGAAGCCAGCAGGCGCAGGGCCAGGAAAGCGTTTTCGAACCGCTCATGATCACTGCGCACCACTCCTCGAGCGAGACGGGGAGGTGCGGGATTCGAGGTGTTGCCCAGGACCCAAACCAGGTCCACGAGCTTCCTCGCCATGGCCAGGATGACGCGGCGCGGAACATCGGTGCCGAGGCGGAGCAGCACGGCGATGAACCCGCACCCGGCCAAGCCGCCGCGGTCGACGAGCCGGAGCAAGTGATCGGCGACCGCGTCCTGGACTTCGCCGCACTGGTCGAGCACGAACCCCGTGAACGAGGTGTCCACCTCCGGCGGCGGCGGGACGCGCCGGCCGAGAACCTGTTCCAAGAGGGGAACGCGGCGCTTCCTCCCGAAGAGGGCGGCCAGCGACTCCAGGCTGGCCGGCGCCGACCGCGTCGCGTGGGTCGCGGCCAGGAACTCTTCGACCGTCTGGTGGAAGAAAGACAGTACCCCGCCGCGCAGGATCACCAGGCCGCTGCGAAGCAACAGGCTTTGCAGGTACTCGTGCCAAACGGTGGCTGGTACTCGTTGGGGGCATGCGGCACCGGGCAGCCCGGAGATGATGTCCAAGATCGAAGCCGGACAACCACCGCGTAGCTCTGCCGCCGATCGGGCGATCAGTTCGGGCAGCCGTTCGAGGGTCCGCCAGCCGTCCTTCAGTGCCTCGTCCCCGTAGCGTGCCAAGCCGGCTCGCACCTGAGCCTGGATGCCCGACAGGTCCGCGCTCTGCATGCGCCGGGTCAGCTGCTCCACGTACTTGCGGTAGATCTCGCCGCGGCTGGCCGGCAACGGAGCGTCCGGGTTCGCACCGTGCAGCTGACAGAGCAGCGCCGCCATCAGCGGCGTCCGGGCCAGCCCGAACACCCTGGTCCGCCGCACCGCGCTCGCGAACCGCTCGGCCACCCGGTCGGGATACGAGAGTCCAAGGACCCGGAACCAGTCGGCGGAAACGCGGTTCAGATCCGACCAGGTGAACGGTTCCAACTCGTACACCGGAGCCTGCGCCCCGAGGACCGCGAGCTCCCAATCGGGCAGGGGACGGGTCGCGATGACGAACCGGTACTGACGTCCACGGGTGCCGTCGGAGATCTGCTCCAGCGCGGCCAGGAGGTTCCGGCGGGCGGCCGGATCGGTGATTTCGTCGAGCCCGTCGACCATGACGAGCCACGGCACGTCCTCGTACGGGCACTCCTTGAACAAGGCGTCCGGCAGCTTCTCGAGCAGGCCGAAACTGCTCAGTTCGGCGGTCGCCGCCTCCGCGAGCGCAGCCGCCAGCGGTTTGCCCGACAAGGCGGCCGCGGGCACGAGGATCGGCAGCGGAGTTTCGAGTTCACCCGCCTTCCTCGCTTCCACAGCACGGATCAAGTGGGTGCGGAAGAGACTGGTCTTGCCTCCGCCGGGGGTGCCGACGACCACGCAGATGCGATCTCTGTCCAGAATCTCTTCGGCGGACATCCGGCCCGAGACCCGCCGGGGCGGCGGCACGGACGTCCACGAAGCCGCCTCGCCGACCAAGGCGGAGACCGGGCCCGTGAGTTTCCCGGGTGCCGCCGACCGCGCGCGCGGCTCCCCCACCCGCACCCGCTGACGGACGTAGACCTCGGTCAGCGGCGGCGTGTTCCCCGGCAGCACACCCGGGTACGGGTGTTCTCGAGCCGCCCGTACGGCCGCCGCGATGTAGTCGTCGATCAGGGCGTGGACCGGACGGTCAGGCGGCTCGGGCTCGGTTCGCGTCCGGCTCTTGGCGGATCGGTCGGGCTGGGCAGCTTCCAGCAGGTCGGCCCAGTACCGCTCGGCGGGAGCGGTGACGCCGGCCTGTTCGCTCCAGACCCGTACCAGTGCGAATACGGCGGCCAAACTGCCCGCCGATGGCGTTTTCGCCTTCGAAAAATCTTCTGCCAGCCAGTCGCTGAGCCGCTGCCCCCGAAAATCGGCGACGAGATACGGCGACTTGCGCAGGATCCGTTCGGTTTCGTCCTGCGACAACGGACGGAGTCCGGCTTTGCGCCGCGCGGCGTCGGCCTTACCCCTGAGAGCGCGCAACTCGTCGTACAAGCGCCGCTCACTCCGCGTAGCGATATCTCCCTCCCCGCCGCCATTCCTCCCCCGCAGCGGGTGAAATCGCCACCCGAAGCAGCGTGCAGCGTAGCCCACGACCTGCCCGCTTCACCCGTTCGATACCCCGACGCGCCGGAGCCCGACGAAGGATCTTCCTCTACCACCCCATGACCGAGGAGGACCCGTGCACAACCGGAAACGCGAACGCGACGAGAACGCGACAACAACGGAGCAGATCCACGCCATCTCGGACGAAGAATTGCGCCGAGATCCCACGGACACCGGTTCTCCGTTGCTCACTCGGGTGATCGGCCTTGCGGTCACCGGCGACCGGGAAACCTTTGTCAGGATCGTTTCGCTGTTCATCCTGGTGGTCGGCGCCGTGGTCCTGGTTGGCACGGTGCTCCCCTGGGTCGCCGCTGCCGCAGCCGGGGGCGGTACGGCCTGGGCGAGCCGCCGGACTCCCCGCCGGGCCGTCGCCGACGCTGCGAACCCACTATTGACATCTTGCCAGTAGTGCCGGACTGCAATAGCTTCGTCGCATGGCCGACTACGCCGAGATCACCTACGCCGTCGCGGACCGGATCGCCACGGTCACGCTGAACCGGCCCGAGGCGCGCAACGGCTACACGATCCGGATGGCCGACGAGCTCGGTGCCGCCATGGACCGCGCCGATCGTGACGAGGACGTCCGCGTGGTCGTGCTGACCGGGGCCGGCACGGACTTCTGCGTCGGGGCCGACCTCTCGCAGGGCGGGTTCGACTTCGATCCCGCCGAGGGACCGGGCCGGGAGTGGCAGGAGCCCGCCGGCCGGTGCTCGAAGCGGATCTTCACCATGAACAAGCCCGTGATCGCCGCCCTGCACGGGGCGGCCGTCGGCGGGGGCATCACCATCACGCTGGCGTGCGACTACCGGCTCGCGTCGGAGGACTCGCGGTTCGGGTTCGTCTTCACCCGCCGCGGCATCTACCCCGAAGGCGCGTCGGCGTGGTTCCTCCCCCGGCTCGTCGGGATGGGCACCGCGCTCGACTGGATGATCAGCGGCCGGGTGTTCCCGGCGGCCGAAGCCCTCGAAAAGGGCCTGGTGCACCAGGTTTTCCCCACCGGGACCGTGCTGGACGAAGCGAGGAAGCTCGCGAAGGAGATCGTGGAGAAGACCGCCCCGGTGTCGGTCGCGGTGACCCGCCAGCTGCTCTACCGGATGGCGAGCGCCGACTCGCCGTTCCCCGTGCACGAACTCGACTCGAAACTGATCGGCGGCCTCGGCGCGAACCCGGACGCCGTCGAGGGTGTCCTGTCGTTCCTGCAGAAGCGGCCGCCGTCGTTCGGCATGCGCGTCGAGAAGGACCTGCCCGACTACCTGCCCTGGCTGGAGAAATGACCTCGTACCCGCCGCAGCCCTGGAACCTGGTCGCCGACGCCCACGTGTCGATCTGGCGGGTCCCCGCGCGCGACGTGCACCCGGGCGCTCTGTCCCTCGCCGGGTACACATGCGTGTTCACCGCCTGGATCGCCTACCGCGAGCCCGGGCAGCTCAGCTACCACGAACTGCTCGCCGCCGTCCCGGTGCGGGGGAAGCGGACCACGTGCACGATCACGCGGATCTGGGTCGACTCCGAGGTCTCCCTCGCCGGCGGCCGCGAGCTGTGGGCCATCCCGAAGGACCTCGCGGCCCTGCAGTTCACCGACCGCACGTACACCGCGGCGACCGGTGACGACTGGATCGCCACCGCGGCCTTCACGCCGAGGCCGGGTTCGCCGCTCGCCCTCCCCAGCCGGTTCGACGTCCTCCAGGACCGCGACGGCACCCCCGTGCGCACCCCGGTCGGCGCGAAGATCCGGCCCCGGCTCGCCGCGGCCGACTGGACGATCAACGCGGGCGGCCCGCTCGGCTACCTGGCCGGCCGGCGCCCGTTCCTGAGCCTCGCCCTGCCCGGCAGCGAGCTGGTTTTCGGGGCTTGAGCAGCACCTCTGGGTGATCACGCGACCCCGCCAGGGTGAACTCACGACACGCCATCTGGGGTCCCGCGCGCACATCGACCCCAACATGTAGTCTCCTAACACCGGCAGCCCCCAGCGACGGGGAGACCGCTGCAGAGGGCGGCCGGGCAGCTTGCAAGAAACCGCAGCGCACGGCCTCATGACGCCGTGTGGCGATCGAACGCGCCCGAAAACTTGGAGACACGCATGTCAGTCGAAACCGGTCAGCGGCCCTCCGGGACCGCCTCACCCACCGCGATCCGGGTCATCCGGCGGGACGGCAGCGTGTCGCCGTTCGACGCCGGGAAGATCTCGGTCGCGCTGACCAAGGCGTTCCTCGCGGTCGAGGGCGGCGACGCCGCCGCGTCCTCCCGCGTCCACCACGTCGTCGCGGAGCTGACCCAGCAGGTGGAGACCACCCTGCTGCGCCACGCCGGCCCCGAGACCGCCCTGCACATCGAGCAGATCCAGGACATCGTCGAGCTCGCCCTCATGCGCGGTGAGCACCACAAGGTCGCCCGCGCCTACGTCCTCTACCGCGACGAGCGCGCCAAGGCCCGCGAGGCCGCCAAGCCGGCCGCGACCGAGGTCTCGCTGAACGTCAAGGGCACCGACGGCGTCCTGCGCCCGCTCGACTGGGCCCGCGTGTCCCACGTCGTGGGCGAGGCCGTCGCCGGTCTCGAAGACGTGAGCGCCGAGCCGGTGCTGGCCGAGGCCAAGCGCAACCTCTACGACGGCATCAGCGCCGACGAGCTGGCCCTGGCCCAGGTCCTGGCCGCCCGCGTGCTGGTCGAGCAGGAGCCGAACTACTCCTACGTCTCCGCGCGGCTGCTGCTGGACAAGCTGCGCGGCGAGGCGCTGAGCTACCTCGCCGGCACCCCGCGCCTGGCCAGCCAGGACGAGATGGCCGGCGAGTACCCCGCGTACTTCCGCGCCTACCTGCGCCGCGCGATCGAGCTGGAGCTGGTCGACGCCGAGCTGCAGCGCTTCGACCTCGACAAGATCACCGCCGCGATCCGCCCGGAGCGCGACCTCGACTTCGGCTTCCTCGGCCTCCAGACGCTGTACGACCGGTACTTCCAGCACCACGACGGCACCCGCTTCGAGCTGCCGCAGGCGTTCTTCATGCGCGTCGCCATGGGTCTCGCGATCCGCGAGGACGACCGCGAAGCCCGTGCCATCGAGTTCTACGAACTGCTGTCGAGCTTCCACTTCATGGCCTCGACGCCGACGCTGTTCAACTCGGGCACCACGCGCCCGCAGCTGTCGTCCTGCTTCCTGACCACGGTGGACGACGACCTGGACTCGATCTTCCAGGCGTACAAGAACAACGCGCTGCTGGCCAAGTACTCGGGCGGCCTCGGCAACGACTGGACCCCGGTCCGCGGCCTCGGCGCGCACATCAAGGGCACCAACGGCCAGTCCCAGGGTGTCGTGCCGTTCCTCAAGATCGCCAACGACACCGCCGTCGCGGTCAACCAGGGCGGCAAGCGCAAGGGCGCGGCCTGCGCGTACCTCGAGACGTGGCACGTCGACATCGAGGAGTTCCTCGACCTGCGCAAGAACACCGGTGACGACCGCCGCCGCACCCACGACATGAACACCGCGAACTGGGTGCCGGACGAGTTCCTCCGCCGCGTCGAGGCCGACGCGCAGTGGACGCTGTTCTCGCCGAACGAGACGCCGGACCTGCACGACCTCTACGGCAACGAGTTCGCCACCCGCTACCGCGAGTACGAGGCGATGGCCGACCGCGGCGAGATCAAGGTGTTCCGGCGCGTCCGCGCGGTCGACCTGTGGCGCCGCATGCTGACCATGCTGTTCGAGACCGGCCACCCGTGGATCACCTTCAAGGACCCGTGCAACCTGCGCTCGCCGCAGCAGCACGTCGGTGTCGTGCACTCGTCCAACCTGTGCACCGAGATCACGCTGAACACCACCGTCGACGAGGTCGCGGTCTGCAACCTCGGTTCGGTGAACCTCCTCAAGCACGTCACGCCCGAAGGCCTGGACACCCAGCGCCTCGAGAAGACCGTGCGCACGGCCGTCCGCATGCTGGACAACGTGATCGACATCAACTTCTACACGATCCCGGAGGCGCGCCGCTCCAACCTGCGCCACCGCCCGGTCGGCCTGGGCATCATGGGCTTCCAGGACGCGCTGTTCGAGATCGGCGTCCCGTTCGCCTCCGACGAGGCCGTGAAGTTCGCCGACGTCTCGATGGAGCACCTCTCCTACTACGCGATCTCGGCGTCGACCGACCTCGCCGAGGAGCGCGGGCAGTACCAGTCGTTCGAGGGATCGCTGTGGAGCAAGGGCATCCTGCCGATCGACTCGCTGCAGCTGCTCATCGACGCCCGCCAGGGTGACGGCCTCGACGTCGACACCTCGTCCACTTTGGACTGGGCGCCGCTGCGCGAGCGGGTCAAGACCGTCGGCATGCGCAACTCCAACGTGATGGCGATCGCGCCGACCGCGACGATCTCCAACATCTCGGGGGTCGGCCAGTCGATCGAGCCGCTGTTCCAGAACCTGTTCGTCAAGTCGAACATGTCCGGCGACTTCACCGTCGTCAACCCGCACCTGGTCCGCTCGCTCAAGGCGCGCGGGCTGTGGGACGAGGTCATGGTCAGCGACCTCAAGTACTTCGACGGCAGCCTCGGCCAGATCGACCGCGTGCCGGACGACCTGAAGGCGCTGTACGCCACGGCGTTCGAGATCGAGTCGAAGTGGATCGTCGACGCCGGTTCGGTGCGCCAGAAGTGGATCGACCAGGCGCAGTCGCTGAACCTGTACATCGCGGCGCCGAGCGGCCGCAAGCTCGACCAGCTCTACCGCTACGCGTGGCACAAGGGCCTCAAGACCACGTACTACCTGCGCGCGCAGTCCGCGACGCACGTGGAGAAGAGCACCCTGCGCGGCACCGACGGCAAGCTGAACGCCGTCTCGGCGACCCCGGCCCCGGCGGCTCCCGCCGCGGCTGCCCCGGCCCCCGCGCCGACGCCGGCACCGGCGCCTGTTCCCGCGCCTTCGCCCAAGCCCGAGCCGGACGTCGACTTCGTCGCCACCGAAGGCGCCGCCTGCCGCATCGACGACCCCGACTGCGAAGCCTGCCAGTAAAGGAACCCCTGTACAGATGACCAACGTGGAGACGACGGACGCGACCGGCCTCGGGGAGATCGAGGTCGGCGCCGCCCGGATCAACGTCGACGACAAGCGCATGATCAACGCGCGCGCCGACGTCAACCAGCTGCTGCCGATGAAGTACACCTGGGCCTGGGAGAAGTACCTGGCCGGCTGCAACAACCACTGGATGCCGACCGAGGTCGCCATGCAGGCCGACATCGCGCTGTGGAAGTCGAAGGACGGCCTCACCGAGGACGAGCGGCAGATGCTCAAGCGCAACCTGGGCTTCTTCGCGACCGCGGAGTCCCTGGTGGCCAACAACATCGTGCTCGCGGTGTACCGGCAGATCACCAACCCCGAGTGCCGCCAGTACCTGCTGCGCCAGGCGTTCGAGGAGGCCGTGCACACGCACACCTTCCAGTACATCTGCGAAAGCCTCGGCCTGGTCGAGGGCGAGCTGTTCAACATGTACCGCGAGGTTCCGTCCATTTCGGACAAGGACGCGTGGGCGCTGAAGTACACGCAGCACCTGGAGGATCCGGACTTCAAGACCGGGACGCCGGAAGCCGACACGGCGTTCCTGCGTGACCTCGTCGCGTTCTACGTGATCTTCGAGGGCATGTGGTTCTACACCGGCTTCGCGCAGATCCTGTCGCTGGGCCGCCGGAACAAGATGGTCGGCATCGCCGAGCAGTACCAGTACATCCTGCGCGACGAGTCGATCCACCTGAACTTCGGCATCGACTGCATCAACCAGATCAAGATCGAGAACCCGCACCTGTGGACCGAAGAGTTCCAGGCCGAGGTGCGCGGGATGCTGAAAGAGGCGTGCGAGCTCGAGGTCAAGTACGCGCGCGACACCATGCCGCGCGGCATGCTCGGCCTGTCGGCCCAGTTGTGCGAGCAGTACATGCACTTCATCACCGACCGGCGCGCGCAGCAGATCGGGCTGGCCCCGATCTTCGGCGAGACCGAGAACCCGTTCCCGTGGATGTCCGAGGCGATGGACCTGAAGAAGGAGAAGAACTTCTTCGAGACCCGCGTCATCGAATACCAGTCGGGCGGCGCGCTCGACTGGGACTGAGCTCCCGAGGCACCCGGCCCCGCCCTGGTTCGCCAGGGCGGGGCCGGTTCACGTCGTGGCCACTCGCGCGGCCAGTTCCGCGTCCAAGGGGCTCATGTCCGCCTCGACGGGGTCGCCGGGCGACCACCAGCGGAAGCCGAGCCCTTCGTCGCCGAGGGTCAGCCGCGGCGCGGTGATCAGTTCGGTCCGGTAGACGGCGAGGGATTCCCGGCGGGCGGGCTCGGTCAGGGCGAACTCGGCCACCACGGCGAAGGTCAGCGCCGCCCCGCGGATGCCGGTTTCCTCGGCCAGCTCGCGCGCGGCGGCTTCGCGGCAGGTTTCGCCGGGCTCGCGCATCCCGCCGGGCAGTTCCCACTGCCTGCGACGCTTGTCGAACATCATCAGGACGGCGCCGGCGTGGACGGCCACCACCAGCGCCGCGGGCAGCGCCGGCAGATCCCGTTCCGCGATCGGGCGCACGGCGAGCAGCGCGGTGCCCGCTCGATCGTGCAGGGGCAGCTCGGCCACGTCGGCATCGTCTCCCGTCAGTAGGCGTAGCGGCGCACGGTTTCCGGGTGGAGCACCAGCCGCACCTGGTCCGCCTTCAGGATCGCCTCGAGATCGGCCGCGCGCACCGGGTCGCCGAGATCCCAGTACCGGGCCGCCAGGCGGGCGGCGAGGTCGTGGGCGCCGCCGGGTTCCACCGAAACCCGGCCCGCCACCGACACCCACCGTTCCCGCTCCCCCACCGGCGCCGCGACCACGATCGACGCCCGCGGGTCGCGGCGCGCGCGGCGTACCTTGAGCGCGTCCGGTTCGGTGAACAGCTGGATGAGGCCGTCGTCGGTGGCCTCGAACCACACCGGGCGGGGCTCGCCGGCGGCCACGGTCAGGAAGCCGTGCAGGGGGCGGCGGAGGAACTCGAGGTCGTCGGAAGTCAAGGCGGTCATGGTCGCCATTCAACCGGACGCGTCCGGACGATCCCATGGGCGAGAAGCCGGATTCCCTGTCCATTCGTCTAACCTCGAGGGTGTGGACGTCTTCGGTGACCTCTTCCGCGGCGTACGCGCCCACGGCTCGCTGTTCGGCAGCTCGGCCCTGTCGCCACCGTTCTCGCTGCACTTCGTCGACGGCGCGCCGCTCACCCTGTGCACCGTGCTGTCCGGCGGCGGCTGGATCGTCCCCGAGCGGGGCACCCCCGAGCCACTGAGCGCCTACGACACCGTCGTCGTGCGCGGCCCCGGGACGTTCACCTTCGTCGACGAAATCGGCACTGCCGCCGAGCCCGTCGCGTGCGGCGAGTACTGCGCCGCACCGGAACTGGGCGGGACGCGGCACCGGCGCGGCTGGCGCGACGACGGCGAGGGACCGACCACGCTGATCGTGGGCGCCTACCCGGCCGGCGGGGAGGTCAGCCGCCCGCTGCTGGACGCCCTGCCCGCCGTGCTGCGCGTCGGCGGCGGGGGCACCGGCGACGCCGTCCTGGACCACCTCGCCGCCGAGGTCGCCGCCGACACGCCCGGCCAGCAGGTGGTGCTCGACCGGCTGCTCGACTGGATGCTCGTCTGCACCCTCCGCGAGTGGTTCGACCGGCCCGGCGGCGAACCCCCGGCGTGGTGGAGCGCCCAGCGCGACCCGGTGACCGGCCCCGCGCTGCGCCTGCTGCACGACGAGCCTGCGGCGCCGTGGACGGTCGCCGCGCTGGCCACGCGCGCCGGGGTTTCCCGCTCGACCCTGGCCAAGCGGTTCGCCGAGCTGGTCGGCGAACCACCGCTCACCTACCTCACCCGGCGCCGGATGGCGCTCGCGGCGGACCTGCTGGCCGAGCGGACCGCCACCACCGTCTCGGAAGTCGCCCGCCATGTCGGGTACGCCGACGCCTTCGGCTTCAGCGCGGCGTTCAAACGGGTCCGCGGCGTCACGCCGAGCGAGTACCGGCGAGCGGTGGGCAAGTCCACGAGCACGCAATGAGAAACCGGTGAGCATCCGGTCACAGCGACCGGCCCGGCCCCTCCCGCATCACCCGAAAAGAGGGCCGGCGAGGTGTTGTCAGACCGTCAACAAGGGTGCATCGTGGAGGACAGCCGATCTCGACGCAGGAGGTGGTCACTTTGCCGGGCACCGTGAGCCGAGCCGCCGAAGCACTGCGCGAACGCGTGCCGACGCTGACCGCACTTCCCCTGCCGCCCAAGGTCGACGAGCGCTGGCTGCGGTCGCGCTGGCCCGTCGAGGAACTCGCGACGCCACCCGCGGGCAGCGGCCTCAAGCCGGTGCCCGGGGACGCGGGACCGCCGGTGGTCGGGCACATGCTCGAGATGATGCGCTTCGGCCCGGCGTTCGGCCTTCGCCGTTACGAGCTCTACGGCCCGGTGTCGTGGACCGGCGGCTTCGGCCGGAAGATCGTCGCGCTGTCCGGGCCCGAAGCCACGCAGATCGCGCTCGTCAACAAGGACAAGGCGTTCTCGCAGGAGGGCTGGAAGTTCTTCATCGAGAAGTTCTTCGAGCGCGGCCTGATGCTGATGGACTTCGGCGAGCACCACCTGCACCGCCGGATCATGCAGGAGGCCTTCACGCGCCCGCGGCTGGCCGGCTACGTCGCCGAAATGGGGCCCGCGCTGCGCGAAGGCGTCGCGAGCTGGGGCTCGAGCGAGCGGCCGCGGCTGTACTGGGCGCTCAAGCAGCTGACCCTCGACGTCGCGACCCGCGTGTTCATGGGCATGCGCAGCGGCGGCGACGCGGCCCGGATCAACCGCGCGTTCGTCAGCTCGGTGCGGGCCGGCACCGCCTTCGTGCGCTTCCCGGTGCCGGGCGGGCGCTGGTCGGCCGGGCTGCACGGCCGGAAGGTCCTCGAGCGCTACTTCGGCGAAAACCTGCCCGCCAAACGACGTTCGGGCGGCGACGACCTGTTCACCGCGCTCTGCCAGGCCACCACCGAGGACGGCGACCGGTTCTCCGACACCGACGTCGTCAACCACATGATCTTCCTGATGATGGCCGCGCACGACACGACGACCATCACCAGCAGCGCCATGGCCTACTACCTGGCCAAGCACCCGGAATGGCAGGAACGCGCCCGCGCGGAGTCCCTGGCCCTGGGCGACGACCTGCCCGACATCGCGGCGCTGGAGCGGCTGGAGACCCTCGACCTCGTGATGAAGGAGGCGCTGCGGCTGGTCGCGCCGGTGCCGTCGCTGACCCGCCAGACCGTCAAGGACACCGAAGTGCTCGGCCACTACATCCCGGCGGGCACCCTGGTCGGCGTCTCGCCCACGGTCAACCACTTCACGCCCGAGTGCTGGACGAACCCCTTCGCTTTCGACCCCGAACGCTTCGCCGAACCGCGGCGCGAGGACAAGTCGCACCGGATGGCGTGGATGCCGTTCGGCGGCGGCGCGCACAAGTGCATCGGGTTGCACTTCGGCGGTCTCGAGGTGAAGTTGCTGATGCACGAACTGCTGCGGGCGTACCGCTGGTCGGTTCCGGAGAGTTACACCGCGCGCTGGGACTACGTCTCGCTGCCGGTGCCGGCGGACGGGCTGCCGGTCTGCTTGACCCCGCGCTGACCCGGCATCCGTCCACCACCGCATACACTAGGTAACGAAAAGTTACCGTTTGTGGAGATTCGTTCACTCGTTCAGCCGGTAGACACCCCGTCACGCACATGATGGCGTGGCATCGATCGTGGGCGAAGGCTGCCTGGTGTGGCTTCATGATCCCCGACACCGTGTCCGACCTGGCCATACCTGTGCGTGAAGAGGTGGAGTGTGCCTGAACCCGGTGCCGCGTCAGGGCTACTGGACGTGGCGCGCCGGTGGGCGGCGACGTTGGCCGACACCAAAGGAGTAACGCTTCCCCCGGAGGAGCTCGAGGCCCTGCTGCTCGAGGTCGCGAACGAAGCGGTCGACCAAGCCGGCTCGCAGCACGACGGCGCGCTGCTGCGGTTCACCGCGCTGTACGCCGCGTCGCCGATGGGGATCGCGCTGGCCGACCCCGACGGCGCCATCGTGGAGGCGAACCTCGCCCTCGGCCAGCTGCTCGGTTGCTCGCCGCATCGGTTGCGGGGCAGGCACATCACCGGCCTCGGCTCGACCGACCACGACGTCTCGCGGCTCAAGGCAGGCTTGGAGCAGGTGCGCACGGGCCGCGACCGCTACCAGGAGCGGATGCTGCTCGACCACACCGAAGACGGCCAGCTCTGGACCGACGTGACGCTCGCCCGGCTGCCCGGCGACCGGCCCGGTTCGGTCTACCCGGTGCTGATGGTGTCGGACGCCAACGAGCTGCACCTGCTGCAGGAGCGGCTGCTGCACCAGAACGTGCACGATCCGCTGACCGGGCTGCCGAACGCGTCGTCGTTCACCACCAAGCTCGAAGCCGCGCTCGGCGCCGGCGCGCGCGACGACATCGCGCTGATCTACCTCGACGTCGACGGCTTCAAGGTGATCAACGACGGTCTCGGCGCCGGGGTGGGCGACCAGGTGCTGCGCGGGGTCGCCAGCAAGCTGTCGGCGGTGTTCACCGGCCACCACGACGGGTTCGTCGCCCGGTTGTCCGGCGACGGCTTCGCGGTGCTGCTGCGCGGCGAGCTGGCGGCGACCGAGGTCGTCGGGCTGGTCGAGCGGGCCCTGGAGGACCTCAACGAGCCGATCTACCTCGGCGGGCACGGCATCGGCGTCAGCGCGAGCGCGGGCATCGTCGTGCGCGCCGCGGTCGAGGGCGGCGCCGCGGAACTGCTGCGGGCGGCGGAGATCGCGCTGCACCGGGCCAAGGAGGCCGGCAAGGCGCAGTGGATGCTGTTCGACCCGGAGCTGGACGCCCGCGACCGCGGCCGCTACCAGCTGGGCGCGGTGATCGCCGGCGCGCTGGAGAACGGCGAGTTCTCGCTCGTCTACCAGCCCACGGTGAAGCTGTCCCGGCCGGACGAGCTCGCCGCGGTCAACGCCGGGCTGCGGTGGAACCACCCGGAGAAGGGCGAGCTCGGCTCCGACGAGTTTTACCCGCTGGCCCAGACCACGGGCATGACGGTGCCGCTGGGCCGCTGGCTCCTCGCCGAATCCCTGGCGGCGACGGCCCGCTGGCGCACGCACCTGGGCGACGCGGCACCGGACGTCTGCGTGCGGCTCCCGGCCCGGCTGGCCATCGACCCGGACCTGGTGCTGCTGGTGAAGGAGCAGCTGGACAAGCACGAGCTCCCGGCACGGGCACTGAGGCTGTGCACGGACCGCGACTCGATGCTCGACCCCCGCGGCGAGGTCCTGGACTCCCTGGCGGTCCTGGCCGACCTGGGCGCCCAGCTGGTGCTGACGATCTCGGGGTCGGCGGACCTGGAGCTGATCCCCCAGCACCGCCTCCCGGTGCGGCACGTGATCCTGTCGGGCCCGGTGGTCGACGCGCTGGACACGGACGACCCGGCGGAGCCCGACCTGCGCCACTTGACGCAGCTGATCACCCGGGCCCGCGAACTGCACTTGCGGGTGGGGGCGGAGGGAGTGCGCACGCACGAGCAGGCGGCCCGGCTCCGCCAGCTCGGGGTGATCGCGGCCCGCGGCCCGTTCGTGGCGGATTCGGCAACGGGCGACGAGGTCGACGAGATGATCGCCCGCCACCCGCGAACTTGAGCGAATCCACCGCCGACGAGGCGGCCCTCAACCGGCACCGACGGCCCACGGCCGAACCCAACCACCCGCCCTACACCTCCCCCGCCCCTCGTCCCCGCCGCAGTCAACACCGGAGAGCCGGGGTCAAGGGTGAGCTTGCTCATCGCGAAGCGACGCCGAAGGCGCCCTTGAGGCCGGCTCTCCGGTGTCGAACAATCAAAGGACGAGGAGCGGGGAAACCACGCAACCAGAGGAGTGGGGAACCACGCAACCAGAGGAGCGGGGAACCACGCAACCAGAGGAGCGGGGAAACCACGCAACCAACAGACCGGCACGACCAAGCCGGTGAAGCGCTGGCTCCGAAGACCCGGCAGGATGGGTTCTGCCGCCGACGAGAAGGGACGTCCATGGACGCCGGAGACCTCGCCCCCGATTTCACGCTGCCCGATGACGAGGGCCAGGAGCGCACGCTCTCGGACTTCCTGGCCACCGGGCCCGTGGTCCTGTTCTTCTACCCGGCCGCGATGACCGGGGGCTGCACCGCCGAGAGCTGCCACTTCCGCGATCTCGCGGCGGAGTTCGCGGCGGTCGGCGCGCACCGCGTCGGGATCAGCCCGGACGCCATCACCAAGCAGCGGGCCTTCTCGGCGGCCAACAGCTTCGACTACCCGCTTCTGTCCGATGTGGAGGGTGAGGTCGCGAAGCAGTTCGGCGTGTGGCGGAAACTCCTGCCCATGCACACCAAGCGCGCCACCTTCGTCATCGGCGAAGACCGGAAGATCATCGCGAAGATCAAGAGCGAGCTCAACTTCACCGTCCACGCCGATGAGGCGCTCAAGGTGCTGCGGGAGCGGAACAAGGTCTCCTAGCGAGGGACGAGCCGCCACACGTGGTTGGTGCCCGTGCACGCCGGGGCCAGCGGCTTCTCCGCCGGTTCCGAGCGCACCCGGGTGAAGCCGAGGCGCGCGGGCACCGCTCCACTTCGGACGTTCCGCTCGTCGTGCTTGATCTCGACGTACCCGGCGCCGAGGCGGAACGCCTCCTCCGTCAGCAGCGTGACGGCCCGGGTCATCAAGCCCCGGCCGACGAAGCCGGCCGCGAGCCAGTAGCCGATTTCGACGCCGCCGTCGCGGCGCACCACGCCGATGCCGCCCGCCACCTCCGAGCCCAGCCGCAAAGCGTACGAGTACGCTTCGCCGCTCTCCCAGTGGTTCGAGGTCAGCCGGAGGAACTCCGCCGCGTCGTCGTCGGTGTACCCGTCGGCGACCCAGATCAGGAACGGCCTCAGGTGCGCCAGCGAGCCGCTGACGACCGCCGTCAGCACGGGCCGGTCGCCCGGGTGCCAGCGGGTCAGCGTGAGGTCACCTTCGCGGTAGGTCTCGGCCGGGGTTTCCATGCAGCTCATGGTGCCCCGGCCGGGACGTCACGCGCGAATCAATTCACGATCACGCTGTCGGGGACCTCGGTGTCGTTCTTCAGCGCGTCGAACAGCTGCTTCGACTTGGCCTTGTCCCAGTTCTCCGCCGACCCGCTGGTCACCGGCACCGTCGTCGTCACCACGCCGCCGGAGGAGATCCCGCGCATCGCGATCGCCAGGCCGGCGAGGTTGTGCACGTGGTCGCCGGAATCCATGGTCAGCGCGTCCGGGGCCGAGGACAGCAGCGGGAAGAAGTCGAACGGGTTCAGCAGCGTGCCGGGGCTGGCGATCTGGCTGACCAGCGCGCCGATGAACTTGCGCTGGTTGGCGACGCGGTCGAGGTCCGACCGCGGCGTCGCGTCGCTGTGGCGCATCCGGACGAAGCCGAGCGCCGACCGGCCGTCGAGCGACTGGGGGCAGCCCGCCTTGATGCTGATCCCCGTCACCGTGTCGTTCATGTCCTTGTCGATGCACATCTCGACGCCGCCGATCGCGTCGACGATCTTGGCGAACCCGCCGAAGCCGATCTCCGCGTAGTGGTCGATGTGTAGGCCGGTCGCGCCTTCGACGGTCTGCGCGAGCAGCTTCGGGCCGCCGAGCGAGAACGCCGCGTTGATCTTGTTCTTGCCGTGGCCGGGGATCGACACCTGCGAGTCGCGCGGCAGCGACAGCAGCGTCGGCTTGGAGCTGTTGTCCGGCAGGTGCGCGACCATGATCGTGTCGGTGCGCTGCCCGCCGCCCGCCGCGGCGACGTCGCCCGTGGCGAGCCGTTCCTCGTCCTCCGCGGTCAGGCCTTCACGGCTGTCCGAGCCGACGATCAGCCAGTTGGTGCCGGACGCGGCCACCGGGCGGCCGGAGTAGTCCTCCAGCGCGTCGACGCGCTTGATCGAGAACTCGAGGTACACCCAGATGCCGGCGAGGAACACGACGAACGCGAGCACCAGGGCGCCCAGGACCTTGCCGATGCTCCAGCGACGCCGGCGCGGCGGCCGGGACGGCGGGTAGTCGTCCCCGGCCGGGCGGCCGGGCGGGTCCTGCCGCGGCGGCGGGGGCGGGGCGTACTCGGGGTCGCGGGTGCCCATCGGGCGGGTGCGCTCGTCGTACGGGCTGCGGCCCCGCCCGGGCAGCGGCATCATCTGCGCGCGCTGGTGGTCCCGGGAGCGGCCGCCAGGCGGCCGGGGCGGCGGCATCCGGCGCCCGCCGTCGTCGCCACGGTACGTCATCACCATCACCCAATCCCGATCCGGACAAAACGTGTCGCCGTCAGTACACCGCACGTCCTCGACAGGAGGACGTGCGGCACCGGGGTCGGGTTGCCGCGACCGGTTACCGGCCGGTTGCCTCGTAGCCGAACTGGTGGACCTTGAGGTACCCGGACCGGAACCCGGCCTCGGAATAGGCCAGGTAGAACTCCCACATCCGGCGGAAGACGTCGTCGAACCCGAACCCGGCGATGTCGGCCCAGCGGTGCAGGAACCGTTCGCGCCACCACCGTAGCGTGCGCGCGTAGTCCTGGCCGAACTCGCGCATACCGGCCAGCTTGAGCCGGGTGTCCGCCTTGACGCCCTCCTCGATCGACCGCACCGACGGGATGAGGCCGCCCGGGAAGATGTACTTGTGGACCCAGCCGTAGGCGCGTGACGCCGCCATCATCCGGTCGTGGTCCATGGTGATGGCCTGCAGGCCGAACCGCCCGCCGGGGCGCAGCCGGTCCCCGATCGTGGCGTAGAACGCCGGCCAGTAGGACGCGCCGACGGCCTCGATCATCTCGACGCTGACCACGGCGTCGTACCGGCCGCTCGACTCGCGGTAGTCGCACAGCTTCACTTCGACGCGGTCGGAGAACCCGGCCGCCGCGATGCGTTCGGTCGCCAGCGCGCGCTGCTCCTCCGAAATGGTCAGTGACGTCACGTGCGCGCCGCGGGCCGCGGCGCGGATGGCGAGTTCACCCCATCCGGTACCGATTTCGAGGACGTCGCTGCCGTCGCGGACGCCGGCGTAGTCGAGCACGCTGTCGATCTTGCGGTGCTGCGCGGCGGTGAGGTCGTCGCCGGGGCCGAACAGCGCCGAGGAGTACGTCATCGACTCGTCGAGGAAGGCGCCGAACAGGTCGTTGGACAGGTCGTAGTGGCGGTGGATGTTCGCCCGCGCGCCCTCGAGGGTGTTCTCCTCGGACGGCGGCTGCGTCCGCTCGGCGAGCCGGCGGAACTTCTGCAGCACCGGCGGGACGAGCGTGGCCATCCGCTCGGCGAACGGCGTGAGCACCTCGGCCAGGTCGGACGCGGTCCAGTCACCGGCCATGTAGGACTCGCCGAAGCCGATCTTGGCGTCGACGCCCATGCGGTGGAAGAACGCCTCGGGGCGCAGGATCCGCATCTCGGGTGCCTCCGGGCCGCCGGCGCCGAGCACGGTGCCGTCCGGGAAGGTCGCCCGGACGTCGAGCGGGCGGATCGCGTGGCGGAACAGCGCGGCGGCGATCCGCGCGCGCAGCGCGGAGTGCGGCGGGGTGGCCAGGCCCGGCCACCGGGTCCCGTCCGGGACGTCCCGGGCCGACGCCCGGTCAGCGCTCGAAGTGGTCACGGGTACTCCCTCCGGCCGGCCAGGTTCGCCGGTGATCGATCGTAGTCGCCGCACCCCCGCGGCGCGTGTCGCCGAATGCCCTGATCGGGGCACTTTCACACCGGTATCCGCAGCCGGTCGGGCCCGCTCGCGGCCCACGCCCCGCGGAGGGTCCCGCCGTCGTCCCCGGCGAGCAGATCCAGGGTGAACGCCACCGTCAGCCGGGTCCAGACCCGGGCTCGGCGCAGCATCGCGTGACCCTCGTTGGCGATTTCGAACCGGGCGACGCGGGCGGCGACGTCCGCGGCCCGTTCGGCGTAGGCGTGCGATTCCGCCGGGCTCGTCATCCGGTCGCGGGTGCCGTGCACGACGAGCACCGACTTCCCGGCGACGGCGTCGACCGGCTCGCCCCGCGGCGTCCACGGCGCCAGCGCGCAGACGCCGCGCACGGCCGGGTCATCGGCCACGCGCAGCGCGACCCGTGCCCCCATCGAGTGACCGACCAGCACGACCGGCAGGCCGGGGTGGTCTTCGCGGATGCGGTCGAGGGCCCAGCGGGCGTCGCCGACCGGGTCCTCGGCGGGCGCGTTCCAGCCGTAGCGGCGGTTGCGCAGCAGCCGCACCTCGACGCCGTCCTTACGGCCGGCCCGGTGCAGGGCGCGCGCGATCGGGACCATCCTGACGTAGGCCAGTTTCCAGGGCGGCACGGTGCCCGTGCCCCGCTCCGCGCCGCCGTGCAGCACGAGCACGACCGCCCGGGTCCGCCCCCGCGCCGGCCACCCGGCCACCGCCGGATCCACCTCGCCCACCCGCGTCCTCCTGTTCCCCCGCCATGCGGGTCAACCTCGGTCCCCCACCCGGCTATTCCACCGCGCGAAGTGGTCCGCACGGTAGATTCGGCGCCCGATCCCCGACGGAAGGGTGGGTGTGGTGAGCGCCACGGACATCGCCGGCAGCGTCGCCCGGCAGCTGGCCGAAGTCGAGCAGGTCAACGCCGAATCGGTGCGGGCCGCGGCGGACCTGGTGCTGGGGGTGATCCGGGCCGACGCACTGGTCTACACCGCGGGCGCCGGGCACTCGCTGGCCGCGGTCGCCGAGACGTTCTACCGGGCCGGCGGGCTGGCCTGCGTCTATCCGCTCTACCACCCGGAGCTGCTCCCGCTGCACGGCGCGGTGTCCAGCACGCGGACCGAGCGGCGCAGCGGCCTGGCCGCGGAAGTGCTGGCCGAGCGCGCGCCGGGGCCGGACGACGTGCTGGTGGTGTTTTCGACGTCCGGCGTCAACCCCTACCCCGTCGAGCTGTGCATCGAGGCGCGCAAGCGGGGTGCGGCGGTCATCGCGGTGACGTCGCGGGCGTGCGTGGCCGCGGCGCCGAAGCGGTCGTCGAGCACCCTGGTGGAGCAGGGCACGGTGGTGCTGGACTCGCTGGTCGTCCCGGGTGACGCGAGCTACCCGGCGGACGCGCCGCGTACCGCACCGCTGTCCACTGTGGTCAGCGCGTTCCTGTGGAATCTCGTGCTGGCCCAGGTCTACGACCGCGGAACGGCCGAGGGCCTCGACGTCCCGCTGTGGCGGAGCTCCAATGTGGAGGGTGGCGACGAGGCGAACGCCGCGCTGCTGGCGAAGTACGGCGAAATCGTCCCCCGGCTGCGGTAGTTCGTCGGAAAGCACCGGCCGGGCACGTCTTGACGGACGCGCCCGGCCGTTTTAGCGTCGACATACCGACTGGTCGGTGCGGACCGGTCGCTCCCGGAGGAGGTCCGATGGACAGCGCCACGGCGACGGTGCACGGCGAGTGCGCGCCCGGCTTCGAACCGGTGCGCGAGGCCTTCGAGGAGAACTTCCGCTCCCGCGGCGAGCTGGGGGCCGCGTTCACCGCCATCCGGCACGGCGAGGTCGTCGCGGACCTGTGGGGCGGCTGGTCCGGACCGGAGCGCGCCCGGCCGTGGCAGCCGGACACCCTGGCCAACGTCTGGTCGACGACCAAGGGCATGACCGCGCTGTGCGCGCACAAGCTCGCCGACGCGGGCGAACTCGACGTGGACGCGCCGGTCGCGAAGTACTGGCCGGAGTTCGCCGCGGCCGGGAAGGCGGAGATCCCGGTGCGGTGGCTGCTTTCGCACCGGTCCGGCGTGCCCGGGATCGGCCCGGACCGGCCGGTGCGCGTCGAGGAGCTGTACGACTGGGACCTGATGACGTCGCTGTTCGCGGCCCAGGAACCGCTGTACGAGCCCGGGTCCGCGGGTGGCTACCACGCGCTGGCCTACGGCTGGCTCGTCGGCGAAGTCGTCCGCCGGATCGCCGGGCAGGGCATCCGCGAGTTCTTCGCCGAGCAGGTCGCCGGGCCACTGGGCGCGGACTTCTCGATCGGCCTCGCCTCGGCCGCCGACCTGGACCGCTGCGCGACGCTGGTCGACCCGGTCATGACCGAGGAGATGGCGAACGCGCTGGCCACGGCGTTCGCGGCGGCCGGTCCGGTCGCGCAGGCCGCGTTGATGAACCCGCGCGTCCAGGGCCACGATGCCAACGACCCCGCGTGGCGGCAGGCGGTCATGCCGGCGTTGAACGGCCACGGCACGGCCCGCGCGATCGCGACGATCTACGCCGGCCTGGCCGACGGCACCCTCCTGTCGCCGGCGGCCCTCGCCCGGGCCCGCGAAAGCCAGGGCAAGGAGATCGACGCGGTCCTCGGCCTCCCGAACGAGTGGGGCCTGGGCTTCTACCTCGGCAGCGACGCCCGCGGCTTCGGCCCCAACCCCGCCGCCTTCGGCCACGACGGCCTCGGCGGTTCCACCGGCGCCGCCGACCCGGAGAACGGCATCGCCTTCGGCTACACCCTCAACCAGCTCGGCCCCCTCATCCGCGACGACCCCCGCAAAATGGCCCTGGTCACCGCCCTCTACACGTGCATCGAGGGGCATCACGCGTGATCAGAAGGGACACACGCGTGATTGAAGGGGGCACTCGCGTGATTGAAGGGGCATCACGATGATGCCCGCCCAATCACGAGTGATGCCCCTCCAATCACACGTGATGCCTCCCCAATCACAGGTGATGCCCCGCTGATCACGCCACGGCGGGTTCCTGGTCGGCGAACTGGGTTGCGTGGAGGGTGGCGTAGCGGCCGTTGGCGGCCAGGAGTTCGTCGTGGGTGCCGCGCTCGACGATTTCGCCGTGTTCCAGGACCAGGATCTGGTCGGCCGCGCGGACCGTCGAGAGCCGGTGGGCGATGACCAGGGCCGTGCGGCCGACCAGTGCGTGCGTCAGGGCCTCGCCGACGGCGGCTTCGGACTCCGAGTCCAGGTGCGCGGTCGCCTCGTCCAGGATGACGACCTTGGGCTGGGCCAGGAGCAGCCGGGCGATGGTCAGCCGCTGGCGTTCGCCGCCGGAGAGGCGGTAGCCGCGCTCACCGACCGTCGTGTCGAGGCCGTCGGGCAGCGAGCGCGCCAGCTCGCCCAGCCGGGCCCGCTCCAGCGCTTCCCAGATCTCGCCGTCGGTGACGCCGGGGCGCGCGTACGCCAGGTTGGCGCGGATCGTGTCGTGGAAGAGGTGCCCGTCCTGCGTCACCACGCCGACGGTTTCCCGCAGGGAAGCGAAAGTCAGCTCCCGGACGTCCACATCGGACAGCCGCACCGAACCGGAGTCGACGTCGTAGAGCCGCGGCAGCAGCGACGCGATCGTCGACTTCCCCGCGCCCGAAGACCCGACCAGCGCGACCATCTGCCCGGGCTCGGCCCGGAACGAGATGCCGTGCAGCACCTCTTCCCCGCCGCGGTGGTCGAGCGTGGCGACGTCCTCCAGCGAAGCCAGCGAGTACCGGTCGGCGGCCGGATAGCCGAAGCGGACTCCCGCGAACTCGACGGAGACGCCCCCGGAGACGGAAAGAGCACGCGCGGCGGGCTTCTCCTTGATCATCGGCTCCAGGTCGAGCACCTCGAAGACCCGCTCGAACGACACGAGCGCCGTCATGACGTCGACGCGGACGTTGGCCAGCGCGGTCAGCGGCGCGTAGAGCCGGGTCAGCAGCAGCGCCAGCGCCACGACGGTGCCGGGCGCGAGCTTGCCGGTCAGCGCGAGGTAACCGCCGAGGCCGTAGACGAGCGCCTGCGCCAGCGCCGAAACCAGGGTCAGGCTGGTCATGAACCAGCGGGTCAGCATCGCGGTCCGGACGCCGATGTCCCGCACGCGCCCCGCGCGCACCCCGAAGTCGTCCGCTTCCTGCACCGGCCGGCCGAAGAGCTTCACCAGCGTCGCGCCCGGCGCGGAGAACCGCTCGGTCATCTGCGTGGTCATCCCGGCGTTGAGGTCCGCGGCTTCCCGCTGCAGCCCGGCCATCCGGCGGCCGAGCCGGCGCGCGGGGATGACGAAGATCGGCAGCAGCACCAGCGCGATCAGCGTGACCTGCCACGACAGCGTGAGCATGACGGCCAGCGACAGCGCCAGCTGGATGACGTTGGTGACCAGCCCCGACAGCGTCGCGGTGAAGGTCCGCTGCGCGCCGATGACGTCGTTGTTGAGCCGTGAGACCAGCGCGCCGGTGCGGGTGCGGGTGAAGAACGCGATCGGCATGCGCTGGACGTGCTCGAAGACCGCGCGCCGCAGGTCGTAGATGATGCCCTCGCCGATGCGCGCGGACTGCCAGCGCTCGATCAGGCCGAACCCGGCGTCGGCGACGGCCAGCGCGGCGATCACCACGGCGAGCCAGATGACCAGCGTGACGTCGCGGCCGCCGACGATCGCGTCGACCACCTTGCCCGCCAGCACGGGCGTCGACACGGCGAGCACGGCCGAGACGACGGTCAGCACGAGGAAGGCCAGCAGGCGGCGCCAATGCGGCCGGGCGAAGCGCGCGACGCGGTTGAGCGTGCCGCGCGTGAGCGCCTTCGGGGTGTCGCCGGCGCGCATCGCCGAGCTCCACAGCCCCCACATGTTGTCCACGGGAAACCCCCAGGATCAGAAACCTCTACTTTAGCTGAGGTTTTCGCCGGATATGACCTGGACAACGCGCTCGTTGCCCGTTTGCTTCCCGAGGTCGTTCACTCGGCGCGAACGACCCGGTGCAGGGCGGCGCGCAGCCGCTCGGCATCCTCGGCCGACAGCGGTTCCAGCAGGAGCGCCTCGGCCTGCCGCGTGACTTCCGCCCCCGCCTCGCGGACGCGCTCCCCCTCCGGAGTCAGCAGCACCAGGCGCTTGCGCCGGTCGCCCGGCGCCACCTCGCGCCGGACCAGGCCCTTCGCCTCCAGTTCGTCGACGAGCGCGACCATCGTCGTCCGGTCGACGCCGAGCCGGGCCGCGCCGTCCTGTTGCGACCGCGCCGGCCCGTCACCGAAGAGCGTGAGCAGCGCGAGCTGCCGCCCGGTGACCCCGAGCGGGGCATACAGCGGCTCGGCCAGCTCGGCCAGCCGCAGCTGGGCGTGCTTGAGCAGGTAGCCGAGCCGCTGGGTGACGGCGAGGGGCGCGCTGGACATGGGCAGACCCTACACCTACGCTGATCGTCAGTTTGACTGATGATTTTACAAACTGATGATCAGGAGTTCCCCATGACCGCCATCGGGCTCAAACCACCCCAGCAGCACATCGGCATCGCCGCGCTCCGCGAGATCTGGGCGATCGCCGACGACGCCGGCTTCGACGGCTGCTGGGTGTTCGACCACCTCGCCCCGATGGGCCCCGATCGCACCGGCGACATCTTCGACGGCTGGAGCCTGCTGGCCGCGATGGCCGAAGCCACGAAGCGGGTGCGGATCGGCTGCCTGGTCTCCGGCAACACCAACCGGCACCCGGGCACCTTCGCCAAGATCGCCGTGACCGTCGACCACCTCTCCGGCGGCCGGCTCGACGTCGGCCTCGGCGCGGGCGGCGACACCCTGACCGACACGATGATGGGCACGCCCACGCCGCCGGCGGCGGAACGCGTGGAAAGACTGGCCGAGACCTGCGAAATCCTCCGTCTGCTGTGGACCGCGCCGGTCACCGACCACCAAGGCCGCCATTACCGCCTGACCGGTGCGATCAGCGATCCGAAGCCGCTGCAACGACCGAAACCCCCGCTGTGGCTGGGCAGCAGCGGCGAAAAGCGCGGCCTCCGCGTCGTCGCCGAGCACGCCGACGTCTGGCTCAACGCGGCCCTGCCCGGAACGGAAATCGCCGAGCTGCAACGGCTTTCCCGTGTCCTGGACGAGCACTGCGCGGCCGTGGGCCGTGATCCGGCGACCGTCCGCCGCGCCGTGCAGTTCCGGCTGCCGGCCGACGCGGACAGCGCCCTGCGTCTCACGCAGAGCTACCTCGAGGCCGGGTTCACCGAGCTGGTGCTGATGCCCGCCGGCCGCGACGACGTCGTCGCGGCCTCCGAAGCGGCCGCGAAGCTGCTGCCCCGCCTGCGAGACGTCGGCTGAACCGGGCGGCGGCCCCCTCGGTAGCCTGACGACGTGGGAACGGAGCTGGGCCAGGCGCCCGCATGGCGGCGCGCGGCCCGGCTCTTCACGGCGCCGTCGCGCCCGGGAGAGGCCGCCCCCCTGCGCTGGGACCTGGGGTTCTACCTGGCCTGCCTGGCTTTCGCGCTGCCGACCGCGCTGGTGTCCGAGTTCTACGGCTACCGCGTCTGGGGCAACTTCGCCACGGTCGCGTACGGCTTCGGCGCGGCGCACAGCGGCTACCTGCTGCTGTCCGCACGAAGCGGGCGTACGCCGCGTGGCGTAGCCGGTTCACGCTGGTGCGGGATCGCCGCGGTGGCACTGTTGGCGATGATCCTCCCCTTGGCACTTCTGGTGATTCGGCGCCTGACCGGAGTGGACTGGCTGATCACGCCGTTCTCGTGGGCCGCGCAGCCCGAGGTCTGGGTGATCGAGCGGTCCGCGGATCTGCTGCTGCACCACGGAACGCCGTACGTCGACGTCACCGCGCTCGGCCGGCCGCCCGTGGTAAACGATTACACGCCCTACGGGCCGGTCATGGCGATCTTCGGGCTGCCGCGGGCGCTGTTCGGCGGCACGCCGCTGACCGACGCGCTCACCGACGCCCGCTGGATGTTCGCCCTGGCCGCCTGCGCGTGCGTGCTGGGCACGCTGAAGCTGCTGAAGTGGCCGCGGGTGCCGGTCGGCGCCGCGCAGCTCGCGCTGGCCTGCCCGCTCACCGCGCTCACCTGGGCCGTGGCCGGCCCGGACCTGGCGATCGTCGGCCTGCTGGTGCTCAGCTGCGCGCTCGCGGCCACCGGGCGGGTCGCCTGGTCGGGCCTGGTGCTGGCGCTGGTCGTCAGCGCCAAGCTGATCGTCGCGCCCGCGGCCGCCGTCCTGGCGGTGCTGGTGCTGGTGCGCCGCGGGAACGGGCTCGACTGGGCGGCGCTGGGCCGGTTCGCGGCGGCGCTGGTGGCGACGACGGCCGCCCTGCACCTGCCGGTGTACCTGGTGGATCCGGCGGCGTTCGTCGAGCACGTCGTGCGGTTCCCGCTCGGGATGGGCGTGGTGCGGTCGCCCGCGGCCAGCCCGCTGCCGGGCCACCTGATCGCCGAGACCGGCCCGGTCGGCCAGGTGGCGGCGTTCGTGCTCGTCGGCGCCGCGGCCGTGGCGATGGTGGTCTGGCTGGTGCGCCGGCCCCCCGCGAACGGCTCCGGCGCACTGCTGCGCACCGCCGTCGGACTCGGCGCGTTGATCCTGCTCACCCCGGCCACCCGGTACGGCTACCTGGTGTACCCGCTGGTCCTGCTCGGGGCCCACCTGGCGTTCCGCGTGGCCGAAGTTCCCGCTGCGCCCCCCGCGCAGCAGTCCGCGACTACTTCTTCTTGACCCTGGTGGCCCCGCCACGCCCCCGCAGCTGGACGCCGGACTCCGACAGCACCCGGTGGACGAACCCGTAGGACCGCCCCGTCGACTCCGCGAGCGCCCGGATGCTCGAGCCCTTCTCGTATTTCTTCTTCAGGTCAGCGGCTAGCTTGTCGCGCGTGTTGCCGGTGATCCGCGCGCCTTTCTTGAGATCAGCCACGTCGATCGCCTTCCCGCCGAGAGTGTTCTGGGCCACATATCGGCCCCTGCCGGGGCAATGATCGAACACTGAGCGCCGGAATGCCAGACGACAGACGCGAAACAGCCGAAATTGCGATCACATTGGGCCATTCCAGTGCTCTACGGCGAGTGATCTTGCACCCGAATGGACGCACGCCTCACGCGAGCTGGACAAGTTCGAGGTAGTCCGCCGACCAGTGGTCCTCGGTCCCGTCGGGCAGCAGGATGACCCGCTCGGGCTCCAGCGCCTCGACCGCTCCCGGGTCGTGCGTCACCAGGACGACGGCACCGGCGAAGCTGCGCAAAGCGTCCAGGACCTGGGCCCGGCTGGCCGGGTCCAGGTTGTTCGTGGGCTCGTCGAGCAGCAACACGTTGGCAGCACTGGAGACCAGGCCCGCCAGCGCGAGCCGGGTCTTCT
Source organism: Amycolatopsis sp. NPDC024027 (assembly GCF_040638975.1). Classification (NCBI taxonomy): domain Bacteria; kingdom Bacillati; phylum Actinomycetota; class Actinomycetes; order Pseudonocardiales; family Pseudonocardiaceae; genus Amycolatopsis; species Amycolatopsis sp. NPDC024027. The sequence continues at coordinate 313,654 of NZ_JBEZYY010000012.1, forward strand.
CGCCACCGGAAAGCGTGCCGGCGGGCTGGTCGAGTTGTTCGCCGGTGAAGAGGAACGAGCCGAGCAGGTTCCGCAACTCCTGCGCACCGGTGTCCGGAGCGAGGTGTCGGATGTTTTCCCACACCGACGCATCATGATCAAGAGTTTCGTGTTCCTGTGCGTAATACCCCAAGCGCAATCCGTGACCCGGAACGACCGATCCGGTGTCCATGGATTCCATTCCGCCCAGCAGCCGGAGCAAAGTCGTCTTTCCCGCGCCGTTCAGCCCGAGTACGACGACCTTCGAACCGCGGTCGATGGCGAGATCGACGCCGGTGAAGATTTCCAACGAGCCGTAGGACTTCGAGAGGCCCTCGGCGGTGAGCGGGGTGCGGCCGCAGGGCGCGGGTTCCGGGAACTTGATCCGGGCGACCTTGTCGGCGTGGCGGGTGTCCTCGAGGGAGGACAGCATCTGCTCGGCGCGGCGCGCCATGTTCTTGGCCGCCACGGCCTTCGTCGCCTTCGCGCCGAGCTTCGCGGCCTGCTGCTGCAGGGCCGACGCCTTCTTCTCGGCGTTGGCGCGCTCACGGCGGCGGCGCTTCTCGTCGGTGGCGCGCGCGTCGAGGTAGCGCTGCCAGCCCATGTTGTACAGGTCGAGCTCGCCGCGGGTGGCGTCGAGGAACCACACCTTGTTGACCACGTCGGCCAGCAGCTCGACGTCGTGGCTGATCACGACCAGGCCGCCGTCGTGCTGCTTGAGGAAGCCGCGCAGCCAGTTGATGGAGTCGGCGTCGAGGTGGTTGGTCGGCTCGTCGAGCAGCAGGATCGTCTCGGACTTGCCGCCGGCGCCGGCTTCGGCCGCGGCGAACAGGATCCGCGCCAGCTCGACGCGGCGGCGCTGGCCACCGGAAAGCGTTCCCAGCGTCTGCGCGAGGACGCGGTCGGCGAGGCCCAGGTTGGAGCAGATCCGCGCGGCTTCGCTCTCCGCGGCGTACCCGCCGAGGGAGGCGAAGCGCTCTTCGAGCCGGGCGTAGCGGTTGATGGCCTTGTCGCGCGCGGCCTCGTCCACGAGCTCGGCCATCGAGGCCTGCGCCTTCTCCATGTCGCGCATCAGCTTGTCCAGACCACGCGCGGAGAGCACGCGGTCCTTCGCCGTGACCGACAGATCGCCTTCGCGCGGGTCCTGCGGCAGGTAGCCGAGCTCGCCGGTGCGGCGGACGTCGCCCGCGTGCGGCTCGCCTTCGCCGGCGAGGACCTTCAGCGAGGTGGTCTTGCCCGCGCCGTTGCGCCCGACGAGGCCGATGCGATCGCCGGGCTGGATGCGGAGGGTGACGCCGTTGAGCAGGATGCGCGAACCCGCGCGCAGCTCAAGGCCGGTGGCCGTGATCAAGGAAACTCCCGTGGACGGGGGTGAACGGAGGACAGCGCTCGAGAAGGGAGCGTTTTGGAGGACAGCGTCAAGCGACCGCTCGGGCCGCGGCGTCACTCCAGCTGGATATCCACGGAGTCCAGTGTACGGGCTGCGCGCCAGCGGATTTTCCGGACGTGGCCGCACTCACCCGTCGCGTAGCGTGACCTGCACGGACAGCGCCCGCACGGCGGCTTCGCCGAGCACGGCGCGGCTCGGCTCGCCGACCTCGATCACCCGCGGTTCCGCCCGGGCGAACAGCGGGGCCAGCCGGCGGTCCGCACGCAGCTCGTCGAGCGCCCGGCGATCCCCGCCCAGCACCACGGCATCCACTTCGGACAGCCGGGGCACGAGCACTTCGAAGACGTCCTTCGCCGCGTCCTGGAGCGCGTGGCGCGCCTGGCCCGCGCGACGCCGGGCGAAGCGCTGCTGCGACCACCCGCCCGCGGCGGAGCGGCCCTGCACGAGGTGCCGGTCGGTGCGCGAGACCTCGATCCGGCCGTCCCGCGCGATGCCGACGCTGTGGCCGCCCTTCCGCACCAGCACGAGCGCGATGCGCCGGGGCGCCAGCGCGTGCGCCACCAGGGCGTCGAGGGAAGGGTCTTCGAGCGGTCCGAAAGGGACGGTCGCGGTGGCGGTGGTCCCGTCCGCCGCGGTCACGCGCACTTCGTGCGGCGTGGCCTCGGTCGCCACCGCTCCCCCGTGCCCGCCGGCGAACCGCTCGAACCAGCCGGCGAGGCGTTCCGGCGGTACTTCGACGGCACGTCCGCCACCCGGGACCTGCCGCGCCTTCGCCACGGGGAAACGGTACGGGGCCGCCGCGATCACCGCGACAGCCCCGTACCGGTGGTAGTGCGTTACAGCGGGTGCACCGGACCGTTGTTCGTCACGCTCCGCACGTTCGACGGCGCGCCGGCCGCCGGGGGCTGGACGAACCCGTTGATGTGCAGTGCGACCGAACGGATGAAGCCGGCGTCGCCGCCCGCCGCGTCGACCACACCGAACGTCCACGTGCCGTCGGCCGCCGCGCCGGCGAGGTTGCCGGTCAGGGCCTGCGTCGGCCGCCACGAACCGGTGAACGGCGCGTTGGCCGATGTCACCGTGCTGAACGCGGTCGCCGCGTTGTCGGCGAAGACGACCTGGCACAGGTTCTTGCCCGAGCCGCCGTTGCGCTGGAACACCGTGGCCTTCGCGCCCGAAGGCGACGTCAGCGTGCCGACCAGGTCACCGACGTAGGAGTGGTTGAGCCCCACCGTCGTCGAGGTCGAGTCGGTGCTGCACGTGGTGCCGTCCACGGAGAACGTCACCTTGGACGCGCGGCCCACCCCGGTGACCGGGATGGTCACCGACGCCCCGACCGGGCTGTTGTCCGGGATCGCCACCGGCTCGCCGGCGTAGGCGAAGTCCTGCGCGACCGGCGACGGGGTGCCGACCGGGAGCGCGAAGGACGTCGTCGTCGGCGAGTGCGCGCCGGCGAAGGTGACACGGGCGTTCAGCACCACCGGCACGCCGAGCTGCTGGCTCGCCGGGACGGTGATGGTGAAGTCGTTCACGCCGGTCTGTCCCGGGCTGATGGTGCCGTAGGACTTCGAGCGCGGTGCCACGGTGACGCCCGGGGTCGGGCTGGTGAGCACGACGCTGGTGGACACCGCGGTGCCGTCGCCGTCGTTGGTCACCGGCAGCGTCACCTTGGCGGTGTCGCCCGGGTCGAGCGCCGAGCCGCCGTCGGCCGGGGTGACCGTCGGCTGCTTCGCCACCGCGAGGGGCTGCGGGCTGGCGCCGGTGTAGGCCAGCACCTTGTCCGCGAGGATGACGCCGGACCCGGTGAAGTTGTCGCGGCCCGGGGTTTCGATGTCGATCGCGGTGTTGATCAGCGCTTCCCGCACCTCCGCGGGCGGCAGGCCCGGGTTGCCGGACAGCACGAGCGCGGCGATGGCGGCCGCGTGCGGAGCGGCGGCCGAGGTGCCGAAGAACGGGTTGAACCCGCTCACGCTGGTCTGCACGCCGTCGGCCGCGGTGATCTCCGGCTTGTTCCGGACCTCACCACCGGTCGAGGACACGTTGCCCGGGGTGATCGGCGTGCCGTTCGCCTCGTAGAACACGCGCCGCGGACCGTCGGAGGTGAACCGCTCGGCCTTGGTGGCACCGCTGAACGAGCCCGGGTACGGGCCCGCCGGGTTGGCCGGGTCGCCCGGCTCGAGGGCCCGGCCGAACGCCTTGGCCGCCGGGGCCGCCGCGACGCTGAAGGCGTCCCGCGCGGCCGAGTGGCCGACCGTCACGCCCGGGGTGTTGTAGGCCTTGAGCCCGTCGGCCGAGTCGGAGAACCGGCCGCGCAGCGCCGAAAGCGACAGGTAGCGGTTCGCCCCGGAGAACTTCACGACGGCCAGGCGCAGCCCGGTGCCGCCGAAGGCCGGCGTCTGCAGGATCTCGTACGGGTCCTGGGTGCCGTCCTGGACGTTCTGGCTGAAGCTGACCACGGCCCCCGCGGAGTTGAGCAGGTAGAGGTCGTAGTCGTTGGCGGACGCGCCGAGCGGGTCCGACCAGTGCAGCGTCACCGGGACGCCGGCCGAGGACGCGTTCGAGATGGGCTCGTAGATCTGGTTGCCCGCCGCGCCGGCGAAGTTGTGCGCGGTGCCGGCGAACTTGCCGACCGACTTGCCGGAGTCGACGAAGTCGCCTTCCCAGTGCGCGGCGGTGCCGCTGGCGACGTTGCCTTCGTTGCCCGCGGACGAGAAGTACAGCGCGCCGTCGGCGGTCACGTCGTTCACGGCCTGGGCGATGATCCAGTCCTGGAACGGCGATTCCTTGAAGTAGATGACGTCGTCGACGATGACGTCGCAGTGCGACTCGAAGCGCAGCTTGCGGATGTTGTCCGCGAAGCTGGCGTCCGAGTTGAACGCCGAGGCGAAGCCGAGCGCGGCGCGGGGCGCGAGATCGTGGATGATCTCGAGCATCGCGGTGCCCTCGTCGCCGTCGCCCTCCTGGCCGGCGATGACGTCGACGTCCGGCGGGAGCTCGCCCTTGGCCTGCGACGCCGCCAGAGAGTCGACGCCGTCCGACAGGGCGCACGCCTTGACGCCGACACCGGTGACGCCGAACTGCTGGCGCGCGAGGTCGGCGTTGTGCGCCCGGTCGCCTTCGCTGACCAGCGGCGCGGCCGCGGCGGCACTGCGCTGGGTCTTGGCGCTGATGGCCTTCTGCAGCTCGCCGGCGATGCGGTCGGCCTTCTGCTGCTTGGTTTCCGCCTTGGTTTCGGACTTGCCCGGCGTCGTCGCCGGCGTCGCCAGTTCCCGGGCGGTCATCGCCTGGTCGGCCTGCTCGACGCGCTTGACGTCGCCGCGCGCGGCGATCTCGCCGACCTTGTCGAGCGGCACTTCGGCGCGGACGCTGCTGTAGCGGTCGGACACCGCGCGGATCCCCGCCCCGGCCTTGGTGAGCCCGGCGAGGAGGTCCGGCGAGACCTTGCTCGCGCGGATGTCGACCAGGACGGTCCCGGCCGCGGAGACGGTGGCCCCAGACTGCAGTGCGTTCAGCTGCTTTCCCACGCCCTTGGCGGCGACGAGCAGCTTGCTGTCCAGTTTGGACTCAGCGGCGGTGCGGCCCGCCTTGACCGCCTGCAGGGCGGCGATTTGCTGTTGCGCGGTTTCACTGAACGCGTCCGGACCGGACGCGGGAGCGGCCCCCGCGACAGGCGGGGAAACCAGGCCGAGCGCGGCGAGCAGTGCCGCGGCTCCGGCGGTGAGCACAGTGGATCTCGATCTGTTGGAACGGGTACGGCGCACGGGCGCCCTCCGATTCTCCAGGCGCGTGCCCCGACTCACGCTGACCGACGCCGGTGATCACCGGCAGGCCCCAGTCAAGTACCGGTAGTTCTCCGTAAACATCAGCCGTTCGAGTGACAAAGGACGGATAATTTCCCGAATGGGACGGATGACGTAGGCCGTTCAGCGCAGCGGTGAACCGGTCACCGGACACGCACCGGACAAATGATCGTCCCACCACTGTCGGCAAGGGAGACCACGGAGTGGGAAGTCCACAAGCGCCAGACCGGACCGTGCAACCGACGAAGCCACGAGGAAAGTTCGTTACGGCGCACTGGGGGGCGCGCGGCGGTGCGGCGCGGCGGTGCGGCGCGGCGCGCGGCG